>NZ_JASTLB010000001.1:0-645392 GCF_030499535.1 Streptomyces sp. TG1A-8
CTGCGGCCCGGCGCTTCTTCCGCAGGCTGCTGAAGAAGACCCATACGGTGCCCAGGGTGGCCGTCACCGACAAGCTGCGCTCCTGCAGCGCGGCCCACCGCGAGGTCATGCCCTCCGTTGAACACCCCTCGCACAAGGGCCTGAACAACCGGGCAGAGAACAGTCATCAGCCGACAAGGCAGCGTGAACGCGCCGATGAAAGGCTTCCGCAGTACCGGTGGGGGCCCAACGGTTCCTGGCTGCCTTCAGCGGCATCTCACCGCACTTCCGGCCCCACCGCCACCTGATGACCGCTCCCGGCTACCGAGCACGAGACAGTACCATCCGCTTTGCGATGCTGGGACCAGGCCGCCAGCGCCGCCGGGACCTGAACGCCGCTTCGAAACCCGGCCCCGCCCCATGCCTCACGCGCTGTCAGAAAACCACTCAATAACGTGACAGTGCCGGACTGGATGCTCGTCAAGCAGCGCGTCAGGAGCGTGCAGGCCTACCGCCTCCGTCGCCATGCCCGCCCCCGGCTCCGCCTGCGCAGCCAGATCCGGCCGCCGTCGCAGGCCATTCCCGCATACTGGTCCGTCGCGGCAGCGCAGCGGCATCACGCAAACAGTGAGTGATCGTGCTGCTGTATCGCGAACTCCAGGTATCACGCCAGTTCAGATTTCGCGATGGACAAGGCCCACTGCGTTCGAGACTTGCGCTCACCAGGATTCGACCGGTGCGGCCTGTCAGTGCGGCGATCTCGACACCCACGGGTGCGTAGGCCAGGTAGTAGGCCACATCTTCGGGGTCGGACAGGCGGCCGGCGGGCCATCACCCACCGGTGATGGGTCGGCGGATCCCGGATCGAAGATGATGTTGGCTAGCCGTTGGGCCGCGGCCCAGTCGTAGATCCCGCGGGCCCCTGGCCCGTCGCCGCAGGACGGCCGACTGCCAGGCATCATGTCGGGTACTTCATCGATGAGATGGTCGATGCGCCAGATGCCGGCCAGGGACTTGATCTGCTGGGACTTGGGCACCGCCACCACGTAGCCGACGCCCGTCTGCTCGAGCAGGCGGCGGAAGATGCCAGCTCCTGCCCGTAGGCCCCATCCGCGGTCACCCACGACGCCGGCAGGCCGGCGGCCAGGCGGCGGCGGACGATGTCCGGGCGAGGCTCCCCCTTGGTCGCAAAGCCTCGCCCGTCGGGGATCTTGGCCGCCCGGCAGCGGTCACGGTCGGACGTCCAGGCTTTGGGCAGGCAGAGCTGCCCCGGTCCACCAAGGCCCGGCCTGAGCTGGTGGCGTAGGCGGCGAACACGCCGATCTGACAGTTGTCGATTTTTCCTGAGGTGCCGGTGCGTACCGCCCACTGAGCCCCCGGCTGAGGTGGTGCCCTTCTTGATGAATCCCGTGTCGTCGATGATCAGCACACCGCCCGGTCCGAGCCGTTCGGCGACGTCGGCACGGACGTCGTCACGCAGGGCGGCCAGCGTCGCCAGACACTGCTGTTCAGCAGCCGCTGAAAGCCGTCCGGAGTGCGGTGACCTGCCCATTCCGCAAGCTGCCAGCCGTTCTTGCGTGTCGCCCGCCCCAGCCAGACCACGGACGTGAGTCCCGCCGGTCCCCGCCACCGCAGATCCGCCCCGAGTGAACCTGCCCGCCACCCGAGCGAACACCAACTCCAACTCGCCGGCCCAGCAAGCGGCTTCAGCTCATCCCCTCCATTGCCCGGACAACACGAGCAACCACCAGCTCAGGACACGAACCGCTGCTGGAGTGTTCAGAGCTTGTCTGTTCACGTGGGCGATCTTCGCGAGTTTCTTTGTCAGCAGGTCAGGACCGCTGCGAGCCCGAGGAAGGCCAGGAAGTGGCTGCCTTTGCGCTCAGTAGCGGGCGGGTGAGGCGGCGGTAGCCGAACGAAGAGCCAGGAGATCGTCCGTTCGATCTTCCAGCGGTGCCGGCCGAGACGCTCGCCGGACTCGATGCCGGGTCGGGCGATGCGCGGGACGATGCCCCGTTCACGCAGCCACCTCAGCCTCTCGGCGGAGTGGTACGCCTTGTCCGCGCGAAGCCTGCCGGGGCTGCGTCTGCGAGGGCCGCGCCGGGAACGGACGGCGGGGATGCCCAGCACCAGCGGCAGGAGTGCCTGGCTGTCATGGACGTTCGCCCCGAGACGCCAAGGGCGAGAGGGAGGCCCTGGGCGTCGGACAGGACGTGAGAGCTGCTGCCCTTCTTGCCCCGGTCGACCGGATTGCGCCCGGTCAGCGATCCCCTTTTTCGCCCGGACGGAGGCGGCGTCCACGATCACCGAGGTCCAGTCCACCTCGCCGCGGGCGCCGAGTTCGTCCAGGACGGCCTGGTGCAGCCGCCGCCACAGCCCGTCCTTGGTCCATGCGGAGAACCGGCGGTGGGCGGTGGCCGGTGAGACGCCGAACGTCTCCGGCAGATGCCGCCAGACGCAGCCGCTGGTCAGCACGTACACCACGGCCGTGAACACCGCTCGCTCATCCACCGGGGCCGTGCCTCCGCCTTGCGGACGGGAAGCGAACGAAGGCAGCAACGGTGCCACGAGCGACCAGAGTTCGTCAGGAACCAACCGCTGCGACAAACCAACACCCATGGCACGGCATCATGCCGCATCAACCTCACACCACGTGAGACACCCTCTTAGTCATCAGGCGGCACCTGCCAGCCCACGCGCTGCCGAGTGCAGGGCGGCGTTCTCCAGGGGAGCTGGCGGGGTTGGCACGTCCTGCGGTGCCGGTTCAGATCCGGCCCGTTCGGGGAGATCGGCGACGGCAGCGGTTAACGCGTCCTTGGACCGGCGCAGCCACAGGACGGGTATGCGAAGCGGGGACCGGGCCGCCGCGCACTGCTCCCCGGCCAGCCACGGCGACCGCGAGCCGGCGGCGGTCCTGTCCACCGCGACCCGCGTGTCCACCCCGTGCCCCACGCAGCCCGCGACAGCCTTCCACGTCAGCACATCGGCCACCGCCTCCGTCATCGTCACTGCGCCAACCCGGGTTAACCGGAGGTCTGCCTCGTGGCTCGACGCCACCGCGTGATTGGGCAATCGCCCGTCCGGATCACGTCCCGCACCGGTCTCGCCGCAGCGCCGCTCGATGCCCAGAACCAGGAGAGAGTCCACGCCCCTCCTTATAGCCATGAATTTTTTGTTGCGAGTAGTGTGCAATAAAGCTCCGTGGGCGTGCACCCAGCGCACAAGGCTGGAGGAGTCACAGGTGCGGGCAGCGATCCGTGCCGCCATCCCAGACCGGATGTGGGGTGCTGTTCTGCCTGACAGCGTCCGTCCCATGGACAGCACCCCCCATCCACTTCCATCGGTCGGGTGTCCAGGACTGGGTGGCCGGCCTAGCTCTGAACACCAGCGGCGTCGTCGGCCTGTTCTTCGCTGCCCAAGCCGTCGCCCTGCTGGTGTGGAAGTCCCGCAGGGGCGAGGAGAAGCGGACTGCGGGCTGGTCCATTGGGTGCCGGCGGAGCAGGCTGCCGAGCAGGGCGGCTTGTGGCGCCGCCCGCGGTAAAGGAACCGCCACGCTCCCTGCCTGTCAGGTGCTGCAGTGAGTGCACCGCCCGTAGATGAGAAGCACCCCATCAGGGTTGGGCCGCAGACCCCTCAGCTCCTGGATCCTGCCCACCGCCTCGGTCAAATGCCGACTCGACAGGCCTGCGACGCTGCCGCACTCTCGGCACACGGTGTGGTGGTGCGGTTCTCCGGTGATGCCGTAGCGCGCCGGGCCCGGACCGTGCACCGCGTGGATGAGGCCCACGGCTGTCAGTGCGTCCAACGCGCGATAGACGGTGGTGGTGTTCACGGCATGCCCGGACCGAGCCAGTTCCTCGCAGGCTTCGGCCGGGGAGAGATGGCGTTCGGAAGCGGACAGCAGGGTCAGTAAACGGACTCGGCCCGCAGTGCAGCGCAACCCGCGCCGCTTCAGCCGCACGTGGGCATCCGACCCTGTCGCTGCGTCATGTGCCGACCGCTGGACAGCCCTCACGGCTTCCGCCCTTTCCCATGACCGTGCCATACGGCGAGGTTTTGGTTCCAACCGCCCCGGCACGGCCCCAGTCCGTAGGTCCAATGCCTGATCAGGAGCCATACTTCTTGCTGATAGTGTGCACCTGCCACATCATTCGCAACCATGTCGGAGGACGTTGGTACATGCCGGCGTACACGCCTCCCGGAACTTCCGTACGGACCACCACTCGGCGCTCGCTCCGGCCATCAGCCCTGCGATCGATCGAGCTGCACCACGACAAGCACGACGCGGCGCACGCGAAGGGCGCCAACGACACGCCGCAGCAGCTGGCGGAGGCACGGGACAGGAGACCTGGGGCTCGATCAACGGGCCTGGAGAAGAACCTGGCCTTCCACTGTCCGTCGCCACATCTGGACTCGATCAATCCCTGGCAGAACATGTACCGGCCCGAAGGAGGGCGGCGGCGAGCCGCCGGCCGCCGACGGGCGCTGGGCGACCTCTGCGGACGCGATCGACCTGAGTCCTTCGGCTCCTTCGCTCGGCTCCAAGGCCGAGCAGCCCACCAAAGCCGCCGCGACCACCGAGGGCTCCGGCTGGGGCGTTCTTGCCGACGGAGCCCGTCAGCGGCCGGCTGATATCGTCGAGCAGGTCGACGACCACCAGCGGCAACGTCGGCCAGGGCCTCCACCCCGATCTTGCTTCGACGCCGGCAGCAGCGGCCTCGACCTGCAGCAGCAAGAACCAGAAAGGTCGACTCCGACCGCACGCCACGCGGGCCGTCGTCCGTCAACTGGGCAGGAGACGTGGCCCGGCGCTACGCCGCCGCCAAGGAGCGCGGCGAGAGCCCGCTGCTTGCCCGCGTGACGCCAGCAGCAGCGCCGCACAGACGTCCTGCGCGTGATCGTCTTCTCACCCTTCACGTAGCAGGCGGGCACGACTGATCGGCTCCCGCAGGCCGGACGCGCTGCGGGAGCTTTCCCACGCCCGACGGGGCCCGGCCGGTGACCTCGTCCGAGTGCAGGACGCGGCCACACGCAGCGGTGCAGGAGGGCGCTGGTCGTGGCCCACGGCCGAGCAGATCGGCACCGGCGGGCCGCGCGAGTAGTCCTTGATGGGCCGCCGCCACCCAGGGCGGCCGCGGTGGGGGAGGGCATCCCAGCATCGCGGGCCATCTCGTCGCAGATCAGCCAGCGCGGGCGCAGGACCAGGGCGCGGGCGAGGCGAGGCAGGCGCGCTGGGGAGCTGGCCGTCGCTGACCTCGTGGGGGGCGGCGGTCCAGGGAGGTCGGGGGCGGAGGCCGATGGCTCGGGGCCAGTTCGGCTGATGCGGTCCGTACTTCGTCGCGGCGGCCGGTTGCGCGCGCAGGGGCTCGGCGATCAGGTCGGTGAGCCGCAGCCGGGGGTCGGGCGGACAGCCGGGGCTGCGGGAAGACGACGCCGATGGCGGTGCGCAGGTCACGGGGTGCGCGGCGCCGCTCAGCGCCGTACGGGCTTGCCGTCCAGGACAAGGGCGCCCGAACTCGGGGCGGTGCAGCAGGGCTGCGACGCGGGCGAGGGTCGAGATTCCGCCGCAGCCGCTGGGGCCTGAGCAGGCCGACGGCCTCACCGGGCGCGACGGTGAGGGAGGCGTCGCGGACGACGGGGGCTCTTCCTGGTCCGTATCGGCGGCGACTGGCGTGCAGTTGAAGCACTGAGGGTCCTCCGGTACGTGCGGGGTGGTGGCAGGCGATGCCGCCGGCCGTCGGCGGGAGGGCGGCGCAGGCGCTCGGTGGCCTGGCTCTAGCGCGGGGCGAAGGCGCACCCGTCGGGAAGGTCGCCGAGTTCGGCGGCATACCGGCGTAATCGGAAGGAAGGCGCGCTCGGGGCACAGGGCCCTGCAGAAGGCGCCGCTGAGGGGGTGGCGGGGGCCGTGAGGGCGCGAAGAAGACGTCCGCGCTCCTCGGCGAGTTCGACGATCCGGCCCGCGTACATCACGGCCACGCGGTCGGCGATGCGCTTCGGCGGGCTGGCCAGGTCATGGGGGTGATCACGAGCAGGGCCCTGGTCGCCGTCGTCGACGTGGCGTCGCAGTTCGTCCACCGTGTGGTTCACCAGGTCGCGGTCGAGGCCGGTCGTGGGTTCGTCGGCGAGCAGCAGGGGCGCGTCGCCGACGAGGGCGAGGGCGGTGGGCGGCGCGCTGGGCCGAGCCGCCGGAGAGCTGGTGCGGGTGGCCGTCGAGGTGGTCGGCGGGGAAGCGGCGCGTTCGGCAGCGCTCTCGGCTGCCGAACGGACGGCTGCACGCCCTCGTGCGTCGGTCAGCGCGCCGACCGTCTCCTCCAGCTGGGAGCGCACCGTGCGCACCGGCGTCAGATGCGCGGCGGGGCTCTGCGGGATGAGCCCGATCAGGCGGCCCCGCACCGTCCGCGTGAGAGTTCGTTCGTCGGCCGCGAGCAGGTCCGAGCTCGCCGAGGCGGCGCCTGGCCCGCACTCTGGGCGTTGGCGGGAGCAGCCCGAGCAGGGCGGAGGCGATAATCGACTTGCCGAGCCGCTCTCGCCGATCAGGGCGAGACACTCGCCGGCCGCCACGTCGAAGTGGGCGTCGGTGACGGCGGCGATCCGGCGGCCACCGGGCATGAGGAAGCGCACGGACAGCCCGCGCACCGAGAGAACGGGAGGTCGGTCGGTGACCGTCACAGCATCAGCTCCGATCGGCGGCGCGGGTTGACTCCGCTCCCGCCAGGCTCCGGCGAGACCGGCGATGGCGAGCGTGGGGACGATGATGAACAGCCCCGGGAAGAGGGTCGGCCACCACTGCCCTGCGAGCAGAGATCCCCTGGCGTCCTGGATGAGGTTGCCGAGGCTGGCCATGTGGGTGGGCAGACCGAGCCCGAGGAAGGACAGGGCGGATTCGTGCCACATGGCGTGCGGGCACCATCAGCACGGCGGCCAGCGCCGCCTGCGGCAGCACCGCGGGCAGCAGATGCCGTACCGCCACCCGCCACCGGGACGCGCCCCCGGAGACGGCGGCGTCGATGTAGGGGCACGAGCGCAGCGACAGCACCTCGGCGCGCACGATCCGGGCGGTGGACAGCCAGTGGGTGAGCGCGACCGAGACCACCACCGGCCAGAGCCCGGGCCGGAACATGGCCACGATGAAGATGCCCAGCAGCAGGTGCGGCACGGAGGCGACCGTGTCGACCACCCGCACGACGCCCCGGTCGACCCAGCCGCCCAGTGCTCCGGCGGTCGCCCCGACGGCCGTGCCGATCACGGTGGCCGTCAGGGCGGCTGCGATGCCCACGAGCAGGGAGACTTCAGGCCGTAGACGCAGCGCAGCAGCAGGTCCCGTCCGAGGTCGTCGGTGCCGAAGGGGTGCGACCAGCTGGGGGCAGCAACTTCGCGCCCAGATCGACGGCTTGCTGGTCGAGTTGCACCAGCGGCGGGACGAGGAGGACGGCGACGACGATGACGCCGGTCAGGGCCACCGAGACGCGCACCCGCACGGTCCTGGTGGAGCGGCGGTTCGTGCCGTGCGACCGCCAGGCGGGCTCGGCCGCAGGTTCACATGTCACTGAACTTCACCCTCGGGTCGAAGAGGCCGTAGAGCAGGTCGGCAAAAAGGTTTCCGACGAGCACCGCGGCGGTGGCCAGGGTCGTCAGGGCGGCGAGCAGCGGGAAATCGACGGCGGTGGCCGCCTGAACGGTGGCCGCCGCGATGCCGGGCGGAGCCGAACACGCTCTCCACCAGCAGGGCGCCGGTGATGAGTTCGGGCACCCGGGAGCCGACCAGCGTGAAAACCGGCAGCAGCCCGGAGCGCAGGGCGTGGCCGAGCAGCACGGCGCGCTCGCTCAACCCCCTGGCCCGCGCGCCGCGTACGGATCCTCAGCGAGCGCGTCACCGACGCCCTGACGGACGTACAAGGTGAACCAGGGCAGCTGGGAGACTGGCGAGCACCCCGGCCGGCAGCACGAGATGACTTGCCACCTCGGAGGGCGCGCCACCCGCGCCGCGGCTCTCGCCGGTGTCGGTGAGACCGCCGGCCGGCGAGCACGCCCCAGCCGGAGGGCGAACAGCCAGACGGCCAGCAGGGCGAGCCAAAAGCACGGGCGCCGCCTCCAGCGAGTACGCCACGGAAGTGATCGACCGGTCGAGGACGGAACCGGGGCGGGCGGGCCGCCAGCACCCCGAGCACCGTGCCCGCAAGAAGCACCGCCACCACGAACGCGGCACCGCGCACAACAGGCTCGACCAGACCAGGCGTTCGCCGATGACCTGGGCGACCGGCTGCCGCATCACGCTCGGGACTGACCGAGGTCACCGCCGAGCGCGGCAGTCAGCCAGTGCCACCAGCGGGAGGTGAACGGCTGGTCCACGCCCAGGTTCTCCCGCAGCCGCTCCAGAGTTTCAGCGTCGGCGCCGAGGGTGGCCGTGCCGGCGTGACGCTTGACCGGATCGAAAGGGGAGGCCGCGGCGATCGCGAAGACGCCGAAGGTCACGACGAGGAGGACGGGGGCGGCGAACAGCAGCCGCCGCCCCGTCAGCCGTGCCATCGCTCCCCAAGGGAGTCGGTTCACTTCTTCGGCTGCCAGGCTTCGAGGTTCCACCACGGACCTGGAGGCGAAGCCGTGTCGTGCGGCTCGACCTGCGCGCTCAACCCTCGTCCAGCGGTCGGCGAGGACGTAGACATGGTCGATGTGGGTGAGGAAGGTGTAGCCGGGGTTCTTCACCAGCTCCTGCTGCAGGGTGTCGTACGCAGCCTTGCGGGTCGCCCTGGTCCCGAGCTGCGCCGGCCGGCGTCGAGTGCCTTGTCCACGATCGCATCGTTGTAGCGGCCCATGTTGTTGAAGCCGTCGCCGGCGAGGGAGGAGTGCAGCAGGGCGTACAAGGGCCGTAGTCGGGGTCACCGTTGCTGCCGAAGCCGGCCAGGACCGCGTCGTTCTTCATCCGCGGCTCGATGACCTCCCAGGTGCCCGTCTCCACCTTCACCTCGATGCCGGCCTTCTTGGCGTCGGAGGCGTAGGCGAGGGCGTGGTCCGGGCGGACCTCGTCACCGGACGGGTAGAGCAGGGTGAAGGAGGCCCGCCGCCCGTCCTTGACGCGGATGCCGCCTGCGCCAACCTTCCAACCCGCACGGTCCAGGATCTTCCGGGCTTTGGCGAGGTCCTGCCCCCGCTCGATGCCCTTGGCGAACCAGGGGTCGTCGACGGGCAGCGGCCCGTAGGCCGGACGCCCGGCCCCGTCGAGGATCTTGTCGACCATGGCCTTGCGGTCCACGGCGGCATCGAGAGCCCGGCGGATGGCGCGGTCGCCGGTGACCTTGTTCTCCTGCGGGAGGGTGACCGTGCGGAAGTCGTACGTCTTCGCGTCGTACGTCTTCTTCGCCTTGTCGTTCTTGAAGGTGGCGGCGAGGTTGGGCGGCAGGATCGCGCCGTCGAGGTCGCCGGAGCGCAGCCGGGTGGCGCGCACGTTGTCGTCCCTGATGACCGCCATGGTCACCTTCTTGACCTTCGGCGCGCCGCCCCAGTAGTCGGGGTTGGCCTTGAAGGTGAGCTTCTCCCCCTTGCTCCAGGAGGCGAGGACGTACGGGCCGGTGCCGACCGGCTTGGTGTTGAACGGGCCGGTGTTGGGGTCCTGCCCCTTGGCCACGTGCTCGGGGACGATGGGCAGCACCGTGCGCCCGGCGAAGGGCGCGTAGGGGTACTTGAGGGTGAAGACCACCTTGTCGGCACCCTTCGCCCGCACGTCCTTGATGGCGTCCAGCTCGCTGCGGGAGGTGTTGTTGGTCTTCGCGTCGAGGACTGTTTCGTACGTGAAGACGACATCGGCCGGGGCCAGCGGCTCGCCGTCGCTGAACTTCACACCGTCGCGCAAGGTGTAGGTGTAGGTCAGACCGTCGGCGGAGACCTCCGGCAGCGCCTTCGCCAGCGCCGGTCTGAGGTTCAGATCGGCGTCCCTGGCCAGCAGGCCGTCGAAGATCTTCGAGTTGCCGTCCTTGCCGTAACCGAGCAGCGGACTGAGCGTGTCCGGCTCAGAGGCCACCCCGATCACGACGGAGTCCGCCGCGTCACCACTGCCCGTGCTGCTGCCGGGAGCCGAGCAGGCGGCAACACCAGTGAGTATCGCCGCCGTCGCAGCGGCTGTCCGTATCCGTCGGACCGTCATGCACCCCACACCCTTATTGATGACTGAAAGCTGTTGCATATTAATTGCAACTAGCGATACCCAGGTCGGATGGTGGGCAGTCGGCCGCTCGCATCGATCCCGTCATGGGGCAATGCCTTCCGCTGACGCACCAGCTGACGGCGGCGCGGCGCAACGCAACCGAGGCCGGCCGTCAATGCGGCGGCACCGTCATGCGGGGAATGTCGGCGGGGGAGAGGTCGGGGCGGGCACGGTACAGGCGCGCGGGGTGGCGCCACCGGCCGGAGGCATCGCGGGCGACGTCGACGCCGACTTCCACCACCAGCTCGGGTTCCACCAGCGTGACGTCCAGCGCCTCCCGGCTGCCCCACCCAGCGGAGAACGACCAGCCCGTCCACGGATAACCGCGCCGGGCCGGGGCGAGCAGCCCGGCGACCGTGCTACCCGCCGCCCGGGCGAGGGTGGTGGTGCGGCCCGTGTACTGCAGGCGGCCGTCGTCGTCGTACCTGCCGAGCAGCAGACTGCGGGGAGCGGACAAAGGGCCGGTGACCGCGCCGACGATCGCCTCGGTGGTCTCCCGCACTTACTGGTGAAGCAGCAGTATTCGAGAGCTGCGCTATTCACTGCTGGGGCAGAGCCACCCATCGCGTGCCGGTGGCCGAACTCGCTGCCGACGGAGGCCTGGTGCACGGCCTTTGAGGAGGCGAGGGGTGTCGGCCAACTCTGATCACTGACGTTCGGCGCGGCGTGCTCCTGCACTAGGGTGCTCGCTGCGCCGAGCCCTGGGGAGATCATGAAAACCGCCGACGAGTCACCGACGTCGATCAGTACCCTGTTGAAGATTGCTAGTTTCCGGCGATTCGTGTCGGCCAATCTCATCTCGGCCACAGGGTCTGCGATGGCCCCTCTTGCCCTGGCCTACGCTCTCATTGAGCAAGGCGGTGGAGCGGGCTCTCTCGGTGTGGTGCTTGCCACGACCACCGTTCCCACGATCGTGTTCCTGCTCGCGGGCGGCTTGTTCGCGGACCGCCTGTCCCGCAGCCGGCTCCTCTTCATAGGGAATCTGCTGGCCGCTGGCGCGCAGGGTGCGCTGGCCGTCACCGTGGCGACCGGCCGTGCGACGACAGTGTCGATCGCAGCATGCGGTTTCGTCTCGGGGACGGCGGCGTCGTTCATCGTGCCCGCTGCGCAGGGCGCTGTTGCGCAGATCGTTCCGGAGCAGCAACTGCAGCAGGCCAACGCGCTGCTTAGGCTCCCGAGCAACGCGGTCAAGGTGCTGGGTCCGGTCGTCGGCGGTGTCATCGTCGCCGCCAGCGGTGCGGCATGGGCACTGGCTTGGGATGCGTTCACGTTCGCCGCCGCGGCTGTCCTGCTTCTTGGCCTGCGTCTGGATGCCCCGCTCGTTGCACCGGGCGGTGTGCTGAGCGACCTGCGGGCGGGCTGGGCGGGTTTTTGGTCGCGTACCTGGTTGTGGACCTACACGGCCGTCGGCACGGTCCTGGTCGCTGCATGGCTGGCGGGTTTCCAGCTTCTCGGCCCGCTCGTGGCCGCAGCACAGTACGCCGGAGCCCGCGACTGGGGCCTGATCCAGGCGGCCTTCACCTGTGGTCTGCTTGTGGGAACCCTCGTCTGCCTGCGCTGGAAACCGTACCGACTGCTCACGGTCGCGGTCGTCGCGGCCGGTGCTCTCGCGCTCCCCTTGGCCGCCATGGCCTGCACGGTGCCGCTGTCTCTCGTCCTGCTGGCCACGATACTTGCAGGGGTCGGGCTCGATGTCGCGATCGTCGCCTGGACCACTGCGTTCCAACAACGTGTGCCTCAGGCGGAACAGGGCCGCATGAGCGCCTTCAACGGCGTTGGGGAACGCCTCGCCATCCCCCTGGGCTACCTCATCACCGCTCTTGCTGCCCACTCATGGAGCAGCCAGGCAGTGCTGTTGACCTGTGCAGGAATGATCGCTGCCGCTACCGTTCTGAACCTCTGCGTGCCGGATGTGTACCGCATCAACCGCCTGACACCAGACGATCAACCGACAGTCGCAAACGATCACCGCACGGTAGAGCAGGCGTAGCGGCCACCAAGACAGCGCCGGGCTCATGCCGTCCGGGATGCGAACTGTCCGACACACCAGCGTGAAGCCGCCCCCGCGGTGTGCGCCTGTGCCCTTATGTGACCTCACGCGCGAGCAGAATGGCGACCGGCCAGATAGTCGTACCAGTTCTCGCCGGCCATGGCTGCGAAGCGTTCCGCGGTTCTCGGCTGGATGCCGATCAAGTCGGAGAGCACGACGGGTGGCAGGTCGGCGAGCGCCTCCATCATGGCCGTGTTCCGGGCTGCGCGGGCGGGCAGGCCGTAGCGCTTGAGTTTGTCGGACAGTCCCGCAGGGTTTCGGGGGCGCCCGGGAGCTCGGCCCGGCAGCAGGTACCTGGTGGCTTCGTTGCCGTGCCGGGATGCGTCTTCGAGGTGGTCGTCGATGAGGCGGGCGAGCTTCGGTGGCAGGACGACGGGGTGGCGGATGATCGTCAGGTAGGTGTGATCTGCGTCGTGGTGGAGGTGGTCGGCGGTGAGTTCGACGATGCGGGTCAGAGGGAGGGCGTAGAGGCGGATGAGGGCTGCGGCGATGCGAACGTCCGACGGAAGCGTGGGGTCGTTCAGGCACCGGCGTAGTTCCTCGTAGTGCTCTTCTTCGATCTGGAACTGGCCGGGGAGTTGGGAGGGCGGGTGTTCGATGGTCAGGCCGACCCGGGTGAGGTGGCGGGCGCCGGCCCAGCGGATGAAAGGGATGGAGCGGGCTCGCAGGGCGGGCCTGGAGATTGCCCAGACGTCCAGGTCTTCCTGTGTGAGGCTCTGGAGGGTGTGTTGCTGGGTGTCCAGCCAGGTGAGGAAGTCGATGGCGGCGCGGATGTTGGCGCAGTCGCCCTTGTGGGCGGTGTAGGTGTAGCGGCCGCGCGCAGAGCGCCGGCGGGCGTCGCGGATGATGTGCCACTCGGCGAACGGACGGATCAAGGTCGCCTGATGTCCTGGCAGCTTGGCCAGGGTGCGGGCCGTCCAGTTGATGAGCAGGGCGAGGTTCTCATCGCGTGGCGGAAGCATGCCTGCGGTGGTGAGCAGGCTACGGACGTAGGTGGTGGCGTGTCCTTGGGGCAGCGCGTCCAGGGCCGCGTGGTCGAGTTCGTCGGGCGCGGTTACCAGCTGCCCCAGGAGGCGCGCGGCGGGGCTTCGGCGCAGCCAGGCCAGGACGGGGTAGGGGTTGGAAGCGTCGCTGAGTACATCGGCGAGCGGCCGCAGGGAGGCATCGAGGGTGCTTCCGTCGCGTGAGAGCAGGCGGGTCACCTTGGCGAGCAGGGTGCAGCGTGGACAGCGGCGTCCCGGCAGGAGGTCAGCCGGCTGCTGGCAGGACGAGCAGTAATCGGGCCGCTCGTCGGGGAAGGAGCACGCCTTACAGATCCGGCCGCCGTCCGGGGTGCGGCCCACGAGAATGCGCTGCCGGCCGCACATCGTGCACGATTCCGGCTGCGTCAGAGCAGCCCGGTAGCACAAGGGGCAGACGGCCCCTACCGGCCAGAACACGCCCACCTTCCGCTCCTGGCCGCACAATGCGCACACGTGCAGCCGCCGCTTGCGGGCCTCGCGTGGGACGCACCCATCGCAGCGGAACGGTCCATTGCCGTGGTCGATGTGGTGGCCGCGACGGATCCGCCCGCATACGGTGCAGAGCTTCTCCGGCCGCACGTAGCAGCGGTAGCAGATGTCGTGAGCCTCGCCTTTGGCCCGCACCCTGATGGGCGCCACCTGCTCGCAGATGCCGCACCGGCGCAGGGCTCGCGTAGCAGGTCCCGCAGACGGGCCCGTCGGCGGTCAGCGCGTTCGCCCTCCGTCGGCGGCCACAGCGGCAGCACGTCTGGAGCTTCTTGGGGGCGCAGGTCTGGCACAGGTATGTGCCGTCGGGCAGGTGCCGGGCGGGAATCATCATCCGGCGGCAGCTGACGCACTCCTTGCGCGAGCCCGGCTCCTTCTCCTTGCACACTTGGCAGATCCGTCCGTCCGGACGACGTGCCACTGCCTTCGCGAGCTTGCCGCACCGCGCGCACGGAACCGCCAGGCGCCGGCTGGAGCAGCCGTGGCACAGCCGCCCTTCGGGACCGGCGTACATCGGCAACGGGTCCGTCCGCCCGCAGTCAGCGCAGGGCACCAGGCCCACGTTCTCGCCGTGGCCGCCGGCGATCAGCAGTGCGATCAGCCGTACCCCGCAGGGCGGGCAGTCCGGCGTCGGCGCACTCAGCGCGTCGGGTCTGGACGCGAGGTAGCGCAGCAGGCGGAAGGCGTTCGCACCGCTCCATGCCCGCGCCTTCTCGACGAACTCCTGCGCCTGCTCCATGCCGAGGGACTCTCCGACGGCCAGGTTCAGCAGGACGATGATCCGGTCACGGGCCCCGGCCAGGTCCTCGCGCAGCCGGATTTGGTCCGGGGTGAGGTACTTCCTCACGACGCCGTCCCCGGGCGCCGGATCTTGGTCCGGCGCTCCGTCAGCGACAGCGGTGCCTCCTCGCCGCCCGCGGTCTTCTTCACCTGCGCGTTGACGACCGTCGGCTTGATGAGGTCGTTTGGGGTACAGCCGAAGATGTCGCACAGCGCGACCAGGGTGTCCATGCTCATCCGCTGCGGGGGCTGCGTCACCAGCCGGTAGACCTGCTCACGTGACAGGCTCACCCCACGCTCCGCGAGCAGCGGCACGAGGTCTGAGGTGTGGAACATCTCCTGCTCGGCCATGATTGCCGCAGCCGCCACTCGTAGCCCATTTTTTTGATCATGTCAGGTCCCAGTCGTCGCCGAGCCGGCGCTTCAGTGAAGCCTCCAGCAGGTGGTTGCGGTACTCGTCGGAGACACCCATGTATATGGCTGTTGTCGAGCCATGGGAGTGGCCGACCTGCTCCTGCACGAACCGCGCGGGGTAGCCGAACTCCGTCAGGTGCGTGATGTAGCTGTGGCGAAGGCAGTGCAGATCGAGGGCTGCATCCAGACCGGCTGCGTCCCGAGCTGTGGTGAAGGCTTCGTTGATCGAGCGCGGCGACATCCGCCCGGCCCGCTCGGTCACCCACAATGCCGGATGCCGGCCCGGCGCCAGCCGGGGACGCACCTCATGCACCCACTCGTCCAGGACGTCGACCACCCAGTCCATCTCCGGCACCAGCAGCACGGTCCGCCGCTTCGGCGGCGCCCCCTTGGACGACTTCCCGTACCGCACCGCCAGCGAGCCGAACTGCCCGAACTGCGGGCTTTTCCGATGCCGTCGCAAGTCCACCAGGTCGACCATGGAGGACTCGGTGCGCCGGGTTCCGTAGGCGTAGATCGTCTTCAGCACCGCGGCGTCACGCAGCGCGGTCAGCGTCCCCTTCCGCCCGTGTCCGCGGATCTGGGCCGGCCGGGCATCGGCCGCGTCGAACAGGGCCTGGACCTCGTCGTAGGTCAGCGGCCGACGCCGAGGGTCGCCCTCGTACTCCAGCGTGTGCAGGACCGAGTTGGCTTCGTGGAAGACGACCTGAGGTGTCTGCCCGAACCGCTCCCGGCAGGTGTCCACCCATCCGTACCGGCGGTCCAGCAGGTACTCCACGAACAAGGTGATCGTCACCTCGTACGTCCGCGCCGTCGACATACGGATCGGATTGGCGCCGCTACGCAGGTGCGCGATGAACGCTTCGCCATCCGCTGGAGTCCATTGCCACGGGTACAGCCCCGTGAACACCTCGAACCGGTTGATCAGACGCAGCCGCGGTTCGATCGTCGAAGCCTTCAGGAACCGGGCGTGTTGCTGCCGGGCCCAGCCCTCCTTCATCGCCGTGAACACCGCTGATTCCGGAGCCAGGTGTACGACGTTCGGAGCGAGGAGGAGACGCGCCGAACCGGGTGCCTCAGCGACCATGGCGGTTGTTGTATCAAACGCATCAATGTTGCGTCCATCGCTACCGTCCTGGTCGCGGCTCCGCTGTGACGCCGACACGGCAAGGAAGTTGGGGGAGTGATCAGCGGAAACGGCGATTCTGGCGAGACGTACGATGTTGCATTAACTGCAATTCATCGCGTTTTGTACTTCCGCCACCCCCGCACCCCAAGCTCGTACACACTGTCCAACCGCTTGAAAAGCAGGCCCTCCATTCCGACCGACGCCCACGTCAGCCACTCGCGCACGGTGTCCGGGTCGGTGGTCGATGGGCACAGCGCCCACGGGGCGGACAGCCGGGGGCGGCGAACACGAACTCGAGCGCGGCCCTGCGCCGCTAGTACGGCCAACTGGTCGTGTCGGTTCCGGACAGCCTCAGCAGATCGAACGCGACAAAGTGAGCCGGCCACTCGCCTGCAGCCCGGGCCGCCCCGGCGCCGCGCCGCTGAAGCCGGTTCTGCAGGCGCTCGAACGCGAGGCGGCCCGCGGCGTCCCATACGACCAGCTCGCCGTCCAGCGCTGTGGCGTCAGGCAGCTGCACGGCCCCGGCCACGATCTCCGGAAACGAGGTGCCATCTCGGTGCCGCGCCTCGAACGCAGCACCGCCCGGCCCGCTTCCACGGAGATCAGGGCCCTGAACCCGTCCTTCTCCAGACTGCGAGGTGTCTCATGAGACACCGGCGGCTGAGCTGCCTCTCTTACCGCCAAGTCATTGGCTCGGCTTGCACTGGCGGTCGTGCCCCGCTGGTCAGCAGACTGTCAGCACGGACCATCGGTGCCCGGAAGGCGAGAACCCTTGCTGCTTGCGACTGGCAGTGTCGTCATTTGCCTATGGCTGTTCCTCTTTACGTGGGTCGGCTGGCGGCGGCGCAGGTATGGCGGTGGCGGAGCATCCACTGCTGAGGCGTGGGGCGAGCTCTTCCATCCGTCACAGCGACACGTGCAACAGGAGCGGGAACGCCAACTTGTTCTCCGGGACGACGCCGAATCCGGTGCACCCCCCAGCTCTGTTGACCTCGACTCCGGCAAGGCAGTTATCCGCCCCGTGCAGGGCGCCACGAGCAGGTACGACGCGCCGTAACGGTTCCCTATCCGCCCGTGCTCGACTGCCAGGAGTTCTCGGGTACCTCCAGCCACGTGCATCCGCTGAGTCCGCAGAAGTTGGTCGTCCTACCGGACTGTCTGCCCAGCACCAGCATGCCGAGTCCACGCCCTGGCGGCCGACGGCCGATCACAGGTCGAGGTGGTCTGCTTGCCGACCACCTCCACAGGAGCGTGAGCTCGGAACGTATTTCTACTCCAGCAGCTTTTTCCTGGTGCAGTAACTTGCCAACGCCCGCCCCCTGGGAACGATCAGCTGCCGTAGCGTAGGACAACCGGAGGATCATCCATGCCCCGAGAGGCGCCGTACCTCGCAGTAGCCGACGTACTGCGCGCACGGATCCTCTCGGGAGAGTGGGAGATCGGGGAGCGCCTGGCCGTCCCGGGCACGACTCGCCGTGGAGTACGGGGTCGGACGCAACGTCATGCAGAGGGCCATGGACCGTCTGATCATCGATGGTCTTCTCGAAGGACGCGCCGGCTCGGGCACCTACGTCCGCACGCCGCGAGAGCGCCTGCGGCTGATCCGTTCGCGGCACCGCGAACGCCGGGAGGGCTCCCGGTGTTGGCCCGACAGGAGGGAGCGGGGCAGGGCCGACGCCTGGGATTCACACAGTCAGGTGCGCGTCCCCGCCCCCGAGCCAATCGCTGAGCGGCTCGCCATCAGCCCTGGGGATCTCTGTGTCAATACGCATTACGAGTTCCTCGCCGATGGGCAACCCGTCCAGCTTTCCGAATCCTGGGAGCCGATGGCTATCACGGATGGAACGCCGATTGTGCTGCCCGAAATGGGTCCCCTAGCAGGAAAAGGGGTGGTCGAACGTATGCGTTCCATTGGCGTGGTCATCTCGACAGTGGTTGAGGTGCCGCGCCCGGCTCGTGCCACCCAGGTGCAGGCGAACCTGCTGGGGATCAGCCTGGGGGACCTCGTGCTACAGATCGAGCGGACCATCTTCGACACGGACGGACGCCCGGTGGAAACGGCCGACATGGTCATTCCGGACGTGCGCCGGGAAGTGGTCTACGAGTTCGGAGTCGACCGTCCGTAGTCGTTGAATCCATGAAACAGACATCGGAAATTCGACAGTAGGGTATGCCATGCCAAAATCTTCCCGGCTCGGCCTCTTGCATAATCAGGACTTCGGGCGATTGTTTGTTGCCACTGCGCTCGGTCAGTTGGGCGACCGCATCATCGTTCTGGCCTTGCCTCTGGTTGCCATCGCGGCATTGCATGCCGACGAGTTCCAAGTGGGCTTACTGGCCGCGATGACTTCGGCAGGATCGCTCCTGGTCGGGTTGCCGGCTGGTGCATGGGTGGATCGAATGCGGAAGCGATCGGTGATGATCAGCACTGATCTCGCTCGCGCGCTGTTCCTCTTGACGGTTCCGGTGGCGTGGTGGGCGGGTCTTCTCACCATCTGGTGGGTATATGCAGTCGCCTTGGTTCACGGAGTGCTGACTGTCTTCTTCGATGTTGCATACGTCAGCTATCTCCCGCACTTGGTGGGACGCGGCAATCTGGTGGAAGGAAACTCAAAACTTTCGGCCATACGCTCGGTGACCAGTATCAGCGGGCCGACGGTGGCAGGGCCGCTGGTCGGCCTGGTCGGAGCTCCTGCAACGCTTTTGGCGAGTTCAGTCGGGATGGCTATGTCGGGACTGATCGCGATCACCATCCGGAAACGCGAACGTAAGCCTGAGTCGAGTGATCACCCTCAATTGGCCCGAGAGATCAAGGAGGGGCTGAAGTTCGTCATCAAGTCCCCTACCTTACGTGCGATCATGCTGGGGGATGCGATATTCAACCTCTTCCTGGTTATGTATCAGGCCATGTTGCTGGTCTTTTTGGAGCGGGAGATTGGCCTCCAATCCGTTGGTATCGGCCTCATTTTCTCGGGAATGGGTTGCGGTGCCTTGTTGGGCGCACTGTTGGCAACCAGGGTCTCCAAGCGGGTCGGGCAAGGTACGGTCATCTGGCTCGCATCGCTGGTTACCTGTCCGTTGACCGCGCTCATGCCGTTGGCGCAAGCGGGTTGGAGCGTGTATGTGGCTGCGATCGGACTCGCGACTCTTTCAATGGGGGAGTCGTCCGCGTGGTGACTCAGTCAAGCATCCAGCAGGCCCTGACACCGGATCGGCTTCTGGGCCGGATGAGCGCAACAGCTCGGTTTGTTTCCTGGGCGGCATACCTCTCGGTGGGCTTTTGGGTGGCAGCCTCGGGCTCCGTTTTCGGAGCGGCAGGCACTTTGTGGATTGGTGCAGCAGGTATGACGCTGAGTGTCCTTCCCAACCTTCTGTCACCGCTTCGAACCATGCGCACGTTGCCCACGGAGAAGGCCCCTGAGTTCGCGCGTTGAGGTGTGGCTAATGGCTGACAAACAAGCGCGTACGACCTGTAGGGCCAAGGGGTCTTCACTCAGTAATGAAGTGAGTGCGGTCGAGGGGGATGATGACGGCTGATTGTTTGGTGGCTTGCTTGCGCAGGGCTGTGTTCTCCGCGAGTAAGACGGCGATGACGGTAGCGGCTGCGTCGACCTGGTCCTGGAGTTGCTGTCGCTCTTGCCGGTTGTTCTTGAGTTGGCGGCGAAGGTCAGCGATCTCCTGCGCTTGCCGTTGGCCGTGGAGACTTGCCGGGCTTCGGCCGGTATGGCCGTCCCAGTCAGCAAGCACGTCGGTGGCGCGGTTCATGGTGGCTCGGCTGACGTCGGCCTCCCGCCAGAGGTTGTTCTTTGTCAGCTTGCCGTCGGTACGGGCCGGTCGGCCGGTGAAAAGTCGCTCCATAGCTTCTCGTAGAGCCTTCTCCGCCCGCGCAGAGACCCTGAGCTGAGGGGCCTCGCTCGATACGCCGTCTGCCTTCCTGAGCGCGAGTTCGACGTCACGGATCTGTTCGTCGATGGCAGCTCGGCGGTTCGGGGGCAGCCGTGGCTGGTCACGGAGCCGGCTCAGCGAATCGTGCTCGGCCTTCCAGATCGGTAGGTGTTCGGGGGCGATGATGCTGTTGCTGCAGCGTGCGGGCTGGCAGCGGTCGATGAGCGGCCCTCGGTGCCCCGGGGCACGATGGCATCTTCCAGGCACTTCGCGCCGACGGGGTTGTTGGTCGATGGTGCAGTGGTTGAGCTTTCCGAACCGGATCGACAGGTGGTGTGTTTGAGCAGGCCGTGTTCGACGCGAATGTCCCCTCGCTGGGCCTTTCCGTTCGCTCGGAGGGCTTCGGCCTTCTCTCGGACGGCAGCGAAGGCCGAACGCATCTGGTCAGCGCCGGGCCCGAAGCTGATAGCCTCGCCGCTGGCTGTCGGCGTCGAAGAGATCCCTCAGCCGTTGGAACCGACGTTCGGCGATGGCGGTGGTGAGGAGACGGGCCCAGGAGGGGTCGTGATCCATGTAGCCCTGGGTCCAGCGGTTGGCCAGGGCGCGGGTGGCTGCGTGCTTGAGCTGCATCCCGACGGCGATTTCCGAGCCGGGATAGTCGCGGGTGAGCATGGCCATGGTCCGGCGGAACATGTGCGGAGTGACCTTGCTGAAGGGATCTCGGTAAGGCCGGTGCTTCTCCCTGGTGACGGTTGACGTGCTTGATGAAGCGTGTGATGGCGGTCTGGCTCGTGAAGCCGCTCGCCGTGGCAGCGCGGGGTGACCGCCGCGAAGGCGAGGGTATCGCTCGTCGACAGGTGTATGGCGGTTTCGATGGCCTGGGCGACTGGTGTGATGATCCACCAGTGGGCGGTGGGCAGGTCGGGATCGAGCTTGCGCTTCGACCGACTTCACTGCCGGGGTGCCGAAGTACTCGGTGAGGGCATCTTCGGCGATCTCACGGATCGTCCGCAGTCACGCATCATCGACAGCGCGGCGACGAAGACGTAGCAGGCGTTCGCCGCAGGGCCAGGCACTCGACCGCGAGTTCGCGGGGCTGGAGGGAGCTCGTCGTGCCAGGGGCCGCAACTGTCGTCCGGCCTGGACACCTCGCGCAGTCCGTCGATCAGGCCGGTGCGGATGCGGCCCTCCGTAATGAGCCGTTCGGCAGCGGCTCGGCGGGCCAGGCCGGCGCGGTTCTGCTTGGTGAAGAAGGCCATCTTGCGGGACTCGAACCCGATCAGAAGGTCAGCAGCCGCCAGTTCACGGTCGCTCTCCCCGTGAGCCGGTGCACCTGGGACCTCGTTGCTGGGATCCGGCGAGCCAGGCGGCGGAGCGGGCGTCGGTCCTCGGCCGTGGAAAGGGGCGGGCTTCGGCCTGGAGACGGCGCCAGTGATCGAGTGCTCGCATGATGTCGGGGCCGAAGTCGTCGACGTAGGTCCAGGCAGCGCGGACGAGCGGGAACCTGATGTCCGGCCGGATCACCGGGGTTTTCAGTTCGGGGACGGTGGGGCTGGTTGACGGGACGGCGTTCGCGCCGCGTGTCGGGCCAGGGATCGCGGCGTCAGCCCGCTGCTGGCCAGTGTTCCCCGGAAGCGGTGCAGGGTCTTGATCACGTGGACGTGTCCGGTGGCGCTGGCCGCTTCGCCCTGCTTGCAGCGGTGTTCGATGTAGGTCTTGAAGTCGTCGTCGCTCCAGTCGCCGACCGATGGGGAAGCTGCCGGGAGCACGCCGTAGGTGTGCAGCGGGCCCGCAGGCGCCCGATGCGCTGGGAGACCGTGTGCGGTGCCACCGGGGGTCGGGTGGCAGATGCAGCCCCGCGGGCTGAGTACAGCCGGGTGGCGCGGGTTGAACCAGATCATGGCCATCTCCCGGGCCAGGAGATTCCACTGAGGATCCAGCTCGCGGAAGATCACGCGGAAGCCGGCGGAAGCCAGGTTCGGGGCCCTGCGGACGATGCCGTTCAGGTCCGAGCAGCCGATGCTGCCGAACAGTGGCGGACAGACAGCGCCTTCCATGAGCGGGTGGACCGGATGTACGGCTCAGCTCGTCCCGGAAGACCGAGACGGGCAGGGCGAGCGGCAGGCGGCGGCTGGTCATGCGTCGAACTCCACGTGTGCCGAGAGGGGAGAAGAGGCAAGGCCGCCGGCGCCTTCGGCGATCTGGCGGCGGGCCGAGGCTGATCTCCGGCGTCGGGCGCGGTGCCTTGATCGCTTCGATGGCGCTGACGCGGCTCCGTCCCCAGAGCGTGTGGGAGAAGCTGAGGCGACAGGCCGCAGCTGGAGGCGCAGCGAGATGGTCGGAGAAGAAGCAGAAGCTGGGCAGGTTCGAGGGCAGCACGAACGCGCTGCGGCATTCAAGGCAGCGAGTGGGGGCGACCGGGGGCAGAGCTGGCCGCGGGCGCGTCCGTAGGGAGAGGCGAAGGGGTCCCTGCAGTTGGAGACGCCCATGTCGAGCCGCCCGGTGCGAAAGCTGAGTCCTCGATCCTCCTCCTCCGAGAGCCCCAGGGCGGGCCGGAGAACCCGGGGCCGGCCCAGTGACTTCTCGGCTTCCTCGCCCAGCACGACGGGACTCGGCCGACCGCTCCGCCGAGGAGCCACCGCGCCTGCCGGCGCTGCGGCGACGAGCGCTGCCAGCGATCACCGTCAAGGTCGTGCCGTGCGCGTAATGGCGGTGGAAGGTCTTCGGACCGAGCGGTCGTCGGCGATGCCGCTGAACCGCGGCCCTTGAAGGCGATGCCGCCTTCTCAACCTTGCTGGAGCTTGCGCAGGCGCCGGACGTCCGGCTGGCCTGTCGACGTCGAGAACCCTCGCTCCCGCAGCGAGCCGGCGAGGCTCGATGTCCGGTCGAGCCTGGCCGGCGTGACCCGCGGGCCAGAACATCGCCGCCCGCAGGAACAGCGGGACAGGCAAGATGCCGAACCGCTCGGCCAGCTGGCCTGTTCAGTTCCAGCAGCCGACGGGCAGATCTCCCCGGCGCTCGAGCCGGGGCCGGGCCGGGTGCAGCAGAGCCTGGGCTCCGCCGGTGCCGGTGTACTGAACGCCTGGCGCATTCGGCGCGGGCCCGGCCCTTGCTGAAGTCGATGGTCACGCTGGAGGTAGCCGAACTCAGATGTCGTGCTCGGTAAGCCTGCTGCCACTTCCTCCGGGGCCCGGCCAGTGGCTGCCATCAGCAAGATCCGGTAAGCCTGCAGATCGGAGTTGTGCAGGAACAGTTGCCTGACCAGGCCCCTGACGGACTGCGGCCTTCGCGGCGATCCGGGGACGTGCCAGCGGGTACCAGTTGCCGCAGGCTCGGCGGCATGTCCCGCCCAGGATGGGGAGGGCCTTGCTGATCTCCGTGCAGTTCAGGGGCATTGTGGGCGATCGCCCGAAGGAAGGTCGGCCTCCTCGGTCTCGAGCCGCACTCCGCGTGGATCGCGGCCGCGGGCCGCGAGGTCCCAGCGGCGGGCGAGGCGCCTCTCAATGTCCAAGCGGGCGGTCCAGGCGGCCTGGACGATCTTCTTCCTGTCGGCCCGGGAGAACTCGTCCAGCTCGCAGCCTGGTCTCCCCGCGGCGCAATCCCAGGGCGCCTTCGAGCCAGCCGTGCAAGTGCCCAGCGACGACACGCTCCGGCCGTGGAGCGACCGTCGTCCGATCAGTGTCCTCAGCCGACCCGCGCGCCAGGCCGGACTTCGCGAGCCGGGCCTGTGCCGGGATGGCAGCAGACGGACCCATTCCGTCACCGCGTGGTGCAGGTCCGGGTCGGTGCCCGCCAGACTCGCCCGGTGAGGCCGCGGGACGGTGGCATCGACATGCGTGCAGAACGCCTCGATCGTCTGCCGGTAGTGCGTCGCCGAGGTCGGCCCGTAACGGGCGTCCTCCACCAACTCCACCCACTCGTCCGCGAGTTCCCCGAGCCAGCTTCGCGCAGGTGAAGCGTGCCGGATCGAACGTCGACCGTCCGATGGCGGCCCTGACCATCGACCGTCGACACCTCCGCGAACACCGACCCGTGACGGGGCCGCAGGGCGAGGAACAGAAGTGGGGGAAATTAACGGGTGTAATGGCCGCGTCGGGGCATGGCCGGCGTCCTCCAAGTCCATCAGGCTGCGGGCGATGGCGATGTAGGAGGCGCCGCCGGCGGCCGTCACGTGCTGGAAGGCGTCATCGACCTCCCGCATCGGGTCCTTCAGGTAGCGGATGTAGCGGTAGGTGGTCGACGGGTGTGCGTGGCCAAGGCGGCGCTGCACCACCAGCAGCGGATTGCCGGTCACGTGGTCGAGCAGCGTGGACATCGGCAGCCCCTCTTGACTCCCTCCGCGTCGTTCAGGGCCTCGCGCGTCAGGAAGATCAAAAGCCGCAAGGCGAAGGTGTGCCGAAGGTCGTGATAGACCCAGCACCGCCTGGGCAGCACCGGCGCATTCCGGTCGCCGGCCCACGCCTTCAACCGATCCCGAGCCCTCCACCGGATCTTGTCCCAAGCCAAAAAGGTGAGCACTCCTGCCGCCCTGACCGATGAACAGCGCCAACGGGTCCAGACCGCCACCGGGTCTCCCACGCCGCCAGACGTCGCAGATCCGACTTCATGTTCTTGATGGTCCGCGTGATCGTCAGGCCGTCCAGCACTCCCCGGCACTCGGCGCCGTCGGCCTCCAGCCGCTGGATCACGAACAGCTCTCGGTGCCGCCGGCGAAGCGAGTGCTGAGCCTTCTCCACGATCTCCGGACGTTCGAGCAAACAGGCAGGCATCGAGCAGTTCCATCGGGTCCGGCCCGACATAGACCTGAACGCGGCCGTCCGAACTTGGCGCAAGCCTTCGGTTCCGACGTCCACTGAACGCCGGCCCGCTTGGCCATCGAGAAAACCGAGCTCGGGCAGGAGCAAAGTGGACCACTCCCGGACCCGCATCCCCGTCATCAGCGCCAGTTCGCAGGCGGCCCGATGTCCCGGTGGGGCCGCCAGCCCCGGAACGAGACATCCAGCCCGGCATCCGGAGCCAGTCCTCCAAATCCGACGTCCCGCAGGTAGAGGTACGGGTCAAGTTCTCTCATGTGCCGAACGCGCAGGTCAGGGCGGATTCTGCTGGCGAGGTCGTCACGCTGCGGCGTCGCCCGCCAGGGCTGCCGGGCGACGACACCGATCCGGATCAGATACCTGTAAAGAGACTCGATGGCAGCCCAGTCCCGGTCCCATGCGGCGTCACCGACCACCTCCTCCGCCCCGCCCCTGCCGCCACAGACGCAAACTCCCGAGGTCTGTCGCCGTGGCCGACCGCAGATCCGCCTCCCGGGCCAGCAGGAAGTGCAGCAGCATCAGCACCGAGTACGCGTACGACCGCATCGTCTTCGCGTCCTTGCGTTCCAGTGCCAGTGATCGGAACCACGACGACACCGGGCTCGACCGGGCGCATCGCCTCATCCCAGCAGTATCGGCGTACCCGAAGGCACCAGACGCCGGGCGAACAGAGCTGACAGCTCTGCCTGACTCAATCCAGCGACCTGGCCGACCTTCCAGACCTTCCGCTGGTCGGTGAAGAACAGCTGGACGCCACCCACAGGCATGCGTCACCACTCTGGCAACGGTGCAGTCTCTCGGTGCCGGTCGGAGGTGTGCTGGGAGATGCCGCGATGTCACTCGGATGAGACAACTTCAAATGTCTGGAGAACCGTCCCACTTGGGGTTCGCTGGCCCACCCCGGCCGCAGAGCAGGATCAGGCACGGGGGTGGCCAGCATCGGCTCCGGCAGCGTCCATGTCACGTGCCATGCCTTCCCCCACAGGTCATTGGCCGCCCGGGTGACTTGCCATGGCCGGACTGCGATGTGTCGGCTTCATGTCGGTGAGCTGGTGGCAGTGACGGTAGGTCAGGTGGGTCGTGTTCTTGTAGGTCTCTGGCTTGTGGCGTCGGCGGCTGGCCGCTGACACGAGGTGGTGCTTTTTGCGCCGTGGCGGCTGACGTGGGGCGGGACACCGACAGGCGGTGCTCACTGTCATGACGGCGGTACATCGCATCTCCGGCGCAGACCTCCTCTACTGGCGACGCAAGGCCGAACAGTGGCGCTCCATCGCCGAGAACGCCCCAGACGACGCAACCGCCGACTACCTCCACACCGTCTTCGAGCCCACCGCCAAGGCCATCAAAGGACTCGAGCAGGCGTTGGCCGCCCTCGGCATCCTCGACGAAGCCCTCACCCTGGACCTGCGGGGCCCCCAGGACTACTTCCACCGCACCTGGAGCACCGCCTTCCGCGCCCGAGACCTCGCCGCGCGCTGCAGGCATCCGGCCCGGATGCCACAGGGAAGCCATGAGTACGCCCCGGCACCGACGCGGCCGTCCGGGCCCGCCGCCACGCCACGCAGGAGATGCTCGCAACGCCTCCAGGCTGCCCTGGCGGCCGCGGCACGCGACCATATGCCTGTCACCGTCGCAGCCCTTGCCCGTACCAGCCACGCGTCTCACGTACCTTCCTCTATCAAAACCAGCAGGCCAGAGCCCTGATGGGACGGGCGACCCGCACAAGCGGATCCCATCCCGGAGTTCTCCAACAGCGCCTGCCGCGCACAGCCCGCCTGGAAGGAACGTGCGCTCGACGCCGAAGACGCACTCACCCAAGCCCAGCGCGAAATCCGCACCCAGCGCACCCGCATCGCAGAACTCCTCGGCAAGATCCGCGACCTCGAACACGATCTCCCCGAAGGCTCGACTTCAGCGCATCGTCACGGAGAACACCACACTGAAGCAGCACGTACGACAACTCACCCTGAACCGCCCCGGTTCGAATAGAGTCGATTTCATGAAAGGATCGAGTCATCGGCACGACCTTCCCGTTACCCGCTTGAGCTCCGCCGTCGTGCGGTGCGCATGGTCGCCGAGGTGCGCGACGACTACCCGAACGAGACGGCCGCCCTGCAGGCGGTCACCGACAAGCTCGGCATCGGCTCCCGCGAGACACTGCGGAACTGGCTGAAGCGGCGGGAGATCGACGCGGGGCAGCGTCCGGGGACGACGACGGAGGAATCGGTCCAGCTCAAGGCGCTGAAGAAGGAGATCGCCGAGCTGAAGCGGGCGAACGAGATCCTGAAGGCGGCGGCGAGTTTCTTCGCGGCCGAGCTCGACCGGCCACACCTGCGCTCGTAGCGTTCATCGACGAGCACCGGGACCGCTTCGGCGGGGTCGAGCCGATCTGCAGGACGCTCACCGAGCACGACTGCAAGATCGCCCCTTCCACCTACTACGCCTACAAGAAACGACTTGGCCGCCCCGTCCGCTCGTACCGTGCGGGACACGGAACTCAAGGAGCTGATCCGGCAGGTCTACACCGACAACTACCGTGTCTACGGGGCACGGAAGATCTGGCGGGAACTGAACCGGCAGGGTCATGAGGTGGCCCGCTGCACCGTGGAGCGGCTGATGCGCGAGCTGGGCATCGCCGGCGCCGTCCGCGGCAAAGAAGGTCATCACTACGGTCCCGGACCAGCAAGCCGGGCGGGCACCGGACCGGGTGGACCGCGACTTCGTCGCCACGGCACCGAACCGCTGCTGGGTCGCGGATTTCACGCACGTGGCGACCTGGGCCGGGGTGGTCTACGTCGCCTTCGTCGTGGACACCTTCTCCCGCCGTATCGTCGGCTGGTCCGCCGCGACGTCGAAGGAGACCCAGCTCGTCCTGGACGCTCTGGAGATGGCGCTGTGGCAGCGCGACCGCGATGAACGCCCCCACATTCGGGGCGAGTTGATACACCACAGCGATGCGGGCAGCCAATACACCAGTTTCAAGCTGGCCGAACACCTCGACGCGGCCGGCATCGCGGCCTCGATCGGCTCCGTCGGCGACGCCTACGACAACGCCCTGATGGAGAGCACGATCGGCCTGTTCAAAACCGAGTTGATCAAGCCACAGCGACCCTGGAAGACACTCTCCCAGGTCGAGCTGGCCACCGCCGAGTGGGTCGACTGGTACCGCCACCGACGCCTGCACGGTGAGATAGGCCACGTCCCACCCGTTGAGTACGAGACCAACTACTACACGGAACTCACGAAACCACAGGTCACACCAGGTGCTGCGTACTTTGATACATGGCAGTGGTTTAACCTTAGCAATACGTTATGTTTGCCTGTACTTCGTTCAGTTACGTATTGCTAAGGTTAAACCACTGCCATGTATCAAAGTACGCAGCACCTGACGCCACTACCGCATCCTCGCGGACCTGATCGACGCCGACGGCAGCCTGCCCGACATCGCACCCGGCGTACTCATGGACGGCGACGACATCGGACGATGGCTCGCACGGCAACGCGAGGCGAGCACCTGGGCGCAGCTCCTCCCCGAGCAACAGGAACGGCTGGCCCAGCTGGGCTTGAAGCCCATCCAGCCGCCATCTCCGGCCCCGGCGGCCACCCGCGCGACGAAGGGCACGGCCAAGGCACAGCAGGCATTCCAGCGCGGACTTGCGGCCCTCGCACAGTGGGTGGAACGAGAGGGCCAGCGGCCGGTACCGCGCGGGCACAGCGAAGAGATCGCGGTCGACGGCGAGGCGGAGCCGGTGGCTGTGAAACTGGGCGTATGGGTATCCAACACCAAGCAGAGGCGCGACAAGCTAACCCAGGACCAGCTCGACGCACTGCGGATGCTGGGCATCGACTGGATCTGACGGTCGTCGGCAAGGTCCCTCTCGTTTGGCAACGATCCGAGGCTGGGTCAGGGACGCGGGGGCGGGGTGGTGAGGTACGGAGCGAGTTGGGCTTCGAGGTCGGCGATGCGTTTGTCCATGAAGCGGTTGTTCTGGCGGGCGCTGGTCAGTCGTTCTTGGATCTGCTGGTTGTCCTGGGTGAACCGCCCCGGGTTCGGTAGAGATCTCAGATTGTGGGTGTGACCTGTGGTTTCGTGAGTTCCGTGTAGTAGTTGGTCTCGTACTCAACGGGTGGGACGTGGCCTATCTCACCGTGCAGGCGTCGGTGGCAGTACCAGTCGACCCACTCGGCGGTGGCCAGCTCGACCTGGGAGAGTGTCTTCCAGGGTCGCTGTGGCTTGATCAACTCGGTTTTGAACAGGCCGATCGTGCTCTCCATCAGGGCATTGTCGTAGGCGTCGCCGACGGAGCCGATCGAGGCCGCGATGCCGGCCGCGTCGAGGTGTTCGGCCAGCTTGAAACTGGTGTATTGGCTGCCCGCATCGCTGTGGTGTATCAACTCGCCCCGAATGTGGGGGCGTTCATCGCGGTCGCGCTGCCACAGCGCCATCTCCAGAGCGTCCAGGACGAGCTGGGTCTCCTTCGACGTCGCGGCGGACCAGCCGACGATACGGCGGGAGAAGGTGTCCACGACGAAGGCGACGTAGACCACCCCGGCCCAGGTCGCCACGTGCGTGAAATCCGCGACCCAGCAGCGGTTCGGTGCCGTGGCGACGAAGTCGCGGTCCACCCGGTCCGGTGCCCGCCCGGCTTGCTGGTCCGGGACCGTAGTGATGACCTTCTTGCCGCGGACGGCGCCGGCGATGCCCAGCTCGCGCATCAGCCGCTCCACGGTGCAGCGGGCCACCTCATGACCCTGCCGGTTCAGTTCCCGCCAGATCTTCCGTGCCCCGTAGACACGGTAGTTGTCGGTGTAGACCTGCCGGATCAGCTCCTTGAGTTCCGTGTCCCGCACGGTACGAGCGGACGGGGCGGCCAGTCGTTTCTTGTAGGCGTAGTAGGTGGAAGGGGCGATCTTGCAGTCGTGCTCGGTGAGCGTCCTGCAGATCGGCTCGACCCCGCCGAAGCGGTCCCGGTGCTCGTCGATGAACGCTACGAGCGCAGGTGTGGCCGGTCGAGCTCGGCCGCGAAGAAACTCGCCGCCGCCTTCAGGATCTCGTTCGCCCGCTTCAGCTCGGCGATCTCCTTCTTCAGCGCCTTGAGCTGGACCGATTCCTCCGTCGTCGTCCCCGGACGCTGCCCCGCGTCGATCTCCTGCTGCTTCAGCCAGTTCCGCAGTGTCTCGCGGGAGCCGATGCCGAGCTTGTCGGTGACCGCCTGCAGGGCGGCCGTCTCGTTCGGGTAGTCGTCGCGCACCTCGGCGACCATGCGCACCGCACGACGGCGGAGCTCAAGCGGGTAACGGGAAGGTCGTGCCATGACTCGATCCTTTCATGAAATCGAGTCTCTATTCGAACCGGGGCGGTTCAGGGTGAGTTGTCGTACGTGCTGCTTCAGTGTGGTGTTCTCCGTGACGATGCGCTGAAGTGAGCCTTCGGGGAGATCGTGTTCGAGGTCGCGGATCTTGCCGAGGAGTTCTGCGATGCGGGTGCGCTGGGTGCGGATTTCGCGCTGGGCTTGGGTGAGTGCGTCTTCGGCGTTGAGCGCACGTTCCTTCCAGGCGGGCTGTGCGCGGCTGGCGCTGTTGGAGACTCCGGGATGGGATCCGCTTGTGCGGGTCGCCTGTTCGATCAGGGCTCTGGCCTGCTGGTTTTGATAGAGGAAGGTACGTGAGACGCGGGCGGTACGGGCAAGGGCTGCGACGGTGACAGGCATATGGTCGCGTGCCGCGGCCGCCAGGGCAGCCTGGAGGCGTTCGAGCATCTCCTGCGTGGCGTGGCGGCGGGCCCGGACGGCCGCGTCGGTGCGGGACGTACTCATGGCTTCCCTGTGGCATCCGGGCCGGATGCCTGCAGCGCGGCGAGGTCTCGGGCGCGGAAGGCGGTGCTCCAGGTGCGGTGGAAGTAGTCCTGGGGGCGCCGCAGGTCCAGGGTGAGGGCTTCGTCGAGGATGCCGAGGGCGGCCAACGCCTGCTCGAGTCCTTTGATGGCCTTGGCGGTGGGCTCGAAGACGGTGTGGAGGTAGTCGGCGGTTGCGTCGTCTGGGGCGTTCTCGGCGATGGAGCGCCACTGTTCGGCCTTGCGTCGCCAGTAGAGGAGGTCTGCGCCGGAGATGCGATGTACCGCCGTCATGACAGTGAGCCACCTGTGGATGTACCGCCCCACGTCAGCCGCCACGGCACAAAGCACCACCTCGTGTCAGCGGCCAGCCACCGCCACAAGCCAGAGACCTACAAGAACACGACCCACCTGACCTACCGTCACTGCCACCAGCTCACCGACATGAAGCCGACACATCGCAGTCCGGCCATGGCAAGTCACCCGGGCGGCCAATGACCTGTGGGGGAAGGCATGGCACGTGACATGGACGCTGCCGGAGCCGATGCTGGCCACCCCCGTGCCTGATCCTGCTCTGCGGCCGGGGTGGGCCAGCGAACCCAAGTGGGACGGTTCTCCAGACATTTGAAGTTGTCTCATCCGAGTGACATCGCGGCATCTCCCAGCACACCTCCGACCGGCACCGAGAGACTGCACCGTTGCCAGAGTGGTGACGCATGCCTGTGGGGTCACGTGCAGTTGTTCTTCACCGACCAGCGGAAGGTCTGGAAGGTCGGCCAGGTCGCTGGATTGAGTCAGGCAGAGCTGTCAGCTCTGTTCGCCCGGCGTCTGGTGCCTTCGGGTACGCCGATTCTGCTGGATGAGGCGATGCGCCCGGTCGAGCCGGTGTCGTCGTGGTTCCGATCACTGGCACTGGAACGCAAGGACGCGAAGACGATGCGGTCGTACGCGTACTCGGTGCTGATGCTGCTGCACTTCCTGCTGGCCCGGGAGGCGGATCTGCAGTCGGCCACGGAGACAGACCTTCGGGAGTTTCGTCTGTGGCGGCAGGACGAGGCGGAGGAGGTGGTCGGTGACGCCGCATGGGACCGGGACTGGGCTGCCATCGAGTCTCTTTACAGGTATCTGATCCGGATCGGTGTCGTCGCCCGGCAGCCCTGGCGGGCGACACCGCAGCGTGACAACCTCGCCAGCAGAATCCGCCCTGACCTGCGCGTTCGGCACATGGAGCTTGACCAGTACCTCTACCTGCGGGACGTCGGATTTGGAGGACTGGCTCCGGATGCCGGGCTGGATGTCTCGTTCCGGGGCTGGCGGCCCCACCGGAATCGGGCCGCCTGCGAACTGGCGCTGATGACGGGGATGCGGATCCAGGAGTGGTCCACTTTGCTCCTGCCCGAGCTCGGTTTGCTGGATGGCCAGCGGCCGGCGTTCGTGGACGTCGAACTGAAGGCTTGCGCCAAGTTCGGACGGCCGCGTTCGGTCTATGTCGGGCCGGACCCGATGGAACTGCTCGATGCCTACCTGTTGCTCGAACGTCCGGAGATCGTGGAGAAGGCTCAGCACTCGCTTCGCCGGCGGCACCGAGAGCTGTTCGTGATCCAGCGGCTGGAGGCCGACGGCACGAGGGTCCGGGGAGTGCTGGACGGCCTGACGATCACGCGGACCATCAAGAACATGAAGTCGGATCTGCGACGTCTGGCGGCGTGGGAGACCGGTGGCGGTCTGGACCCGTTGGCGCTGTTCATCGGTCAGGGCGGCAGGATGCTCACCTTTTCGGCTTGGGACAAGATCCGGTGGAGGGCTTGGGATCGGTTGAAGGCGTGGGCCGGCGACCGGAATGCGCCGGTGCTGCCCAGGCGGTGCTGGGTCTATCACGACCTTCGGCACACCTTCGCCTTGCGGCTTTTGATCTTCCTGACGCGCGAGGCCCTGAACGACGCGGAGGATCAGGGGCTGCCGATGTCCACGCTGCTGGACCACATGACCGGCAATCCGCTGCTGGTGGTGCAGCGCCGCCTTGGCCACGCACACCCGTCGACCACCTACCGCTACATCCGCTACCTGAAGGACCCGATGCGGGAGGTCGATGACGCCTTCCGCGAGTGGACGGCCGCCGGCGGCGCCTCCTACATCGCCATCGCCCGCAGCCTGATGGACTTGGAGGACGCCGGCCATGCCCCGACGCGGCCATTACACCCGTAATTTCCCCACTTCTGTTCCTCGCCCTGCGGCCCCGTCACGGGTCGGTGTTCGCGAGGTGTCGACGGTCGATGGTCAGGGCCGCCATCGGACGGTGACATTCGATCCGGCACGCTTCACCTGCGCGAAGCTGGCTGGGGAACTCGCGGACGAGTGGGTGGAGTTGGTGGAGGACGCCCGTTACGGGCCGACCTCGGCGACGCACTACCGGCAGACGATCGAGGCGTTCTGCACGCATGTCGATGCCACCGTCCCGCGGCCTCACCGGGCGAGTCTGGCGGGCACCGACCCGGACCTGCACCACGCGGTGACGGAATGGGTCCGTCTGCTGCCATCCCGGCACAGGCCCGGCTCGCGAAGTCCGGCCTGGCACGCGGGTCGGCTGAGGACACTGATCGGACGACGGTCGCTCCACACCGAGCGTGTCGTCGCTGGGCACTTGCACGGCTGGCTCGAAGGCGCCCTGGGATTGCGCCGCGGGGAGACCACTGAGCTGGACGAGTTCTCCCGGGCCGACAGGAAGAAGATCGTCCAGGCCGCCTGGACCGCCCGCTTGGACATTGAGAGGCGCCTCGCCCGCGGCTGGGACCTCGCGGCCCGCGGCCGCGATCCACGCGAGTGCGGCTGGACCGAGGAGGCCAACCTCCTTTGGGCGATCGCCCACAATGCCCTGAACTGCACGGAGATCAGCAAGGCCCTGCCATCCTGGCGGGACATGCCGCCGAGCCTGCGGCAACTGGTACCGGCTGGCACATCCCCGGTCGCCGCGAAGGCCGCAGTCGTCAGGGGCCTGGTGAGGCAACTGTTCCTGCACAACTCCGATCTGCAGGCTTACCGGATCTTGCTGATGGCAGCCACTGGCCGGGCCCCGGAGGAAGTGGCAGCGCTTACCGAGCACGACATCGAGTTCGGCTCCTCCAGCGTGACCATCGACTTCAGCAAGGGCCGGGCCCGCGCCCGAATGCGCCAGGCGTTCAGTACACCGGCACCGGCGAGCCCGGCTCTGCTGCACCCGGCCCGGCCCCGGCTCGACGCCGGGGAGATCTGCCGTCGGCTGCTGGAACTGAACAGGCCGCTGGCCGAGCGGTTCGGCATCTTGCCTGTCCCGCTGTTCCTGCGGGCGGCAATGTTCTGGCCGCAGGTCACACCGGCCAGGCTCGACCGGACGTCGACCTTCGCCGGCTGGCTGCGGGAGCGAGGGTTGTCAGTCGACGGCCAGCCGGACATCCGGCGCCTGCGCAAGTCCAGCAAGGTTGAGAAGGCCATCGCCTTCAAGGGCCGCGTCAGCGACATCGCCGACGACCACTCGGTCCAGACCTTCCACCGCCATTACGCGCACGGCACGACCTTGACGGTGATCGCTGGCAGCGTGGTCACCGCAGCGCAGACGCGGTGGCTCGACAAAGCGGTGGCCGGTCCCGTCGTGCTGGGCGAGGAAGCCGAGAAGTCACTGGGCCAGCCGGGTTCTGCGGCCGCCCTGGGGCTGTCGGAGGAGGAGGTCGAACAGCTTCGCACCGGGCAGCTCGACATGGGCGTCTCCAACTGCAGGGACCCCTTCGCCTCTCCCTACGGACGCGCCGGCCAGCTCTGCCCGGTCGCCCCCACTCGCTGCCTTGAATGCCGCAACGCGTTCGTGCTGCCCTCGAACCTGCCCCAGCTTCTGCTCTTCTCCGACCATCTCGAGCGCCTCCAGCTGCGGCTGTCGCCTCAGCTCTTCCACACGCTCTGGGGACAGAGCCGCGTCAACGCCATCGAAGCGATCAAGGCCCGCACCGACGCAGAGATCGCTCAGGCCCGCCGCCAGATCGCCGAAGGCACGGCGGCCTTGCCTCTTCCCCTCTCGGCACACGTGGAGTTCGACGCATGACCAGCCGCCTGCCGCTCGCCCTGCCCGTCTCGGTCTTCCGGGACGACGAGCCCGTCATCCAGTCCCACCCGCTCATGGAAGGCGCCTGTCCGCCACTGTTCGGCAGCATCGGCTGCTGGGACCTGAACGGCATCGTCCGCAGGGCCCCGAACCTGGCTTCCGCCGGCTTCCGCGTGATCTTCCGCGAGCTGGATCCTCAGTGGAATCTCCTGGCCCGGGAGATGGCCATGATCTGGTTCAACCCGCGCCACCCGGCTGTACTCGCCCGCGGGCTGCATCTGCCACCCGACCCGGTGGCACCGCACACGGTCTCCCAGCGCATCGGGCACCTGCGAGCCCTGCACACCTACGGCGTCTCCCGGCAGCTTCCCCCATGGGTCGGCGACTGGAGCGACGACGACTTCAAGACCTACATCGAACACCGCTGCAAGCAGGGCGAAGCGGCCAGCGCCACCGGACACGTCCACGTGATCAAGACCCTGCACCGCTTCCGGGGAACACTGGCCAGCAGCGGGCTGACGCGCGATCCCTGGCCCGACACCAGCACGAACGCCGTCGTCAACCACCCCACCGTCCCCGAACTGAAAACCCCGGTGATCCGGCCGGAGACATGGTTCCCGCTCGTCCGCGCTGCATGGACCTACATCAACGACTTCGGCCCCGACATCATGCGAGCACTCGATCACTGGCGCCGTCTCCAGGCCGAAGCCCGCCCCCTTTCCACGGCCGAGGCCGACACCCGCTTCACCGCCTGGCTCGCCGATCCCAGCAACAAGGTCCCAGTGCACCAGCTCACGGGGAGAACAACCGTGAACTGGCAGCTGTTGACCTTTCTGATCGGGTTCGAGTCCCGCAAGATGGCCTTCTTCACCAAGCAGAACCGCGCCGGCCTGGCCCGCCGAGCCGCTGCCGAACGGCTCATTACGGAGGGCCGCATCCGCACCAGCCTGATCGACGGACTGCGCGAGGTGTCCAGGCCGGACGACAGTTGCGGCCCCTGGCACGACAGTCTCCAGCCCCGCGAACTCGCGGTCGAGTGCCTGGCCCTGCGCAACGCCTGCTACGTCTTCGTCGCCGCGCTGTCGATGATGCGTGACTGCGAGATCCGTGAGATCACCAAAGATGCCCTCACCGAGTACTTCGGCACCCCGGCAGTGAAGTCGGTCAAACGCAAGCTCGATCCCGACCTGCCCACCGCCCACTGGTGGATCATCACACCAGTCGCCCAGGCCATCGAAACCGCCATACACCTGTCGACGAGCGATACCCTCGCCTTCGCGGCGGTCACCCCGCGCTTCCACGGCAGCGGCTTCACGAGCCAGACCGCCATCACACGCTTCATCAAGCACGTCAACCGTCACCGGAGAAGCACCGGCCTTACCGAGATCCCTTCCAGCAAGGTCACTCCGCACATGTTCCGCCGGACCATGGCCATGCTCACCCGCGACTATCCCGGCTCGGAAATCGCCGTCGGGATGCAGCTCAAGCACGCAGCCACCCGCGCCCTGGCCAACCGCTGGACCCAGGGCTACATGGATCACGACCCCTCCTGGGCCCGTCTCCTCACCACCGCCATCGCCGAACGTCGGTTCCAACGGCTGAGGGATCTCTTCGACGCCGACAGCCGCGGCGAGGCTATCGGCTTCGGGCCCGGCGCTGACCAGATGCGTTCGGCCTTCGCTGCCGTCCGAGAGAAGGCCGAAGCCCTCCGAGCGAACGGAAAGGCCCAGCGAGGGGACATTCGCGTCGAACACGGCCTGCTCAAACGCACCCACCTGTCGATCCGGTTCGGAAAGCTCAACCACTGCACCATGGACGAGAACAACCCCGTCGGCGCGAAGTGCCTGGAAGATGCCATCGTGCCCCCGGGGCACCGAGGGCCACTCATCGACCGCTGCCAGCCCGCACGCTGCAGCAACAGCATCATCGCCCCCGAACACCTACCGATCTGGAAGGCCGAGCACGATTCGCTGAGCCGGCTCCGTGACCAGCCACGGCTGCCCCCGAACCGCCGAGCTGCCATCGACGAACAGATCCGTGACGTCGAACTCGCGCTCAGGAAGGCAGACGGCGTATGAGCGAGGCCCCTCAGCTCAGGGTCTCTGCGCGGGCGGAGAAGGCTCTACGAGAAGCTATGGAGCGACTTTTCACCGGCCGACCGGCCCGTACCGACGGCAAGCTGACAAAGAACAACCTCTGGCGGGAGGCCGACGTCAGCCGAGCCACCATGAACCGCGCCACCGACGTGCTTGCTGACTGGGACGGCCATACCGGCCGAAGCCCGGCAAGTCTCCACGGCCAACGGCAAGCGCAGGAGATCGCTGACCTTCGCCGCCAACTCAAGAACAACCGGCAAGAGCGACAGCAACTCCAGGACCAGGTTGACGCAGCCGCTACCGTCATCGCCGTCTTACTCGCGGAGAACACAGCCCTGCGCAAGCAAGCCACCAAACAATCAGCCGTCATCATCCCCCTCGACCGCACTCACTTCATTACTGAGTGAAGACCCCTTGGCCCTACAGGTCGTACGCGCTTGTTTGTCAGCCATTAGCCACACCTCAACGCGCGAACTCAGGGGCCTTCTCCGTGGGCAACGTGCGCATGGTTCGAAGCGGTGACAGAAGGTTGGGAAGGACACTCAGCGTCATACCTGCTGCACCAATCCACAAAGTGCCTGCCGCTCCGAAAACGGAGCCCAAGGCTCCACCCAAAAGCCCACCGAGAGGTATGCCACCCCAGGAAACAAACCGAGCTGTTGCGCTCATCCGGCCCAGAAGCCGATCCGGTGTCAGGGCCTGCTGGATGCTTGACTGAGTCACCACGCGGACGACTCCCCCCATTGAAAGAGTCGCGAGTCCGATCGCAGCCACATACACGCTCCAACCCGCTTGCGCCAACGGCATGAGCGCGGTCAACGGACAGGTAACCAGCGATGCGAGCCAGATGACCGTACCTTGCCCGACCCGCTTGGAGACCCTGGTTGCCAACAGTGCGCCCAACAAGGCACCGCAACCCATTCCCGAGAAAATGAGGCCGATACCAACGGATTGGAGGCCAATCTCCCGCTCCAAAAAGACCAGCAACATGGCCTGATACATAACCAGGAAGAGGTTGAATATCGCATCCCCCAGCATGATCGCACGTAAGGTAGGGGACTTGATGACGAACTTCAGCCCCTCCTTGATCTCTCGGGCCAATTGAGGGTGATCACTCGACTCAGGCTTACGTTCGCGTTTCCGGATGGTGATCGCGATCAGTCCCGACATAGCCATCCCGACTGAACTCGCCAAAAGCGTTGCAGGAGCTCCGACCAGGCCGACCAGCGGCCCTGCCACCGTCGGCCCGCTGATACTGGTCACCGAGCGTATGGCCGAAAGTTTTGAGTTTCCTTCCACCAGATTGCCGCGTCCCACCAAGTGCGGGAGATAGCTGACGTATGCAACATCGAAGAAGACAGTCAGCACTCCGTGAACCAAGGCGACTGCATATACCCACCAGATGGTGAGAAGACCCGCCCACCACGCCACCGGAACCGTCAAGAGGAACAGCGCGCGAGCGAGATCAGTGCTGATCATCACCGATCGCTTCCGCATTCGATCCACCCATGCACCAGCCGGCAACCCGACCAGGAGCGATCCTGCCGAAGTCATCGCGGCCAGTAAGCCCACTTGGAACTCGTCGGCATGCAATGCCGCGATGGCAACCAGAGGCAAGGCCAGAACGATGATGCGGTCGCCCAACTGACCGAGCGCAGTGGCAACAAACAATCGCCCGAAGTCCTGATTATGCAAGAGGCCGAGCCGGGAAGATTTTGGCATGGCATACCCTACTGTCGAATTTCCGATGTCTGTTTCATGGATTCAACGACTACGGACGGTCGACTCCGAACTCGTAGACCACTTCCCGGCGCACGTCCGGAATGACCATGTCGGCCGTTTCCACCGGGCGTCCGTCCGTGTCGAAGATGGTCCGCTCGATCTGTAGCACGAGGTCCCCCAGGCTGATCCCCAGCAGGTTCGCCTGCACCTGGGTGGCACGAGCCGGGCGCGGCACCTCAACCACTGTCGAGATGACCACGCCAATGGAACGCATACGTTCGACCACCCCTTTTCCTGCTAGGGGACCCATTTCGGGCAGCACAATCGGCGTTCCATCCGTGATAGCCATCGGCTCCCAGGATTCGGAAAGCTGGACGGGTTGCCCATCGGCGAGGAACTCGTAATGCGTATTGACACAGAGATCCCCAGGGCTGATGGCGAGCCGCTCAGCGATTGGCTCGGGGGCGGGGACGCGCACCTGACTGTGTGAATCCCAGGCGTCGGCCCTGCCCCGCTCCCTCCTGTCGGGCCAACACCGGGAGCCCTCCCGGCGTTCGCGGTGCCGCGAACGGATCAGCCGCAGGCGCTCTCGCGGCGTGCGGACGTAGGTGCCCGAGCCGGCGCGTCCTTCGAGAAGACCATCGATGATCAGACGGTCCATGGCCCTCTGCATGACGTTGCGTCCGACCCCGTACTCCACGGCGAGTCGTGCCCGGGACGGCAGGCGCTCCCCGATCTCCCACTCTCCCGAGAGGATCCGTGCGCGCAGTACGTCGGCTACTGCGAGGTACGGCGCCTCTCGGGGCATGGATGATCCTCCGGTTGTCCTACGCTACGGCAGCTGATCGTTCCCAGGGGGCGGGCGTTGGCAAGTTACTGCACCAGGAAAAAGCTGCTGGAGTAGAAATACGTTCCGAGCTCACGCTCCTGTGGAGGTGGTCGGCAAGCAGACCACCTCGACCTGTGATCGGCCGTCGGCCGCCAGGGCGTGGACTCGGCATGCTGGTGCTGGGCAGACAGTCCGGTAGGACGACCAACTTCTGCGGACTCAGCGGATGCACGTGGCTGGAGGTACCCGAGAACTCCTGGCAGTCGAGCACGGGCGGATAGGGAACCGTTACGGCGCGTCGTACCTGCTCGTGGCGCCCTGCACGGGGCGGATAACTGCCTTGCCGGAGTCGAGGTCAACAGAGCTGGGGGGTGCACCGGATTCGGCGTCGTCCCGGAGAACAAGTTGGCGTTCCCGCTCCTGTTGCACGTGTCGCTGTGACGGATGGAAGAGCTCGCCCCACGCCTCAGCAGTGGATGCTCCGCCACCGCCATACCTGCGCCGCCGCCAGCCGACCCACGTAAAGAGGAACAGCCATAGGCAAATGACGACACTGCCAGTCGCAAGCAGCAAGGGTTCTCGCCTTCCGGGCACCGATGGTCCGTGCTGACAGTCTGCTGACCAGCGGGGCACGACCGCCAGTGCAAGCCGAGCCAATGACTTGGCGGTAAGAGAGGCAGCTCAGCCGCCGGTGTCTCATGAGACACCTCGCAGTCTGGAGAAGGACGGGTTCAGGGCCCTGATCTCCGTGGAAGCGGGCCGGGCGGTGCTGCGTTCGAGGCGCGGCACCGAGATGGCACCTCGTTTCCGGAGATCGTGGCCGGGGCCGTGCAGCTGCCTGACGCCACAGCGCTGGACGGCGAGCTGGTCGTATGGGACGCCGCGGGCCGCCTCGCGTTCGAGCGCCTGCAGAACCGGCTTCAGCGGCGCGGCGCCGGGGCGGCCCGGGCTGCAGGCGAGTGGCCGGCTCACTTTGTCGCGTTCGATCTGCTGAGGCTGTCCGGAACCGACACGACCAGTTGGCCGTACTAGCGGCGCAGGGCCGCGCTCGAGTTCGTGTTCGCCGCCCCCGGCTGTCCGCCCCGTGGGCGCTGTGCCCATCGACCACCGACCCGGACACCGTGCGCGAGTGGCTGACGTGGGCGTCGGTCGGAATGGAGGGCCTGCTTTTCAAGCGGTTGGACAGTGTGTACGAGCTTGGGGTGCGGGGGTGGCGGAAGTACAAAACGCGATGAATTGCAGTTAATGCAACATCGTACGTCTCGCCAGAATCGCCGTTTCCGCTGATCACTCCCCCAACTTCCTTGCCGTGTCGGCGTCACAGCGGAGCCGCGACCAGGACGGTAGCGATGGACGCAACATTGATGCGTTTGATACAACAACCGCCATGGTCGCTGAGGCACCCGGTTCGGCGCGTCTCCTCCTCGCTCCGAACGTCGTACACCTGGCTCCGGAATCAGCGGTGTTCACGGCGATGAAGGAGGGCTGGGCCCGGCAGCAACACGCCCGGTTCCTGAAGGCTTCGACGATCGAACCGCGGCTGCGTCTGATCAACCGGTTCGAGGTGTTCACGGGGCTGTACCCGTGGCAATGGACTCCAGCGGATGGCGAAGCGTTCATCGCGCACCTGCGTAGCGGCGCCAATCCGATCCGTATGTCGACGGCGCGGACGTACGAGGTGACGATCACCTTGTTCGTGGAGTACCTGCTGGACCGCCGGTACGGATGGGTGGACACCTGCCGGGAGCGGTTCGGGCAGACACCTCAGGTCGTCTTCCACGAAGCCAACTCGGTCCTGCACACGCTGGAGTACGAGGGCGACCCTCGGCGTCGGCCGCTGACCTACGACGAGGTCCAGGCCCTGTTCGACGCGGCCGATGCCCGGCCGGCCCAGATCCGCGGACACGGGCGGAAGGGGACGCTGACCGCGCTGCGTGACGCCGCGGTGCTGAAGACGATCTACGCCTACGGAACCCGGCGCACCGAGTCCTCCATGGTCGACCTGGTGGACTTGCGACGGCATCGGAAAAGCCCGCAGTTCGGGCAGTTCGGCTCGCTGGCGGTGCGGTACGGGAAGTCGTCCAAGGGGGCGCCGCCGAAGCGGCGGACCGTGCTGCTGGTGCCGGAGATGGACTGGGTGGTCGACGTCCTGGACGAGTGGGTGCATGAGGTGCGTCCCCGGCTGGCGCCGGGCCGGCATCCGGCATTGTGGGTGACCGAGCGGGCCGGGCGGATGTCGCCGCGCTCGATCAACGAAGCCTTCACCACAGCTCGGGACGCAGCCGGTCTGGATGCAGCCCTCGATCTGCACTGCCTTCGCCACAGCTACATCACGCACCTGACGGAGTTCGGCTACCCCGCGCGGTTCGTGCAGGAGCAGGTCGGCCACTCCCATGGCTCGACAACAGCCATATACATGGGTGTCTCCGACGAGTACCGCAACCACCTGCTGGAGGCTTCACTGAAGCGCCGGCTCGGCGACGACTGGGACCTGACATGATCAAAAAAATGGGCTACGAGTGGCGGCTGCGGCAATCATGGCCGAGCAGGAGATGTTCCACACCTCAGACCTCGTGCCGCTGCTCGCGGAGCGTGGGGTGAGCCTGTCACGTGAGCAGGTCTACCGGCTGGTGACGCAGCCCCCGCAGCGGATGAGCATGGACACCCTGGTCGCGCTGTGCGACATCTTCGGCTGTACCCCAAACGACCTCATCAAGCCGACGGTCGTCAACGCGCAGGTGAAGAAGACCGCGGGCGGCGAGGAGGCACCGCTGTCGCTGACGGAGCGCCGGACCAAGATCCGGCGCCCGGGGACGGCGTCGTGAGGAAGTACCTCACCCCGGACCAAATCCGGCTGCGCGAGGACCTGGCCGGGGCCCGTGACCGGATCATCGTCCTGCTGAACCTGGCCGTCGGAGAGTCCCTCGGCATGGAGCAGGCGCAGGAGTTCGTCGAGAAGGCGCGGGCATGGAGCGGTGCGAACGCCTTCCGCCTGCTGCGCTACCTCGCGTCCAGACCCGACGCGCTGAGTGCGCCGACGCCGGACTGCCCGCCCTGCGGGGTACGGCTGATCGCACTGCTGATCGCCGGCGGCCACGGCGAGAACGTGGGCCTGGTGCCCTGCGCTGACTGCGGGCGGACGGACCCGTTGCCGATGTACGCCGGTCCCGAAGGGCGGCTGTGCCACGGCTGCTCCAGCCGGCGCCTGGCGGTTCCGTGCGCGCGGTGCGGCAAGCTCGCGAAGGCAGTGGCACGTCGTCCGGACGGACGGATCTGCCAAGTGTGCAAGGAGAAGGAGCCGGGCTCGCGCAAGGAGTGCGTCAGCTGCCGCCGGATGATGATTCCCGCCCGGCACCTGCCCGACGGCACATACCTGTGCCAGACCTGCGCCCCCAAGAAGCTCCAGACGTGCTGCCGCTGTGGCCGCCGACGGAGGGCGAACGCGCTGACCGCCGACGGGCCCGTCTGCGGGACCTGCTACGCGAGCCCTGCGCCGGTGCGGCATCTGCGAGCAGGTGGCGCCCATCAGGGTGCGGGCCAAAGGCGAGGCTCACGACATCTGCTACCGCTGCTACGTGCGGCCGGAGAAGCTCTGCACCGTATGCGGGCGGATCCGTCGCGGCCACCACATCGACCACGGCAATGGACCGTTCCGCTGCGATGGGTGCGTCCCACGCGAGGCCCGCAAGCGGCGGCTGCACGTGTGCGCATTGTGCGGCCAGGAGCGGAAGGTGGGCGTGTTCTGGCCGGTAGGGGCCGTCTGCCCCTTGTGCTACCGGGCTGCTCTGACGCAGCCGGAATCGTGCACGATGTGCGGCCGGCAGCGCATTCTCGTGGGCCGCACCCCGGACGGCGGCCGGATCTGTAAGGCGTGCTCCTTCCCCGACGAGCGGCCCGATTACTGCTCGTCCTGCCAGCAGCCGGCTGACCTCCTGCCGGGACGCCGCTGTCCACGCTGCACCCTGCTCGCCAAGGTGACCCGCCTGCTCTCACGCGACGGAAGCACCCTCGATGCCTCCCTGCGGCCGCTCGCCGATGTACTCAGCGACGCTTCCAACCCCTACCCCGTCCTGGCCTGGCTGCGCCGAAGCCCCGCCGCGCGCCTCCTGGGCAGCTGGTAACCGCGCCCGACGAACTCGACCACGCGGCCCTGGACGCGCTGCCCCAAGGACACGCCACCACCTACGTCCGTAGCCTGCTCACCACCGCAGGCATGCTTCCGCCACGCGATGAGAACCTCGCCCTGCTCATCAACTGGACGGCCCGCACCCTGGCCAAGCTGCCAGGACATCAGGCGACCTTGATCCGTCCGTTCGCCGAGTGGCACATCATCCGCGACGCCCGCCGGCGCTCTGCGCGCGGCCGCTACACCTACACCGCCCACAAGGGCGACTGCGCCAACATCCGCGCCGCCATCGACTTCCTCACCTGGCTGGACACCCAGCAACACACCCTCCAGAGCCTCACACAGGAAGACCTGGACGTCTGGGCAATCTCCAGGCCCGCCCTGCGAGCCCGCTCCATCCCTTTCATCCGCTGGGCCGGCGCCCGCCACCTCACCCGGGTCGGCCTGACCATCGAACACCCGCCCTCCCAACTCCCCGGCCAGTTCCAGATCGAAGAAGAGCACTACGAGGAACTACGCCGGTGCCTGAACGACCCCACGCTTCCGTCGGACGTTCGCATCGCCGCAGCCCTCATCCGCCTCTACGCCCTCCCTCTGACCCGCATCGTCGAACTCACCGCCGACCACCTCCACCACGACGCAGATCACACCTACCTGACGATCATCCGCCACCCCGTCGTCCTGCCACCGAAGCTCGCCCGCCTCATCGACGACCACCTCGAAGACGCATCCCGGCACGGCAACGAAGCCACCAGGTACCTGCTGCCGGGCCGAGCTCCCGGGCGCCCCCGAAACCCTGCGGGACTGTCCGACAAACTCAAGCGCTACGGCCTGCCCGCCCGCGCAGCCCGGAACACGGCCATGATGGAGGCGCTCGCCGACCTGCCACCCGTCGTGCTCTCCGACTTGATCGGCATCCAGCCGAGAACCGCGGAACGCTTCGCAGCCATGGCCGGCGAGAACTGGTACGACTATCTGGCCGGTCGCCATTCTGCTCGCGCGTGAGGTCACATAAGGGCACAGGCGCACACCGCGGGCGGCTTCACGCTGGTGTGTCGGACAGTTCGCATCCCGGACGGCATGAGCCCGGCGCTGTCTTGGTGGCCGCTACGCCTGCTCTACCGTGCGGTGATCGTTTGCGACTGTCGGTTGATCGTCTGGTGTCAGGCGGTTGATGCGGTACACATCCGGCACGCAGAGGTTCAGAACGGTAGCGGCAGCGATCATTCCTGCACAGGTCAACAGCACTGCCTGGCTGCTCCATGAGTGGGCAGCAAGAGCGGTGATGAGGTAGCCCAGGGGGATGGCGAGGCGTTCCCCAACGCCGTTGAAGGCGCTCATGCGGCCCTGTTCCGCCTGAGGCACACGTTGTTGGAACGCAGTGGTCCAGGCGACGATCGCGACATCGAGCCCGACCCCTGCAAGTATCGTGGCCAGCAGGACGAGAGACAGCGGCACCGTGCAGGCCATGGCGGCCAAGGGGAGCGCGAGAGCACCGGCCGCGACGACCGCGACCGTGAGCAGTCGGTACGGTTTCCAGCGCAGGCAGACGAGGGTTCCCACAAGCAGACCACAGGTGAAGGCCGCCTGGATCAGGCCCCAGTCGCGGGCTCCGGCGTACTGTGCTGCGGCCACGAGCGGGCCGAGAAGCTGGAAACCCGCCAGCCATGCAGCGACCAGGACCGTGCCGACGGCCGTGTAGGTCCACAACCAGGTACGCGACCAAAAACCCGCCCAGCCCGCCCGCAGGTCGCTCAGCACACCGCCCGGTGCAACGAGCGGGGCATCCAGACGCAGGCCAAGAAGCAGGACAGCCGCGGCGGCGAACGTGAACGCATCCCAAGCCAGTGCCCATGCCGCACCGCTGGCGGCGACGATGACACCGCCGACGACCGGACCCAGCACCTTGACCGCGTTGCTCGGGAGCCTAAGCAGCGCGTTGGCCTGCTGCAGTTGCTGCTCCGGAACGATCTGCGCAACAGCGCCCTGCGCAGCGGGCACGATGAACGACGCCGCCGTCCCCGAGACGAAACCGCATGCTGCGATCGACACTGTCGTCGCACGGCCGGTCGCCACGGTGACGGCCAGCGCACCCTGCGCGCCAGCGGCCAGCAGATTCCCTATGAAGAGGAGCCGGCTGCGGGACAGGCGGTCCGCGAACAAGCCGCCCGCGAGCAGGAACACGATCGTGGGAACGGTGGTCGTGGCAAGCACCACACCGAGAGAGCCCGCTCCACCGCCTTGCTCAATGAGAGCGTAGGCCAGGGCAAGAGGGGCCATCGCAGACCCTGTGGCCGAGATGAGATTGGCCGACACGAATCGCCGGAAACTAGCAATCTTCAACAGGGTACTGATCGACGTCGGTGACTCGTCGGCGGTTTTCATGATCTCCCCAGGGCTCGGCGCAGCGAGCACCCTAGTGCAGGAGCACGCCGCGCCGAACGTCAGTGATCAGAGTTGGCCGACACCCCTCGCCTCCTCAAAGGCCGTGCACCAGGCCTCCGTCGGCAGCGAGTTCGGCCACCGGCACGCGATGGGTGGCTCTGCCCCAGCAGTGAATAGCGCAGCTCTCGAATACTGCTGCTTCACCAGTAAGTGCGGGAGACCACCGAGGCGATCGTCGGCGCGGTCACCGGCCCTTTGTCCGCTCCCCGCAGTCTGCTGCTCGGCAGGTACGACGACGACGGCCGCCTGCAGTACACGGGCCGCACCACCACCCTCGCCCGGGCGGCGGGTAGCACGGTCGCCGGGCTGCTCGCCCCGGCCCGGCGCGGTTATCCGTGGACGGGCTGGTCGTTCTCCGCTGGGTGGGGCAGCCGGGAGGCGCTGGACGTCACGCTGGTGGAACCCGAGCTGGTGGTGGAAGTCGGCGTCGACGTCGCCCGCGATGCCTCCGGCCGGTGGCGCCACCCCGCGCGCCTGTACCGTGCCCGCCCCGACCTCTCCCCCGCCGACATTCCCCGCATGACGGTGCCGCCGCATTGACGGCCGGCCTCGGTTGCGTTGCGCCGCGCCGCCGTCAGCTGGTGCGTCAGCGGAAGGCATTGCCCCATGACGGGATCGATGCGAGCGGCCGACTGCCCACCATCCGACCTGGGTATCGCTAGTTGCAATTAATATGCAACAGCTTTCAGTCATCAATAAGGGTGTGGGGTGCATGACGGTCCGACGGATACGGACAGCCGCTGCGACGGCGGCGATACTCACTGGTGTTGCCGCCTGCTCGGCTCCCGGCAGCAGCACGGGCAGTGGTGACGCGGCGGACTCCGTCGTGATCGGGGTGGCCTCTGAGCCGGACACGCTCAGTCCGCTGCTCGGTTACGGCAAGGACGGCAACTCGAAGATCTTCGACGGCCTGCTGGCCAGGGACGCCGATCTGAACCTCAGACCGGCGCTGGCGAAGGCGCTGCCGGAGGTCTCCGCCGACGGTCTGACCTACACCTACACCTTGCGCGACGGTGTGAAGTTCAGCGACGGCGAGCCGCTGGCCCCGGCCGATGTCGTCTTCACGTACGAAACAGTCCTCGACGCGAAGACCAACAACACCTCCCGCAGCGAGCTGGACGCCATCAAGGACGTGCGGGCGAAGGGTGCCGACAAGGTGGTCTTCACCCTCAAGTACCCCTACGCGCCCTTCGCCGGGCGCACGGTGCTGCCCATCGTCCCCGAGCACGTGGCCAAGGGGCAGGACCCCAACACCGGCCCGTTCAACACCAAGCCGGTCGGCACCGGCCCGTACGTCCTCGCCTCCTGGAGCAAGGGGGAGAAGCTCACCTTCAAGGCCAACCCCGACTACTGGGGCGGCGCGCCGAAGGTCAAGAAGGTGACCATGGCGGTCATCAGGGACGACAACGTGCGCGCCACCCGGCTGCGCTCCGGCGACCTCGACGGCGCGATCCTGCCGCCCAACCTCGCCGCCACCTTCAAGAACGACAAGGCGAAGAAGACGTACGACGCGAAGACGTACGACTTCCGCACGGTCACCCTCCCGCAGGAGAACAAGGTCACCGGCGACCGCGCCATCCGCCGGGCTCTCGATGCCGCCGTGGACCGCAAGGCCATGGTCGACAAGATCCTCGACGGGGCCGGGCGTCCGGCCTACGGGCCGCTGCCCGTCGACGACCCCTGGTTCGCCAAGGGCATCGAGCGGGGGCAGGACCTCGCCAAAGCCCGGAAGATCCTGGACCGTGCGGGTTGGAAGGTTGGCGCAGGCGGCATCCGCGTCAAGGACGGGCGGCGGGCCTCCTTCACCCTGCTCTACCCGTCCGGTGACAAGGTCCGCCAGGACCACGCCCTCGCCTACGCCTCCGACGCCAAGAAGGCCGGCATCGAGGTGAAGGTGGAGACGGGCACCTGGGAGGTCATCGAGCCGCGGATGAAGAACGACGCGGTCCTGGCCGGCTTCGGCAGCAACGGTGACCCCGACTACGGCCTGTACACCCTGCTGCACTCCTCCCTCGCCGGCGACGGCTTCAACAACATGGGCCGCTACAACGATGCGATCGTGGACAAGGCACTCGACACCGGCCGGCGCAGCTCGGACCAGGCGACCCGCAAGGCTGCGTACGACACCCTGCAGCAGGAGCTGGTGAAGAACCCCGGCTACACCTTCCTCACCCACATCGACCATGTCTACGTCCTCGCCGACCGCTGGACGGGGTTGAGCACGCAGGTCGAGCCGCACGAGCACGGCTTCGCCTCCGGTCCGTGGTGGAACCTCGAAGCCTGGCAGCCGAAGAAGTGAACCGACTCCCTTGGGGAGCGATGGCACGGCTGACGGGGCGGCGGCTGCTGTTCGCCGCCCCCGTCCTCCTCGTCGTGACCTTCGGCGTCTTCGCGATCGCCGCGGCCTCCCCTTTCGATCCGGTCAAGGCGTACGCCGGCACGGCCGCCCTCGGCGCCGACGCTGAAACTCTGGAGCGGCTGCGGGAGAACCTGGGCGTGGACCAGCCGTTCACCTCCCGCTGGTGGCACTGGCTGACTGCCGCGCTCGGCGGTGACCTCGGTCAGTCCAGCGTGATGCGGCAGCCGGTCGCCCAGGTCATCGGCGAACGCCTGGTCTGGTCGAGCCTGTTGTGCGCGGTCGCGTTCGTGGTGGCGGTGCTTGCGGGCACGGTGCTCGGGGTGCTGGCGGCCCGCCGCCCCGGTTCCGTCCTCGACCGGTTGATCACTTCCGTGGCGTACTCGCTGGAGGCGGCGCCCGTCTTTTGGCTCGCCCTGCTGGCCGTCTGGCTGTTCGCCCTCCAGCTGGGCGTACTCCCGGCCGGCGGTCTCACCGACACCGCGAGCGAGCAGGTCACGCCCTCCGAGGTGGCAAGTCATCTCGTGCTGCCGGCCGGGGTGCTCGCAGTCTCCCAGCTGCCCTGGTTCACCTTGTACGTCCGTCAGGGCGTCGGTGACGCGCTCGCTGAGGATCCCGTACGCGGCGCGCGGGCCAGGGGGTTGAGCGAGCGCACCGTGCTGCTCGGCCACGCCCTGCGCTCCGGGCTGCTGCCGGTTTTCACGCTGGTCGGCTCCCGGGTGCCCGAACTCATCACCGGCGCCCTGCTGGTGGAGAGCGTCTTCAGCTGGCCCGGCATCGCGGCGGCCACCGTTCAGGCGGCCACCGCCGTCGATTTCCCGCTGCTCGCCGCCCTGACGACCCTGGCCACCGCCGCGGTGCTCGTCGGAAACCTTTTTGCCGACCTGCTCTACGGCCTCTTCGACCCGAGGGTGAAGTTCAGTGACATGTGAACCTGCGGCCGAGCCCGCCTGGCGGTCGCACGGCACGAACCGCCGCTCCACCAGGACCGTGCGGGTGCGCGTCTCGGTGGCCCTGACCGGCGTCATCGTCGTCGCCGTCCTCCTCGTCCCGCCGCTGGTGCAACTCGACCAGCAAGCCGTCGATCTGGGCGCGAAGTTGCTGCCCCCCAGCTGGTCGCACCCCTTCGGCACCGACGACCTCGGACGGGACCTGCTGCTGCGCTGCGTCTACGGCCTGAGAGTCTCCCTGCTCGTGGGCGTCGCAGCCGCCCTGACGGCCACCGTGATCGGCACGGCCGTCGGGGCGACCGCCGGAGCACTGGGCGGCTGGGTCGACCGGGGCGTCATGCGGGTGGTCGACACGGTCGCCTCCGTGCCGCACCTGCTGCTGGGCATCTTCATCGTGGCCATGTTCCGGCCCGGGCTCTGGCCGGTGGTGGTCTCGGTCGCGCTCACCCACTGGCTGTCCACCGCCCGGATCGTGCGCGCCGAGGTGCTGTCGCTGCGCTCGTGCCCCTACATCGACGCCGCCGTCTCCGGGGGCGCGTCCCGGTGGCGGGTGGCGGTACGGCATCTGCTGCCCGCGGTGCTGCCGCAGGCGGCGCTGGCCGCCGTGCTGATGGTGCCGCACGCCATGTGGCACGAATCCGCCCTGTCCTTCCTCGGGCTCGGTCTGCCCACCCACATGGCCAGCCTCGGCAACCTCATCCAGGACGCCAGGGGATCTCTGCTCGCAGGGCAGTGGTGGCCGACCCTCTTCCCGGGGCTGTTCATCATCGTCCCCACGCTCGCCATCGCCGGTCTCGCCGGAGCCTGGCGGGAGCGGATCAACCCGCGCCGCCGATCGGAGCTGATGCTGTGACGGTCACCGACCGACCTCCCGTTCTCTCGGTGCGCGGGCTGTCCGTGCGCTTCCTCATGCCCGGTGGCCGCCGGATCGCCGCCGTCACCGACGCCCACTTCGACGTGGCGGCCGGCGAGTGTCTCGCCCTGATCGGCGAGAGCGGCTGCGGCAAGTCGGTTCTCGCCTCCGCCCTGCTCGGGCTGCTCCCCGCCAACGCCCAGAGTGCGGGCCAGGCGCGCCTAGGCGAGCTGGACCTGCTCGCGGCCGACGAACGAACTCTCACGCGGACGGTGCGGGGCCGCCTGATCGGGCTCATCCCGCAGAGCCCCGCCGCGCATCTGACGCCGGTGCGCACGGTGCGCTCCCAGCTGGAGGAGACGGTCGGCGCGCTGACCGACGCACGAGGGCGTGCAGCCGTCCGTTCGGCAGCCGAGAGCGCTGCCGAACGCGCCGCCTTCCCCGCCGACCACCTCGACGGCCACCCGCACCAGCTCTCCGGCGGCTTGGCCCAGCGCGCCGCCACCGCCCTCGCCCTCGTCGGCGACGCGCCCCTGCTGCTCGCCGACGAACCCACGACCGGCCTCGACCGCGACCTGGTGGACCACACGGTGGACGAACTGCGACGCCACGTCGACGACGGCGACCGGGCCCTGCTGGTGATCACCCATGACCTGGCCGCCGCCGAACGCATCGCCGACCGCGTGGCCGTGATGTACGCGGGCCGGATCGTCGAACTCGCCGACGCGGACGTCTTCTTCGGCCCTCACGGCCCCCGCCACCCCTACAGCAGGGGCCTTCTCCAGGCCCTGCCCGAGCGCGCCTTCCTTCCGATTCCCGGTATGCCGCCCGAACTCGGCGACCTTCCTGACGGGTGCGCCTTCGCCCCGCGCTGCGAGCAGGCCACCGACGCCTGCGCCGCCCTCCCGCCGACGGCCGGCGGCATCGCCTGCCACCACCCGCACGTACCGGAGGACCTCAGTGCTTGAACTGCACGCCATCACCGCCGGATACGACAGGAAAGCCCCCGTCGTCCGCGACGCCTCCCTGACCGTCGCACCCGGTGAGGCCGTCGGCCTGCTCGGCCCCAGCGGCTGCGGCAAATCAACCCTCGCCCGCGTCGCAGCCCTGCTGCACCGCCCCGAGTCGGGCACCCTTGTCCTGGACGGCAAGCCCGTACGGCGCTGGCGGCACCGCGCACCCCGTGACCTGCGCACCGCCATCGGCGTCGTCTTCCAGCAGCCCCGGCTGTCCGCCGACCCCCGGCTGCGGCTCACCGACCTGATCGCCGAGCCCCTGCGCGCAACCGGCCGCCGCGACGAAGTACCGGACCGCATCACCGAACTGGCCCCGGCCGTCGGCCTCACCCCCGACCTCCTGGACCGCCGCCCCCACGAGGTCAGCGACGGCCAGCTCCAGCGCGCCTGCCTCGCCCGCGCCCTGGTCCTGCGCCCGCGCTGGCTGATCTGCGACGAGATGACCGCGATGCTAGATGCCTCCACCACGGCCGCCCTGGTGGCGGCCGTCGAGGACTACCGCGCAGCCACCGGTGCCGGTCTGCTCGCCGTGGGCCACGACCACGCCCTCCTGCACCGCTGGTGTGGCCGCGTCCTGCACTGGAACGAGGTCACCGGCCGGGCCCCGTCGGGCATAGGAAAGCTCCCGCAGGCATCCGGCCTGCGGGAGCCGTCCGTCGTACCGCCTGCTACGTGAAGGGTGAGAAGACGATCACGAGCAGGACGTCTGTGCGGCGCTGCTACGGCGTCACGGGGCAAGCAGCAGGCTGTCGCCGCGCTCCTTGGCGGCGGCGTAGCGCCGGGCCACGTCCTGCCAGTTGACGACGGCCCACATGGCGTCGATGAAGTCGACCTTCTGGTTCTTGTACTGCAGGTAGAAGGCGTGCTCCCAGGCGTCGAAGACGAGGATCGGGGTGGAGCCCTGGCCGACGTTGCCCTGGTGGTCGTAGACCTGCTCGACGATCAGCCGGCCGCTGACGGGCTCGTAGGCAAGAACGCCCCAGCCGGAGCCCTGGGTGGTGGCGGCGGCTTTGGTGAGCTGGGCCTTGAAGCCGGCGAAGGAGCCGAAGGACTCGGTGATCGCATCCGCGAGGTCGCCCACGCCGTCGGCGGCCAGCGGCTCGCCGCCGCCCTCCTTCGGGCCGGTCATGTTCTGCCAGTAGATCGAGTGCAGGATGTGGCCGGACAGGTGGAAGGCCAGGTTCTTCTCCAGGCCGTTGATCGAGCCCCAGGTCTCCTTGTCCCGTGCCTCCGCCAGCTGCTCCAGCGTGTCGTTGGCGCCCTTCACATACGCCGCGTGGTGCTTGTCGTGGTGCAGCTCGATGATCTCAGGGCTGATGACCGGAGCGAGCGCCGAGTAGTCGTACGGAAGTTCCGGGAGCGTGTACACCGGCATGTCCAACGTCCTCCGACATAATTGCGAATGATGTGCAGATGCACACTATCAGCAAGAAGTATGACTGCTGATCAGGCATTGGACCTAGGACTCGGGGCCGTGCCGGGGCAGTTGGAACCAAAACCTCGCCGTATGGCACGGTCATGGGAAAGGGCGGAAGCCGTGAGGGCTGTCCAGCGGTCGGCACATGACGCAGCGACAGGGTCGGATGCCCACGTGCGGCTGAAGCGGCGCGGGTTGCGCTGCACTGCGGGCCGAGTCCGTTTACTGACCCTGCTGTCCGCTTCCGAACGCCATCTCTCCCCGGCCGAAGCCTGCGAGGAACTGGCTCGGTCCGGGCATGCCGTGAACACCACCACCGTCTATCGCGCGTTGGACGCACTGACAGCCGTGGGCCTCATCCACGCGGTGCACGGTCCGGGCCCGGCGCGCTACGGCATCACCGGAGAACCGCACCACCACACCGTGTGCCGAGAGTGCGGCAGCGTCGCAGGCCTGTCGAGTCGGCATTTGACCGAGGCGGTGGGCAGGATCCAGGAGCTGAGGGGTCTGCGGCCCAACCCTGATGGGGTGCTTCTCATCTACGGGCGGTGCACTCACTGCAGCACCTGACAGGCAGGGAGCGTGGCGGTTCCTTTACCGCGGGCGGCGCCACAAGCCGCCCTGCTCGGCAGCCTGCTCCGCCGGCACCCAATGGACCAGCCCGCAGTCCGCTTCTCCTCGCCCCTGCGGGACTTCCACACCAGCAGGGCGACGGCTTGGGCAGCGAAGAACAGGCCGACGACGCCGCTGGTGTTCAGAGCTAGGCCGGCCACCCAGTCCTGGACACCCGACCGATGGAAGTGGATGGGGGGTGCTGTCCATGGGACGGACGCTGTCAGGCAGAACAGCACCCCACATCCGGTCTGGGATGGCGGCACGGATCGCTGCCCGCACCTGTGACTCCTCCAGCCTTGTGCGCTGGGTGCACGCCCACGGAGCTTTATTGCACACTACTCGCAACAAAAAATTCATGGCTATAAGGAGGGGCGTGGACTCTCTCCTGGTTCTGGGCATCGAGCGGCGCTGCGGCGAGACCGGTGCGGGACGTGATCCGGACGGGCGATTGCCCAATCACGCGGTGGCGTCGAGCCACGAGGCAGACCTCCGGTTAACCCGGGTTGGCGCAGTGACGATGACGGAGGCGGTGGCCGATGTGCTGACGTGGAAGGCTGTCGCGGGCTGCGTGGGGCACGGGGTGGACACGCGGGTCGCGGTGGACAGGACCGCCGCCGGCTCGCGGTCGCCGTGGCTGGCCGGGGAGCAGTGCGCGGCGGCCCGGTCCCCGCTTCGCATACCCGTCCTGTGGCTGCGCCGGTCCAAGGACGCGTTAACCGCTGCCGTCGCCGATCTCCCCGAACGGGCCGGATCTGAACCGGCACCGCAGGACGTGCCAACCCCGCCAGCTCCCCTGGAGAACGCCGCCCTGCACTCGGCAGCGCGTGGGCTGGCAGGTGCCGCCTGATGACTAAGAGGGTGTCTCACGTGGTGTGAGGTTGATGCGGCATGATGCCGTGCCATGGGTGTTGGTTTGTCGCAGCGGTTGGTTCCTGACGAACTCTGGTCGCTCGTGGCACCGTTGCTGCCTTCGTTCGCTTCCCGTCCGCAAGGCGGAGGCACGGCCCCGGTGGATGAGCGAGCGGTGTTCACGGCCGTGGTGTACGTGCTGACCAGCGGCTGCGTCTGGCGGCATCTGCCGGAGACGTTCGGCGTCTCACCGGCCACCGCCCACCGCCGGTTCTCCGCATGGACCAAGGACGGGCTGTGGCGGCGGCTGCACCAGGCCGTCCTGGACGAACTCGGCGCCCGCGGCGAGGTGGACTGGACCTCGGTGATCGTGGACGCCGCCTCCGTCCGGGCGAAAAAGGGGGATCGCTGACCGGGCGCAATCCGGTCGACCGGGGCAAGAAGGGCAGCAAGCTCCACGTCCTGTCCGACGCCCAGGGCCTCCCTCTCGCCCTTGGCGTCTCGGGGGCGAACGTCCATGACAGCCAGGCACTCCTGCCGCTGGTGCTGGGCATCCCCGCCGTCCGTTCCCGGCGCGGCCCTCGCAGACGCAGCCCCGGCAGGCTTCGCGCGGACAAGGCGTACCACTCCGCCGAGAGGCTGAGGTGGCTGCGTGAACGGGGCATCGTCCCGCGCATCGCCCGACCCGGCATCGAGTCCGGCGAGCGTCTCGGCCGGCACCGCTGGAAGATCGAACGGACGATCTCCTGGCTCTTCGGCTACCGCCGCCTGACCGTCCGCTACGAGCGCAAAGGCAGCCACTTCCTGGCCTTCCTCGGGCTCGCAGCGGTCCTGACCTGCTACAAGAAACTCGCAAAGATCGCCACGTGAGACAAGCTCTAATACTCCAGCAGCGGTTCGTGTCCTGAGCTGGTGGTTGTCGTTGTCCTGGTATGGAGGGGATGAGTGAAGCCGCTTGCTGGGCCGGCGAGTTGGAGTTGGTGTTCGCTCGGGTGGCGGGCAGGTTCACTCGGGCGGATCTGCGGTGGCGGATGCGGGACTACGTCCGTGGTCTGCTGGGGCGGGCGACACGCAAGAACGGCTGGCAGCTTGCGGAATGGGCAGGTCACCGCACTCCGGACGGCTTTCAGCGGCTGCTGAACAGCAGTGTCTGGGACGCGGACGCCCTGCGTGACGACGTCCGTGCCTACGTCGCCGAACGGCTCGGACCGGGCGGTGTGCTGATCATCGACGACACGGGATTCATCAAGAAGGGCACCACCTCAGCCGGGGTCAGTCGGCAGTACACCGGCACCTCAGGAAAAATCGACAACTGTCAGATCGGCGTGTTCGCCGCCTACGCCACCAGCTCAGGCCGGGCCTTGGTGGACCGGGAGCTCTACCTGCCCAAAGCCTGGACGTCCGACCGTGACCGCTGCCGGGCGGCCAAGATCCCCGACGGGCGAGGCTTTGCGACCAAGGGGGAACTGGCCCGGGACATCGTCCGCCGCTGCCTGGCCGCCGGCCTGCCGGCGTCGTGGGTGACCGCGGATGAGGCCTACGGGCAGGACTGGCACTTCCGCCGCCTGCTCGAGCAGACGGGCGTCGGCTACGTGGTGGCGGTGCCCAAGTCCCAGCAGATCAAGTCCCTGGCCGGCATCTGGCGCATCGACCATCTCATCGATGAAGCACCCGATGATGCCTGGCAGCGGCTGTCCTGCGGCGATGGGGCGAAGGGCCCGCGGATCTACGACTGGGCCGGGGCCAAGTTGCCCGCCAACATCATCTTCGATCCGGATCCGCCGACCCATCACCGGTGGGTGATGGCCCGCCGCAGCCTGTCCGACCCCGAAGATGTGGCCTACTACCTGGCCTACGCACCCGTGGGTGTCGAGATCGCCGAGCTGGTCCGCATCGCCGGCTCCCGCTGGGCGATCGAGGAGTGCTTCCAGGCCGCGAAGAACGAGTGCGGCCTGGACGAGTACGAAGTCCGCCGCTATGTCGGCTGGTATCGGCACATCACCCTGGCCATGCTCGCCCACGCCGTCTTGGCCGCACTCGCAGCACAAGCCCAGGCCGGCGGGGAGGCAAAGGGGGCTGCAGAAACGGATCAGCCACCGTCCCGCTCACCGTGGCAGAGATCCGGCGGCTCCTGGACACTCTCCTGCCCCACCCACGAGCCGACCGCGATCCCATCACCCACGCACTGAACTGGTCCGCCTGGAGAAGACACCGCCAGGCCATCGCCCGCCGCTGCCACTACCGAAAACGCACCTCAGGCCACGAACCGCTGCTGGAGTACTAAGCTTGCAGAGATAATTGGAGACCCGAAAGCGGCAGTGCAGCGGTACACAAATAGAACTGGGGATAATATCATCGAGTATCATCTTCCCTGGGGTGGAGTGCAGTTCAGGCAACCTGGAGGGGCTGGAGAATGGCTCCTGCATTCCTTTAGGAGCTAAGGACTCCCGATATACGCGGCGCCCCATGACTGGGGCGCCGCGTATAGTTTACTGAAAAGGAATTAAGGATGGCATCCTATAATCGCGACGGCATGCTAATTGACGTTTCCGTGCTTAGTGATGGAAAGGTGGGAAGTGACGGCTGGGTGGTGGAATTTTGGGACCTTACGCCAGGGGGTATAGGTGAATTTATGCACATCCATGTGGATGCGCATGGCAACTGCACTACAGAACGTATGGTTGAATCGGTAAGTGAAAGTCTGACGCAGTGGGCCTTGTCCATCGCGAAATCTGAACTGGCGTGATACCTGAGTTCGCGTACAGCAGTATGATCACTCACTGTTTGCGTGATGCCGCTGCGCTGCCGCGACGGACCAGATGCGGGAATGGCCTGCGACGGCTGCGGGATCTGGCTGCGCAGGCGGAGCCGGGGGCGGGCATGGCGACGGAGGCGGTAGGCCTGGCTGCCTCCTACGCGCCGCTGACGAGCATCCAGTCCGGCACTGTCACGTTATTGAGTGGTTTTCTGACAGCGCGTGAGGCATGGGGCGGGGCCGGGTTTCGAAGCGGTGTTCAGGTCCCGGCGGCGCTGGTGGCCTGGTCCCAGATTGCAAAGCGGATGGTCGTCTCGGCTCGGTAGCCGGGAGCGGTCATCAGGTGGCGGTGGGGCCGGAAGTGCGGTGAGATGCCGCTGAAGGCAGCCAGGAACCGTTGGGCCCCACCGGTACTGCGGAAGCCTTTCATCGCGCGTTCACGCTGCCTTGTCGGCTGATGACTGTTCTCTGCCCGGTTGTTCAGGCCCTTGTGCGAGGGGTGTTCAACGGAGGGCATGACCTCGCGGTGGGCCGCGCTGCAGGAGCGCAGCTTGTCGGTGACGGCCACCCTGGGCACCGTATGGGTCTTCTTCAGCAGCCTGCGGAAGAAGCGCCGGGCCGCAGCGGTGTCCCGTCGGCTCTGTACGAGGGTGTCCAAGACGGTGCCGTCGGCGTCCACGGCCCGCCACAGGTACTTCCGCTCTGCGTTGATCTTCATGAAGACCTCATCCAGGTGCCATTTGTCCCCGGGGCGGGGCAGCCGGCGACGCAGGCCGTTGGCGTAGGTCTGCCCGAACTTGGCGCACCAGCGGCGGACCGTCTCATAGGAGACAAGCACGCCGCGCTCCAGCATCAGTTCCCCGACCCCGCGAAAGCTGAGCGGGAAGCGAAAGTACAGCCACACGCAGTGCGCGATCACCTCGACCGGGTACCGGTGCCCCTTGTACGACGGCGGCGCGCTGCCCACGGACGACCCCTCCCGGCATGACCAACCAGAAGATCATCCCACCCGGTCAGTCAACGTGACAGTGCCCTCGCGAGTCCACCCCGGCCCCCAGTGGCTCTTCCCGGGCATGGTCCCGGGCAAGCCGATTTCGACGCACGGCATGACCCAGAAGCTCAACCGGCACGGCATCGCAGTCCGCACCGCCCGCAACGCGGCGCTGGCCGCCCTTGCTGCTGATCTCCCCAGCCCGATCCTCGCCGACGTGACCGGGATGCACCGCCACACCGCACTCCGCTGGGTCGCCTACGCCCGACGCGACTGGGCCGAGTACCTCGCTGCCCGGGCCGAGGACCTGAAGGAACCGCCTGGTGGCGAGTGCCGATGAGGGGAACGATTCGTGCTGCGGCTGGCCAATCGATAAGGTGCCAGGTCATGACCGCACCCGTTCGATCCACGGGCCGGTCAGGGTTTTGCCGCAGTTTGTGGCACCTCCACGGCTGCCTTGCCGACCCCTGCCTGCCCCGGCCCTGGGACACGGGCGGGATCTTCACGGCGGGGCAGTCGGGCCCCGGCCGACGGGTCAGGAGGAACGAGTGGCACAGATCATCGCCGGGGTCTCACGGACGTTCAACGAGTTTCTGCTCTTGCCCAACCGGACCCGGACCGACTGCTCGCCCGCGACGGTCGAGCTGCGCACGCCCCTGGTGCGGCATATCGTGGGCGAGCCGTCGGCGATCGAGCTGCACTCCCCGTTCACGTCCGCGATCATGCAGGCTGTCAGCACACCGGAACTCGCGATCGCGCTCGCTCGCAACGGCGGTCTGAGCTTCCTGCACCACAACCAGTCGATCCAGGACCAGGTTGCAGCGGTCTGCCAAGTGAAGAACTTCAAGGCCGGATTCGTCACCAGCGATACAAACGTCCGGCCTGACGACAGCCTGGGTCTCCTGGTCGACATCATGCGCCGCACAGGTCACAGCACCGCCGCGGTCACCCACGACGGGACCGCCACCGGACGGCTGCTCGGTCTGGTGACCTCCCGCGACTTCCACCCGCAACGCCACGACCTGGCCGAACCGGTCAGCGGGCGGATGACCGCCATCGCCGACTTGCCCCATGCAGGGCCTGACACCACGCTTTCCGAGGCCAACGCCCGGCTGTGGGACGAACGGCTGGACTGCCTCCCCGTGCTGAACGGCGAGGGCAACCTGCAGTATCTGGTGTTCCGATCCGACTACACGGACAACAAGCGATTCCCGAACCAGGTCGTGGACGCCGCCAAGCGCCTGCGCGTGGGCGCGGGCGTCAACACCCATGACTACCAGGAGCGCATCCCGGCCCTGGTGGAGGCGGGCGCGGACGCGCTGTGCTTCGACTCGTCCGACGGCTACAGCGACTGGCAAGCACACGCCCTGACCTGGGTGAAGAAGCACTATCCCGAGATCCCGGTCGGCGGCGGCAACGTGGTCGACGGCGAGGCGTTCACCTTCCTCGCCGAGGCGGGGGCGGACTTCGTCAAGGTCGGTGTGGGCGGCGGTTCCATCTGCATCACTCGCGACCAGAAGGGCATCGGCCGCGGCCAGGCCAGCGCTGTGCTGGACGTCGCGACGGCCCGGGACGCGTTCCGCGAGCGCACCGGCGAGTATGTGCCGATCTGCTCCGACGGCGGCCTGGTCCACGACTACCACGTGGCCCTGGCGTTGGCGATGGGGGCCGACTTCGTCATGATGGGGCGATATTTCGCGCGCTTCGACCAAGCGGCCGGCGCGAAACTGCCTACCCGCGACGGCTTCGTGAAGGAGTACTGGGGTGAGGGCTCGAACCGGGCCCGTAACTGGCAGCGCTACGGTCAGGGCGGTCAGGGGCTGGTCTTCGAGGAAGGCGTGGACGGCTACGTCCCCTACGCAGGCGACCTCAACGAAGGGCTCGCCCTGACCGTCGCCAAGCTCAAGACCACGATGGTCTCCTGCGGTTCCGCCACCCTGCCGGAGTTCCAGTCCACGGCCCGGCTGACCCTCGTTTCAGACCAGAGCTTCCAGGAGAGCCACGCCAACGTCACCCTGCGAGACACCCCGACGACGGTCTGAACCGCCCCGGTTCGAATAGAGACTCGATTTCATGAAAGGATCGAGTCATGGCACGACCTTCCCGTTACCCGCTTGAGCTCCGCCGTCGTGCGGTGCGCATGGTCGCCGAGGTGCGCGACGACTACCCGAACGAGACGGCCGCCCTGCAGGCGGTCACCGACAAGCTCGGCATCGGCTCCCGCGAGACACTGCGGAACTGGCTGAAGCAGCAGGAGATCGACGCGGGGACACGGCCGGGGACGACGACGGAGGAATCGGTCCAGCTCAAGGCGCTGAAGAAGGAGATCGCCGAGCTGAAGCGGGCGAACGAGATCCTGAAGGCGGCGGCGAGTTTCTTCGCGGCCGAGCTCGACCGGCCACACCTGCGCTCGTAGCGTTCATCGACGAGCACCGGGACCGCTTCGGCGGGGTCGAGCCGATCTGCAGGACGCTCACCGAGCACGACTGCAAGATCGCCCCTTCCACCTACTACGCCTACAAGAAACGACTGGCCGCCCCGTCCGCTCGTACCGTGCGGGACACGGAACTCAAGGAGCTGATCCGGCAGGTCTACACCGACAACTACCGTGTCTACGGGGCACGGAAGATCTGGCGGGAACTGAACCGGCAGGGTCATGAGGTGGCCCGCTGCACCGTGGAGCGGCTGATGCGCGAGCTGGGCATCGCCGGCGCCGTCCGCGGCAAGAAGGTCATCACTACGGTCCCGGACCAGCAAGCCGGGCGGGCACCGGACCGGGTGGACCGCGACTTCGTCGCCACGGCACCGAACCGCTGCTGGGTCGCGGATTTCACGCACGTGGCGACCTGGGCCGGGGTGGTCTACGTCGCCTTCGTCGTGGACACCTTCTCCCGCCGTATCGTCGGCTGGTCCGCCGCGACGTCGAAGGAGACCCAGCTCGTCCTGGACGCTCTGGAGATGGCGCTGTGGCAGCGCGACCGCGATGAACGCCCCCACATTCGGGGCGAGTTGATACACCACAGCGATGCGGGCAGCCAATACACCAGTTTCAAGCTGGCCGAACACCTCGACGCGGCCGGCATCGCGGCCTCGATCGGCTCCGTCGGCGACGCCTACGACAACGCCCTGATGGAGAGCACGATCGGCCTGTTCAAAACCGAGTTGATCAAGCCACAGCGACCCTGGAAGACACTCTCCCAGGTCGAGCTGGCCACCGCCGAGTGGGTCGACTGGTACTGCCACCGACGCCTGCACGGTGAGATAGGCCACGTCCCACCCGTTGAGTACGAGACCAACTACTACACGGAACTCACGAAACCACAGGTCACACCCACAATCTGAGATCTCTACCGAACCCGGGGCGGTTCAGTCTCCTGACAAGCCGCCGAGGCCCATCAAGGACTACTGGTGGGAGGGGAATAGTGCACGGTCGGAATAACCCCCTTCCGCCAGTAGTCCTCAGTCTTGAACGCGGCTGCGTCGAGCGAGACCACGCCCACGGCCTGGTGACCCTGCGCGGCAGACACTGGAAAGGTGTCCGCGACGCTGCCGGCGACAAAATGCCCGAGGGTGAGATCCGGGCCGATCCGTGGGTCGTCACCGAGGCCGTCGCCACCGCCGTCGCCGTCCTGGAGCGGCTGCACACGAGTACCTGGCCGTTCCCGGCGACGTTGTTCACCGACGGCCGCGACGGCGCGACCGTCCTGCGCAGCCGCGTCGGCGGCTCCCGGTCGGAGACCCGGATCAACCACGACATCGCCGAATTCCTGGCCTGGGTCGAGGCCTACTGCACCGAACACGGCCGCAGCGACCGCATCCCGCCCGACCCGGTCCACCCGGTCATCTACTCCGCTCGCCTGCGCCGCACCCTGGCCTGGTTCATCGTCCGCCGGCCACGGGGCCTGGTTGCCGCCGCCATCCAATACGGACACCTCCGCGTCCAGATGACCCTCGGCTACGCCGGAAACTACGACTCGGGCTTCCCCGACGACCTCGCCTTCGAAGACTGGCTGGCCCGGCTGGACGCCCTCGCTGACGCACACCCGCGCCTCCGTGAAGGCGAACAGGTCAGCGGCCCAGCAGCCGAGACCTACCACCACCGCGTCCAGGCCGCCACCCGCTTCGCCGGCCGAGTCCTGCGCACCAAGCGGCACGCCACCACCATGCTCGCCAACCCCGACCTGCAGATCTTCCCCGGCAAGGGCATGACCTGCGTCCTGGACCCCAAGCGGGCAGCCTGCCGCCTGCGCAGCGAGGAAGACAGCACCCGCCGCACCCCAGACCTCGACGACTGCCGCCCGAACTGCGTCAACATCGCGCGGACCGACCGTGACATCGAACACGTCCTCGTCCAGATCGAGCAGCTACGACCGCTCGTCGACGACCCGCTGGCTCCCGCCTTCCGACACGCCCGCGAACAGCACGAACTCGACCGCCTGGAACGCATCGTCGCCGCCCACGACTCGACCGGAGAACTCCACGATGGCCACTGACCACGACGACGAACGCGACGCCATCACCGCAGCGATCCAACGGCTCCTCGCCGGCCGTCCAACCCGGTCCACCGGGGCGCTCACCACGCTGCAACTCGCCGCTGAGGCGGGTGTCAAGCGCTGGGTCCTCACGCACAAGCACGTTGACCTCAAAGAAGAATTCGTCCGCCGGAAGTCCGAAGCGAACGGCATCCCACCTGCGTTCCAGCCTCTACACGCCCGCGCCGTCGACGCCGAAGCCGCCGCTCAAGCCTTGCGGGAGGACAACGACCGGCTCCGCGAACGCGTCGCCGTCTATGCCCAGGTCATCCACGAACTGCGCACCGAGCTGGGCCGGCGCACCGACACCAGCACCCAGCGCAGCCCCGTCCGGAGCCTCCCCACCAGCAACACCTGACGAGCGAGGCAGTCACGGCCTACCTAAGGACTTCAAAGGGACTCGGTCCATCACCCGGCCGGGGCGGTCCCTCGCCCAGGAAGGCCACGATCAGGCGTACCTGGTCGTCCACCAACGACTCTCCGCCCAGCCTCACCCTGCGTTCCTGCCCATCGGGCCACTGCAGCCGGGCCTCCTGACCTGGTTGCATCGCGGCAGCGAGCCCTTCCGGCACACCCCGCAAAAGCCCGCCCCACTGCGGAACCTCGGCCGGTGTCAGCTCACCCAGCTCGGATCGAGCGGGATCTGCTCGTTCCCCACCAGCAGCACGGCAGACAGGGGTGACTTCCGCCCTCGTCTGCGGGGGCGTACGTGCGGGAGGCCTGCGCGTTGTCCCCCGGTGCGGGCCTTCTGCGGGTCGGTCCTTGCGGCCGTGAGGCAAGCGGAGGTGAGCCTCGTCGCGAACCGGCTGCGGGGACGAGGGCCGGGGCTGCAGCGGCTCCCCCTGCGGGAGGCGGCTCCGGCCCGCCGGAGGTTGACGGCGCCCGTGACCATGCCGGGCTAGGCGCGTTGAGCGACCAGTATGCACTCGCCGCGCTCCGCATGCGCGTCACGGCGTCGGCGTCACCCGGATGCCGAGCGTTCCGGCCTGACCTCGGCGCAGTCGGCTGCCGAGGAGGCTGAGGCGGCCGATGATGCCGTACTTGCGGGCGATGAGCTGCCGATAGCGGGCCGTGGTGGCGGCGTCGCAGATCTCGGCGGTGGCGGGAACCTGGTCGCCCGTCGAATTGCCGCGTAGATCGCAGGGGCCGACGAGGACGTCGGCGCGGGCCCGGATCCGCTTGACCTTCCAGGAGTCCGCGGCCGTCCAGACGCCGAGCGCGTCGCCGTCACGCACCACCCAGACGGGGGTGGCGACCGGGGTGCCGTTCCTGCGGTAGCTGGTGACCAGCAGATACTTGCCCGTACTGAGCCGGTCCAGTGAGGCGTCGTCCATGCCCGCAGTCACAGGTTGTTCGCGTAGAAGCTGGTGAGTCGTTCGGCGGCGGCGTCGACGTATGCGGGTTCGTCGTACATCTCGTAGTGGCCGGCGCCGTCGATCACCATGAGGTCGACGGGGTTGGGGGCCAGCTTCCACAGCTGCATGCCCATGTCGTAGGAGCCGGTGTTGCCGATGCGTCCGGCGAGGATGACCTGCAGGGGCTGGGTCATGAGCTGATCGGCCAGGTGGAAGGCGTCGTAGCCCAGCAGGAGGGAGTCGCCGCGCAGGAGGCGCCGGTTCGTGGAGTGTTCGTTGCCGCCGCGCTCGGTGCGGTAGTAGGTGATGGCCTGAGTGGTGTCGATGTCGGTCAGGCCCGCTGCCGCGGCGTCCTCGAGGGTGTCGGGCAGCCAGTTCACGCGGGTCATCTCGCCGGAGCGGGCCTCTTCGGTCCGTGCGTCCGCGAGGGCGTCGAGTGCTGCGGCCGGACCGTCGGGGGAGAAGCTGCGGAACGCGTTGCCGATGTTGACGGGGACGACCGTACCGACCGCCTTGATGCGGTGGTCCGTGCGGGCGGTGTGAACGGCGTAGCCGCCACCGGCGCAGATGCCGAGGACGCCGATGCGCTGCGGGTCGATGCCGGGGGTCGTGGTGAGCGCGTCGATGGCGTAGGAGATGTCCTCGCCTCGGCGGTAGGGGTCTTCGAGGTCGCGGGGCTCGCCCTCGCTCTGGCCCTGGTGGGCGGGGTCGAGGACAAGGGCGGCGATGCCGTGGGCGGCGAGACGGGAGGCGTAGTTGGCGCCGATCTGCTCCTTGACGCTGCTGCCGGGGGTGGAGAGCACCACGGCGGGCAGCGGTGCGCTGCTGTCCGCGTTGTCGGGCAGGTGGAGGTTCGCGGCGAGCTTGATGGGGCCGCGCGGGATCGTGAGGTGCTGGATCATGACTGGCTTCCTTCGCGAGATTGTTGTTCCATAGGAGCCCAGTACAAGACAGCATCTTGTACGATCTGGAACTAGTACGAAACTGTAGCACATGAAACGGAGGGCCGCATGTCGGTCGACGGGGCGCAGCTGTGGACGCTGAACCAGCGGCTGCTGGCAGTCGTGATGGATGCCTGCACGGAGGAGCTGGCCGAGCTCGGGTTGGAGACGAAGGAGTTCTTCGTCCTGGCCGAGGTGGAGGCATCGCCGTACCCGGCCGAGATCGCAACCGCGCTACTACTGCCCAAGGCGAGCGTGACGGTCTACGTCCGCAACCTCGTCACCAAGGGCTTCATCCGCCGCGAGATCGACGAGGCGGACCTGCGGCGTCACCGGCTCGTGCTGACCGACGAGGGCACGAAAGCACGCGATCGAGCACTTGCCACCCTCGCGGCGGAGTACGACCGCAGGTTGGCGAGGGTCACCCCCCAGGACCGCGTCGAGCTGCAACGCATCCTCAAAGCGATGCTCGACTCGCCCGCGTGAGCCGGTATGCGCGAGTGATCGTGGCAAGGAGAGGACACTGTCCTTGGAACCGGTCAGTCCCGGACCAGTTCGCGGGGTGCCGGCTGCCCGTTCCTGCGGGAGCTTCGGCGGGTGATGCGCCTGGTCATGATGGTGATCGCCGCCCAGGCGATCAGTGATTCCGAGTGCTGGATGAGCCGTTCGTAGTCGCGTGCGCGCCGGCGGGCGTGCATGATCCAGGCGAGGGAGCGTTCGACGACCCAGCGGCAGGACGACGAACCCACTGGCGTCCTTCGGCCGACTGACTGTCTGCAAGGTCAGGCCCAGCCGGGACTTCGACCAGGTCACGAGCTGTCCGGCGTAGGCGGAGTCGTCATCCCGCCGACCGCGACCGGGCAGCCCACGCGGCAGCAGCCGCGGGATCTTTCTGTACCCATCCGATTCACCCGGATCATCCAGAACATTCCATTCGAGGCAATGGCCATTGCCTCCCGACATGCCCTTTGGCAGCAACAACTCGCAATGGGCGAGAGAACGGCGGGGCGGCATCGGCGGGGCGTTGGCGTGGCGGGCGGTGGCGGGCGGTCTGGCGGGCGCGCAGGCGTGCCTCGGCGGCGGCCATGTCGTAGGTGGCGTAGCGGTTGCGGTGCGGGCGGAGGCGAGCAGGTCGTCGATGGTGCGGTCGTCGTCAGGCAGGACGGTCATGAGCGGTTCTTCCCGTCGGGGTGCTCCGGGCAGTGGAGTTTGAGCATGTAGGCGAGGCGTTCTCGGCCGGTGCGCAGCTGGGAGCGAACGGTGGATTCCTGGTTGCCCGTCACTTTGGCGGCTTCAGCGGCGGTGAAGTCCATGCCGTAGTGCAGCAGGATCGCGTCGCGCTGCCGTTCGCTGAGGACGCTGACAGCCGCGTACAGGGTGATGGCATCGGTCAGCGTGTCGTACGGGTCGTCCACGTAGTCGGCGAGCGCGGCCTCGAAAGCGGCCGTCTCCATCAGCTCCGGGCGGCGCCGACGTTTGCGGTGCATGTCGATGATGTGCCACCCATCGTGGTCATCGTGCTGCGGCTGGCGTCCGCGCTGAGTGGCGGTGGGCCGAAGGACAGCGTCTCGGCGATCGTCTCCGGGCTGTCCATCATCCTTGCTGGCCATCATCGCCAGCGCGATGATCTTCCGCATGGTGCCGCGCACGGGAGACGAGATCACCGCCGCCCGCCGGGACTCCTACGACCCGGCGAGCCGTCAGGCTGCAGCGCTCGTCACCCGGCCGGTCACCGGAATCACGCAGGGCATCAACACGCACGCCGGCAGGGACACTACCTCGCGGGCGCCGCGGACCAGCCAGACCTCGTCCTCCAGCGTGGCGCGCGCCAGCAGCGGCATCGCTGCCCACTCCACGCGGCCGACCACGTCCCCGCCCATCCCTCCGCGGCCGTCCGCGCCGCCCCAGGACACCGGGGCACGGGCACCTGATCAGGGGCCGGGCTGCGGGTTGGCCATGCCGATCAGCACACCGATCACGATGACGGCCAGCAGCAGGAACCTCTTCCCTTTCAGACCCACCTGGGTTTCCCCTCCGCAGTACGGCAGATCGACGTCACCGTACCGCCGGGGCGGGCTCACCACCGATGGCGGGCTCACGTCCACGGCCCGACAGACAGCAGACTGGGCCCCGGGCGATTCGCCCGGGGCCCAGTGCTGTGTCTCTGGCTGTGCGGGGCCAGTCACATCTGACGGGCCCTGGTGCGGGGCGAGTCCTACCGGTGGTGAGTGGCCGGCACCGATGCCGATTGCGACGGCGTACTGCCGACCGGTGCCTTGCTGCTGGCTCCCGGGCCGCCGGCCAGAGCCAGCAGCAACAGGAGCAGCATCAGCCCTCCGCCCCCCGTGCCCGCGGCCACGGCGATGGTGCGCGGGCTGATGGACCGGTGGTGCCCGCGAACGCGGGTGCCGTCGGCGCGGTAGTAGGGACGGACGTAGGCCGTCGGTCCGGTGGGGACCGGACGGGGCCGCGAAGCGGCGCGTCGGGGGGCCGTACGGGGCTGTGCGGTGCGCGGCCGGGTGCGGCGGTTGTGGCCTTTGACGTAAGTGCCGTCGCGGCGGTAGTGGGGGCGTACGTAGGTCACGGGCGGTCCTCGGCGGTGAAAGGGGGCAGTGCCCCCAGGCGGGGCCGGGTGTTCCTCGGCGCAGCATTCGACGGTAGCGACCGGCACTGACAATCCAGGGCGGCCAACTCATCGACTGTGCGCAGCTGTTGGGCAGCAGGCAGCGATTTTCAGACGGGTGATCCCGACGGCGGGCCTACTGTCGGTGCCGGGTGCTGTCATGAAGGCGACGGGGAGCAGCAGACGAGGGGGAAACGTGCCCGGGAACAGGGGATACGAAGACGTCGATCACACCGGCCGGCATGGGCGCGGGACGCTGTACACCGTGCCGGCGAGGGGCTTCCGGTGAGCCCCCGTCGGCGGCGGCGCAAGAGCAACGACGATCTACTCGTCGCGCTGGGTGGGCTCGTGGCCGTCGGGTTGGTGCTGGTCAAGGTCGGACAGTGGATATGGGCACACTGGTGGGTCCTGGTCGTGCTCGGCCTGCTGGCGCTTCTCGCCCTCGCGGGCTGGATCTACCGGCAGGTTGACCAGATGCGGTCCGCGCAGCTGCGGGTCGAGGGCCTGACCTATTCGCTCGGCCAGCTGGATGTCATGCACCACAGCGCCTTCGAGAACGCCGTGCGTGACCTGCTGGCCCGGGACGGCTCCCGCGACGCGCTGCGCTGCGGCGGCAGGGGTGACCTCGGCGCCGACGTGAAGGGGCACGATCCGCTCGGCCGACTGTGGGTGATCCAGTGCAAGCACCGCAGGAAGGGGCTGGACGGCTCGGCTGTCGGGACTCCGGAGCTGCAGACGCTCAACGGCACCGGTCGGCCGGTGCACGGCGGCGACGTCGTCGTGATGGTGACCAATGGAAGGATTTCCGCGCCTGCCCGCGACTTCGCCCGGCAGCAGCGCCTGCACCTGGTCGACCGGCGGGTGCTGGAGCAGTGGGCCCGGGGCGGGCGACCGCTGTGGGAGATCCTTCCGGCTGTTCCCCCTCCCCGGAAGCCTCCACAACTTCGCTGAGCTTTATCGCACTGGTGGGCGGGACCGGTTGGTCCCGCCCACCGTCATGTCGCCGTTGCCACGGGTCGAGCGCGAGGCGCTCTACGCTTCCGCCCATGACCAGCAAAATCCCCATCCGTGGGGCAGGATGGGGCAGCAGCACCGGGCGACTCCGGATGACCTGCGCTCCTACACCGTGTCGCCGGCGTCGCTGGTGACGGTGACCCGGGCCGACGGATCGACGGAGACCCGGGCGGCGAAGGCGGCGCGGAAGACGATGCCGGCGCCGCGGCGGCGGGGCCCGACCGTGTGCGCGATGTGCGCCGACCCGATCAAGGGCAAGGTGTGGGTGAGCCGGGAGCAGGGGCCCGCCCGGGGCAAGCCGGTACACCCGGACTGCGAGAAGAAGGCGCAGGCGTTCACGAAGGAACGCCGGGCGGCGAAGCAGAAGGAACGGGCGGCCAAGCCAAAGCGGCTGTCGCTGGTGGAGGAGAACCGGCGGTTGTTCGCGGAGCAGGAACGCATCCGTGAGCTGCGGCGTAAGCAGAGCCAGCCGAAGAAGTAGCCCAGGCAAGCGCGGGGCCCCGTCAGATTTGACGGGGCCCCTGCTGCACTGCGTGGCCCGGGTCTGCGTCCGTTCGCCCTACAATGCCTTGACCAGGGCGTTCTCCTCCCAGCCGTCGCCGTCCTCGAAGTAGCCCTCCATCGCGGCGCTGTTCTCGACCCATCCGCCTTGCTTGGCGATGACCTTGCGGTCGTTGCCGGCGCGCTTGGAGCTGGTGGCCAGCCCGCGGCGCGGGGAGTGCCCGGTGGGCCGGAAGTCCAGCTCGGCCCACTTGCCCAGCCGGGTGATGACGTCGCCGATGGTCTCCGGGTCGAGCCCGCCCTCCATGACGGTGTGCCAGCGGTTGTGCAGCGGCTTGTACGCGAAGTCGTCCGGGTCGGTGAGGGCGGCCGACTCCTTCCAGACCCGCCACGCGCGCACCGGGCAGCTGCCGGGGCGAGAGCCGAACGGCACCTTCACCTTCCTGGGCTTGGTCTTCGAGACCCGCACGTCGACCTCCATGCCATGCTCGGTCTAGACGAAGTCGCGCACTCGCAGGAAGGCGACCTCGTGCTCGCGCCCGGCGATGGCGAACGCGGTCAGCCCGATGGAGCGGCCCCGGATACCCAGCCGGTTGTCCGGCGCGGCGATGACGCTGGCGCGCAGGTGCTCGGCGAGCAGGGCGGGCGCCAGGCCACGACCCCGGGTCTCCTTCGTCTTCTCCATCTCCTTCACCTTGGCCTTGAGTACCCGGCGGGCGCGGGCGGCCACGGTCTTGTCGAGGACCAGGTGGTGGCCGGTGCGGCCGGTGACGACGACGCCGGACAGGCGGCGGTCGATGGTCGAGGGCGCGGTGTAGGTGCCTTCCTTCCAACCGGGCTGCCACCACAGCCACTCCACGAACGCGGTCAGGCTGCCCGGGGTGATGGCGGTGACGGGGAGTTCGAGCAGCGCACAGAACTGCTCCCACTGCTTCCAGTCGGCGGCGTAGGAGTCGGAGGTGTTCTTCGGCCGGAGATTCTTCTCGTGCTGCGCGCTGCGCTCCCCCAGCTCCTGGAACTTGGCGAGCACGTCGGGGGTGAACGTCTCGGCGGTCCCGGCGACCGGACCGGCGGACGCCGGCAGCAGCACCACGGTGGGCGTCACGACGTGTCGAACGTCCGCGCTCGTCCCGGTTTGCTCCATGATGCTTCTTCACGCCCCTTCGTTCGTACCGTTATTTGTAGTGTCTGTGTCCCGCATATGTGATCGGTGGCAGGCGTGTCGGACCGCAGGCAGCGCAGAACGCAACCGCCGGGAGGGCTGGGTCGTCCTGCCGGTCGTGACTCCTCTTCTTGCCCGCACCCGGGAGCGTCGACGCGGTCTGCGTCTGTGGCACGTGTGGATCGTCCTTCCCCTGGCCTTCGTCGCCGCGCTGGCAGTCGCCAGCAGCGTCTTCTACGCCGGCTGGGACCTGCTCGATGCCCAGAAGCTCAAGGCCGAACCGCACATCGACTCCAAGACGCTCTTCGAGCTGGTGAAGCTGTCTTTCGGTGTGGTCGCCGGGGCCGGCGGTCTGGTCGCCCTGGTCGTGGCTTACCGGCGTCAGCGAGTCGACGAGGACGGGGCGTTGCGAGATGCGACTCGCCTGCACAGTGAGCGGTTCACCGTCGCGGTTTCCCAGCTAGGTGATGCCTCCGCCGCGGTCCGCCTTGGCGGCGTCCATGCCTTGGCACACCTCGCCGACGACGCGCCCACGAGGGCACTACGCCAGTCCTGCGTCGACGTCCTGTGCGCCTATCTGCGCCTGCCCCACACGGCGGAGTGCGACCTGCCGGCAGGCGACACCCTGGCTCGTCATTCCTACCTAGAACTGCGGCAGGTCCGCCATACCGTCATCCGTCTCATTCGTGATCATCTCCGACTTGGCGTCGAACACTCCCACTCCTGGCGCGACCACAGCTTCGACTTCACCAGCGTGGTACTCGACGGTGGCGACTTCGAGGGTGCGCACTTCCTCGGCCACGTCTCGTTCGAGGATGCGCAGTTCACCGGACACGTCTCCTTCGACCGGGCGCGGTTTGCCAGCAGCAGCGTCTCCTTCGATGGCGTGGTGTTCACCAGCGGCAACGCTTCCTTCGACCGCGCCGAGTTCACTGGCGGCGACGTCACCTTCAACCGCACACAGTTCGCTGGCGGCAACGTCTCCTTCAAGGACGCGCACTTCGCCGGCGGCACGGTCGATTTCGGTAGGGCTGGCGGGACCGCCCCGGAAGGGTTGCCGTCGTCTGGAGGGTCCGTGCCAGTCGGGTTGGTCTTGCCCACCGCCTGGTAGGGGCGTGGCCCTGTGCAGGTCGGTACACGGTGCCCTACAGCACGCCGAGCAGGGCGTTGTCCTCCCCCTGATCGACGACTTCGAGGTAGCCGGCGAGCACCTTGGAGTGGGCGGCCCAGCCGCCCTGTTTGGCGATGACGATCTGGTCGTGGCCCTTCAGCCGGGAGGACGTGGCCAGTCCGCGGCGGGGGCTGTGGCCGGTGAAGCGGATCTCGATCCCGGCGCGTTCGCCGGCGCGGGTGACAATGTCGCCGATGGACTCCGGCGTCAGGCCGCCGTCCATGACGGTGTGCCAGCGGTTGTGCAGGCGGCGCCAGGCGCAGCCGTCGGGGTCGGTGAGGTAGGCGGCCTCCTTCCACGCCTGCCACGCGCGGACCGGGCAGATCGAGGGCCGGGAGCCGTACGGGACGGGGGCGACGCGGGGCCGGACCTTGGAAAAGCGCAGGTCAGCATGGATGCCGCCGGGGGTCTCGGCGTAGTCGCGGACGCGGTTGAAGGCGAGTTCGTGCTCACGGCCGGCGACGACGAAGTGCATGAGCACCAGGGCGCGGTCGCGGATGCCCCTGAGGTTGTCCGGGCAGGCGGCGCTGATGCGGACGGGGTGCTCGACCAACAGCGGCGGGGCCTGGCCCCGGCCGCGGGTCTCCCCGCTGGCCTCCATCTCTTTGACCAACTGCTTGAGCCGGTTGTGGGCGAGCCGGGCGACGCCGTCCTCCAGCCGCACGCCGTCCTCCAGCCGCACGCCGTGCTCGGCGCGGGCGGTCACCACGGTGCCGGAGATGCGGCGGTCGATGGTCGACGGCGCGGTGCACGTTCCCTTCTTCCCGCCGGGCCGGGTCCACAGCCACTCGACGAACATCACCAGCGTGCCCGGGGTGACGGCGAGCACGGGCACTCCGGAGTCGGCGCAGAACTTCGTCCAGCTCGCCCAGTCCTGGGCGTAGCTTCGGCGGGTGCTCTCCGGGCGGCCGTCGGCGACGGTGCGCACGGCCTGGCGGTCGATGTGGTCGAGTGCGGCCCGGGTCGCGGTGCCGTACTCCTCAGGCCGGGCCGGCACGGCCGGGATGACGACCGGTTCAACCACCTTCTGACCATCTGACATGAGACGCCCCGTTCACCGGTTTTACGCGCTTCCGCGGGCCCCTGGTATGAGCGAGCGCGAGCAGGCCATGGCCGACTGACACTGCACCCCGTGCGACCAGGAGATCGAACGCAAGCGCGCGGAGGCGCAGCGGCTGGCCGACCGCGCCCGATGGGACGACCTCGGGCCGACCATCGCGTGGGCACAGAAGATCCTCGCCAACCCGGACGCGTACGCGGTCCTGGACACCGAGACCACCGGCCTGACCGCGACGTCACGGATTGTGGAGATCGCCGTCACCACGGTGTCCGGGACGGTACTGCTCAACCCGGGCGAGCCGACCCCGGCAAAGGCCACGGCGATTTACCACATCACCGACGCCATGGTGCAGGACGCGCCCACCTTCTCCGAGATCCTCCCCCGCCTCACCGAGGCCCTCGCCGGGCGCCGGATCGTGATCTACAACCGGGCCTACGACACCGGACGGCTGCTGTGGGAGCTCCACCTTCACCATCAGGCCCTGGGCACGGTCGCCTTCACCAAGCACCCCGGCTACGGCCCCCAGCGGCACGCGGCCGCGCAGGCCTGGATGGACGCGCAGAAGTGGGAGGAGTGCGCGATGGAGCAGTACGCCGCCTTCTACGGCGACTGGCACGACTATTTCGGCAGCTACACCTGGCAGAAGCTGCGCGGCGGCCACTGGGCCCTGAGCGATACCCGTGCCGTCATCCGGCGGCTGGAGAGATGGCCGCCTACCCCAGCCCCTTCGACCGCATGGAGGAGTCCGCCGCTGCGTAACAACGACGGACCGCCCCCCGGGTTTGTGATCTCCTGCCCGATCCCTCTGCCGCTTGGAGGAGCGCATGCTCGAACTGGCCCTGAAGGTCACGCAGTTACCGGAGGCGTCGTGACTCAGGCTGATCAGTGGGGGCACTGGCGCCCGCAGTACCCTGCACATCATGCCGGTCTGGTCGCCTGCCTGGACTCCCTTGCGGTAGTCGAGCAGCGGCGCGGTCAGGGCGTCGCGCGCGCCCTGGTGGCCGAAGCGGAGAAGGCGGCCGCTCGCACCAGGCCGGGAAGCTGGGCGCGGCCGTCCTGTACGCCACGCACGAGCCGGAGCTGACGGACTTCTACGCCGGGCTCGGCTTCACCCTCTCCCCCGACGGCATCGGCATCCCCACCCCGACCGGGCTCATCTGCCACGGCCCGACCAAGGGCTTCCACTCTCGTCCCCGACCCGACACATGGAACTCGACCGCCACGGCGCCGAACTGCTGTTCCAGGTTTTGACCGAGCGCGAGGAGAAGACAGCGTCGCCATCGCCTCCAACGAGTCCTTCGGCAAAGCGCACTTGTTCCGGCGAACTCGTGCCAGGTGCTGCCGAAACAACACGGGTTTGAAGCGACGGGGTGGTGCCCGTCGGTACTGGTCAGAAGTGGGTGGCGATCCCGAATGCTCGTCGGAGCTGGGCCATGTCGTGACGGTCGTGATCGGCCGGTTCGTAGTCCTGGTGGAAGTAGACCTGCTGCTCAGGCGACAGGCAGGAGACTTTGGACCCCTTGATGGTGCCGGTGACGAAGCACGAGGCGGGATAGACGAACGGGCGGTCAGGGTCGAGTGAAGCCTGCACCGCGGATCCATCTGCGGCAAAGGTCAAAGGGTGCAGATCGATCTCTCGGCCGAGCGGGTCGGTGACGACAAACCGCACAGGACGCCAGCTGAGGTTCTCGACGAACCCCGCGTCCGCGAGAGCCGCCACGACGGCCGGTTCCTGGTCCTCCCGGTGCATCAAGTCCAGGTCACGGTGGTGGCGCGTTTGCTCACCGACCAGGGCGTCGATGCCCCAGCCGCCGCCGATCCAGATGTCGACGTCCGCGTCCCGCAGCACGGTGAGGATGGACAGTACGTCGTCAGCTGTCATCACCCTGGCACGTTAGCGGCGATCATCTGGGCGGGCGAGTGGATTTGTCGCGCGGGAGGCCAATTGCGCTTCCTGGGCGACGTGGTCGGTGAGATAGATCAGGGTGGCCTGCGGGTCCATGCCGAAGGCGGCCGCCACGAGCTTGGGGTCCATGGTGTTGACCAGGTCGACGAGGCGGGTGCTGCGGATCATGCGGGGCGGGTATCCGCATTCGTCAAGAACGTGCGAAAGATAGGCAGTTGAGGCCGGGCTCCGCCCGGCCTTCGTTCCCTTGGTGACCATTACGTGCGGGTTGGCCGTCGGCCATGCCGCGCGGTGGGCTAGACATCGCTGCAGCACCGCCCAGGAGGCAGGATCCAGCGGGACGGGGTGAGGCCGCTTGCCGAGCAGGACTGTCTGGGCTGCCGGGTCGACGTCAGCGATCTTCAACATGCGGACCTCAGTGCTGGAGGCACCGTGCAGCAGGGCGAGGATGCCGAGCAGGGCCTCGTGCGGGTGGACGAGGTCGTCGGTGGTCCAGCGGCGAAACAACCCGCGCTGCTGGTCGAGGGTGAGGGTGCGGCCGCGGAAGCCGCTCGGTTCCTTCGCCGTCAGGGTGCGGGCCGGGTCGATGAGCACGATGTGTTTCGAGCGGGCAAAGCGGAAGAACTGCCGCAGCACGACCAGCCGCCGCTTGCGGGCCTTGGGCACGGTGGCGAAGGAAGGCTTCGATGTCGTGCACGTCGACCGGGGCCCAGTCGTCCTTGCCGCGGTGCCCGGTGAGGAATGCAGCGAGGTCGCGCAGGATGGACAGGGCGGTTTCCAGGGTGTGGTTGCTGCGGGGGGCGGGTGCCGGCCCGGCGGGCCCGGTCCTGGGCCCGCATGCGGGAGGCGTCGAAGGCGGCCACGGCCGGCCGGAGCGGTTCGGGGAGGGCGTCGATGCGGCGTTGGCGCCGCCCGGCGGCGAGCCGTTCGGCCTGGTCGGTGGGCAGGGCCAGGCCGCGGGGGGTGGAGAAGTCCTCCAGTGCCCGGGCGAAGGAGCCCATCGACCGGCCAGTTCTGCGAGACCTTTCCAGCAGGACCTGGGGTGAGTTGGAGTGCCCATCGTTCAGAAGCCGGCCCAGGTCGGTGACGAGGCCGCAGGCCCGGGCGACGCAGAAGCGGGCCGCGACATGGACGACGAAGTCGTCGAGCCAGGCGGGCGGGTCGGAGAGCTGGTCGCGCAGATACTCGCCGCGGATGAAGGGGCGGTCGGGGTGCCGTTGCCAGCAGGCCGAGCACAGCCCCAATCCGGCATGCCGTCGCAGCTGGCCGCACTCGCGGCAGACTCGCGGCGGCTGCTTCGGCGGACCCGGGCGTGAGCATGACCCGCACCATCCGGTGTCCTGAGGTTCCCCCGCTGTGCGGGAGTGGCTGACTAGCTGGTCAGGGCGGCTTGACGTGGTTTCAGGTTCACTTGTTCGGCTGCTGCCTGGTCGGCGTAGTGCTTCTCCTCGAACTCGATGGGGCTGAGGTAGCCGAGCCGCTTCTGGATGCGGCGGGGGTTGTAGAAGCCGTCGATGTACTCGAAGAGCGCGAGGTTGGCCTCAGCTCTGGTCGCGAAGACGCGGCCGCGGATGCACTCCGTCTTGACCAGCATCCACAGGTTCTCCGCCAAGGCATTGTCGTATGAGTCGCCGACTGAGCCCATGGACGCCTGGATACCCGCTCTGACCAGGCGCGTTGTGAGCTTGATGGACGTATATTGCGTGCCGTGGTCGGCATGGTGGACGAGTTCGCCGGGGGCGACCTCGCGGCTGGCCAGCGCGTACTCCAGGGAGGTGAGGACCAGGTCGGCGTCCGCGCGGGCAGAGGTCTCCCAGGCCACGACTCTGCGGGAGAAGGCATCGCGGATCGCCGATAGCCAGAGCGGTCCCTCCAGAGTGGAGACCATGGTCAGATCGGTGACCCACAGCCGGTTCGGTGCGCGTGCCGTGAAGTCACGTTGCACCAGGTCAGGGGCGATTTCGGCGTCCGGGTCCCGGCGGGTGAAGCCCTTGCTCCGCCGCGGGCTGATCCCGGCCAGGCCGGCCTGGCGCATGAGCCGCTCGACCCGCTTGCGGCCGACGTGGACACCCTCGCGTTTCAGGACGGCATGGATCCTGGGTGATCCGTAGATGCCGCCGGAGTCCCGGTGGATCTGCCGAATCTGTCCGATCAGCTCGGTGTCCTGGCGGATCCGTTCACAGGGCTCCTTCTCGGCCTGGCGCCAGCGGTAGTAGGTGGAGGAGGGGATGTGCAGTTCCCGCAGGACGGGCTCGACCCCCAGGTGCGGGTGCTCGTCGAGGAGCGTTCTTACCTGGGCCGGGTCGGGTCGAGCTGCGCGGCGAAAAAAGCCGAGGCCGTCCGCAGGACCTCATTCGCCCGGCGCAGGTCCCGCACCTCGCGTCGCAGCTGGGCGAGCTCTTCCCTCTCCTCGGTGGTGAGCAGGTCATCCCGCTCGCCGGCGTCGGCCTCGGCCTGCCGGATCCAGCCCCGCAGGGCCTCGTGATGCACACCGAGTTCCTCGGCCATGCGGCGGATCACGGGCTTCGGCTCAGCAGTCCGGTACATCCGCACCGCACGCTCTCGCAACTCCAGCGGGTACTTCCTCGGCGCAGGCATCGTCTGGGCTCCTCTCATGAGACCCATCTGACCCGTTGTCACCATTCCCCGCATCTCGGGGGAACCTCATCCTCGCGCAGATAGCCCGGTTTGCCGCAGCGCGGGCAGGGCCGCTGGGCGGCGAGCCGCTCGGCTTTGCGGCGGCAGTCCCGGCACAGACTGCTCCGAGCTGCGCGGACCGGATGGCCGCACTCGTTGCAGACCCGCGAGCAGGTGATGCACTGGCCGGTGTTCGGCTGGAGCATGCGATCCTTGCCGCAGGACGGACATGCCGCCTTCGCGGCCTGCTCCTGCATCCGACGCCGGCACCGGCACCGGCACCGGCAGCAGTGCTCACGGTCGCGATAGCCGACCGGGGCCCCGCAGGTGACGCAGCTCCGCTGCTTCTTGCCCACCTCGGTTCCCGCCGGTCACAGGGGCGGCATCGACCGGCCCCGCGCGGAGGCGGCCTGCGGGAGGTCGGTGACGGGTCGGGGCGGTGCGACGGGTCGCTCGACGGGGGTGGTGTCGACCTCGATCAGGTCGTTGGGGGTGCACTCCAGCGCGGTGCACAACGCGGCCAGGGTGGTCATCTTCACCTGCGAGGGCTCCTTGGTGAACAGCGCGGACACCGAGGCGGAGGACAGCTCCAGGCCGGCCTTCTCGGCCAGTAGCCGCCGCAGCTCGGTCCCGGTCCACACCTCGCGCTGGGCGGCGGCCATCCGCAGTCGCCATCGGATCTTCATGCCGTGGTGTCCTTCCCGGTCAGCTCCGCCAGGGTGCCGGCGACGGCCCGCTGATAGGCGTCCTCGATGAACGTCGCGGAGGGCCGGACACAGCGCATGGTCGAGCTGACCGTCCAGCGCCCCAGCATCTGTTGGATGGCCACCAGGTCGACGCCGCGTTCGTAGTTGTGGGTCGCGCAGGCCCTCCGCAGGGCATGCGGGCTGAACCGGTCGGCACTCGGGCGTCCTTCGAGCTCCATGAGATAGCGAAGCCGGTTGCGGATGGTTCCGCGATGCAGGCTGCCACCAAACTCGTCGGCGAACAGCACTGGCGAGTCGGGGAACTTGGGCCGCATGTCGTCCAGGAACCAGTGCAGCACCAGGTCCAGGCCGTCGAGCATGGGCACCCAGCACGGTCGCGGCCCAGAGGTGCGGGCTCCCTTACCGAAGCGGACGTGGAGCTTGCCGAACGGGCCGCGGCTGAAGTGCACGTCCGGCTTCTCCAGCAGCGATGCCTCCTCCGAGCGGAGCCCGGCGTGATACAGCGTCCGAAACAGCGCATAGTCCCTTGCGGCGGGCCCGTACTTCCTCGCGGTCGCGATCCGCTGCTTCATGAAGTCGAAGAACTCCGCCACCCGCTCCGGTGTCGGCGGCGGCAGCAGGGCTGGCGAGTCGTCACCGACATGGCGTGAGGCGTTGAACTCGTCGACCGGCAGACCAGCCTCACGCCGAACGCGGCCTCGAACTCGGCCGCCTTGCGGGCCTGCAGGAACCGGTGGAACCCCTTGAAGATCTGCACATACTCGCGCCGGGTCGACATCGCCCGGCCCTTCACCGCAAGGTCACCGACCACCCGGTCGATGTCCTCCGGCGTCACCTCCCACGCCGGCCGCCCAAACGCGGACAGGGTCCGCTCCAGCAGGCCGATGTCGTTGTCGATAGTCACCGGGCTGAACCCACGAGCCCGCCACGAGGCGACGAACGCATCGACGCACGCGGCCTGGAACCGCCACGGGTCCGTCGTCAGCCGCTCCTGCGGGACCGCCCCGCCCGCGATGACCTGCAGTCTCGCCTCGGCCACCGGCACACCTTCCTCGCACCTGAACAGTCAAGGCAGCACCTTGAAAACCGGGGTGCTGCCGCGAGAACCAACGAGGACCGCAGGAGTGGGATACGGCCAGGTGGCAGCAGCAGCTCTTGTGAGGGAACAAGTGCCAGCCCCAGATGGCTGGACGAAGACCTTCACCGATCCCCGGCTCTGCGCGGCCATCGTCGACCGTCTGACCTTCAACGGCGCGATCATCGAGACCGGCACCGACTCCTACCACCTGGCCACCACCCGCGCACGGACCGAACAGCTTCAAGCCGACTGACGAGACAAGGCTGCAGAGGCCGTTTCTGTCAACGGCCGTGTGGTTCTCCCCGTAGGCGGCCAGGAGTTCGCCCCGCTGGCGGCCGTGGAGTCGTCCCCGGTGGCGGCCAGATAATTCCCCGCCTTCGGGTTGGTGTGGGTCAGCTGAAGGGCTTCACCCCCTGCCCGCTGGTGGCCTGGGTGAGCCGGTAGCTGTCACCCTGGGTGACGACGATGTGGGCGTGGTGCATGAGCCGGTCGACCGTGGCGGTGGCGAGCGTCTTGGGCATGATCTCGTCGAAGCCCGAGGGGTGGAGGTTGCTGCTGACGGCGATCGAGCGCCGTTCGTAGGCGGCGTCGACCAGGCGGTAGAAGCCCTCGGCGGCATCTGGGGAGACGGGCAGGAGCCCGATGTCGTCGACGATGATCAGGTCGGAGCGGATGATCTTTGCCAGGGTCCGGGCGATGGAGTCGTCCGCGCGGTGCCGGCGGACCAGGGCTCCGAGGTCTTCGATGGTGAACCAGGCCACGGTCAGCCCGGCCTCGATGGCGGTCTAGCCGAGGGCCTCGGTGAAGTGCCTCCTGCCCGTGCCCGAGGGGCCGCAGATGCAGAAGTTCTCCCGGCGGCCGAGCCATTCGAGCGTCTTCAACGCGTCCTGGGTGGGGCGGGGGATGGAGGGCTTGGCCTCGTCCCAGTCGCCGAAGGTCTTGCCGGTGGGGAACCCGGCCCGCTTGCGGCGGGTGTGCAGGTTCGCCCGGTCGCGTCCGGCGGCCTCCTCGGCCAGAAGGACGCGGACGACCTCGGCCGGGTCCCACCTCTGGGCCTTGGCAGTGGGGATGATGTCGGTCAACGACCTGCGGATGTGCGGGAGTTTGAGGCGGCGGGTCAGCTCGATGGCCTCGGCCAGCGGGTCGCCATTGGTGCCGGGAACGGTGCGAAGAGGGGTGGCCATCAGGCAAGGTCGCTTTCGTCGTACTCGGTGACATCCGAGATGGTGGTGGGGATGCCGAAGGTGGACCAGGCGGAGGTGCCCGGCCGCAGGGAGTGGTCCTCGCTGCGGCGGACCGGCTCGGCCGGCTCGTGGACGGCCTGGTAGTCGAGGATCGACAGCAGATCCTTCTCCGCGAAGCGCCCGGTGACCGCGGCGGTGCCGAGCGCCCGGTCAACTTCCGCTGCTGAATACAGCTTTGACAGTGCGACGGCCTCGGCCATCTTCGCCTTGATGCGGCGGACACCGGCCGCGCCGGCCCCGATGAGCCAGGACGCGGCGCCGGGACCCAGCGCGAGGAAGGCGGCCTCTTCCGCGCTCGTGGCCTTCGGGGTGCGGTCGCTCTCCTTGTTCTCGCGCGGCGGATAGTGGGCATCGTCCAGGACCGGGGTGCCGGGCTGCCCGCGCCGGTGCCGGGCGACCTCGCGGGCCGAGCCGTCCTCGCCGACCGCGGTGACGATCAGCTCGTCACCGTGGAAGCGGGCCCAGACCCGGGTGTCGATCAGCTCGTGCGGGACCGAGTAACGCACCGCCTCGACCGAGATCGTCGACTCCCAGTTGACCCGCCGGGTGGTGCCGAACGCGGCGGTGAACGGGCTGCGCGGCAGCGGGTGCAGCCTTTGTTGTTCTTCCGCCAGGCGTTCGGCGGGCTTGCGTCGACTCGCCCTGTGTGTGCGGGAGTTGACCTCATCGCAGAAGCTGCGGCAGGCCGCTTCCAGCTCACCGAAGGTCTTGTAGTGCTCACGGAGGTTCACGTCCTTCGGCACCAGGTCGGCCTTCGCGATGCGGACCGTCGCCTCGGATCCGCCCTTGGTCTCCGGATCCGCCGGCAGACAGGTGCGTATCGTCGTGCCGTAGTGCCGGGCGACCTCGACGATCTCCGGGTTGCGGACCGCGATCCCGGCGACGTGGTCGGTGGTGACCGTCTTTTCGTTGTCGGTGAGCACGTAGGCCGGCACTCCGCCGATCCGGCGGAACGTGGCCTCCAGACACGCGGTGATCGTCGGCAGCGTCTTGTCCCAGATCGGGATCACGACGCGGAACCGGGACCAGGCCAGCCAGGCGCACCACAGCGTGGTCTTGCGCCCGCCGATGACCGGGCCGTCGCCGAAATCGTACTGAAGCCACAGCCCGGGCTCGGTCACCCACGGCCGGTAAACCCGCCGCCGACCGGCCCTGAACTGGGCCTTTGCCTCGGCCACGGTGCGGCGGGTGGTGCGTTCCCCGCCCGTGAAGCCCATCGCGACGATCCTCTTGTGCACCACGTCCGCGCGGATCTTGCCCTGCGAGCGGACCACCAGTTCCTCGATCTTCGGCAGATAGCCGTCGATCGCCCGGGCCCGGTGACGGCGCCGGTCCGGGTGCTGGCCGGCGGCCCGCATCTTCACATACCGGGCCACCGTGTGGTGGTCGCACCCGGCCAGCTCTGCCGCGGCACGGTAACTGCTGGTGAGGTCGTACGCCTCAAGGATCTCCATGATCTCCCTGCTGTTCTTCACCCGCTCGACTCTCGCCGAACGAGATCTGGATCTTGCGAGCGGGGAGATATCTGGCCGTACGTGGGGAGAACCCTGGCCATCAGTGGGGCGGTAAGTGGCCGCCTATGGGGAGCTCGCCACGGCCGCCGTCACCTCCACTGCGCGACCGAAGCCCGGCAGTCCAGCCGGCCGCCAGCGGACCTTGACCGGCTCTGCCACCGCACCTCCACGCATCAAGTTGGATGTCGTCACATCCAACCGCCCGCAAGGCCGCACCGCGAACGGCAACCCGGTGAACCTTCCCGGTCAGAGCACTACCGAGCCGAGATACCAACCATTTCATGATCTGGGACCAGATCACCGGCGTCGCCGGTCAGCCCACCACAACCTGACTACAGCCCCGGACCGCGGGCCCACATGCCGCGACACACCACCAGACCGCCACCCGCCCGACAACGTGACAACGCCGACCAAACCTTTCGGCCAACCGAGGCCAGAGCCCGACGCCAGCGATTCACTGACATCCTGGACACCTTGAAGCGCGGAGGCCGTCTCCAGAGCAATGACATCAGCCTCGATTGACTGTACTGCTACATGGCAAAGAAAATCATCTGGGCACCTCATACGTACCGTGAAAAACGCGCCATGCGTCGTCAGGCTGAAAATCTTCACCACTGATGCTCCCTGCTGGACCACGGGCGGATTGGTGATCTAGTTTTATTCGCCAGGAGAACGGCCGGGTAACTTCACGCAGGGGTGATTTTGAAGTGTGCAGGTCACAGCAGTGTGGTCAGCACCCCGATCGAGACATCGGCCCGCCCTCGGGTACTGGTGGGGGAAGCAACTACCCGAGCGTGAGCGCTCTGCCGGTGATGTGCTGGGCAGACCCCGGACAGCGCCCTCGCCCGGCCGGGGCCCGCAGCTGATCAGCCGGAAACCTGTAGCTCATCGGGGCACGGTGAGCGTCGACGCTTGCCCCACTTCGCGTAACCTGAACTCGGCCGACCGGCCCAATTCGAGATCACTGTAATCCAAAATTACTCCAAGATGGTGAAGTTATGGAGTCCAGCGGCATCAACAGGTATCAGGCCGCATCCCTGGATCAATATCCGACTGTCAAGTTAGACATTTACACTCTCTCACCGGCGGATTCTCCACGCCTGGACAGGGAGTGCGCGGATCACATTCAATTACTCACCGATTCCGATGATCGATTTCCCCCCATCGTCGCGCATAGACCGACTAAGGGCTGTCCCGCAACTCCGAGGACCGCTTGCCGGTGTCCGGTTCGGCCTGCTTGACCGAGATCCCGTTGAGGCCGCGAGCCCGGGCTGAACCGGATAAGTCGATCCGGCTGCGGTGACCTACCAGCCTCTGCTCCGAGTTACGGGACAACGCTTAGGCGTGTTATTGATGGCATGCATAGACTTCGCGCTGCGGCACTGAGGGGAGTGAGGTTATAAATGCCCAATTTTTCGACCGGCAAGGGTGGTACGGGGCCCGGCCGCCATGGAGGAGAGGGATACCGCCAGGGCACTGTCACGTTGGCTGACCGGGTGGAGTGATCTTCGGGTTGGTCGTGGTGGAGGGGTCGTCCGCGGGCAGTACGTCGCCGTCGTACCAGGGACGCTGGTACCCGGTCGAGGTGATCTCGCGCTGCGTGCGGCGGTACGTCCGCTTTCCGCTCGGTTTCCGTGAGGGCGGGGAGCTGATGCTGGAGCGCGGTGTGGTCGTCTCCCACGAGAGCGTGCGGCGCTGGTGTCTGAAGGTCGGACAGGCCTGTGCCGGCGGCCTGCGCCTGCGGCGGCCCCGGCCCGGTGACACCTGGCACCTGGCACTTGGGCGAGGTCTTCATCAAGGTCAGCGGAGAGCGGAAGTACCTGTGGCGGGCCGTCGACGCCGGCGGGATGGTGCTGGACGTTCTCCTGCGGGACCGCCGGGGCACCGCCGCGGCCAGGCGTTTCCTCCGCCGCCGGATGAAAAGGAGGTGTTCGGTGCCGAGGGTGGTGGTCACCGGCAAACTCCGTTCCTGCGGGGCGGTCCGCCAGGAGGTGATGCCCTGCGTCGAGCACCGTGCCCACAAGGGCCTGAACAACCGGGCCGAGAACAGTCACCAGCCGACCCGGCAGCGCGAACGCGCGATGAAGGGGTTCCGCGGTACCGGCGGGGCCCAGCGGTTCCTGTCCGCGTTCAGCGGGATCCCACCTCACTCCCGGCCCCGCCGCCACCTGATGACTACACTCGATCACCGGGCCGAGACGACCATCCGCTTCGCGAACTGGGATCAGATCACCGGCGCCGCCGGCCGGACCACCACGGCTTGACCACAGACCCAGGGCCGCGGTCCACCACACCCCGACGCACCATCAAACAGGCGCAACCCAACAGCATGACAACGCCCGTCCGGGTAGTCCTTCATCGCCATCGGCGGTGAACACATTTTCTTCAAATCGAGCGGGTCCAGCATCAACATGTGCACCACTCAGGGGGAGGCTCCATCAGCGGTGGAACCAGTGTGCATCATGAACTTTCTGGCACTCCGACACGTTTCACTAGCAGAGGTCAACCGGGCGGGCGGGAGGAAGCGGTCCCGCTGGCTGTGAAGCGCGTCCGGTTGTCCTGGCTCGACGTTGGAATCCCCGAGGGAACACACTTGCTGTATTTCAGGATGCTTGGGTCACTTACCGTTGAAGTCGACGGACACCGTGTGACGGTGGCTGCGCCGCGGCAAAGGGTTATCCTCGCGGCCCTGCTACTGAACGCCAATCGGGTGGTGTCAGTGGACCGGCTGGAAGACTTCGTCTGGGACAACACACCACCGAGCAGTGGCCCGGCGGTGATACGTACTTACGTGATGCGGCTACGACAGGCACTCGGGTCGAGGGCCGGCGCGAGGATCGTCACCCGGGCGCCGGGTTACCTGGTCGAGGTGGACGATCAGGAGACCGACCTCGGCCGGTTCGACAGTCATCGCGAGAACGCGTCCGCACTGGCCATGGCGGGGGACCTCGCCGGCGCATCAGCGGAACTGAGCACCGCGCTGTCGATATGGCAGCAGAGTCCGCTGCAGGACGTCCAGTCGAGCACCTTGCGTGACATTGAGGTACGGCACCTCGAAGAGCGGTATTTCCAGACCCTCAGCTGGCGGTTGGACCTGGATATGCAGCTCGGCCGGCACACCGACCTCGTTCCCGAGCTGTGGCGGCTGACCCGTGAAAACCCTCTCCACGAAGGCCTGGCGGCGAAACTGATGCTGGCGCTGTTCCGCTCCGGACGCCAGTCCGACGCGCTGAACGTGTTCCATCAGATCCGGGCCGCGCTGATCGAGGAACTGGCCACCGAACCGGGCACGGAACTCCAGCAGATGCAGCAACAGATCCTGGCCTCGGAGGACGCACGGCTCACAGGGCCAGGACCGGCGGAAGTCGGGCCTGTCACCCGCATCGCCCCGTCACCGCCACGTCCGGCTCAGCTCCCCGCCGTGCTTCCCGACTTCCTCCCCTGCCCGTCCACCGGACCGCAGTTGTCCGTGGACGGCCTCGCGAGCGTGCTGTCCGATCCCACGGCTCCGCCACGGGCGAAGACCACGGTGATCAGCGGCAGCGGCGGTGTCGGCAAGACTTCCCTGGCGGTGCACTGGGCGCACGCCTGCCGCAAGGAGTACACCCGAGGCCAGCTTTACGCCTCCCTGGGCGGCAGCAGCGACCGCCCCGTCCGGCCGGCCGACCTACTGATTCGCTTTCTGCGCGACCTCGGTGTGCCACAGGCCATTATTCCCCAGGACGAGGCAGAACTCGAAGGCGTATACCGCTCGGTGGTGGCCGACAGCAAGCTGCTGGTCGTCCTCGACGACGCGCACAGTGCCGCTCAGGTACGCCCGCTCATCCCCGGCGGTGCACGCAGCAGAGTACTCATCACCAGCCGGAACCGACTAGCGGACCTTGAAGGTGCGCGGACCTTCGTTCTCGGACGCATGGTCGAGGACAGCTCCCTGCGCCTGCTCTCCACCATCATCGGTCGAGCGCGTGTCGATGCGGAACTTGCGGCCGCGCGGCAGATCGTCCGATTCTGCAGTGGTCTTCCTCTGGCCCTGCGGATCGTCGGCATCAGGCTGCTCAGTCGTCCGTACCGCCCTCTCGCCGGCATGGCCGACCGGTTGGCGAGAGCCGACCGGCTGCTGGACGAACTGAGTGTCGGCGACCTGTCGGTACGCAGTTGCTTCGACACCGGCTACAAGGCTCTCAGCGCTGCACCGAGGCATGGCATCCACGCGAAGTTGGTCCTACGGATCCTGGGTCCACTCGAAACCGGCGTCCTGAACACCGCTGTGTTGGTCGAGCGGCTCGGATGCTCTTCCATCGAGGCTGAGGACGCCCTGGACCGCCTGGTGGACGCCAACCTTCTCGAACAGGACAGCTCCGGACGATATCTGCTTTCCAACCTTGCCCAGGCATACGCCCGGGAACAGTCGATGGCACTGCGCAAAAACGCGCCTCGGATCGCTTGAGTACTGTGACGACGCCTCTCGGAGAACTGATGCCGTGGCCGGTACTGGTGGGACATGACCTCTTCATGTTCCACTACCCGCGGATGCAGGCGCTCCCATACCTTCCGCCTCACCGGTCCTGCCGCCGCCACGACGTCGGCCTTCCAACTCGTTCGAAGTGGCGCGGTCCTGCACACCTGACACCCAGCCGAATAAGGAACCAACAGACGTGACCGTCACCTCCCCTCACGTTCCCCTCAGCGATCCCGGCGCATGGCTGCGCCGGTTCCGACCTGCTCCTGACGCAGCGGTGCAGCTGGTCTGCTTCCCTCATGCCGGCGGCGCCGCGAGCTACTACATGCCGGTCGCCGCGGCCCTGGCACCGCGGATCGACGTGGTCGCGGTCCAGTACCCGGGGCGGCAGGACCGGCGTCACGAACCATTCGTCGAGGACATCGGCGTACTCGCTGACCACATCCACGCGGCACTGGTCACGTGCGCCGACCGCCCGATGGCGTTCTTCGGTCACAGCATGGGAGCGGTCACCGCGTTCGAGGTGGCCATGCGGCTGGAGCGGAGCCACGGCACCGGCCCGGTGCGGCTGTTCGTGTCCGGACGCAGAGCTCCCGGGACACGGCGCCAGGAGGCTGTGCACTTGCGCACCGACGAAGGGATCCTGGCCGAGTTGCGCGCACTCAGCGGTACGAACGAGCAGCTCCTGCAGGACGACGAGATGGTGCAGATGATCATGCCTGCCATCCGTGCCGACTACCGGGCGATCGAGTCCTACCGGGGCTCGGAGGGTGACGTCGTACGCTGTCCCGTCACCGTTCTCGTGGGAACCGAGGATCCCCAGGTGACTCCCGACGAGGCCCGCCTCTGGAGCTCGCACACCACTGGCCCGTTCGACTACCGCGAGTTCTCCGGGGGCCATTTCTACCTGGCGGACCACCAGAAGGAGATCAACGCTCTGCTGACTGAGCGGCTTCTCGGGGCGGCATGGTGACCGTTCTTGCGGCCATGCGCCTGAGCGCATGACGTTCGTGTCCTTGCATTTTTGAGCGAGTCGCGGCAGTCGCGGTTCGTTCAGCTTCCTGCGGCAGAAGCCGTCCGGTTTCATCACCATGTACGTAAGTCCGGGTCGCCGTCAGGACAGACCGTGCCCCTTTCGCGCGACCCGTCCGCCACGAGATGTCAGCCGGCCCAGCTGCCGCACCGCCACGGCGCGGTCGGCCAATTCGGTCGCGGACCGGGGCCAGGCGGCGTTGCGGCGGTCGATCGGCGTAATTCCGGAAGCCCACGCGCGCTGAGGACGCGTTGTGCCAGCGTCCCGGCGTCCGGACCTGAGCCAATACGAGAGAAGTTCCGATGATCAGCCATCCTTCAGATACCTCCTCTGCCTCGACCGGCGGCCAACTGCTCGCCATCAGTGATCTGCACGCCGTCCATGCCGACAACCGGAGAATCCTGCAAGGACTTCGTCCGCAGTCCGCTGACGACTGGCTCATCGTGGCCGGAGACGTCGCAGAGATCAGCACGGACATCGAGTGGGCGCTTTCCCAGCTGGCGGGGCGTTTCAGCAAGGTGATATGGACTCCGGGCAACCACGAGTTGTGGACCCACCCGAGCGACCCCGTGCAACTGCGGGGGGAAAAGCGTTACCGGTACCTGGTCGAATTCTGCCGCAGCATCGACGTGGTGACTCCGGAGGATCCCTATCCTGAGTGGAAGGGCGAGGGCGGACCGGCGATTGTCGCTCCACTGTTCGTGCTGTACGACTACTCGTTCCGCATGCCCGGTATGTCGACGAAGGAGGAATCTCTGCGCAAGGCGCATGATGCCGGCATCGTCTGCACTGACGAATTTCTGCTGCACCCCGACCCGTATCCGACCCGCGAGGCCTGGTGCAGGGCCAGAACAGCGGAAACCGAGCGACGGCTGGCCGCCTGCGACCCAGGCCTGCCGACCATCCTCGTCAGCCATTGGCCGCTGCTGCGCCATCCCACCGAGGTCCTTTACCACCCGGAGTTCGCACAGTGGTGCGGGACGACACTGACAGCCGACTGGCACCGCCGCTTCCGGGCCACCGCAGCGGTTTACGGTCACCTGCACATACCCCGCACCACGTGGCACGACGGGGTGCCATTCACAGAAGTATCGGTGGGCTACCCCCGCGAGTGGCGGCGCCGCCCGGCCGGCGCGCCAGGACTCCGCCGGGTCCCGCTGAAGGAGGCGTCGTGATCGCCGATGTGCTCCCCGCGCCCGTGATCGCCTATGACACCTTCACGGACGCTCCACGAGACGCCCTCCTCCCCGAGGAGCACGCCGTGGTCGCCACCGCCGTGGAGAAGCGCCGCCGCGAGTTCACCACCGTACGGGCACTGGCCCGTACCGCAATGCACGCACTCGGCTATCCCCCCGCCCCCGTGCTGCCGAACCGCCGGGGGGCACCGGGCTGGCCGGAAGGCCTGGTCGGCAGCATGACGCACTGCGAGGGATACCGGGCCGCGGCGCTCGCATGCGCCGTCGACATGATCGCCGTCGGCATCGATGCGGAGCCCAACGCCCCGCTTCCCGACGGTGTCCTGGAAGCCGTCTCCCTGCCGGCGGAGCGGGCATGGATCTCCGACCTAACGGCGGTCAGGGGCGAGGTGAGCTGGGACCGGCTGCTCTTCAGCATCAAGGAGACCGTCTTCAAGGCGTGGTACCCGCGAACCCGCTACGAGCTCGACTTCGAGCAGGCGGAGGTCACGGTTTCTCCGCAGTCGCACACCTTCACCTGCCGCCTGATTCTGCCCGAGCAGGCACCGCCGTCCTCGTGGCTCACCGACACGCAGGGACGCTGGCTGGTGCGGGACGGCCTGCTGGTCACCTCTCTGGCGGTGGCGGCCGGCTGGGCACCGGTCCCGGCGCTCGGTGCTGAGCCTCCTGCCGCAGCCCCGTCGGCTCCTTCGGGGCCCCGGCCGCCACGCGGACGGACTGGGTGTCGATGATCACCAGGTACGGGTCCTCCAATCGCCCGGACCGCTCCCACACCTGGCAGCGCAGGATTTCCTGGATCCGCTGGTCAGGGTCGTCCTTGCGTCACAAGGTGCAGGACGAACTGCCTCTACTTCTCACCACTCACACGACTTCGGTTTACCCGAGGGAAGCAGTACCGAACTGGCCGGAACGCAAGGAAGCGGGGAACCGACACGAGAACCGGGTCATACAGGCCCTGCGGGCCCGCGGATGGACCGTGCACCCCCTGCGGACAGGGCACTTGCCCCACGCCCGTTCAAGACGCGCTGCGCCGCACCAACTCCGCTCTTCGGCAGTTCCCCCGACCTCATCGCCGCTCGCGGCGCCGAACTCGTCACCATCGACGTCAAGGACCGCATGCCGAGTGCCCACAGCCACCGCTACGCGATCAGCACCGCCACCGTGAGACGTTGGCCTGCTCTTCACCGTCACACCCGCGCCCCTGCACCGCTGCACTACGTCCTGGGCGACATGAGGGTGCTCACGCCCGCAGAAGACTCCACTACACAATTCACGCCATGCGACACCGAAGCGGCGCCTACCACCTCGTCAGCAGCCACCAAGCCCATTCGTTCGACGAGGTCTTTGGCCCGAGGCGGGTCTGTCAAACGAGCGGCCCTGTCTCACATTCGGTGGTGACGGAAAGTAGTGGTGACGGCAAACAGACCATCGGTCACGAAGCCGCAGGCCTGCGCCCCGCAGTGGCCGTTTTCCGGGATCGACCGATTGGGTGCTGTCACGTTGGCTGAGCGGGTGGGATGATCTTCGGGTTGATCATGGTGGAGGGGGATCGTCCGTGGGGAGCGCGTCGCCCAGCCCCGGCCTGGTGACAAGTGGCACCTGGACGAGGTCTTCATCACGATCAACCGTGAGCGGAAGTACCTCTGGCGGGCTGTCGACCAGGACGGCATGGTGCTGGACATCCTGGTGCAGAACCGGCGGGACAAGACCGCGGCCAGGCGATTCTTCCGTCGTCTGGTGAAGAGGACCCGTACGGTGCCGCGGGTGGTCGTCACGGACAAGCTCCGCTCCTACGGCGCCGCTCACCGCGAGGTCATGCCCTCGGTCGAGCACCGCTCGCACAAGGGGCTGAACAACCGGGCGGAGAACAGCCACCAGCCCACCAGGCAGCGTGAACGTGCGATGAAGGGCTTGGCGCTCCGCTGGAGGGGCGCAGCGGTTCCCGTCCGCGTTCAGCGGTATCCCACCGCACTTCCGGCCCCGCCGCCACCTGATGGCCGCCCCCGACTACCGAGCCGAAATGAGCATCCGCTTCGCCATCTGGCAGCAGGTCACAGGCACCGCCGGTCTTTCCACCATGGACTGAGCACAGGGCCCACCATGCCCCGACACGCCATCGGAGACCCACACACCCAACAACGTGACAGCGCCCGTCCCGTAACTCGGGGCAAAGACCGGTAGACCACCACAGCCGGGATCGATTTGTTCAGTTCCCCCCGGCTCGCGGCCTCAACCGGATCTCGGCCAAGCGGGTGAAGTGCCCGCCGGGCAGTCGGCAGGCCATCCATGCCGATGATGGCGATCGGCTCGTGCTCCCTGGCCTCGGCGGTACGCAGCCTCTCCTTGGTACCACGCAGATCCGAGGTCAGGCGTTTGAGGTAGGTGAGAACCTTCTCATCCGTTGATTCCGGCGTACCAGCCATCAGCTCCTGGCCCTTCACTGAGTCTCGAAGTCGGCGACCGTACCGCCGCGTACCGGCCTGGCCACCCGGCGCCGCGTCGTACGCCGTCTGCGCTTGTGGGGCAGACTTCCGGTCGGGTGGATCGGCGTCCGCCATGGCAGTGCGGCACGTCTCAGCACTCCCGCTCACGCGCCACACATCGAGGCGACAGCTCTCCCATGGACAGGAGAAACCGCCAGCGTCACACGCTTCTCCGACATGTGACGCATGCGGGAAGCGGGCCTGCGCGTACCGTCGGCTGCGGTGTACGCGGACAGAGCATTACCTCATGCGTGTATCCAACTCCTCGCGTCACGTCGCACCTTGTCCTGCGCGATGACTCTGGCATACGGGCGCATCACATGTGTATCGCGCCGGTGACGCCGTACACTGCCTTGCCCGCCCACAGCGTGACGAGCGGCGACGGTCCTCCCGGCTCCTCGTCGGTCAGCTGCGACGGGGAAGGACGCATTCGGACCACTCGCACCGCTGCGGCGCCACCGGTCGGACGTCTGGGGTACCTTCGGACCGATCCGCGGTTACGCTTGGAGCAACGCTCTTGTGCATTAGCGTGTTGTAAAACGATCGCAAGTCACCTCGCGTTCGCTGCACGCGGAGCCGGGACGACCGAGCGACCCGGTGGGCCGGTCCGCTCCCCATGATGAACGCACGCTGACGGGAATACACGATGGCTGAACAGCTTGCTGTCTCCGACACCATGCACGCCTACGTGCGTGGGGTCTCACTGCGAGAAGATCCGATCCTCGCCGGTCTACGTGCATTCACCGCGCAACTGCCCGCGGGCACGGCGATGCAGGTGTCCGCGGAGGAGGGACAGCTGCTCGCCCTCCTGGTGCGTCTGACGGGTGCGGCCAACGTCCTGGAGATAGGAACCTTCACCGGCTACAGCACGCTTTGCATGGCTCGCGCCTTGCCGGACAAAGGCCGTCTGACGACGTGTGACATCACAGACCGGTGGCCCGGCATAGCAGCCGAGTACTGGCGGGAAGCGGGCGTCGAGGACCGCATAGAGTCGCGCATCGGCGATGCTAGGCAAACCCTCGACGCGCTGCGCCGGGAACACGGTGCGGGCCATTTCGACCTGGTCTTCATCGATGCGGACAAAGCTAGTTACCTGCACTACTACGAGAAGTCACTGGAGCTGTTGCGCCCCGGCGGTCTCGTGGTGGTGGACAACACACTCTTCTTCGGGCGGGTGGTGGACCCTGAGGCACAGGACGCCGACACCGTCGCGATCCGCGAGTTCAACACGTTCCTGCGAGACGACGAGCGGGTCGATGTGTCCCTGCTGCCGATGGCCGATGGCATCACTCTCGCCCGCAAGCGGTCTGCCTGAGAACACTTCCCGCCGTCCCGGCCCGAACCGGGGCGGCTAGGGTGCCGCAGTTCACGAAGCCGGGTGGCCGGGGGTCTCCGCTCGCGCCCCGCCCCCTTTCCCGCAACCTACCCGCATACCCGGCCACCGAGTATGCACCACGCCCAGGAGGCAGGTATTACGATGAAGACCGAGCCGATCGCGGTTCTCGGTGCCGGCGTGATGGGCGTGGGTATCACCACGCTGCTGGCGGGCCACGGCCTGCCGGTACGGCTGGTGGAGAACGACCCGGAGAAACTGGCGCAGGCGCCCGGCAGGATCCGGCGGGAACTGCGCATGGCCCAGCTGATGGGCGTCCTGCCGCCGGGGCGCGAGGAAGGCGAGGTGAGCCTTCACGGCGATCTTTCCGCGGTCCGCGGCGCACGGGTGGTGATCGAGGCGATCACCGAGAACGCCGACCTGAAGACCGCGGTGCTGGCCGATGTCTCCACGCTCGTACCGCCGGCCACCGCGCTGGTCTCCAACACCTCCTCGATCCCGATCGACGAGCTGGCCGACGCGGTACGGCACCCCGCCGACCTGATCGGCACCCACTTCATGAACCCGCCGGCCCTCATCGGCACCACCGAGGTCATCCGTGGCGTGCGTACAGGTGAGGCGACCCTGGAGGCGGTACGCGGCCTGCTCCGCGAGGTCGGCCGCAAGCCCGTGGTGGTCCGGGACGCGCCCGGCTTCGTCACGAGCCGTCTGCTGCACCCGATGATCAATGACGCAGCCCGGGTGGTCCAGGAGGGCACGGCGTCCGCCGAGGACGTCGACGCGCTGATGCAGGGCTGCCTGGGTCACCCCACCGGACCGCTGCGCACGGCGGACCTGATCGGCATCGACAACCTTGTCGACTCCCTCTGGGTGCTGCTCAAACGCACCGGCGATGAGGGCTGTCGCCCCTGCGATCTTCTGCTGCAGAAGGTCGCCGACGGCCACCACGGCCGGAAAACCGGCCAGGGTTTCTACGAGTACGAGGAGAGCACACCATGACCGTTCCCACCGACCAGCCCACGGACGTCCAGGCGGCCATCTTGACCTTCGTCGAGGCCAAGACCAAGACGAGCTGGGATCCCGGTGCCGATATCTTCGCGACCGGCGGGCTCTCCTCGCTCTTCGCCATGGAGCTGGTGGTCCACCTGGAGAAGACGTTCGGCATCTCCATCGGCGGCGCCGACATGCGCCTGGAGAACTTCCGCACGGTCGACTCCATGGTCGGGCTCGTGACGCGGCTGGGCGGGAATGCCAGTGCCTGACCAGCTCGCCGCCGAGGTCACCGAACTGGTGAGTGACCAGGCAGGCCACTGGGATCGCACTGGGCTGATCCCGCACGAGCTGCTGCGGAGGATGTCCGCGCGCGGTCTGCTCTGCGCCCAGGTTCCCGAGGAGTACGGCGGTCTCGGCCTCAGCAGCGCCCAGAACGGCGAGTTCACCGCACACGTCGGGAGCCTGTGCAGCTCCCTGCGGAGCGTGATGACCTCGCAGGGCATGGCCGCCTGGGCCGTTCAGCGGCTTGGTGACGCCGAGCAGCGCACCGGCCTCCTGGGCGAGCTGGTCGGAGGCCGACTGGCGGCTGTCGGCTTCAGTGAGGCGGAGGCCGGAAGCGACATCTCCGCCATGAGCACCACCATCCGGCCCGACGGGGACGACGTGGTGGTGAACGGCACCAAGGTGTGGATCACCGCCGCCCACTACGCCGACGAACTGGTGATCTTCGGGCGGTACGCGGAGGGCGGGGCGGCCGTTGTGGTTCCCGCGGACACCCTCGGTGTCACCATCGAGCGGGTACCCGATCCGCTGGGCTGCCGGGCCGCCGGACACTCCACCATTCGGCTGGACGAGGTCCGGGTACCGGCCACCCGGTTGCTGGGCGGCGCAGGGATGCCGCTCTCGATGCTGGTCACCCTCGTCCTGGCGTACGGCCGGATGTCCGTCGCCTGGGGGTGCGCCGGCATTCTCCGCGGCTGCCTGGCCGCGGCCGGCGCCCACGCCCGGACCCGCCGCCAGTTCGGCAAGCCGCTCGGTGAGCACCAGCTGGTCGGCCGGCACCTCGCGGAGCTGCTGGTTTCCGAGCAGATCGCCACACGGGCGTGTGAGCACGCGAGCGTCCGCTGGGACGAGAACGCCCCGGACGCGGTCACCGCCACCGTCCTGGCCAAGCATGTGAGTGCCACGCAGGCCGCGCAGGGTGCCGCCGCGGCGGTCCAGGTCATGGCATCGGCCGGCGCGGACAACAGCAGCCTGGTCGCCCGCGCTTACCGGGACGCCAAGCTGATGGAAATCATCGAGGGCAGCAGCGAGCTGTGCCAGGTGATGCTGGCCGAGCACGTGCTGTCGGACTCGTAGAGGAGCTGGCGAATGACTGAGCGGCCGACGACGGTGAAGTGCCTCGTCTGGGATCTCGACAACACACTGTGGCAGGGCACCCTGCTGGACGGCGACGACGTCCGGATCACGGACGAAGCCAAACATGTGATCACCGAGCTGGACCGCCGCGGCATCTTGCAGGCGGTGTGCAGCAAGAACGACCACGACCTCGCATGGGAGCGGCTGGAGCGACTGGGCGTGGCCGAGTACTTCGTCCTCCCGCACATCGGCTGGGGACCGAAGTCCGAATCGGTCCGGTCCATCGCCGAACGGCTCAACTTCGCCCACGGCACCATGGCGTTCGTCGACGACACGCCGGCCGAGCGTGCGGAGGTGTCGTACCACCTGCCGGAGGTGCGCTGCTACGACGCCGAGCAGTTGTCAGCCCTGCTGGACCTGCCCGAGTTCAGCCCGGTCTCCGCCACCGTGGACTCGCGACGGCGTCGTGAGATGTACCAGGCCGGTTTCCGCCGGGACGCCGAGCGCGAGGCGTACAAGGGACCGGACGACGACTTCCTACGCTCGCTCGACCTGTGGATGTCGATCGACAGGGCGACCGAGGACGAGCTGACCCGCGTCGAGGAACTGACGCTGCGCACGAGCCAGATGAACGCGACGGGCGTGCACTACGACGACGCCTCGCTGCGCCGGCTGATGGCCGACCTCGAGCACGAGGTACTGGTCGTCACCATGGGCGACCGGTTCGGACCGCACGGCGCGGTGGGTCTGGTGCTGCTGCACCGAACGGCCGTGGCATGGCATCTGAAGCTGCTGGCGACCTCGTGCCGGGTGGTGTCCTTCGGCGCCGGCGCGGCCATCCTCAACTGGCTCGTCGATCAGGCCGCCGCGTCCGGCGTACACCTGATCGCCGACTTCCGGGCCACCGCCCGAAACCGCATGATGGAGATCGCGTACCGGTTCGCCGGCTTCGAAGACCAGCCCTGCGAATGCCACGAGGCACTGACCGAGGCTGCGGACGGCACCCCCGGTGTCCAGCGCCTGCACCTGGTTCCCGGACGGCGGCCCGCACCGGCCACGATGCGGCTCGACGCGGTTGCACTCACGAAGGCCGAGACGCCGGTGTCCCTCTGAGCCGGCGGTCTCCCGAGCCGTACCGCCGACCGAGGCCGGGAGACGGCGATGCCTTGGTGGGGTGCGGCGATCGCGTCGTGCGTCCGGCCAGGGCCGAAGGCACAGATCCATGACGTGCGGTCGGGAGGGTGACCACGGCAGCCCTTCGACCGCGTGCCACCCGGTGAGGTGTTCGTTGGGCTGTTCATGGGGCGGGGCGAGCCGGGTTTCAGGATGCACTTCCTGCTGGGCGCGAACGGACTGCCCCCTGGTCGTCAGCCCCTCGGCCACCAACACCGAAGGCAGCCTACGGAAGCGGTTGCGGTGCTCCAAGAGCACCGCAACCGGCAGAAGGGCCCGCCGAACCGTCGTTGCGGTTGCCGCCCGTCGGTGTGGCGGCAAAGGGAACTCCAGTGGCGTCGGTGAGCACGTTGGCGCTCCGCAGCCTGGCTGTGAGAACCTCGTGCGGTCGAGGCCACACACCAGCCTCGGTCCACTCGGCCATGCGGCGCCAGCACGTCAACCCGGAACCGAAACCGAGCTCCGGCGGCAGAAGTTCCCACCACGGCGATGACCTGTCGCAGGACGCGTCCGGGCCGTCCCTTCGCGCCCAGCCGCGGGTGAGCGGCTCGCGGAACAGCCGTGGGCTTCCCCTGCGCTTCGAAAGAGCGGGCGCAGCCCGCGCTCGCCCGTCACCGGATCGACGCGTTCATGGGCCGCCGCCCGCTCCTCGGCCGGAAGAAGCGTGCCACGGCCCGCCCGGCCGGAACCGTCGCTGAGGGGCGACGGCCCCGGCCGGGCGGGCACGGCAGCTCAGTACAGCCCCTCGACCGCGGTACTGGCCGTCTCCAACGGGCGCACATTGGCCACACCGTCCGTGGGGAAGCGGTCACCCGTGTCGTACCGCACCGCCTCGTCGCGCTCGAGCACGTTGGGCAGGAAAAGGTCCTCGTGGAGCACGGTCAGCCGGACCCTGCCCACCGTGCCGTACGGCACTACGGTCCTCGGGTCGGTCTTGTCCACCACCGCCATCGTCACCTGCGGGAAGTTCGGCAGGTACGGCATCAGCTCACCGTCCTGCTCGACCGGCAGGCCTGCCGCGTTGCCGAACGTGTTGCCGTAGCTGAGACCGCAGATGCCCCCGTCCAGAGCCTTCACGATCTGCCGGTAGACGGAGGGGACCAGGTGGGTGCCGCTCAGCCGGACGCCCCGCAACGCGGCGACCTGCTCGGGGGCCCGGCGGGCGAGCGCCACCATCAGCGCCGGCGTGGTGTTGACGTAGTCCACCTGGCGGGTGTCGAGCACGTCCAGGATCTGGTCCAGCAGATGTTCGGTGTAGTCCCGCGCGACCGCCATCCGCCCGGTGCGCAGCAGCCGCTTCACCCAGCGGGGATCCATGTCGATCGCGTACACGACCGACTGGTACAGGTCCCCGGCCTCCCAGACCCCGTTGCCGATCAGGTGGGGTCCGGTGGGCGTCGCCTGGAGCCAGGTGCGGTGCGGTTCGAAGCCCTCGGTCTGGAAGGACCAGCGGCGCCACACACCACGCTGGACGATCATCTCCGGGGTGTAGCAGAGGCGGCACGGCGCGCCCGTGGTCCCGCCGGAGTCCCACACCCGGCCGGTGAGCGGGCGCGGAACGGCCAGGGGCACGAAGTCCCGCGGGTCACGCGTGCGGAGCACGTCCAGGTCGAACGGGCCGAACTCGGGGAGCTCCGCGTAGTGTTCGATGTCACGAGGGTCGAACGGCAGTTCCGCGACCCGCTCCAGCCAGTAGGGGCTGCCGGTCTCCGGGTCGAAGTGGCGCCGGACCACTCGCCGGGTCCACTCGTCCAGATCGGTGGTCAGCCAGCCGTCCACGAGCTTGTCGCAGTCGGCCGCGGACAAACCCGAGTTCAGCACTGCGGGAGCCCCTTCTCGGGGTATTCGATGCCCAGCTCGAACACGCTGGAGACAACCTTCTCGATGTGCTCCGGCTGCTCGACGTGGAGCACGGGGAAGGGTATGCGCAACAGCCCGGCGGGGATCGCCGGGCCGACCACCACACCAAGCTGCACGCCAATCCCGTGCATACCCTCATACACGTACGGCAGGCTGATCGGTGTGGTCGGGTTGCGCTTGAACAGGTCCTTGACGTCCCCGCCGGAGGCCAACTGCTTGCGGTCGAGGCAGGACATCACCGGCAGCTTGGGCGCGCGGAAGCCGATGGCCTCGATGTACGGCTCGATGAACTGCCGGAACGGGGCGCGCAGCGGGGTGTGCTGGGCGATGCCCCGGCCCGGCAACAGGGTGACCAGGCCCTCGGGCAGCGAACCGGCCAGCGTGGCCATGGCATCGTGCAGACCGCCCAGCATGTGGATGCGGAGCGCGCCGTCGGCGGTGTCGCCCATGTCACCGGCGACGTGGACGCCCTCGGCACCGCCGACGAACGTCTCGACGCTCTGGCCCGCGGGTACGGCCGCGATGGCGAGGGCGTGCGCCGGCTCGGACGGGTCCGGGTCGGGGCAGAGCCCGGCACTGGAGAGCAGTCCGAACAGTTCCTGCCTGGTGAGGGCGCCGGCCAGGCAACTGCTGGTCATGGCGCCCAGGCTCAGGCCACCGAGGACGGAGGGGTGTACGCCCCGCTCCGCGAGGATGTCGTGCACGGCGAGGGCGAGCGCCGTCTCGCGGATCGAGCCGACGCTCTGCCGCTGCTCCTGCGGCTCCGGCAGGTCCTCCTCCAGGATCTGGCCGACGGTCAGGCCGGTCCATTCGGCGATCTGCTCGTACAGCCGCTGCATCACCGGGTACGCGCGGTGCAGCTCGATGCCGTGCGGCTCGGTGCCCACGCCTCCGCCCAGCAAGTAGCCCAGCGCCATGTGAAACCTCCGTACATCATGTGTCGGACTTCAGGTCCGACTCTCTGGAAAGGGGAAAACAGCACCTCGGCGGCGCGCGGTGCCTAGGTTCGCGTCACGGTGCGCCGCAGGGGCCCGCCCGGGTCGTACGGCCGGGCGGGCCGTACCCGTCACAAGGTCGCCAGCCAGTCCTTGACGGCCCGCGTGGTCGTCTCCAGGTGATCCTCCATGACCGTGAAGTGGTCGCCGGGCACATCGAGCACCTTGGCGTCAGGCCACACGGCTCGCCACTCCTCGCTCGACGGGTCGTCCGTCATACCCTCCAGCGGCACGGTGGCCCGCAGCAGCAGCGTGGGCGTCTCCACCGCCCGCGGCTCCCAGAACTCGTACATGCCGCAGTACCAGCCCATGGCGGTGAGCCGGGTGCCGTCCAGGCTGACGAACCGCTCCTCACGCTCGAACATGCCCTTGAGCAGCTGGTCCTGGACCCTGTTGATGTGCGGACTGGTCATCGGGTAGCCGTCGATGACGACCACACCTGCCGGGGCGACTCCCCGCCGGCTCAGCCGCTCGCCCGTGTCGTGCGCAAGCACGCCGCCGGAGGAGGAGCCCAGCAGGACGAATGGATCGTCGCCGACCAGTTCGGCGATCATGTCACAGTACACATCGATGAGTGCCTCCGAGTCCGCGGCCAGCGGCTCGTCGTTCTGGAAGCCGGGGACGTCCAGGGCCGAGATGGCGTACTGGTTCTCGAAGAACGAGGCGAACCGGACGAACTGATGAGCTCCGCCCAGGGCGACGAAGGCGGAGAGGCAGATGATCCGGGGCCGCTTGGCTCCGGTGGCCAGCCGCAGCGGGCCGGGAATGCCCTCGCGGCCCGACGTGGCCGTGAACATGGTCCGCAACTGGGCGGCCTGGTGCAGCAGCTTCACGCCCGTCTTCAACTGGCCGCGCTGGGCGGCGTACCGGAAGAGTTCGCCGGCGGCGTCCAGCGGGCCGGCGCGGCGGGCGGAGACGGCCGGTGTGGCCGTCTCGGCCGACGCCGCGGCGAGCAGCTCGGTGCGCAGGAACCGCGACAGCTCACGGGGAGTGGCGCAGTCGAAGGCGACGGTGGGACGCAGCCGCAGTCCGGTGACCGCGGTCAGCCGGTTGCGCAGCTCGACGGCGGTGAGCGAGTCCAGGCCGAGGGCGAGGAAGGTGGTGCTCTCCTCGATGTCGTCGGCCGAGGCGTGGCCGAGCACGGTCGCGAGGTGGCCGCGCACGATCTCGCCGAGCAGGGCGTCGCCGTCCTCCTCGTCCAGGCCGGCGAGCCTGCGCCGCAGCTCGTCGGCGCTCTGGCGCTCGGGGCCGGGGCCGGGCCGCCGGGCCGGGGCGCGCACGAGGTCCCGCAGCAGGGCCGGTGCGTGTTCCGGGCCGGTGTCGAGCGTGGCGGCCGCGAGGATCGCCGGGACCAGCGCGGGAGCCCCCGTGCCGCGCGCCAGGTCGAGGACCGCCAGGCCCTGCTTGGTGTCGAACGGGACCACTCCACCGCGCGAGATCCGCGCCACGTCGGCCTCGTCCAGATGCTGGGTGAGACCGCTGCTGTGCTCCCACATACCCCAGGCGAGGGACTGGGCGGGCAGTCCCTGGGCGCGCCGGTGGTGGGCCAGGGCGTCGAGGAAGGCGTTGGCCGCCGCGTAGTTGCCCTGTCCGGGAGCGCCCAGAACGCCGGCGATCGAGGAGAAAAGGACGAATTCCCGTATTCCTTGGTGACTCGTCAGCTCATGCAGGTTGAGCGCCGCATCGACCTTGGCACGCAGTACGGCGCCGACCTGCTCGGCGGTCAGCGAGGCGAGGACGCCGTCGGAGAGCACCGCCGCGGTGTGCACGACCGCGGTCAGCGGCGCCCGCTCCGGTACGGCCGCCAGCAGCTCGGCCAGGGCGTCCCGGTCAGCCACGTCGCATGCGGCTCCGAGGATCTCGGTGTCCAGGTCCGCGCCCAGTCGCCGGAGCTCTTCGGCGCTCGGGCCCCGCCGGCTGGCGAGGATGATCCGCCGGACGCCGTGTTCGGTGGCGAGGTGGCGGACCACGAGGCCGGCCAGGCCGTCGGCACTGCCGGTGACGAGCACGGTGCCGTCCGGGTCGAGTCCTCGTTCCGTGCTCTCGTGGGTGGACCGGTTCAGCCGTGGCACGCGCAGTTCGCCTCGGCGCAGCACCAGCTGGGGCTCCTCGCAGGAGAGCGCGGCGGCCAGCAGGTCCTCGCTCTCCTCGTCGGTGTCGACGAGGACGAAGTTGCCGGGGTTCTCCGACTGGGCGGACCTGACCAATCCCCACACCGGCGAGCCGGCCAGGTCGGTCACGTCCTCGTCGTCTGCGGCGGCCACCGCGCCCCGCGTGACGACGACGAGCCGGGCGCCGTCGGCGTGGTCGTCGGCCAGCCAGTCCTGCAGCCGGCCGAGCACCCGGCGGGTGGTCTCGTGGGCCGCCTCCGCGGTCGGCGGGCCCGGCTCCACGTGGACCACCGTGTCGGCGCGCTCCACCGCCCTCGGCAGCGGGCGGGTCACCCAGGACACGTGGTAGAGCGAGTCGTGGCGGGGTAGGCCGGTGAGGCGGCGCAGCGCGAGCGATTCCACCTCGACGACCAGCCGGCCGTCGTGGTCGGTCGCGCGGACGGACACCTCGTTCTCGCCCCGCCTGGTCGTCTCGACCCGCAAGTCATCGCCCACCTCGCCGTACACGCTGACCCCGGAGAAGGAGAAGGGCAGGACCGGCCCGCCCTCGTCGCCGCCGCGGGTCAGGCCGACGGTCTGCAGCGCGGCGTCCAACAGTGCCGGGTGGACGCCGAACCGCCGGGCATCAGGTCGCTGCAGCTCGGGCAGACGCGCCTGCGCGTAGACACGGTCGCCCTGGTGCCAGGCGGCGGTCAGGCCCCGGAAGGCGGGGCCGTACTCGATGCCGCCCTCGGTGAACCTGTCGTAGAGGTCTCCGACGTCCATCGGTTCGGCGTCGGCAGGCGGCCACTGGGTGCCACCCTGAATCTCGGCAGGCGCCTCGGTCGCGCCGGGGGCGAGCCATCCGGTGGCGTGCCGGGTCCAGGGGCCGTCGTCCGACGCGGAGTGGACAACGAACCGGCGCCGGTCCGCCGCGTCCGGGCCCTCCAACGTCAGCTGGATGGTGAGCGGTCCGGCGGGATCGAGCACGAGCGGGGTCTCGACCGTCAGCTCCTCGAGCAGCCCGCAGCCCAGGTCCCGGCCGGCGTGCAGCACCGTCTCCACGAGCGCCGCGCCCGGCAGTACAACCGTACCGCCGACGGCGTGGTCGGCCAGCCACGGGTGGGTGCGCAGGGACAGGCGCCCGGCGAACAGCAGCGTTCCGCTGTCGGCGACCGGCCGCGGCCGCCCGATCAGCGAGTGGCCGCCGGTCGCGGTGCCGATGTGCTCGATGGCCGGGTCCAGCCAGTACCGCTTGTGCTGGAAGGCGTAGGTGGGCAGGGCGACGCGCCGGGCGCCGGGAAAGACCGGGTGCCAGTCGACACGTACGCCGCGTACGTGGAGTTCGGCGAGGGAGGTCAGGAACCTGTCCAGGCCGCCCGCGTCCCGGCGGAGCGTGCCGACCACGATCCGGCCGCCCGTCTCCTCGACCGCGGCGGCCAGCACGGGGTGCGGGCTGACTTCGACGAACGTGTCGTAGCCCGCGGTGATGAGCTGGTGGACGGCCTGGTCGAACTCCACGGGCCGGCGCAGGTTGCGGTACCAGTACCCGGCGTCCAGGGCGGAACCCTCCAGCCACGCGCTGTCGGCGGTGGACCAGAACCCGACCGCGGCCGGACGTGGACGCACACCGTCCAGCAGGCCGGAGAGTTCGTCGCGGATGCGCTCCACCTGGCGCGAGTGCGCGGCGAAGTCGACACCCGGGATCGGCCAGCGCAGGACGTCCTCGTCCGACAGCGCCGCGCTCAGTTCCTCCAGTGCCCCGGGGTCGCCGGAAAGCGTCACCGAAGCGGGACCGTTGACGGCGGCCACGCTGATACGGCCGTCCCAGTCGGCGATGCGTTCGCGCAGCGGTCCGGCCGCCATGGCCACGAACATCATCGCGCCCTGCCCGGCGAGCGCGGTGAGGGCCTTGCTGCGCAGGGCGACGATCATCGCCGCGTCCTCCAGCGTCAGCGCCCCGGCCACACACGCGGCGGCGATCTCGCCCTGGCTGTGACCGACCACCGCGTCCGGTTCGACGCCGTAGGACCGCCACAGCGCGGCCAGGGAGACCATCACGGCGAACAGCACCGGCTGCACACGGTCCACCTGCTCGTAGTCACCGGATCGCAGGACCTCGGCCAGCGACCAGTCCACATGCGGAGCCAGGGCACGCTCACACTCGGCGAGGCGCTCGGCGAACACCGGCGACGACTCCAGCAGCTCCACCGCCATCCCCGCCCACTGCGACCCCTGACCCGGAAACACGAACACGGTCCGGCCCACCGGGGCGGTCGTGCCCCGAACCGTGTGATCCGAGTATTCGCCACGGACCAGCAGGTCGAGTTCGCGGCTGAGGGCGTCACGGTCGGTGCCGACCACGACCGCGCGGTGGGGCAGCGCGGCCCGGCTGGTCGCGGTCGAGAACCCGATGTCGGCCGGAGCCAGTCCGGGGTGTGCTGCCACGTGGGCCCGCAGCCGGTCGGCCTGTCCGCGCAGGGCCTCGGCCGTCCTGGCGGACAGCAGCCACGGAACGGCCGTGGCGGGCGCGGGCGCGACAGGTGCCGCGTCGGGCTGGGGGGCCTGTTCCAGGACGAGGTGCGCGTTGGTGCCGCTCACTCCGAAGGACGACACGCCGGCGCGCCGGGGGTGCCCGTGCTCGGGCCAGTCGACGGCCTCGGTGAGCAGCCGGACGTCGCCCTCCGACCAGTCGACATGCATCGACGGCTCGTCCACGTGCAGGGTCCGGGGCAGGACACCGTGCCGCATCGCCAGCACCATTTTGATCACACCGGCCACACCCGCCGCCGCCTGGGTGTGGCCGATGTTCGACTTCAACGAGCCCAGCCACAGCGGCCGGTCGCGGTCCTGGCCGTAGGTGGCCAGCAATGCCTGCGCCTCGATCGGATCGCCCAGCGACGTTCCCGTGCCGTGCGCCTCCACCGCGTCCACCTCGGACGGCTTGAGCCCGGCGTTGGCCAGCGCCTGCCGGATCACCCGCTGCTGCGAGGGACCGTTCGGCGCGGACAGGCCGTTGGACGCGCCGTCCTGGTTGACCGCGCTGCCCCGGATCACCGCCAGCACCGGGTGCCCGTTGCGCCGCGCGTCCGAAAGCCGCTCCAGCAGCACCACACCGACACCCTCGCCGAAACCCGCGCCGTCCGCGCCCTCCGCGAAAGACTTGCAGCGACCGTCGCGCGCGACTCCGCCCTGTTGGCTGAGTCCCACGAACAGGCCGGGTCCCGCCATCACGGACACGCCGCCGGCCAGGGCCAGCGAGCACTCGTCCGCGCGCAGGGACTGCGCGGCGAGGTGGATCGCCACCAGGGAGGAGGAGCAGGCGGTGTCGACGGTGACGGTCGGCCCCTCAAGGCCGAAGGTGTACGCGATCCGACCGGAGCCGACACTGGACTGGGTGCCCATGCCGAGGAACGCCTCGACGCCGTCGGGAACGTGGTGCAGGGAGCCGCCGTAATCGGTGCCCATCATGCCGACGAAGACGCCGGTCCTGCTGCCGCGCAGGGTCGCCGGGTCGATGCCCGCCCCTTCGAGGGTCTCCCAGGTGGTTTCCAGCAGCAGCCGCTGCTGCGGGTCCATCGCCAGCGCCTCACGAGGCGAGATCCCGAAGAAGCCCGGATCGAAGTCGCCGGCGTCGGTCAGGAAGCCGCCCTCGCGGGTGTGCGAGGTCAACCTGCCGGGGGAATGCGGGTCGGAGAGCCCGCCGGTGTCCCAGCCACGGTCCTCGGGGAAGGGGGAGATGGCGTCCTTCGCCTCACGCACCAGGGCCCACAAGCCGTCGGGCGAGGCTACCCCACCGGGGTAGCGACAGCCCATGGCCACTACCGCCACCGGTTCACCGGTCCGCTTCGACAGGCGCTGGTTGGCCTCCTTGAGGCGCTCGTTGTCCACCAGCGCGCTGCGCAGGGCAGCGACCAGCTGGTCCTGAGGGGCACTCATCATGAACTCCACACACTTCGATCCGGATCAGGAATTGTCATTGCCAAGGGCACTGGCCCAACGGACGAGATCGTCGACGTCCATGCTCTGGATGTGACTGATCCGGTCTGCCGCCGTCTGCTGCCGCCCCTCTTCCGCGAGTCGCAGGATCACGTCGAGCACCCCGGACGCACGCAGCTGGTCCACGGTGACGGACGCGAGGGCTTCGCGGATCTCGGAGTCCTCGGGGCCGCCGCCCGGCTCGTCGGCCGCTGCCGGGGCGAGCCCCAGCTTGTCGTAGAGGTAGCCGGCCAGGCTCGAGGCGGTCGGGTAGTCGAAGGCCAGGGTCGGCGTCAGCCGGGTGCCGACGGCGGTGGAGAGCCGATTGCGCAGTTCGACGGCCATCAGCGAGTCGAAGCCGAGACCCGTGAACGTCAGGTCCGGGTCCACCGCCGCGGGCCCGTCATAGGCGACGACCGCGGCCACGGTCGACCGCACCAGGTGCGACAGGGCCGCCCGCTGTTCCTCTTCCGGCATCCCGGCCAACCGCTCCCGGAACGACGTTGTCCCGCCCGAGCCCTCGGCCACGGCCGGGGTCCGCCGGACAGCGGGCCGCACCAGGTGCCGCAGCAGCGGCGGGATCTTGTCGCCCTGGGACGACAGGTCCAGGTGGATGGGCACCAGCACCGCCTCGTCCATGGCGGACGCGGCGTCGAACAGCGCGAGTCCGTCGGACGAGTTGATGGGCCGCACGCCGCCGCCGGTGAGCCTGGCCACCTCGCGTTCGCCGAGCCTGCCGGTCATGGCGCTGCGCTGCTCCCAGAACCCCCAGCCCAGCGACTGGGCCGGCAGGCCTGCGGCGCGTCGGCGTACGGCCAACGTGTCGAGGAAGGCGTTCGCGGCGGCGTAGTTCGCCTGACCGGCCGCGCCGAAGGTCGCCGACGCCGAGGAGAACAGCACGAACGCGGACAGCCGCAGGTCGCGGGTCAACTCGTCGAGCAGCTGCGCCGCGTCGGCCTTCGGCCGCAGCACGCGGTCGACCTGCTCGGGCGTCAGCGACGTGACCGGGGCGTCGTCGAGCACGCCGGCCGCGTGCACGACCCCGGTCAGCGGCCGGTCGGCCGGGATGGCGGCGATGACCTCGGACATCGCCGTCCGGTCGGCCGCGTCGCAGCGCGCGGCCACCACACGGGCCCCCGCCGTCGTCAGCTCCTTGACCAGCTCCGGGTCGGGCCCGGACCGTCCGATCAGCACCAGGTCGCGGACGCCGTGCCGGGTCACCAGGTGCCGCGCGGTCAGTCCGCCGAGGACACCGCCGGCGCCGGTGACGAGCACCGTGCCGTTCGGGTCCCACTTCGGCTCCCTCCCGGTCGGCGCGGCCCGCACGAGGCGGGCGGCGAGTACGGCACCGCCCCGGACCGCCACCTGCGGTTCGCCACAGGCCACGGCGGCGGACACCAGCGTGTCCGCGTCGTCGGTCACGTCCAGGTCGACCAGTACGAACTGGTCGGGGTGCTCGCTCTGCGCAGCCCTGACCAGGCCCCACACCGAAGCGTGCACCGCGTCCCGCGGGTCGGGACCGGCCGCGTTGCGAGTGACGAACACCAGACGCCGGTCGTCCTGGTCCCCGGCCAGCCACTCCTGGACCCGGGCGAGTGCACGATGCACGACGGCGTGTGCGTCGTCGTCGGGTGCGGTGAAGTCGACCACCTCATACGCCGGCACGGCGGCGCCCGTGGCGGTCACCGGGTGCCAGTCGACCCGGAACAGCGACCTCACCCGGGCGGCCTCCATCTGACCGGCCGCGACCGGGCGCATCACCAGCGATTCGATGGCCGCGACGGGGAATCCGGTGGCATCGGCCACGGTGATCGCGACTTCGTGGGAGCCGGTCGTCGTCAGCCGCACCCGCAGGCTCGTCGCGCCCGACGCGAACAAGCTCGCCTTGCCCCAGCTGAACGGCAGCCTGATGCCTGGGGCCTCGCCCGCGGACGGTCCGGCCTCGACGGCCGCCAGCCACAGGGCGTGCAGCGCCGCGTCCAGAAGGGCCGGGTGCAGGCCGAACTCCCGGGCCGAGGCGCGCTGTGTCTCGGGCAGCGTGACCTCGGCGTACACTTCGTCGCCGCGCCGCCAGGCCGCCCTGAGCCCCTGGAAGCCAGGCCCGTACTGGTACCCCTGTTCAGCGAAGCGGGCGTACAGATCAGTCGTGTCCAGCGATTCGGCCCCGGCCGGGGGCCACTGGCCGGTCAGCCCGTCCGCCGCCGCGGTGCCGGTCGCCAGCGCGCCGGTGGCGTGCCGGGTCCATTCCTGTTCGGCGGCCGTGTCCTCCTCCCGGGCGTACAGGCCGAGGGAGCGCCGTCCGGACCCGTCGGCCGCGCCCACGGACAGCTGCAGGATCAGTCCGCCGTGGTCGGGGAGGATCAGGGGTGTTTCGAGGGTGAGTTCCTCGACCGTGCCGCAGCCGAGCTGCTCGGCGGCGTGCTGCGCCAGTTCCAGGAACGCCGTCCCGGGCAGCAGCACCGTCCCGTTCACCGCGTGGTCGGCCAGCCACGGATGTGTCCGCAACGACAACCGCCCCGTGAACAGCTGCCCCTCGGCGTCGGCCAGCGCCAGCGCCGCACCCAGCAGCGGATGCCCCGCGCTGCGCAGACCCGCGGCGCTCACGTCGCCGCTCCCGACGGCCTTGACCTCCAGCCAGTACCGCTTGCGCTGGAAGGGGTAGGTCGGCAGATCCCGGTAGGCCGGCGTGCCGGCGAAGAACGGTGACCAGTCCACCTCCACACCACGGACGAACAACTCCGCCACCGACGTCAGGAAGCGGCGCATGCCGCCCTCGTCACGCCGCAACGTCCCCGACACGACGGCCCCGTCACCCAGCGCCTCGTCCACCCCCATCGTCAGGACGGGATGGGCACTGACCTCGACGAAGACGTCGTGCCCGGCAGCCGCGAGATCCCGTACGGCGGTTTCGAACCGCACCGTCTGACGCAGATTGCGGAACCAGTACCCGGCACCGAGTTCCTCCCCGGTGAGCCATTGGGTGTCCACCGTGGAGTAGAACGGCACCACGGCCGGTCGAGGAGAGATCTGCTTCAGCACCCGCAGGACCTCCTCACGGATCTCCTCCACCTGCGCCGAGTGCGAGGCGTAGTCCACGGGGATGCGCCGGGCCCGCTCGACCCGGCCCAGGATCTCCTCCAGACCGGCCGGGTCACCGGCGACAACCACGGACGAGGGGCCGTTCACGGCCGCCACCGACACACCCTCGGGCAACAGGCCGCCCACCTGCTCCACCGGAAGGGGAACCGAGACCATGCCACCCCGGCCCGCCAGCGCGGTGATCGCCCTCGAACGCAGTGCCACAACCCGCGCGCCGTCCTCCAACGACAGCGCGCCCGAGACCACGGCGGCCGCAATCTCGCCCTGAGAATGGCCCACCACGGCAGCCGGCCGCACCCCGACCGACTCCCACAATGCCGCCAGCGACACCATCACCGCCCACAGCACCGGCTGCACCACATCCACCCGGCCGAACTCACCGGAGGCCACAACCTCCGGCAACGACCAGTCCACATACGGCGCCAACGCCCGGCCGCACTCCTCAAAACGCGCGGCGAACACCGGCGAGCAGTCCAGCAGCTCCACCGCCATCCCCGCCCACTGCGAACCCTGACCGGGAAAGACGAACACCGTCTTGCCCACAGCGGAAGCGACACCCGTCACCGTGCCGGCCAACGACTCGCCCGCCACGACCGCTCCCAAAGCGGCCTCGAGCTCCACCCCGGACCCGCCGACGACCACCGCACGGTGCTCGAACACCGACCGGCCCGCCAGAGCCGCACCCACCGCGGCGCGATCCGCACCCGCCAACGACACCAACCGACCCGCCTGCGCACGCAACGCGTCCACCGAACGACCCGACACCACCCACGGCACCACGCACGACACCACAGACGACGACACCGGACCCTCAGCGTCCACGGCAGCGGACACCGGCCCCTCCACCGGGGCCTGCTCCAGGATCAGGTGAGCGTTCGTACCACTGACGCCGAACGACGACACGCCCGCGCGGCGCGGACCGTCCTCGTCGGCCCACGGCCGTTCCTCCGTCAGCAGCTCCACCTTGCCCACCGACCAGTCGACATGCGTCGACGGCTCGTCCACGTGCAGGGTCCGGGGCAGGACACCGTGCCGCATCGCCAACACCATCTTGATCACACCGGCCACACCTGAAGCGAGCTGCGTGTGACCGATGTTCGACTTGATGGAGCCGAGCCAGAGCGGTTCCTCGCGGTCCTGGCCGTAGGTGGCCAGCAATGCCTGCGCCTCGATCGGGTCACCCAGCGTGGTGCCGGTGCCGTGCGCCTCGACGGCGTGCACGTCGGACGGCTTGAGCCCGGCGTTGGCCAGTGCCTGCCGGATCACCCGCTGCTGTGCCAGGCCGTTGGGCGCGGACAGGCCGTTGGACGCGCCGTCCTGGTTGGTGGCGCTGCCCCGGATCACGGCGAGGACCTCGTGGCCGTTGCGCCGCGCGTCCGAAAGCCGCTCCAGCAGCACCATGCCGACCCCCTCGGACATGCCCATGCCGTCGGCGGCGTCGGCGAACGCCTTGCAGCGTCCGTCGGCCGCCAGGCCGCGCTGACGGCTGAAGCCGACGAATCCCTCCGGGTTGGCCATCACGGTCACGCCGCCGGCCAGGGCGAGCGAGCACTCACCCGAACGCAGCGCCTGGCTCGCCAGGTGCATCGCCACCAGCGACGACGAACACGCGGTGTCCACACTGACCGCGGGCCCCTCCAGACCGAAGGTGTACGCGATCCGTCCGGACGTCACACTGGCGGAACCGCCGGTGACCATCTGGCCCTGAAGCCCCTCCGGAATCTCGGCGTTGGCGCCGTAGCCCTGGTAGCCGGTGCCGATGAAAACGCCGGTCCGTTCGCCCCGCTGGCTCTCCGGATCGATGCCCCCCCGTTCGAACGCCTCCCAGGCGGTCTCCAGCAGCAGCCGCTGCTGCGGGTCCATGGTGATCGCCTCACGCGGGCTGATGCCGAAGAACACCGGGTCGAAGTCGCCCGCCCCGTCCAGGAAGCCGCCGTGCCGGGTGTAGGAGGTGCCGGCCTTGTCAGGATCCGGGTCGTAGAGGCCGTCCAGGTCCCACCCGCGGTCGGCCGGGAAGTCGGAGATGGCGTCGCCGCCCGCGCGCAGCAGTGTCCACAGCTCCTCCGGGGTGCTGACACCACCGGGGAACCGGCAGCTCATCGCCACCAGCGCGATCGGCTCGTCGTCGGCCGCGACCGCCACCGCCACCGGCGCCGCCGGCGCGGAGGCATCATCGGTCAGCTCCTCCCTCAGGTGGCGGGCGATGGCGTGAACGTTGGGGTGGTCGAAGACGACCGTGGTGGGCAGCCGCAGGCCGGTCGCGGCGTTCAGCCGGTTGCGCAGTTCCACGGCGGTGAGCGAGTCGAAGCCGATGTCCCTGAAGGCCCGCTTGGGATCCACCGCGTCACCCCCGGAGTGGCCGAGCACCGAGGCGACCTGATCGCGCACGAGTCCGACGAGCTCGGCCTCGGAGAGGGCCGCGGCCACCGGCGTTGCGGCCGGGCTCTCCTCCCGGGCGAGGGCAGCCACCTCCGGTATCTCATCCAGCAGCGGACGGGGACGAGTGGAGGTGAAGACCGGCGCGAAGCGCGACCAGTCGACCTCAGCGACCGCGAGGACCGTCACGTCGTCGTCCAAGGCCCGCTGAAGGGCGGAAACCGCCAGCTGCGGGTCGATGAACGGCAGGCCCTGGCGCCGGACCCGGTCCATGTCGAGGCCGCCGGGCATGGTGGAGGCATCCGCCAGGTTCGGGGTGTTCCAGATGCCCCAGGCGATGGATGTGGCCGGCACGCCGCGGCCGCGCAGGTGCTCGGCGTAGGCGTCGAGGAAGGCGTTGGCCGCGGCGTAGGCGCCGTGGTCGCCGCTGCCCCAGACACCGGCGATGGAGGAGAAGAGGATGAACGCGTCGAGATCGGGCAGCAGCTCGGCCAGGTGAACCGCGCCGGCTGCCTTGGCGTGCACGACGTCCTCGAACTCGGTCAGCGAGGTGTCGGCCAGTGACGCGATCTGGATGAGGGCCGCGGCGTGCACGACCACGCGGACCGGAGTGCCCTCCTCGGCGAGCCGCGCCACCAGGTCGGCCACCGCCGCGCGATCGGTGACGTCGCAGCCCGTGTAGTCGAGCCGGGTCCCCGCCTCGGCGAGTTCCGCGGTGAGTTCCGCGGCGCCGGGCACGTCCGCGCCACGGCGGCTAGCCAGCACCAGGTGCTCGGCGCCGGCGGCGGCCAGCCAGCGGGCGATGTACGGGCCGACGGCGCCGGTGGCCCCTGTGACCAGAACCGTGCCCTGCGGCCGCCAGGCACGCCGGGCGGGCCTGCCGTCCGGCAGCGCGCGGACGAGGCGGCGCACCAGGGTGGTGTGCGCGCGGATGGCCCACTGGTCCTCGTCGCCGCCACCGGCGAGCACCTCGCAGAGCGCGGCGGCGGACCGGTCGTCGTAGTCGGGGGGCAGGTCGGCCAGGCCGCCCCAGAACTCCGGGTGCTCCAGGCCGATGACCCGGCCGAGGCCCCACACCGCCGCCTGTGCGGGGTGCCGCAGTTCGGCGTCACCGGCCGCGGAAGTGGCGCCGTGGGTGAGGCACCACAGCGGCGCGGTCCAGCGGACGTCGTTGAGCGCCTGAGTGAGCACGGTGGTGAGGGCCAGGCCTGTGGTCAGGCCCGGGTGAGCCGGGTCCGGCCGTTCGGCCAGCGCCAGCAGCGACAGCACACCGTCCGGCTGCGGCCGGTCGCCCAGCGCTGTGGCCAGCTCCTTCCGGCCGGCCCCGACGGGGACGACGTGCTCGGCGACCTGTGCGCCGCGCTCGGTGAGCGCGCGCAGTACGCCCGTCACCCAGGCTTCCTCACGGCATCCCTCCGGGACGATCAACAGCCATCTGCCCGGCAGCGGGCGGGCAGCGGGGGTGGCCGGGCGCCAGGTGACGCGGTAGCGCCAGGAGTCCGTGGAGACCTCTGGCGAAGGCGGCGCCAGCCAGTACCGTTCGCGCTGGAACGGATAGGTAGGCAGGGCCACCTGCCGGCCGCCTGGGTACAGCGCGGCCGCGTCCACCTCCGCTCCGTGCGCCCACGCCGTACCGAGTGATGTCAGGAAGCGGCGCATGCCGCCGTCGTCGCGGCGCAGAGTGCCGACCGCCAGTACCGGGGTGCCACCGTCGCCGTGCCCGGCGGTCTCCTCGATGCCCATCGTCAGGACGGGATGGGCACTGACCTCGACGAAGACGTCGTGCCCGGCAGCCGCGAGATCCCGTACGGCGGTTTCGAACCGCACCGTCTGACGCAGATTGCGGAACCAGTACCCGGCACCGAGTTCCTCCCCGGTGAGCCATTGGGTGTCCACCGTGGAGTAGAACGGCACCACGGCCGGTCGAGGAGAGATCTGCTTCAGCACCCGCAGGACCTCCTCACGGATCTCCTCCACCTGCGCCGAGTGCGAGGCGTAGTCCACGGGGATGCGCCGGGCCCGCTCGACCCGGCCCAGGATCTCCTCCAGACCGGCCGGGTCACCGGCGACGACCACGGACGAGGGGCCGTTCACGGCCGCCACCGACACACCCTCGGGCAACAGGCCGCCCACCTGCTCCACCGGAAGGGGAACCGAGACCATGCCACCCCGGCCCGCCAGCGCGGTGATCGCCCTCGAACGCAGTGCCACAACCCGCGCGCCGTCCTCCAACGACAGCGCGCCCGAGACCACGGCGGCCGCGATCTCGCCCTGGGAATGGCCCACCACGGCAGCCGGCCGCACCCCGACCGACTCCCACAATGCCGCCAGCGACACCATCACCGCCCACAGCACCGGCTGCACCACATCCACCCGGCCGAACTCACCGGAGGCCACAACCTCCGGCAACGACCAGTCCACATACGGCGCCAACGCCCGGCCGCACTCCTCAAAACGCGCGGCGAACACCGGCGAGCAGTCCAGCAGCTCCACCGCCATCCCCGCCCACTGCGAACCCTGACCGGGAAAGACGAACACCGTCCGGCCCACACCAGCGGCGACCGGCTGGTCCAGGTCCGCCAGCCCGGCCGCCCGGTCCTGGGCGTCCCGGCCGACGACGAACGATCGGTATTCGAACGCGGTACGGCTCGCAAGGGTGTGACCGACGTCGACGGGGTTGTCGTCGACGACCGACAGCAGCCGCTCCGCCTGGGCCCGCACGGCTTGCGGTGTTTTGCCCGACAGCAGCCACGGCACGACCGTGACGGGTGGCGCGGCGGTCTCGGCGGCCGGAGGCACCGACTCGATGATCACGTGTGCGTTGGTACCGCTGATACCGAACGAGGACACACCGGCTCGACGCGGGTTGTCCCCGTCGCGCCACTCGCGGGCCTCGGTGAGCAGCTCGACTCGTCCGGCGGACCAGTCGATGTGCGGCGACGGCTCCTCCGCGTGCAGCGTCCTGGGCAGCACGTCGTGCTGCATGGCCAGCACCATCTTCATGACGCCCGCTACACCGGCGGCGGCCTGGGTGTGGCCGATGTTCGACTTCACCGAGCCCAGCCACAGCGGCCGGTCGCGGTCCTGGCCGTAGGTGGCCAGCAATGCCTGCGCCTCGATCGGATCGCCCAGCGACGTTCCCGTGCCGTGCGCCTCCACCGCGTCCACCTCGGACGGCTTGAGCCCGGCGTTGGCCAGCGCCTGCCGGATCACCCGCTGCTGCGACGGGCCGTTGGGGGCGGTCAGCCCGTTGGACGCGCCGTCCTGGTTGACCGCGCTGCCCCGGATCACCGCCAGCACCGGGTGCCCGTTGCGCCGCGCGTCCGAAAGTCGCTCCAGCAGCAGTACGCCGACGCCCTCCGACATGCCGAACCCGTCGGCGCCCGCCGCGAAGGACTTGCACCGGCCGTCCACGGCCAGGCCGCGCTGGCGGCTGAACTCCACGAACCCGCCGGGGGTGGCCATCACCATGACGCCACCCGCGAGCGCGAGGGTGCATTCGCCCGAGCGCAGCGCCTGGGAGGCCAGGTGCAGCGCGACGAGCGACGAGGAGCACGCGGTGTCGACGGTGACCGCGGGACCCTCCAGACCGAACGTGTAGGAGATCCGACCTGAGACGACGCTCGCCGAGTTGCCGGTGGCGATGTAGCCCTCACCGGCCTCCGGTGCCCCGGCGAGTAGGGAGATGTAGTCCTGGCTGTTGGTGCCGATGAAGACACCGCCGGGCGTGCCTTTGAGTGAGACGGAGTCGATGCCGGCCCGTTCGAAGGTTTCCCAGGTGGTCTCCAGCAGCAGCCGCTGCTGCGGGTCCATCGCCAGCGCCTCACGCGGCGAGATGCCGAAGAAACCGGCGTCGAACTCGCCCACGGCCTCCAGGAAGCCGCCCTCCCGCACGTACGAGGTGCCGACACGGTCGGCGTCGGCGTCGTAGAGGCGGCTGACGTTCCAGCCGCGGTCGGTGGGCAGACCGGTGATCGCGTCACCGCCCGCGGCCAGCAACTCCCACAGCTGGTCGGGGGTGCTGACTCCCCCGGGGAACCGGCAGCCCATGGCCACGATGGCGATCGGTTCGTCGGAGGCCACGACCGTCGGGGCGGCCTTCACGGTGTGGGTGCCCACCGACGAGGTGAGGAGGTGCGCCGTCAGGACCGCGGGCGTCGGGTAGTCGAAGACCAGGGTTGCCGGCAGCTTCAGGCCGGTGGCCTTCGTCAGCCGGTTGCGCAGTTCCACCGCGGTGAGCGAGTCGAAGCCCAGCTCGCGGAAGGCCTTGCCGGGTTCGACCAGGTCCGCGGACGCGTGACCGAGGACGACGGCCGCGGCACCGAGTACCAGGCCCAGGACGTGTTGCTGCCGCTCCGGCTCCGGCATGGCCGCCAGCCGGTCGCCGAAGGACGACCCGTCGGCCGGTCCGGCGGACGCCCGCCGGACCGGCGCGCGGACCAGGCCGCGCAGCACCGGAGCCAGGGTCTCCTGACGGCGCAGCGCGTCGTGGTCGACGCGGACCATGACGGGCGCCGCGAGGTCCGTCGCCAGGGCGGCGTCGAGCAGGGCGAGGCCCTGCTCGGAGGAGAGGGGGGTCATGCCGGACCGGGCCATCCGGGCGATGTCGTCGTCGTCCAGTCGCGCGGTCAGGCCGCTGCGCTCGGTCCACATCCCCCAGGCCAGCGACTGGGCAGGCAGCCCGACCGCCCGGCGGTGCTGCGCGAGCCCGTCCAGGAAGGCGTTGGCCGCCGCGTAGTTGCCCTGGCCGGGGGCGCCGAAGACGCCCGCCGCAGAGGAGAACAGCACGAAGGCCGCCAGGTCCTGGTCCCTGGTCAGTTCGTGCAGGTACGAAGCGGCGTCGGCCTTTGCGCCGAACACCCGGGCAAGGCGTTCGGGGGTGAGGTCGGCCAGGACACCGTCGTCGAGGACGCCCGCGGTGTGCACGACCGCCGTCAGCGGCCGTTCCAGAGTACCGAGTACTTCGGCCAGCGCGTCACGGTCGGAGACATCGCAGGCGAACGAGCGGACGTCGGCGCCAGGGATGTCCGGCGCGTTGCCACTGCGGCTGAGCATGACCAGATGACGGATCCCGTGCTCGGCCACGAGGTGTCGGGCGACGAGCCCGGCCAGCACGCCGCTGCCGCCCGTGACGAGGACGGCGCGGTCCGGGTCGAGCCGTCGCGGCGGGATGAGGACGAGCTTACCGACGTGCTTTGCCTGGCTGAGGAAGCGCAGCCCCTCGCGAGCGCGGCGCAGGTCCCAGCTGCGGGTCGGCAACGGCGTCAGCACGCCCTGCTCGAACAGCGCAAGCACCTCGGTCAGCATCTCGTGGATCCTGTCGGGGCCGGCGTCCATCAACTCGAACGCCCGGTAGCGCACGCCCTCGTACGCGGACGCCACCTGCTCGGGGTCGCGGAGGTCGGTTTTGCCCATCTCGATGAAGCGTCCGCCGCGGGGCATCAGGCGCAACGAGGCGTCGGTCAACTCGCCGGTGAGGGAGTTGAGGACTACGTCCACGCCCCGGCCGTCGGTCGCGGTCAGGAAGGTGCTTTCGAACTCTGCCGTCCTGGAGGAGGCCAGATGGTCGGCGGCGAGTCCCGTCGCCTCCCACTTGCCGGTGCTGGCCGTGCCGTAGACCTCGGCGCCAAGGTGCCGGGCGAGTTGCACGGCGGCCATGCCGACGCCGCCCGCTGCGGCGTGCACCAGGACGGACTCACCCGCCCTCAGACCGGCCAGGTCGACCAGTCCCCGGTAGGCGGTGAGGAAGACCACAGGCACGGCCGCGGCCTGCTCGAAGGTCCAGTCGGCGGGCATCCTGCCCAGCAGCCGCCGGTCGGTGACCGCGATCGGCCCGTAGCAGCCGGCGAACACACCGCACACCCGGTCGCCGACCGCAAGATCGGTGACGCCCGGTCCGGTCCCGGTGACGACGCCCGCCCCCTCGATGCCCAGCGGCCCGGGCTCGCCGGGGAGCAGTCCCAGGGCGTTGAGCGCGTCACGGAAGTTCATGCCGGCGGCACGGACCTCGATGCGCACCTCGCCGTCGGCGAGCGGGGCGGTCAGCTCGGGCGCCGGCAGCAGCGCCAGGTTCTCCAGCGTGCCTCGTTCCGTGGTCCCCAGCAGCCATGCGGACGTCTCGGCGGGCGGCAGCAGGATGTCCCCGGCGGAGTAGCGGGCCAGTCGCGACTGGTGTGCGACGCCCTCGCGGATCGCGAGCTGCGGTTCGCCCGTCGCTGCGGCGGCGGCCACGAGGTGGTCGGACGCCTCGTCGGAGTCGATCAGCACGAACCGGTCGGGGTGCTCCGCCTGGGCGGAGCGGACCAGACCCCACACCGCGGCGTGCGCGGGGTCCACATCCGCGCCCGGCTCGGTGGCCACGGCCATCCTGGTGCGGATGACCAGCGTTCCCTCCTCGGAAAGGGCACGCTGCAGCCGGGCGAGCACCTGGGTGGTCGCCTCGTGCGCCGTGCCGGCGTCGACCACGAAGATCTCGGGCTCCGGATGCGTACCGTCGGCCTCCAGCGGCATGACCGGCCACTGGAAGTGGTACGGCAGGTCACGGGGGCCGTGGAAGAGCAGGGGATTGAGCGGACGGACCACCAGCGAGTCGACGGTCACGACCGGAGCACCGGACTCGTCGGCGGCCGCGATGGCGATCGAGTCCGGCCCGTCCGGGCGGATCCGGACGCGCAGCACACGCGCACCGGACGCCAGCAGCGAGACCCCTCGCCAGGTGAAGGGCAGCCTTGCCTCGTCGCCGGGGAAGAACGCGCCCAGACCCGCGGCCTGGAGCGCCGCGTCCAGCAACGCGGGGTGCAGCCCGTACGCGTGGGCGTCCTCGCCCTGCTCGTGAGGGAGCGCCACCTCGGCGAACAGAGTGTCGCCGTGCCGCCAGGCAGCTCGCAGTCCGCGAAAGGCCGGACCGTAGACGAAGCCGTTGCCCGCCATGCGGTCGTAGTACCCGTCGAACTCCAACGACTCGGAGCCGACCGGGGGCCAGGTACGGGCGGTGAAGTCGGTGGCGGCCGTCGCCAGGGCGAGCGAGCCGCCCGCGTAGCGGGTCCATTCCCGGTCGGCGGGCGCGTCGTCCGCCCTGCCGTGGATCGTCAGCCGTCGGCTGCCGTCGGCGTCCGGCGCACCGACCACGACCTGGATCGCGAGTCCGCCGTGGTCGGGGAGGATCAGGGGTGTTTCGAGGGTGAGTTCCTCGACCGTGCCGCAGCCGAGCTGCTCGGCGGCGTGCTGCGCCAGTTCCAGGAACGCCGTCCCGGGCAGCAGCACCGTCCCGTTCACCGCGTGGTCGGCCAGCCACGGATGTGTCCGCAACGACAACCGCCCCGTGAACAGCTGCCCCTCGGCGTCGGCCAGCGCCAGCGCCGCACCCAGCAGCGGATGCCCCGCGCTGCGCAGACCCGCGGCGCTCACGTCGCCGCTCCCGGCGGCCTTGACCTCCAGCCAGTACCGCTTGCGCTGGAAGGGGTAGGTCGGCAGATCCCGGTAGGCCGGCGTGCCGGCGAAGAACGGTGACCAGTCCACCTCCACACCACGGACGAACAACTCCGCCACCGACGTCAGGAAGCGGCGCATGCCGCCCTCGTCACGCCGCAACGTCCCCGACACGACGGCCCCGTCACCCAGCGCCTCGTCCACCCCCATCGTCAGGACGGGATGGGCACTGACCTCGACGAAGACGTCGTGCCCGGCAGCCGCGAGATCCCGTACGGCGGTTTCGAACCGCACCGTCTGACGCAGATTGCGGAACCAGTACCCGGCACCGAGTTCCTCCCCGGTGAGCCATTGGGTGTCCACCGTGGAGTAGAACGGCACCACGGCCGGTCGAGGAGAGATCTGCTTCAGCACCCGCAGGACCTCCTCGCGGATCTCCTCCACCTGCGCCGAGTGCGAGGCGTAGTCCACGGGGATGCGCCGGGCCCGCTCGACCCGGCCCAGGATCTCCTCCAGACCGGCCGGGTCACCGGCGACAACCACGGACGAGGGGCCGTTCACGGCCGCCACCGACACACCCTCGGGCAACAGGCCGCCCACCTGCTCCACCGGAAGGGGAACCGAGACCATGCCACCCCGGCCCGCCAGCGCGGTGATCGCCCTCGAACGCAGTGCCACAACCCGCGCGCCGTCCTCCAACGACAGCGCGCCCGAGACCACGGCGGCCGCAATCTCGCCCTGAGAATGGCCCACCACGGCAGCCGGCCGCACCCCGACCGACTCCCACAATGCCGCCAGCGACACCATCACCGCCCACAGCACCGGCTGCACCACATCCACCCGGCCGAACTCACCGGAGGCCACAACCTCCGGCAACGACCAGTCCACATACGGCGCCAACGCCCGGCCGCACTCCTCAAAACGCGCGGCGAACACCGGCGAGCAGTCCAGCAGCTCCACCGCCATCCCCGCCCACTGCGAACCCTGACCGGGAAAGACGAACACCGTCTTGCCCACAGCGGAAGCGACACCCGTCACCGTGCCGGCCAACGACTCGCCCGCCACGACCGCTCCCAAAGCGGCCTCGAGCTCCACCCCGGACCCGCCGACGACCACCGCACGGTGCTCGAACACCGACCGGCCCGCCAGAGCCGCACCCACCGCGGCGCGATCCGCACCCGCCAACGACACCAACCGACCCGCCTGCGCACGCAACGCGTCCACCGAACGACCCGACACCACCCACGGCACCACGCACGACACCACAGACGACGACACCGAACCCTCAGCGTCCACGGCAGCGGACACCGGCCCCTCCACCGGGGCCTGCTCCAGGATCAGGTGGGCGTTCGTACCACTGACGCCGAACGACGACACGCCCGCGCGGCGCGGACCGTCCTCGTCGGCCCACGGCCGTTCCTCCGTCAGCAGCTCCACCTTGCCCACCGACCAGTCGACATGCGTCGACGGCTCGTCCACGTGCAGGGTCCGGGGCAGGACACCGTGCCGCATCGCCAACACCATCTTGATCACACCGGCCACACCCGCCGCCGCCTGCGTGTGACCGATGTTCGACTTCAGCGAGCCCAGCCACAGCGGCCGGTCGCGGTCCTGGCCGTAGGTGGCCAGCAATGCCTGCGCCTCGATCGGATCGCCCAGCGACGTTCCCGTGCCGTGCGCCTCCACCGCGTCCACCTCGGACGGCTTGAGCCCGGCGTTGGCCAGCGCCTGCCGGATCACCCGCTGCTGCGAGGGACCGTTCGGCGCGGACAGGCCGTTGGACGCGCCGTCCTGGTTGACCGCGCTGCCCCGCACGACGGCCAGCACCGGGTGCCCGTTGCGCCGCGCGTCCGAAAGCCGCTCCAGCAGCACCACACCGACACCCTCGCCGAAACCCGCGCCGTCCGCGGCGTCGGCGAACGCCTTGCAGCGTCCGTCGGCCGCCAGGCCGCGCTGACGGCTGAACTCGGTGAACAGGGCGGGCGTGGCCATCACGGTCACGCCGCCGGCCAGGGCGAGCGAGCACTCACCCGAACGCAGCGCCTGGCTCGCCAGGTGCATCGCCACCAGCGACGACGAACACGCGGTGTCCACACTGACCGCGGGCCCCTCCAGACCGAAGGTGTACGCGATCCGTCCGGACAGGACGCTCGGCGAGGTGCCTGTGCCGAGAAAGCCCTCGACCTCCTCGGGCACCTCGGTGAGACGCGCCGCGTAGTCCTGGTACATCACTCCGGCGAACACACCGGTGGCGCTGCCCTTGAGGTCCTGAGGCCGGATGCCCGCGCGTTCGAACGCCTCCCAGGATGTCTCCAGCAGCAGCCGCTGCTGCGGGTCCATCGCCAGCGCCTCACGCGGCGAGATCCCGAAGAAACCCGGATCGAAGTCGCCCGCGGCGGTGAGGAAACCTCCTTCGCGGGCGTACGAGGTACCGCGGCGGGTGCCCTCCGGGTCGTAGAGGCCGTCCAGGTCCCAGCCGCGGTCGGCGGGGAAGGCGGCGATGGCGTCCCCGCCGGCCGCAACCAGGTCCCACAGGTCCTCGGGAGAACGGACGTCTCCGGGGAAGCGGCAGCCGATGGAGACGATCGCGATCGGTTCGTCGACGGTGACCGACCGGACCGCCGTCGTGGGAGCCGCATCCCGCCCCTCGCCCAGCTCGGCGAGCAGGTGTTCGGCGAGCGCGAGCGGGGTCGGGTAGTCGAAGACGAGCGTCGCCGGGAGCTTGAGGCCGGTGACCGCGTTGAGCCGGTTCCGCAGCTGGACCGAGGCGAGCGAGTCGAAGCCAAGGTCGCGGAAGGCCCTGCTGCCGTCGATGACGTCGGCGGAGGTGTGGCCGAGGACCGTGGCCACACGAGTGCGGACGACGTCGACCACGGCGCCGAGGCGGTCGCCCGCGGGCAGGGCGGCGAGCTGCCCGGCCAGTGAGGTCATGTCCTCCCGGGGCTCCGCCGCGACGGCCCTGCGGGCCGGACCGCGGACCAGACCCCGCAGCAACGTCGGTACCGGGTCGGACGAGGCACGCACCACCTGCAGGTCCAGCCGCATCAGGACGAGCAGCGGGTCCGGCGCGGCCAGCGCGCGGTCGAACAGCTCCAGGCCCTGCTCGATGGTGAGCGGCGGAATGCCGGAGCTCGCGATGCGGCGCAGATCGGCCTCGTCGAGGTGCGCGGTCATCGCGCTGGCCTGCTCCCACAGGGACCAGGCGAGGGACTGCGCGGGCAGGCCCAGGGCACGCCGGTGCCGGGCCAGCGCGTCGAGGAAGGCATTGGCGGCGGCGTAGTTGGCCTGGCCCGGGCCGCCGAAGACACCCGCGGCGGAGGAGAAGAGGACGAACGCGGACAGGTCGAGGTCGCGGGTCAGTTCATGCAGGTTGACCGCGGCGTCCGCCTTGGGCCGCAGGACGGTGTCGATCCGTTCCGGGGTCTGGGAGGTGACGACTCCGTCGTCGAGTGCGCCGGCCGCGTGGATGACGGCGCACAACGACCGGCGCAGGCTGTCGATCACCGCGGCGAGGGCGTCCCGGTCGGCGGCGTCGCAGGCCACCAAGTCGACCTCGGCGCCGAGGCCGGTGAGCTCCGCCTGCAGCTCCGGGGCGTGTCCGGTGCGGCTGAGCAGGACGAGGTGGCGTACGCCGTACCGGGTGACGAGGTGCCGGGCGAGGTGGGAGCCGAGGAGGCCGGTGCCACCGGTGATCAGCACGGTGCCGTCGAGCGCGGGCGGCCGGCCGTCGGACCGGACGCGCTCCAGACGGGGGGCGAGTACACGGGCCCCGCGCACCGCGAGCTGATCCTCGCCGGTGACGAGCGGTACCTCGCCGTCGGTGTCCACCAGCACGAAGCGGCCGGGGTGTTCCGACTGGGCGGACCTGACGAGGCCCCAGACGGCGGCGCCCGCCAGGTCGGTGACATCCTCCGCATCCGTGCAGGACACCGCTCCGGTAGTGACGAACGCCAGCTGTCCCGGCTGGTCGTCCGCGAGCCACCGCTGCACCTGCGCGAGCGCGTGGTTCAGCGCGGCCCGGACGTCGCCACCGGGCCGGATCCGCACGGTCTCGACCGGCTCGGCGGCACCGGGCTTGGCGGACACGGGGCTCCAGGTCGGCCGGAACACCGCGTCGGCCCCCGCGACGCGGACCGCGTCGTCGGCGGGCGGACGCAGCGCCAACGACTCCACCGAGGCCACGGGCCGGCCGGCGGGGTCGGCGACGTGGACGGAGACGGCGTCCTGCCCGGCAGGGGCGATCCGGACGCGCAGGGCGGTGGCGCCCTGGGCGTGCAGGGACATGCCGGTCCAGGAGAACGGCAGCCGGGCCTCGGCGGCGTCGGCGAGTCCGGTGACGTGCAGCGCCGCGTCGAGCAGCGCGGGGTGCAGGCCGAAGTGCCGGGCCTGGCCGTGCTGGTCGTCGGGGAGCGCCACCTCGGCGAAGAGTTCGTCGTCGCGGCGCCAGGCCGCTCGCAGCCCTTGGAACGCCGGACCGTAGCCGAAGCCGGCTGCGGCGTAGCGGTCGTACATGTCGGCGGTGTCGAGCGCGGTGGCGCCCCGCGGCGGCCAGACGGTGAGGTCGGCGGCGGGGGCGACGGGCGCGGCGGAGAGGGTGCCGCTGGCGTGGCGCGTCCACTCGTCGGTGCCGTCGGGGGCCGCGTGCAGGGTCACCGTGCGACGGCCGTCCCGGTCCGAAGCTCCGACGGCGAGCTGGATGACGACGGATCCGCTCTCGGGCAGCACGAGCGGGGCCTCCAGCAGGAGTTCCTCGATCCGCTCGCAGCCCACCTGATCACCGGCGCGGCCGGCCAGCTCCAGGAACGCCGTGCCGGGCAGCAGGATCGCGTCCCGCACCGTGTGATCGGCGAGCCAGGGGTGGGTGCGGACGGAGAGGCGTCCGGTGAGCAGGGCGCCCTCGGCGTCGGCCAGCGCGACGACCGCGCCGAGCAGCGGGTGCTCGGCGGAGCCGAGTCCGGCCGCGGTCACGTCACCCTGGTGGCCGGTGTGGTCCTCCAGCCAGTAGTGATCCCGCTGGAACGGGTAGGTGGGCAGGTCGATCCGGCGGCCTCCGGGGAACAGGGCGCCGAGGTCGACGGGAACACCGGCGACGTGGAGCTCGGCCAGGGAGAGCAGGAACCGGTCCAGGCCGCCCGCCTCCCGGTGAAGCGTGCCGACCACGGTCCCGCCGACCGTCTCCTCGACCGCGGCGGCCAGCACGGGGTGCGGGCTGACCTCGACGAAGACGTCATGGCCCGCGGCCCCGAGCGTCCGGACGGTGGTCTCCAACTCGACTGTCTGCCGCAGGTTGCGGTACCAGTACTCGGCGTCGAGCACGGCGGTGTCCAGCAGGCCGCCGGTCACCGTGGAGTAGAAGGGGATCTCGGCGCTGCGCGGGCTCAGCCCCGCGAGGGTGCTGAGCAGCTCCCCGCGGATCTCCTCCACCTGGGCGGAGTGCGAGGCGTAGTCGACGGGGACGCGGCGGACGCGCACGTCGTCCCAGCCCTCGAGCGCGTCGAGCGCGGCTGGGTCGCCGGCGACCACGACGGACGAGGGGCCGTTGACGGCGGCGATGGACAGGCCGGGACCGATCCGGCGCCGGGCCTCCTCCGCGGAGAGAGCGACCGAGGCCATGCCGCCGCGGTTCGCAAGGGCGCTCAGCGCCTTGCTGCGCAGGGCGACGACGCGCGCGCCGTCCTCCAGCGTCAGCGCACCGGCCACCACGGCCGCGGCGATCTCGCCCTGCGAGTGGCCGACGACGGCGTCCGGCCGGACCCCGGCGGACTGCCACAGGGCGGCGAGGGAGACCATCACGGCGAACAGCACCGGCTGGACGACGTCGACCCGGTCGAAGTCGCCGGAGCGCAGCACGTCCTCCAGGGACCAGTCCACGTGCGGGGCGAGTGCCTCGGCGCACTGGGCGATCCGGTCGGCGAACACGGGTGAGGCGTCGAGGAGGTCCACCGCCATACCCGCCCACTGGGCGCCCTGGCCCGGGAAGACGAAGACCAGGTCGCGGGTGGGCCGGGCGGTGCCCCGGACCAGGCCGGGGTGCTCCTCGTCGCGCTCCAGGGCCGCGAGCGCGCCGACAAGGTCGCCGATTGCGACGGCGCGGTGTTCCAGCGCGGCTCGGGTGGTGACGAGGGAGTGGCCGACATCGAGTGGATCGAGGCCGGTGAGGGCGCGCAACTGCCGCGCCTGGTCGCGCAGCGCCCCTGCGCTGCGGGCGGACAGCGCCCAGGGCACGACGGCCGGAGCGGTCACTGTGGCGGACGCGGTGTCGGTGCCCAGGTCGGCTCGGGTCTCCTCCGGGTCCTCGGGGGCCGGAGCCTGTTCCAGGATGACGTGGCTGTTGGTGCCGCTGACTCCGAAGGAGGAGACAGCGGCACGGCGGACCCGGTCCACCGCGGGCCAGGGGAGCAGTTCGGTGGCCAGCCGGACCGTTCCGGACTCCCAGTCGACCTGGGGCGTGGGACGGCCGGCGTTCAGGGTGGGAGGCACCTGCCCCCGCTGCATGGCCTGCACCATCTTGATGATTCCGCCGACGCCCGCGGCGGCCTGGGTGTGGCCGATGTTCGACTTCAGCGAGCCCAGCAGCAGCGGCTGGTCCGGGGTGTGCGCGCGCCCGTAGGTGGCGAGCAGCGCCTGCGCCTCGATCGGGTCGCCGAGCGGCGTACCGGTGCCGTGCGCCTCGACGACGTCGACGTCGGCGGGGTTCAGCCGGGCGTCGGCCAGCGCCTTGCGGATGACCCGCTGCTGGGCGGGTCCGTTGGGGGCGGTGAGCCGGCTGCTGGCACCGTCCTGGTTGACGGCGGTGCCGCGCACCAGCGCGAGCACCGGGTGCCCGTTGCGCTGGGCGTCCGACAGCCGTTCCAGCAGGAGCATGCCCACGCCTTCGCCCCAGCCCGTGCCGTCGGCATCGGCGGCGAACGACTTGCATCGGCCGTCCCTGGCCAGGCCCCGCTGCCTGCTCATTTCGGTGAACGCGACGGGGGTCGCCATCACCATGGCACCGCCGGCCAGGGCGAGCGTGCACTCCCCGGCGCGCAGGGCGTGGGCCGCCAGGTGCAGCGCGACCAGTGAAGACGAACAGGCGGTGTCCACGCTGACCGCGGGGCCCTCGAAGCCGAAGACGTACGAGATGCGGCCGGAGGCGACACTGTCGGAGTTGCCTCCGGCCAGGAAGCCCTCGACCTCCTCGGGCACGTGGCGCAGGCGGGAGCCGTAGTCCTGGTACTGGATACCAGCGAAGACGCCGACCTGCGCGCCGCGCTGGGCCTGCGGGTCGATGCCGGCCCGCTCGAACGCCTCCCAGGTGGTCTCCAGCAGCAGCCGTTGCTGCGGGTCCATCGCGAGCGCCTCGTGCGGCGAGATACCGAAGAACTGCGGCTCGAAGCCCGCGATCGAGTCGAGGAAGCCGCCCTCACGGGCGTAGCTGCTGTCCGCCCGGACGCCTTCCGGGTCGTACAGGCGCTCCAGGTCCCAGCCGCGGTCCGACGGGAACGGTGTGATGGCGTCCGTGCCCGAGGCGACCATGCGCCACAGGTCCTCGGGGCTGTTCACGCCGCCCGGGTAGCGGCAGGCCATGCCCACGATGGCGATGGGCTCGGTGTCCCTGGCCTCGAGCTTGGCCAGCCGCTGACGCGTGCGGTGCAGATCGCTCGTGACCCGCTTCAGGTAGGTGCGGAGCTTGTCGTCGTTCACTGCTGTCCCTCTACCTTGGTGGGCGGTCACGACATGCCCAGTTCGTTGTCGATGAAGTCGAAGATCTCGTCGTCGTCGGCCGAGTCGAGGAGTTGGTCCACGCGGTCGACCTCGCTCGCCGAGCCCGCCTTGGCCAACAGATCCCGCAACCGGCCGGCTAGCTCGTCGCGGTAGCGCTCGTCGTCCAGGAGGACGGTGAGCCGCTCCAGCTCGGCGACGCCCGGCAGTCGCCCGTCCGCCGGCTCCAGAACAAGTTCGGCTGCGAGGTAGCCGGCGATGGCCCGGCACGACGGGTAGTCGAAGAGCAGGGTGGCGGGAAGCCGCAGTCCGGTGACCGCGCCCAGCCGGTTGCGCAGTTCGACCGCGGTCAGCGAGTCAAAGCCCACCTCGAGAAGGCCACGGTCGACATCGACGGAGCCGGCCTCGGTGAATCCCAGCACGGTGGCGGTGTGGTCACGGACCAGGTCGATCAGGGCCCGGTCGCGTTGTGTGTCCGTCATGCCGGACAGCCGCTGAGCCAGGCCCGCCGCCTCTGCGGCGCCGGTGGTGGCGTCGGCGGCGCTGCGCCGTACGGTCGAGCGCACCAGTCCCCGCAGCACCGCGGGCACCTCGCCCTGCGCCTGGACCGCCTTGGTGTCCAGGCGCAGCGGCAGCAGGACCGGCTGGTCCTCGCTGAGCGCTGTGTCGAACAGCTCCAGGCCCTCCGCGGGCGGGAAGGCGATGATGCCGCCCCGGGCGATGCGCTTGAAGTCGTTCTCATCGAGGTGGCCGCTCATGCCGGCGTCGTTGGCCCACAGGCCCCAGGCCAGCGAGGCGGCCGGCAGTCCCTGGGCCCTGCGGTGGTGGGACAGGGCGTCCAGGAAGGCGTTGCCCGCCGCGTAGTTGGCCTGCCCCATGCCGCCGAAGACGCCGGCCACGGAGGAGAAGACCACGAAGGCCGACAGGTCCAGGTCCGCGGTGAGTTCCTGGAGGTTGAGGACCGCGTCGACCTTGGGCCGTAGGACCACGTCCAGTTGCTCGTCGGTGATGGCTGCCACGATGCCGTCCCGCACCACACCGGCGGTGTGGACGACGGCCGTGACCGGGAACGCGGACGGGACCGCGGCAAGCAGGGCGGCGAGCGCGTCGCGGTCGGCGACGTCACAGGCCGCCACCTCGACTTCGGCGCCCAGCGCCGTGAGCTCCTCCTGCAGCCGCGCGGCGCCTTCGCCGGCGGGGCCGCTGCGGCTGGTCAACAGAAGTCGTCCGACCCCGTGTTCGGTGACCAGGTGCCGGGACACGTGGGCACCGATCGCGCCGGTGCCGCCGGTCACCAGGACGGTGCCGCCGCGCTCCCACTGCGGTGTGGTGGGAGCTGCGCCCACCGGAACGCGCGCGATGCGGTAGGCGTACGCCCGGCCGTCGCGCACCGCCAGTTGCGGCTCGCCGCCGGCCACGGCGCGCGCGAGTGCCGTGTCGTCGTCGTGGTCGACCAGCACGAACCGGTCCGGGTGCTCGGTCTGTGCGGAGCGGACCAAACCCCAGACGGCGGCACCGGCGAGATCGGTCACATCGTCCTCCGCGGTCAGGGGCACCGCGCCGCTGGTGGCGAAGACGAGCTTGGCCCCCTCCCCGTCCTGGGCGAGCCAGTCGCGGATGTCGGCGAGTGCCTGCCGGGTGGCGCGGCGCACGGCGTCGGCGTCCTGTCCCGGCTCGTAGCTGCGCACCTCGAACGCGGTGGCGCCCCCGGCGGCGGGCAGCGGTACCTCGATGAACTCCGGGCGGTACAGGGTCTGGTGGATCCGCCCGCCACCGGTCGCGGACCTGGCGGGTGCGGCCGGCCGCAGGGCGAGCGACTCGGCCGTGGCGACCGGTGTGCCCGTGGCGTCGGCGAGGGTGACGGACATCGAGCTGTCGCCGGTGGGCACCATGCGCAGCCGGACGGCGGCCGCGCCGCCGGCGTGCAGGGTGACGCCGCTCCAGGAGAACGGCAACCAGGCCTGGCCGCTGCCACTCAGCACACCGAAGGCCAGCGAGTGCAGCACGCTGTCCAGGAGAGCCGGGTGAAGTCCGAAGCGGCTGGCCTCGGACCGCACGGACGCGGGCAGGGCGGCCTCGGCGAACACCTCCTCGCCGCGGCGCCACACCGCCGTGAGCCCCTGGAAGACCGGACCGTAGGCAAAGCCGCTTTCGGTGAACCGGTCGTACAGGCCGGTGACGTCGATCCGCTCGGCGCCCGGTGGCGGCCACTCGACGAGCGACTGGGCAGCGGGTGTGGCGGCCGACGACAGCACACCGTCCGCGTGCCGGGTCCACGCTTCCTCGGCGGGCGCGTCCTGCGGCCGGGAGAAGACCTCCAGCGAGCGGGTCCCGTCTGCCGCCCGCGGGCCGACCCGCATCTGCAGGACCACGGCGCCCTGCGCCGGCAGCACCAGCGGTGCCGCCAGGGACAGTTCGTCGACCCGGCCGCAGCCGACCTCGTCGGCCGCCCGGACCGCCAGTTCGAGGAAGGCCGTCGCCGGGAACAACGCCTCGTCGAACACCCCGTGGTCGGCCAGCCACGGTGTGCTGTACAGCGACAGCCTGCTGGTGAACACGTATTGGTCCGACTCGGCCAGTTCGACGGCGGCGCCCAACAGCGGATGCCCGGTGGCGACCAGACCCGCCGACGTCACGTCGCCGGCGTCGGCTGGGGCATCGAGCCAGTAGCGCTCGCGCTGGAACGCGTAGGTGGGCAGCGGCACGCGCCGCACGTCGCGGTCCTCGAAGAACCGCTCCCAGTCGGGGGTGCGCACCTGGGTGTGCAACCGGCCCAGGGCGGCGGTCACCGAGTGGACCTCGTCGCGGTCCCGGTGCAGCAGCGGGATCAGCTCGGCTCGGCCCTCCAGGCAGTCCTGGGCGAGCGCGGTGAGGGAGCCGTCGGGGCCGATCTCGAGGAACGCGGTCACCCCGGCCCGTTCGAGGGTCCGAACACCGTCGAGGAACCGCACCGCCTGGCGGACGTGGTCCACCCAGTAGTCCGGTGTGCACAGCTGGTCGGCGTCGGCGAGGGCCCCGGTGACGTTGGAGACGATGGGGATACGCGGCGGGTGGAACTCGAGCTGTGCCGCGACCTCACGGAACTCCTTCAGCATGCCGTCCATGTGCGGGGAGTGGAAGGCGTGGCTGACTCGCAGCCGCTTGGTCTTGTAGCCGTCCGCGGCGAGTCGGCCGGCGACGTCCAGCACGGCCTCCTCGTCCCCGGCGATGACGGTGGCCGTCGTGCTGTTGAGCGCGGCCACGGCGACCGTGTCTCCACGGTCCGCGAGGAAGGGCAGGACCACGTCCTCGGGGGCCATCACGGACACCATGGCTCCGTCACCGGGCATGGACTGCATGAGCCGGGCCCGCTGCGCCACCAGGCGGGCGGCGTCCGGCAGCGACAGCACCCCGGCGACGTGGGCGGCCGCCAGCTCGCCGACCGAGTGGCCGATGAGGTAGTCGGGCCGCACGCCCCAGTGCTCGACGAGCCGGAAGAGCGCGACCTCGACGGCGAAGAGGGCCGGCTGGGTGAAGGCCGTCCGGTTGAGCAGGTCCGCGTCCGCCGAGTCGGCGGCGGAGCCGATGACGGCGCGCAGGGGCTGGTCCAGAAGCGGGTCGAGGGCTGCGCACACGGTGTCGAACGCCTCGGTGAACACCGGGAACTCGCGGTGCAGCCGCAGCCCCATACCCAGCCGCTGGCTGCCCTGTCCGGAGAAGAGGAACGCCAGGCGCCGCTCCGCGGGGAGAAGGGTGCCGGTCACCGACCGCAGGGCGGCACGGATCGCACCGTGGTCCTCGCCCTGCACGACGGCCCGGTGTTCGAGGTGCGCGCGGGCGGTGGCCAGGGTGTGGCCGACGTCGGCGAGCCGTACCTCCGGGTGCTCCGCCAGGTGCCTGTCGAGCCGGGCCGCCTGCTCGCGCAGCGCTTCGGCGCTGCGGGCGGACAGCACCAGCGGCACCGGCAGCGGCTCCCGTACGTCGTCGGTGGTCGCCGCGTCGTCGGGGGCCTGCTCCAGGATGGTGTGCGCGTTGGTGCCGCTGACACCGAAGGAGGACACGGCTGCCCGGCGGGGGTGGCCGGTGACGGGCCACGGGGTGTTCCCGGTGACCAGCTCGATGCTGCCCGCGGTCCAGTCGATGAGCGGCGACGGCTCGTCCACGTGGAGGGTGCCGGGCACTGTGCCGTGCTGCATGGCCAGCACCATCTTGATGACGCCCGCGATGCCTGCCGCGGCTTGGGCGTGGCCGATGTTGGACTTGACCGAGCCGAGGAGCAGTGGCCGCGTGCGGTCCTGGCCGTAGGTCGCCAGCAGCGCCTGGGCCTCGATCGGGTCGCCCAGCCTGGTGCCGGTGCCGTGCGCCTCGACCACGTCGAGCTCGGTGGGCGCCAGCCGGGCACTGGCCAGGGCGTCGCGGATCACCCGCTGCTGGGAGGGACCGTTGGGAGCGGTCAACCCGTTGGACGCGCCGTCCTGGTTGACCGCGCTGCCCCGCACGACGGCCAACACCGGGTGTCCGTTGCGCCGCGCGTCCGACAACCTCTCCAGCAGCACGACGCCGACGCCCTCGGCCCAGGCGGTGCCGTCGGCGGCAGCCGCGAAGGGCTTGCAGCGGCCGTTGGCGGCGAGGCCGCGCTGCCGGCTGAACTCGATGAACGACACCGGGGTGGCCATCGCGGCGGCACCGCCGGCCAGCGCCATGGTGCACTCCCCGGCGCGCAGGGACTGCGCGGCGAGGTGGATGGCGACCAGCGAGGACGAGCAGGCGGTGTCCACGCTGACGGCCGGCCCCTCCAGGCCGAAGGTGTAGGAGATACGCCCGGAGGCGACGCTGCCCGCGCTGCCGATGCCGAGGTAGCCCTCCACTTCCTTCGGCGCGTTGCGCACCCGCAGACCGTAGTCGTGGTAGCTGGAGCCGACGAACACGCCGGCGCGGCTGCCCTTGACCGACTGCGGGTCGATGCCGGCCCGCTCGAATGCCTCCCAGCCGGTCTCGAGCAGCAGTCGCTGCTGCGGGTCGATGGTCGTCGCCTCCCGCGGGGAGATGCCGAAGAAGGCGGGGTCGAAGTCGGCCAGGTCGTGCAGGAAGCCGCCTTCGCGCGCGTAGGTGGTTCCGTGGTGGTCCGGGTCCGGGTCGTACAGGGCGTCCAGGTCCCAGCCACGGTCTGTGGGGAACGGAGTGATGGCGTCACCGCCCTCGCTGATCAGCCGCCAGAAGTCCTCCGGGGAGTGGACGCCACCGGGGAAGCGGCAGGCAAGGGACACGATGGCGATCTCGTCATCAGTGACCGCGGCGCCGGCCGCCGGGACCGCGACGTCCCGGGTCCGCGCCTCCGGCCCGCCGAGTTCCGCCACCAGGTGGTCGACGACAGCGGACGGGGTCGGGTGGTCGAAGACGAGGGTGACCGGCAGTCGCAGCCCAGTCGCTGCGGAGAGGCGGTTGCGGAGTTCGACCGCGGTCAGCGAGTCGCAGCCGAGGTCCTTGAAGACCCGGTCGCGGCCGATTGCGTCGGAATCGGGGTAGCCGAGGGCCTCGGCGGCCGCCGTTCGCACCAGCTCCAGCAGCGCGGCCCGGTCCAGCGCGGACGGCTGCTCGGGCCCGGCCGGCCGTTCGGCGAGCGCGGCAACCTCCGGCAGGTCGGCGATGAGGGGGCTGGGCCGCAGGGCGGTGAAGGCGGGGACGAACCGGTCCCACGCGAAGTCGGAGACAATCACGTGCGGTTCGCGTCGGCCGACAGCGTCCCGCAGGGCGGCGACGGCGCGCTCGGGGTCCATGGCGGGCATGCCGTCGCGGATCAGGCGGGCGGCCACTGCCTCGTCGGTCAGGCTCTTGCCGGCCCACAGCCCCCAGGAGACCGAGGTGGCGGGCAGACCTAGGTCGCGGCGGTGCAGGGCCAGCGCGTCGAGGTAGGCGTTGGCCGCGGCGTAACTGCCCTGTCCGGTGCCGGCGACGGTGGACGCCAGTGAGGAGAACAGCACGAACGCCGACAGGTCCAGGTCGCGGGTCAGTTCGTGCAGCAGCATCGCGGCGTCGGCCTTCGGCCGGAACACGCCGGCCGCGCGCTCGCCGGTGATGGAGTCGACCACGCCGTCGTCGAGGACACCCGCGGCGTGCACCACGGCGGTCAGCGGAGTCTCGGCCGGAATGCCGGCCAGGAGTTCCACGACGGCGTCCCGGTCGGCCACGTCGCAGGCGGCGACGGTGACCCGGGCGCCCAGTGCGCCGAGTTCGGCGACCAGTTCAGCCGCGCCGGGGGTGTCCGGGCCGCGCCGTCCGGTCAGCACCAGGTGTTCGGCGCCGGCCGTAGCCAGCCAACGGGCCACATGTCCGCCGAGGGCGCCCAGACCACCGGTGACCAGCACCGTTCCGGTGGGCTGCCACGGGTCGCCGGTGGCGGGGCCGGACAGCCGGTCGGCGTGCTCCACCCGGCGGCCGTAGACGCCGGACGGGCGGACGGCCACCTGGTCCTCTCCGGTCTCCCCGGTGAGCACCGCCAGCAGTTGTTCCGCGGCCCGGTCGTCGAAGGCGGCGGGCAGGTCGACCAGGCCGGCCCATCGTGCCGGGTACTCGACGCCAGCCACGCCACCGAGGCCCCACAGGGCCGCCTGCGCGGGACTGTCCAGGGGATCGCCGGGGCTGACGGACACGGCGCCGCGGGTGGCGGTCCACAGCGGCGCGTCGATGCCCGCGTCCCCCAGGGCCTGGAGCAAGGACACGGTCAGCGGGAGCCCGGCAGGCAGCACCGACCCGGCCGACCATGGCCGGTCGGCGAGACCCAGCAGGGAGAGCACGCCTGTGGGTTCGCCGCCGGACGATGCCGTGCGCAGCAGTTCGGCGCGGGCGTTCCGGTCGGCGGTCTCCTCCCACGGGACCACGAGGATGTGGGCGCCGTGCCGGCGCAGTGCGTCGAGGTACCCGTCGACGTCCGTGCCGGCGGGAGTCACGACCAGCCAGTCACCGGCGGCCGGGCGGGCCGGGCCGCCGGTCAGGACACGCCAGGTGACCCGGTAGTGCCACGCGTCGCTGTCGCCCGCCGTGGGCAGGGCCTGGGGCTCGCCAGGGGGCGGAACGAGCCAGTAGTGCTGCCTCTGGAAGGCGTAGGTGGGCAGGGCGACACGGCGGCCGCCCGTGTGCGCGGCGGCCCAGTCCACCGTGGCGCCGCGCGCGTGCAGTTCGCCGAGGGAGGTCAGGAAGCGGTCCAGGCCGCCCTCCTCCCGGTGCAGGGTGCCGACAACGGCTCCGCCGTCGCCGGCCTCCAGTGCCTGCTGCACCCAGATCGTCAGCACGGGGTGCGGGCTGACTTCGACGAACGTGTCGTAGCCCGCGGTGATGAGCTGGTGGACGGCCTGGTCGAACTCCACGGGCCGGCGCAGGTTGCGGTACCAGTACCCGGCGTCCAGGGCGGAACCCTCCAGCCACGCGCTGTCGGCGGTGGACCAGAACCCGACCGCGGCCGGACGTGGACGCACACCGTCCAGCAGGCCGGAGAGTTCGTCGCGGATGCGCTCCACCTGGCGCGAGTGCGCGGCGAAGTCGACACCCGGGATCGGCCAGCGCAGGACGTCCTCGTCCGACAGCGCCGCGCTCAGTTCCTCCAGTGCCCCGGGGTCGCCGGAAAGCGTCACCGAAGCGGGACCGTTGACGGCGGCCACGCTGATACGGCCGTCCCAGTCGGCGATGCGTTCGCGCAGCGGTCCGGCCGCCATGGCCACGAACATCATCGCGCCCTGCCCGGCGAGCGCGGTGAGGGCCTTGCTGCGCAGGGCGACGATCATCGCCGCGTCCTCCAGCGTCAGCGCCCCGGCCACACACGCGGCGGCGATCTCGCCCTGGCTGTGACCGACCACCGCGTCCGGTTCGACGCCGTAGGACCGCCACAGCGCGGCCAGGGAGACCATCACGGCGAACAGCACCGGCTGCACACGGTCCACCTGCTCGTAGTCACCGGATCGCAGGACCTCGGCCAGCGACCAGTCCACATGCGGAGCCAGGGCACGCTCACACTCGGCGAGGCGCTCGGCGAACACCGGCGACGACTCCAGCAGCTCCACCGCCATCCCCGCCCACTGCGACCCCTGACCCGGAAACACGAACACGGTCCGGCGGCCGGCGTCGGCGGTGTGTACGGGTGCCCTGCCGTCGAGCACCGCACGGAGGCCGGCGGCGAGTTCCTCGCGGTCGGCTCCCACGACCACGGCCCGCCGCTCGAACGCGGTCCTGGTGGTCGCCAGCGAGTAGCCGACATCCAGCGGGTCGGCGTCCGGCCAGTCCAGCAGGGCGCGTGCCTGGTCACGCACCGCGTCCTCGGTGCGGCCCGACAGGGTCCAGGCCACGACCGGTTCGGCGGCGGTCTCCGCGGTCGGCGCGGTCTCCTGAACAGGGGCGGGCTCGGCCTGTTCGATGATGACGTGCGCGTTGGTGCCGCTCATGCCGAACGACGACACGCCGGCACGCCGCGGGCCGTCCCAGGCCCGCTCCTCGGTCAGCAGCTCGATGTTCCCCGCGGACCAGTCGATGAACGGCGAGGGGACGTCCGCGTGCAGCGTCCTGGGCAGCACGCCGTGCTCCATGGCCTGGAGCATCTTGATGATGCCGGCCACGCCGGAGGCGGCCTGGGTGTGGCCGATGTTGGACTTGAGCGAGCCCAGCCACAGCGGCCGGTCGCGGCCCTGGCCGTAGGTGGCGAGCAGGGCCTGGGCCTCGATCGGGTCGCCCAGCCTGGTGCCGGTGCCGTGCGCCTCGACCACGTGCACGTCGGAGGGTTCGAGTCCGGCGTTCGCCAGGGCCTGTTGGATGACGCGCTGCTGCGAGAGTCCGTTCGGCGCAGTCAGGCCGTTCGAGGCGCCGTCCTGGTTGACGGCGCTGCCGCGCACGACGGCCAACACCGGGTGCCCGTTGCGCCGGGCATCGGACATGCGTTCCAGGACGAGCATGCCGACACCCTCGGCTATGCCGAATCCGTCGGCGTCGACGCCGAACGGTTTGCAGCGGCCGTCGGCCGCCAGGCCACGCTGCCGGCTGAAGCCGGTGAAGGACAGGGGGGATCCCAGAATGGTGGCGCCGGCGGCCAGGGCCAGCGAGCACTCGCCGGACCGCAGCGCCTGGGCCGCGAGGTGCACGGCTATGAGTGAGGACGAGCAGGCGGTGTCGATCGTCAGCGCCGGTCCTTCCAGGCCGAGCGAGTAGGAGATACGACCGGACAGCACACTGCTGGAGATGCCGGCGATGAGATGGCCCTCGGCCTCCTCGGGCACCCGCTCGCCGTCCCCACCGTACCCCTGGTACCCGGCGCCGACGAACACGCCGGTGTGGGTACCGCTCAGCGAGGTCGGATCGATACCGGCCCGCTCCAGCGCCTCCCAGGACGTCTCCAGCAGCAGCCGCTGCTGCGGGTCCATGGCGAGGGCCTCACGCGGGCTGATGCCGAAGAACGCCGGGTCGAACAGGCCGGCGTCGTAGACGAAGCCGCCCGCCCGGGAGTAGGTCGTGCCGGGCCGGTCGAAATCGGTGTCGAAGAGGTCCCCGAGGTTCCAGCCGCGGTCGCCGGGGAGTTCGGATATCGCGTCGCGCCCCTCCGCGAGCAGCCGCCACAGGTCCTCAGGGGTGCGCACGCCGCCCGGGTAGCGGCAGGCGGCGGAGACGATGACGACGGGGTCGCCGTCGGCGGGTACGGTCACCGGCACCGGGGCGGCCTGCGTCGTCGCCGTGCCGAGCAATTGGTCGCGCAGGTGGTCGGCGAGGGTGGTGGCCGTGGAGTAGTCGAAGACGACGGTGACCGGCAACCGCAGGCCCGTCGAGGCGTTCAGCCGGCCGCGCAGGTCGACGGCGGTCAGCGAGTCGAAGCCCAGCTCCCGGAAGGCACGCCCCGGATCGATGTCGGCCGCGGACTCGTGATCGAGGACGGCCGCGGCCTGGGTCCGGACGAGGTCGGCAAGCGCTTCGCGCTGCTCGGCTTCGGGGAGGACACGGAGCCGATCCAGCAAGGGCGAGGAGCTCTCGTCCTGACGGGCGGCGTCTGCCGCCTGATCGGACAGCGCGTCGCGGGCGTCGGGCAGGTCGGAGATGAGGGCGCTGGGCCGGGCGGATGTGAACACGGGGGCGAAGCGGTCCCAGTCGACGGCGGCCACGACGATGACCGTCTCGTCCCGGTCCAGTACCTGCTGGAAGCCCTCGATGGCGAGCGAGGGGCGCATGAAGGGGATGCCCCGTCCGCGCAATTGCTGCTCGGCGAGGTTGGCGGCCATCCCCTTGCCGTCCTGCGGGGCCCAGATGCCCCAGACCACCGAGGTGGCTGCCAGCCCGCGGGCGCGCCGGCGCTCCGCGAGGCCGTCCAGATAGGCGTTGGCGGCGGCGTAAGCGCCGTGGTCCGCGCTGCCCCAGACCGCGGAGATGGACGAGAACAGGACGAACGCGTCCACCTCGCCGATCAGCTCGTCCAGGTGGGCCGCGCCGAGTACCTTGGCGTGCAGGGTGTCGCCGAACTCGGCGAGGTCGGTGTCCGGTAGCGGCACGAGGCGGCCCGCGCCCGCTGTGTGCATGACGGAGCGGATCCGGTCGCCCTGGGCCTCCAGGCCGGCGATGAGGGCGGCCAGTTGCTCGCGGTCGGTCACGTCGCAGGCGGCGGTGGTGACGCGGGCGCCCATGGACCGGAGTTCCGCGGTCAGCTCCGCGGCGCCGGGTGCGTCGCCGCCCCGCCGGCTGAGGAGCACCAGGTGTTCCGCTCCGTTGCGTGCCAGCCAGGCGGCGATCTGCCCGCCGACGGCGCCCGTGCCGCCGGTGATGAGGACGGTGCCGCGGGGGCGCCATGGCTCGGGCGCTGCCCCGGAGGGCAAGGGGGCTCGGGCGAGGCGGCGTCCGTACGCGCCGCCGGGCCGCAGGGCCACCTGGTCCTCCTCTCCGTCACCGGCCAGCACGGAGGTCAGGGCGGCGGGGTCGAAGCCCTCGGCCAAGTCGCAGAGTCCGCCCCAGCGCCGCGGGTACTCCAGGGCGGCAACGCGGCCCAGGCCCCACACCAGGTTCTGGGCGACGCCGGTCACCGGGTCGTCGTGGTCTGTGGAGACCGCGCCGCTGGTCAGGCACCACAGCGGGGCGTCGATGCCCGTGTCGTCGAGCGCCTGGGCGAGAGCGAGGGTGAGGGCCACGCCGACCGGCACGACGGCGTGGTCCGGGTGCGGCCGTTCGTCCAGGCTGAGGAGCGACACCACCCGGTGCAACGGACGGGGCAGGCCGGCCAGTCGCCGCGCGAGCGTCCGCCGGTCGCTGTCGGCGGCGGTCAGTTCCGCCTGCGTCACCGTTGCGCCGGCGGCCTCCAGCGCCCGGCGTACGTCGACGGCGAGCGGGTGGCCGGTCTCCGGGACGAGCAGCAAGCAGTGGCCGGAGATGTCCCCGGGTGCACGGGCGGGCAGCGCCTTCCAGGTGATGCGGTACCGCCAGGAGTCAACTGTGGCGCAGCTGTCGCGGCGGTTGCGCCAGTCGGACAGCGTGGGCAGCAGGGCGCTGAGCGGCGTCTGCGGGTCCACGCCGAGCAGCTCTCCCAGGCTGCCGTCCTCGACCGTCTGCCAGAAGTGGTTTTGCTCCGCCTCGCCGATGCCGACACTGTCCTCCAGCCAGTACCGCTTGCGCTGGAAGGGGTAGGTCGGCAGATCCCGGTAGGCCGGCGTGCCGGCGAAGAACGGTGACCAGTCCACCTCCACACCACGGACGAACAACTCCGCCACCGACGTCAGGAAGCGGCGCATGCCGCCCTCGTCACGCCGCAACGTCCCCGACACGACGGCCCCGTCACCCAGCGCCTCGTCCACCCCCATCGTCAGGACGGGATGGGCACTGACCTCGACGAAGACGTCGTGCCCGGCAGCCGCGAGATCCCGTACGGCGGTTTCGAACCGCACCGTCTGACGCAGATTGCGGAACCAGTACCCGGCACCGAGTTCCTCCCCGGTGAGCCATTGGGTGTCCACCGTGGAGTAGAACGGCACCACGGCCGGTCGAGGAGAGATCTGCTTCAGCACCCGCAGGACCTCCTCGCGGATCTCCTCCACCTGCGCCGAGTGCGAGGCGTAGTCCACGGGGATGCGCCGGGCCCGCTCGACCCGGCCCAGGATCTCCTCCAGACCGGCCGGGTCACCGGCGACAACCACGGACGAGGGGCCGTTCACGGCCGCCACCGACACACCCTCGGGCAACAGGCCGCCCACCTGCTCCACCGGAAGGGGAACCGAGACCATGCCACCCCGGCCCGCCAGCGCGGTGATCGCCCTCGAACGCAGTGCCACAACCCGCGCGCCGTCCTCCAACGACAGCGCGCCCGAGACCACGGCGGCCGCAATCTCGCCCTGAGAATGGCCCACCACGGCAGCCGGCCGCACCCCGACCGACTCCCACAATGCCGCCAGCGACACCATCACCGCCCACAGCACCGGCTGCACCACATCCACCCGGCCGAACTCACCGGAGGCCACAACCTCCGGCAACGACCAGTCCACATACGGCGCCAACGCCCGGCCGCACTCCTCAAAACGCGCGGCGAACACCGGCGAGCAGTCCAGCAGCTCCACCGCCATCCCCGCCCACTGCGAACCCTGACCGGGAAAGACGAACACCGTCTTGCCCACAGCGGAAGCGACACCCGTCACCGTGCCGGCCAACGACTCGCCCGCCACGACCGCTCCCAAAGCGGCCTCGAGCTCCACCCCGGACCCGCCGACGACCACCGCACGGTGCTCGAACACCGACCGGCCCGCCAGAGCCGCACCCACCGCGGCGCGATCCGCACCCGCCAACGACACCAACCGACCCGCCTGCGCACGCAACGCGTCCACCGAACGACCCGACACCACCCACGGCACCACGCACGACACCACAGACGACGACACCGAACCCTCAGCGTCGCCACCGACCGCCCCGGACACCCCCTCCTCCAGCGGAGCGTCCACCGGGGCCTGCTCCAGGATCAGGTGGGCGTTCGTACCACTGACGCCGAAGGCGGAGACGCCCGCGCGGCGCGGACCGTCCTCGTCGGCCCACGGCCGTTCCTCCGTCAGCAGCCGCACGTTGCCCGCCGACCAGTCGACGGCCCGGCTCGGGGCGTCCACGTGCAGCGTCTTGGGGAGCGTCCCATGCCGCATCGCCATCACCATCTTGATGACGCCGCCGACGCCTGCGGCCGCCGAGGTATGACCGATATTCGACTTCAGGGAGCCCAGCCACACAGGGCGCTCCGGGTTGCGGCCGTAGGTGGCCAGCACCGCCTGCGCCTCGATCGGGTCACCCAGCTTGGTGCCGGTGCCGTGCGCCTCCACCACGTCGATGTCGCCCGTGGAGAGTTGCGCGTTGGCGAGCGCTTCCTTGATTACGCGCTGCTGGGACGGACCATTGGGCGCGGACAGTCCGTTGGAGGCGCCGTCCTGGTTGACGGCGCTGCCCCGGATCACGGCGAGGACCCGGTGGCCGTTGCGCCGCGCGTCCGACAGCCGCTCCAGGACCAGCACACCGGCGCCCTCGGACCAGGCAGTGCCGTCGGCGGCGTCGGCGAACGCCTTGCAGCGTCCGTCGGGTGCCAGACCGCGCTGACGGCTGAAGGCGATGAACGCGTCCTGTGTGGCCATCACCGTGACGCCGCCGGCCAGCGCCAGGGTGGCCTCGCCGGTGCGCAGCGCCTGGACCGCCAGGTGGATCGCGACCAGCGAGGATGAGCAGGCGGTGTTGACGCTGACCGCGGGGCCTTCGAGGCCGAGGACGTAGGAGACACGGCCGGACACGACGCTGCCGGCGGTGCCTGTGTCCAGCAGTCCCTGGAGTTCGGGGACGTCCTTGGAACGGTCGCCGTAGCCGTTGCCTATGGCACCGATGTACACGCCCGTCCTGGTGCCGCGCAGCGCGTGCGGGTCGAGGCCGGCGCGTTCGACGGCTGTCCAGGCGGTCTCCAGCATCAGCCGCTGCTGCGGGTCCATCGCCAGCGCCTCACGCGGCGAGATGCCGAAGAAGCCCGCGTCGAACAGACCTGCCTCGTGCAGGAAGCCTCCGTTGCGGGTGTAGGAGGTGCCGGCCTTGTCGGGATCCGGGTCGTAGCGGCCTTCCAGGTCCCAGCCCCGGTTGATGGGCCACTCGGTGATGGCGTCGGTGCCGTCGGCGACCAGTTGCCACAGGTCCTCGGGGGACTCGACGCCACCGGGGTAGCGGCAGTCCATCCCGACGATGGCGATCGGCTCGTGCATCGCCTGGCGGGCTTCGCGCAGCGCCGCCTTGGTCTGGCCGAGCTCCGCCGTGGCGCGCCTGAGGTAGTCCAGAAGCTTCTTGTCGTCCGTCATGGTGTGGCGGTCCCCTCAGGCGGTGCCGAAGTCGTTGTCGAGAAGGTCGAAGAGTTCGTCGGCACTCGCCGAACTGAGTTCACCGGCGTCGGCCGGGGCGCTGCGCTCGTTCCAGCGGCGCAGCAAGGTGTGCAATCGGGTGCTGATCTCATCCACCACCGGCAGCTGGCCCAGGGCCCGCTCCAGACGGTCGAGTTCGGCCAGCATGGGGGCGACGGGATCGGGCCCGGCGAGCAGTTCGCCGTGCAGGTGGTCCGCGAGAACGACCGGTGTCGGGTGGTCGAAGACCACCGTCGGGGAGATGGCCAGTCCGGTGGCCGTGCACAGACGATTGCGGAACTGGACGGCGAGCAAGGAGTCGAAGCCGATGTCGGCGAAGGGCGAGTCGGGCCGGACGGCGCCGGGTGTGTCGTGGCCGAGCGTGGCGCCGACCTGCTCGATGACCAGGTCGAGCAGAGCCCGGCGCTGGTCTGCCTCGGAGAGTGCGGACAATCGCTCCACGAGGTCGTCGCTGCGTTCCTCCACGGCGGCGTCGGGCAGTTCCGAGACCAGGTTGAGCTGGCGCGGGGTGGAGACCCCCGAGGTGATCAGCTCCCAGTCGACGTCGGCGACGATCAGGGCGGCCTCGTCGCGTTCGACGGCCCTGCGGACCGCCCTCATGACCGCGTCGACCGGCACCGGCCTCTCGGCGGGTGCGTGCGTTTCCCAGCCGCCGACGGCGACCGTGACAGCGCGTACGCCGCGGTTCCGTAGTCCGGTGACGAGCGCGGCCAGGCCGGCGTACCGGGCGGTGGCGGCACTCTGCCGTGCCGCCCCCCAGACCCCGCTGAGCGGGTGCAGCAGGACGAAGGTGTCCCCGGCGCCGGTGAGTTCGGCAGGTACGGTCACGACGGTCTCGGCGACCGGGCCGGCCGGCGGTTCGGCGGCCGCGATCTGTATCACTGTGCGCTCGCCGGCTTCGGGCGGCGCGGTGGGGTCGGCGCAGACCCGGACGCCCTCGGCGCCGTGCCGCTCCAGCCAGTCGGTGAGCTCCGCCCCCAGGGGCCCGTCGGCTCCCCGGACGAGGACGTGTCCGGGGGCCCACCGTTCGGCGGGTGGCGCGACCTGCGGGACGCGGACCAGACGCCGGGCGTACGTGCCGTCGGCGCGCACCCGGACCTGGCTCTCGGCGCCTGCCAGAGCGGTGCGCAGGCGGTGGATCACCTCGTCGTCGAGATCGGCGGGCAGGTCGACGAGGCCGCCCCAGCGCTCCGGCTGCTCCAGGCCGATGACCTGGCCGAGTCCCCACACCGCGGCCTGGTCCGCGGTTCGTTCGGCCTCAGTGGTCACACACCACAGGGGTGCCTGGATGCCCGCGGTGTCCAGGGCGCGTACCAGGGCCGGGGTGTCGGTGGGCGGTAGCAGACAGAGCACGCCGGCGACGGGTCCGGTGACGCCCCTGAGGCCGGCGTCGGTCGTCACGGCCCCCGGCAGGGCGGCGGCGACCGGGTGGCCGCCGTCGGGCACGACGACCGCCCAGTCGTCCAGCGGTACAGGCACGCCCTGCTCTGGCAGTGCCCGCCACTCGGTGCGGTAGAGCAGCTCCGGCGCCTGCTGCCGCGGGGGTCCGGTCCGGCCGGGCGTGGGCAGCCAGTAGTGCTCGCGCTGGAACGGGTAGGTCGGCAGCTCGACGTGGTGGCCGGGGCCGGTGAGGGCGGTCCGGTCGACATCGGCCCCGGCGGTCCACGCCTCGGCGAGGGCGGCGCGCATCCGGTCCGGGCCGCCCTGGCCCCTCAGCAGGGTGCCGACGGTGGTGACCGCGAGGCCGGCGTCCGCGGCAGTGCCCTCAATGCCGGAGACCAGCACGGGATGCGGGCCGACCTCGATGAACAGAGTGTGACCGGTGCGCAGCAGACGTTCGGTGGCGGCGTGCAGGGCCACCGGTTCGCGCAGGTTCCGATACCAGTACTCGGCGCCCAGGGCGGTGCCGTCGATGAAGTCCCCGACCACGGTCGACAGCAGGGGGGTCTCGCCCATGGTGGGCCGGACGTCGGCCAGGGCGGCGAGGAGTTCCTCCCGCACCTGCTCCACATGGGCGGAATGCGAGGCGTAGTCGACGGGGACCCGCCGGGCACGGACGCCCCGCGCTTCGCAGTCAGCGACGAGGACGTCCAGTGCCTCCGGGGCGCCGGAGACGACGATCGCGTCGGGGCCGTTGAGCGCGGCGATGCCGATCCGCCCCTCCTGACCGCCCAGCAGGGCCCGGACAGTCTTCTCGTCCGCCGCCACGGAGACCATGCCGCCCTTGCCGGCCAGGGACCGGCGGATGGCCTGGCTGCGGAGCGCGACGGCCTTCGCGCCGTCGTCGAGGCCGAGCACGCCGGCCACCACGGCAGCGGCGATCTCGCCCTGCGAGTGCCCCATGACGGCGTCCGGCCCGACGCCGTAGGAACGCCACAGTTCGGCGAGCGAGACCATGACCGCGAAGAGGGCGGGCTGGACGACGTCGACCCGTCGCAGGGCCGCCTCGTCCGCGAGGACCTCGCGCAGAGACCAGTCGACGTGCGGCGCCAGGGCTTCGGCACAGGCGTCCAACCAGGAGCCGAACACCGGTTCCGCTTCGGCCAGTTCCAGGGCCATGCCGGTCCACTGCGTGCCCTGGCCCGGGAAGACGAAGACGGTACGGCCGGAGCCGGCCTGGCCCGTGACGACGTTCGGTGCGGTGCCGGGCGCGGCGAGCCCGGACAGGAGGGCGGCCCGGTCGGTGCCCAGGACCGCCATGCGCCGCTCGAAGCAGGACTTGCCGGCCAATGTCCAGGCCACATCGGCCGTGCGGACGCCGGTGGCACTCAGCAACCGGTGCAGGTCGGCGGCATGCTCGCGCAGTGCTCCGGCGGTACGGGCGGACAGCAGCAGGGGCGCCGCGCGGTCCGGGGAGGCAGGCACGGCCACCTCGGCCGGTTCCGCCTGCTCCAGGACGACGTGGGCGTTGGTACCGCTCATGCCGAACGCGGACACGCCGGCCCGGCGCGGCCCCGCCCAGGGACGGGTCTCGGTGAGCAGCCGGACGTTCCCAGCCGCCCAGTCGATCCTGGTGCTGGGTTCCTCGGCGTACAGGGTCCGGGGCAGCGTGCCGTGCCGCATAGCCATGACCGTCTTGATGACAGCGGCGACGCCTGCTGCGGCCTGGGTGTGCCCGATGTTCGACTTCAGCGAGCCGAGCCACAGGGGCTCCTCGCGGTTCTGGCCGTAGGTGGCCAGCAGCGCCTGCGCCTCGATCGGGTCGCCGAGGGCGGTGCCCGTGCCGTGCGCCTCGACCAGCTGCACGTCCGCGGGTGCGAGCCGGGCGTTGGCCAGTGCCTGGCGGATGACCCGCTGTTGCGCGAGGCCGTTGGGGGCGGTGAGACCGTTGGACGAGCCGTCCTGGTTCACGGCGCTGCCGCGGATCACGGCGAGCACCGGGTGGCCGTTGCGGCGCGCGTCCGACAGACGCTCTATGACGAGCACACCGACGCCCTCGGACCAGCCGGTGCCGTCGGCCCCCTCTGCGAAAGAGCGGCACCGGCCGTCGGGGGACAGCCCTCGCTGCCGGCTGAACTCGACGAAGACGTCCGGGGACGCCATCACCGCGGCGCCGCCGACCAGGGCGTAGGCGCACTCGCCGGAGCGCAGGGACTGGCCAGCCAGATGCAGTGCCACCAGAGAGGAGGAACAGGCCGTCTCCACGGTGACCGCGGGGCCTTCGGTGCCCAAGGTGTAGGCGATGCGGCCGGAGGCCACGCTGGTGACGGTGCCGCTGAGCAGGTGTCCCTCCACGCCTTCGGCGGGCCCGCTGCCGTAGCCCTGCGCGGCGACACCCATGAAGACCCCGCCCTGGGTGCCACGCAGCGACGCCGGGTCGATGCCCGCCCGTTCCAGCGCCTCCCAGGAGGTCTCCAGCAACAGCCGCTGCTGCGGGTCCATCGCCAGCGCCTCACGGGGGGAGATCCCGAAGAACGCCGCGTCGAAGTCACCCGCGCCGTCGAGGAAGCCGCCTCCCCTGGCGTAAAAGGTGCCTTCGTGGTCCGGGTCGGGGTGATACAGGCGTTCCAGGTCCCAGCCGCGTCCCGTCGGCAGGGGGCCGATGGCGTCCTCGCCGTCGGCGACCAGTCGCCACAAGTCCTCCGGGGAGGCGACGCCGCCGGGGAGTCGACAGGCCATCGAGACGATCGCCAGTGGCTCGTCGGCGGCTGCCCGGACCGCGTCCGTGGCGGCCGGGCGGGTGTCCGGGCCGGACGCGGCCCCCGCCAGTTCGGCGTGGAGCCGGTCGGCCAGGTCGGCGACGGTGGGGTGATCGAACACTTCGGTGACGGGCAGCCGCACGCCGGTGGCCTCCACCAGCCGGTCGCGCAGCTCCACGGCGGTCAGTGAGTCGAAGCCGAGGTCCCGGAAGACCCGGTCAACCGCAACGCCTTCGGCCGAATCGTGGCCGAGGACGGCCGCGACGTGGTCGCGGACCAGGTCCCGCACAGCCTCCGCGCGGCGCGCCGACGGCAGGCCCGCGAGCCGTGCGGCGAGCGCGGACGCGGGCGGCGCGGGCTCCTCCTCCCGGTCGTCCAGGAATGACCGCACCTCGGGCAGGTCCTGGATGAGCGCGCGTGGGCGCGCAGCGGTGTACGCGGGGACGAAGTCCTCCCAGCGGACGTCGGCGATGACGACCGCGGCGTCCCTCCCCGTCGGCAGGGCGGCCAGGGCGGTGACGGCGGCGGCCGGCGCCATGGCGGCGAGCCCGCGGCGGCGCAGCCGTTCGAGAGCCGCCTCGTCGGCCATGCCGCCGCCGCCCCAGGGGCCCCAGGCGACCGATACGGCGGTGAGCCCCCGGGCCCTGCGCCGTGCGGCCAACGCGTCCAGACAGGCGTTGGCGGCGGCGTAGGCGCCCTGGCCGCCGCTGCCCCAGACGCCGGCGACGGAGGAGAACAGCACGAAGGCGTCCAGCGGGGTGTCGCCGAGCAGTTCGTCGAGATGGCGGGCGCCCAGCGCCTTGGCGGCGGCGGCCTCCTCGAGCACGGCCGCGGTGTCGTCGGCGACGGAGCCGAGGACGAGCGCGCCCGCGGTGTGGACGACGGCGGTCGGCGGGTACTTCGCCAGGAGGGCGGCGACCGCGTCGCGGTCGGTCACGTCGCACGCCTCGATGGTGACGCGGACTCCGTGGGCGGCGAGTTCGTCGCGGAACGCGGCGGCGCCGGGGGCGGCCGGACCGTGACGGCTGGTGAGCACCAGGTGCTCGGCGCCGTCGTGAGCGAGGCGCAGGGCGACATGGCGGCCCAGCACGCCGGTGCCGCCGGTGATGAGGACGGTGCCGCGCGGCTGCCAGGCCGGGCCGGCCGCCGGTGCGGGGACGCGTTCCAGACGACGGCCGTGGACGCCTCCGGCCCGAACGGCGAGCTGGTCCTCGTCGTCGCCCCCACCGGTGACGGCGGCGCCCAGGCGGGCGAGAGCGGACTCGTCCGGGTCGGCGGGCAGGTCCACCAGGCCGCCCCACAGCTCGGGCTGTTCCAGCCCGAGGACCTGGCCGAGGCCCCAGGTCTGTGCCTGCTCGGGCCGCGCCGTGTCCTGCTCCGGGTCCACGGTTACCGCGCTCTGCGTCACCACCCACAGCGGAGCTCCGAGCTTCGCGTCGGTCAGCGCCTGGGCGGCGGTCAGCGTGCCGGCCAGTCCGGTCGGTATCGCGGGATGGTCCGGGTGCGGCCGTTCGTCGAGCGCGAGCAGTGAAAGCACGCCCGACACCGGGCCCCTCACCGCCGCGTCCCGCAGCCGTTCGGCGAGCGTGTCCCGGCCCGTACCGGCGGCGACGAGGACGATGGGGGTGCCGAGCCGCTCGAGCCAGGCGCGGCAGGCGGCCAGCGCCTGGGTGCCGTCCTCGGTGTCGGGCGCCAGGGCGAGCCAGGTGCCGTCGGGCCCGCCGGCTCCGGCGGGTTCCCTCAGGGCCGTCAGCTCCGTCCAGCCGATCCGGTAGTGCCACTGGTGGGCGGGCGCCCCGGCGGCGGTTCCGGCCGGAACACGCGGCCAGAACCGTTTGTGCTGGAACGGGTAGGTCGGCAGTGGGCGCCGGCGGGCGCCCGCCCCGGCGAACAGCGCCTCCCAGTCCGGAGTGACGCCCGCGGTGTGCAGGCGGGCTACGGCGGACAGCAGCGTCTGCTCCTCCGGCCGGCCGTCGCGGAGCAGGGAAACCGCCAGCGGGCTCTCCTCCGGCAGGCAGTCCGGCACCATGCCCGAGAGTACGCCGTCGGGGCCGATCTCCACGAAGATGGTCGCGCCGACGGCCCGGAGGGTGCGTACGGCGTCGGCGAACCGGACCGTTTCCCGGACCTGCCGCGCCCAGTAGGCGGGTGAGCACGCCTCCTCGGTTGTGAGGTCCGCGCCCGTCACGGTGGAGACGACGGGTATGCGCGGCGGGGAGTAGTCGAGGGTGGCCGCGATCCGCTCGTACTCGGCGAGCATGCCGTCCAGGTGCGAGGAGTGGAAGGCGTGCGAGGTCCGCAGCAGCTTGGTCCTGCGGCCCCGCTCCCGCCAGTGCCCTTCGAGGGCGGCCACCGCGTCGGAGTCGCCGGAGAGCACGACGGACCCCGGGGCGTTGACGGCCGCGACGGCGACCCGGCTGCCGTGCTCGGCGAGCGAGTCGGCCACCTCGTCGGCGGACGCCTGGACGGCGAGCATCGCGCCGTCGGAACGCTGGGCCTGCATCAGCCGCCCCCGCGCGGTCACCAGGACGGCGGCGTCGGAGAGGGTGAGGACCCCGGCGGCGTGCGCGGCGGCCAGTTCGCCGACGGAGTGGCCAACGAGCCGGAGCGGCCGGACGCCCCAGTCCCGCAACACCCGGAAGAGTGCCACTTCGACGGCGAACAGCGCGGGCTGGGCGTACTCGGTCCGCTCCAGGGCCTCCGCGTCCTCGTCGACGATCTGGCGCAGTGGCCGGTCCAGGTGGCGGTCGAGCTCGGTGCAGACCTCGTCGAAGGCGGCGGCGAACGCGGGGAGCCGCGCGGACAGTTCCGCTCCCATGCCGACACGCTGGCTGCCCTGGCCGGTGAACAGGAAGGCCACCGTGTCGGCGGCGTCGTCCCGGGCGGTGCCCCGGAAGACGCCGGCCGAGGGCCGGCCGGCGGCGAGGCCGCCGAGCGCGCGCACCAGGTCGTCGCGGTCCTCTGCGAGCACGACGGCGCGGTCGGGCAGTGCGGCGCGGGTGGTGGCCAGTGAGTACGCCACGTCCGTCAGTCCGTCCTCGGTCACGGACTCGGCTTCCAGGAGCGCCAGCAGGCTCGCCGCCTGCTCGCGCAGGGCAGCGTGCCCCTTGGCGGCGAGCGGGAACAAGCGGGCTCCGGAGGCCGCTCGGTCGGCGGCCGGAGCCCCGGCGGGCTCCGTGGACTCCTGCGGCGGCTGCTCGAGGATGACGTGCGCGTTGGTGCCGCTGATGCCGAACGCGGAGACGCCGAACCGGCGCGGAGACCCGGTCCTGGGCCCCCAGGGCCGTGCCTCGGCTAGTGGCCGTACGGCTCCTGCGGTCCAGTCGACGACATCGGACGGTGCGTCCAGGTGTAGGGATTCGGGGAGGACGCCATGCCGCATCGCCATGATCATTTTGATGAGCCCGGCGACGCCCGCGGCGGCCTGGGTGTGGCCGATGTTCGACTTCACCGAGCCCAGCCAGAGCGGCCGTTCCTCGGCGCGGCCCTGCCCGTACGTGGCCATCAGAGCCTGTGTCTCGATGGGGTCGCCGAGCCGGGTGCCTGTGCCGTGGCCCTCGACCGCGTCGACGTCCTCGGCCCGCAGGCCGGCGGCGGCCAGCGCAGCCGTGATGACCCGCTGCTGCGACGGACCGTTCGGAGCGGCCAGGCCGTTGCTGGCGCCGTCCTGGTTGACCGCACTGCCGCGCACGAGGGCGAGCACGGGATGCCCGTGCCGACGGGCGTCCGACAGCCGCTCCAGGAGCACCACGCCGACACCTTCACCCCAGGCGGTGCCGTCCGCTGCGGCGGCGTACGCCTTGGCGCGCCCGTCCGGGGCCAGCCCCTGCTGCCGGCTGAACGACACGAACAGCCCAGGGGTGGACATCACGGTGACACCGCCGGCCAGGGCCAGTTCGCACTCGCCCTGGCGCAGCGACTGACATGCGAGGTGCAGCGCCACCAATGCGGAGGAGCAGGCCGTGTCGATCGTGACGGCCGGGCCCTCCAGGCCGAGGGCGTAGGAGACGCGACCGGAGACGACGCTGGCGGCGGCGCCGGTACTGCCGTAGCCCTCGCTGTCGGCGTACCCCGCGGGCGCGGCGGCGAGCAGCGTGGGGTAGTCCTGGCCGTTGGTGCCCGCGAAGACCGCCGTGCGGCTGCCGCGCAGCGTGGTGGGGTCGATCCCGGCGCGCTCCAGCACCTCCCAGGACGTCTCCAGCAGCACACGCTGCTGTGGGTCCATGGCCAGCGCCTCGCGCGGCGAGATCCCGAAGAAGTCCGCGTCGAAGTCGGCGGCGTCGTGGAGGAAGGCGCCCTCGCGTACATAGGTGGTGCCGGGGTGCGCCGGGTCCGGGTGGTACAGGGCGTCCAGGTTCCAGCCACGGTCGGCGGGGAACGCGCCGACCGCGTCGACACCCTCGCTGACGAGGCGCCAGAGATCGTCGGGGGTCCTTACGCCACCGGGAAAACGGCAGCTCATGGCGACGACGGCGATCGGGTCCTCTTCGGCCGCGGACGGTGCGGGCAGGAGCGGTTCCGGTGCGGCGCCGACCGCCCCGCCCGCCAGTTCGCCACGCAGGTAGCGGACCAGGGCAGCGGGGGTCGGGTGGTCGTACACCACGGTGGCCGGCAGCCGCAGTCCGGTTGCGGCTCCCAGCCGGTTGCGGACCTCGACGCCGGTCAGTGAGTCGAAACCGAGCTCCTTGAACGAACGTTCGGCCGGGACCGTCGCGGCACCGGTGTGGCCGAGCACGGCGGCGACGTGGTCGCGCACCAGGTCGAGCAGGATACGGCCGCGCTCCTCCTCACTCGCGCCCGCGAGCCGTCGGGCGAGCGTGGACATGGCCGCGCCGGGCTCCTCGGCAGCGGTGACGGCCGAGCGGATGCGCCGCACCTCGGGCACGTCGTGCAGGAGCGGCCGGGCCCGGGAGGCGGTGAAGGCCAGGAAGAAACGGTCCCAGTCGATGTCCACCACGGTCAGGCAGGTCTCGTCGTCGTCCACCGCCTGCTGCATCACCGCCACGGCGTCCGCGGGGGACATCGCGTGCAAACCGTGCCGGGCCAGCAGGTCGCCGACGCCCGCGCGGCCGGCCATGCCCGCACCCGCCCAGGGGCCGAAGGCTACTGAGGTCGCCACGAGTCCCTCGGCGCGGCGTTGCTCGGCCAGGGCGTCCATGAACGCGTTGCCCGGGGCGTAGTTGCCCTGTCCGGGTATGCCGAAGGTACCGGCCACGGAGGAGAACATGACGAAAGCGTCGAGGTCCAGGTCCCGGGTCAGCTCGTGCAGGTGGAGCGCACCGGCCATCTTCGGACGCAGGACCCGCTCGATCTGCTCCGGCCGCAGCGCCGCCAGCGTGTCGTCATCCAGGACGGCGGCGGAGTGCACGACCGCGGTGAGCGGGTGCTCGCGCGGCACCGTGCCCAGCAGCGTCGCCAGGGCGTCGCGGTCGGCCACGTCGCAGGCGGTGACCGTCACGCGGGAGCCGAGCTCCTCCAGCTCCCGGCGGAGTTCTTCGGCGCCGGGCGCCTGTGGACCGGCGCGGCCGACGAGAAGCAGGTGCTCGGCGCCGTGTCCGGCGAGCCAGCGGGCAACGTGCGCGCCCAGGGCGCCGGTGCCGCCCGTGATGAGCGTGGTTCCGCCGGGCCGCCAAGCGCGGGCACCGGGACGGGCACTTCGTACGGCTCGCGTGAGACGGCGTACGGACACGCCGGTGGTCCGCACGGCCACCTGGTCCTCCGTGCCGTGGGCCGGGTCCGCCGAGCCGTCCGTGGGCAGGCCTGCGAGGACGGCGGCCAGCCGGGCCCGGGTGCGTTCGTCCCAGCCGTCCGGCAGGTCGACGAGGCCGCCCCAGCGGTCGGAGTGTTCGAGACCGGCCACCCGGCCGAGCCCCCACACCAGGGACTGTGCGGCAGCGGTGAGCCGCTCGGTGGAGTCCACGGCGACCGCGCCCCGGGTGGCCAGCCAGAGCGGCGCGGGGATTCCGGTGTCGCCGAGTGCCTGGAGGAGCGCCACGGTGGACACCAGTCCGCCGGGCGCCGCCGGGTGCCCGGGGCACGGCAACTCGTCAAGGGCGAGCAGCGACAGCACGCCCGCGACGGACTCGTCCGTGGCCGCGGACCGCAGCCGCGCGGCGAGGACCGCCCGGTCGTCGGCACCCGTCACGGGAAAGCTACGGACGTCCGCGCCGTACGCGGCCAGCAGCGCCGTGACGTCGCCGATGTACGTGTCGCCGGTGAGTGCTTCGGGCACCGCCACCAGCCAGCGGCCGGACAGAGCGTCCGGGGCCGGCGCCCGGTCGGCGTCGGGACGCGGGGTCCAGGTGACGCGGTAACGCCAGGCCTGCGGTCCGGGCCGCGCGGACGCGGTGGCGCGCATGGTGTCGAGCCAGTACCGCCGGCGCTCGAAGGGGTAGGTCGGCAGCTCCGTCCGTCGGGCGCCGCTGCCCTCGTACAACGCCGCCCAGTCCACCGGCGCGCCGTGCACGTAGGCCTCGGCCAGGGAGGTGAGGAACCGCTCGCGGCCGCCGTCGCCCCGGCGCAGCGTGCACAGCACCGCCGCCGGGCGGTCGGGGGCGCGGTCCAGGGACTCCGAGATGCCCTGCACGAGCACCGGGTGCGGGCTCACCTCGATGAAGAGCGCGGAGTGGCGGGCGAGCACGTCCGCCACAGCAGGACCGAATCGGACCGTGCCGCGGAGGTTCCGGTACCAGTACTCGGCGTCGAGTTCAGTGCCGTCCAGCACCGCGCCGGTGACCGTGGAGAGGAAGGGCACCGTGGCGCGGCGCGGCTCTATGCCGGCCAATGCCCCGATCACCGCTTCGCGGATCTCCTCGACGTGCGCCGAATGAGAGGCGTAGTCGACCGGGATCCGGCGGGCGCGGCAGCCCTCCGCCTCGCACGCCGTGAGGAGTTCGTCCAAGGCTTCCGGATCGCCGGAAACCACCACAGCGCCGGGTCCGTTGACGGCGGCGATCGCCAGCCGGCCTCCCCAGCGGGCGACGCGGCGTACGGCCGCCTCCTCCGGCTCGGCGACCGAGACCATGCCGCCGCGTCCGGCGAGGGCGCGCAGCGCCCGGCTGCGCAGGGCGACGACGCGGGCGCCGTCCTCCAGCGTCAGCGCACCGGCCACCACAGCAGCGGCGATCTCGCCCTGCGAGTGGCCGACGACCAGGTCCGGCCGCACACCGTGCGAGCGCCAGAGGGCCGCGAGGGAGACCATGACGGCGAACAGCGCGGGCTGTACGACGTCCACGCGCAGCAGGGCGGGTGCTCCGGGCTCGGCCAGGACCTGGGACAGGGACCAGTCGACGTAGGGCGCGAGAGCGTCCTCGCAGGCCCGCAACTGCTCGGCGAAGACCGGTGCGGACCGGGCGAGGTCGAGCGCCATACCGGCCCATTGCGAACCCTGGCCGGGGAACACGAAGACCGTTCTGGCATCGGGCACCACACTGCCGTGCACCACGCCCGGCAGCGACAGTGCCTCGTCGGGCGCCGCCTGGGCGAGCAACGGCAGCGCGTCCGGCCCGCCCAGAAGAACGGCGCGGTCCTCGAACGCGGTGCGCCCGATCACCAGCGAGTAGCCGACGTCCAGCGGACGCGGCCGCGGTACGGCGGTGGTGAGGTGATCGGCCAGCCCAGCGGCCTGTCGGCGCAGAGCCTGGGCGTCACGGGCGGAGAGGACCCACGGCAGGGAGGTCGGTGCGTCCGGGCGATCGTCCGCGGCCGCCGGTGCAACCGGCGGGGCCTCTTCGACTACGACGTGGGCGTTGGTGCCGCTGACGCCGAAGGAGGAGACGCCGGCGCGGCGGGGACGGCCCGCGGTCCGCCACGGCAGTTGTTCCGTGAGGAGCCGGGCTGCGCCGGCCGACCAGTCCACTCGGGACGACGGCGTACGGACGTGCAGGGTCTTGGGCAGCGTCGCGTGCCGCATCGCCTCTACCATCTTGATGACGCCGGCGATGCCCGCCGCGGCCTGGGTGTGGCCGATGTTGGACTTCAGCGAGCCGAGCCACACGGGCCCTTCACGATCCTGCCCGTAGGTGGCGATCAGGGCTTCGGCCTCGATCGGGTCGCCCAGCCGGGTACCTGTACCGTGCGCCTCGACGGCGTCGACCTCGGCGGCCGTCAGCCGGGCGCTCGCCAGGGCCTCGCGGATGACATTCTCCTGCGACGGACCGTGCGGTGCGGTCAGTCCGTTGGACGCACCGTCCTGGTTGACGGCGCTGCCGCGCACCAGCGCGAGCACCGGATGCCCGTTGCGCCGGGCGTCCGACAACCGCTCCAGCACCAGCACGGCGACGCCTTCGCTCCAGCCGGTGCCTGCAGCATCGTCGCTGAAGGAGCGGCACCGCCCGTCCGTGGCGAGGCCGTTCTGCCGGCTGAACTCCATCAGCATGCCGGGGCCCGCCATCACCGTGGCCCCGGCGGCCAGGGCCAGCGAGCACTCGCCCGCCCGCAGCGAGCGGGTCGCCATGTGCAGCGCCACCAGCGACGACGAACAGGCCGTGTCGATGGTCACGGCCGGACCGTGCAGACCGAATGTGTAGGAAAGGCGGCCCGAGGCGACGCTGCCGGCGCCGCCGACCAGACCGTACCCCTCCGCCTCGACGGGTAGCTCGTGCAGCCGGGGCAGGTAATCCTGGCCCATGGCGCCGACGAACACACCGGTGGCACTGCCACGCAGCGAGGACGGGACGATGCCGGCCCGCTCGAACGCCTCCCAGCTCGTCTCGAGCAGCAGCCGCTGCTGGGGGTCCATGGCGGCCGCCTCACGTGGCGAGATGCCGAAGAAGGCGGCGTCGAACTCGCCCACTCCCTGCAGGAATCCACCGAAGCCGCTGTGGGACGTGCCGTTGCTGCCCCCGCCGAGCAGGGCTTCCAGGTCCCAGCCGCGGTCCTCGGGAAGGGGGCCGACGGCGTCGGTCGCGCTCTCCACGATCCGCCACAGGTCCGCGGGAGAACGCACCCCGCCGGGCAGTCGGCAGCTCATGGCGACGATCGCCACGGGCTCGTCCTGGGGCCCGGCGGCCGGGCCGGCGGCCGCGCCGGTGCCGTCCGCACCGGTCAGAGCGCGGTGCAGGAAGGCCGCGACGTCCTCGACGGTCGGGTGGTTGTAGACCAGGGCGGCCGGCAGCCGCAGCCCCGTCGCGGCGGCCAGTCGGCCACGCAGCTCCAGTGACGAGGTCGAGTCGAATCCCAGAACCTTGAAGCTCAGGCGGACATCGACCTCCTCCGCGTCCGAGTAGCCGAGGACTACGGCGGCGTGCGACCTGACCAGGTCTGTCAGGGCGGGTAGGCCGGTGTCCGCCACCGCGGTCGCGGCCGGGGCGGGCTCGGCGGCCCGGCCGAGCCAGTACGACTGGCGCTGGAACGAGTAGGTGGGCAGCGCCACTCGGGCGGCGCCCGCGAGCAGGGGCGACCAGTCGACCTCGACTCCCTGTACGAAGAGTTCGGCCGCCGCACGCTTCAGCCGGTCCCATCCTCCGTCGTCCCGGCGCAACGTCCCGGCCGTGATCACGTCACCGACGCTCTCCGCCACCGCCGAGGTCAGCACTGGATGGGCGCTGACTTCGACGAACACGCCGTAACCCGATTCCGAGAGGTGCCGTACGGCCGCCTCGAACTCGACGGTACGGCGCAGGTTGCTGTACCAGTACCCGGCGTCGAGGGCTGTGCCGTCCACCCAGTCCACGTCCACGGTGGAGAACATCGGAACGCCGCACTCACGGGGCGTCACTTCGCGAAGGACGTACAGCAGCCTCTCCCTGATCTCCTCGATCTGGGAGGAGTGAGAGGCGTAATCGACGGGGAGCCGGCGCGCGCGGACGTCCCGCGCCTCGGCCAGGGCTTCCAGTTCGGCCAGAGCCGCAGGGGGGCCCGCCACGACAACCGACGACGGACCGTTGACCGTGGCGATCGAGAGTTCCGGCCCCAGCAGCGCCCGGACGTCCGGGGCCGACAGCGCCAGCGCGGTCATACCGCCGCGTCCGGTCAGCTCCCGAAGGGCCTTGCTCCGCAGGGCCACGACCCGGGCGCCGTCCTCCAGCGACAGGGCTCCCGCTACCACGGCGGCCGCGACCTCGCCCTGGGAGTGGCCGAGCACCGCGTCCGGGACAACGCCCAGTGACTGCCACACGGCCGCGAGCGACACCATGATCGCCCACAGGACGGGCTGGACAACCTCCGTGCGCTGCAGCGCGTCCGCGTCGTGCAGCACGTCGGAGAGGCGCCAGTCCGTGAATGGTGACAGGGCCTGTTCGCACTCGGCCATGCGGGCGCGGAACACCGGTGAACCGGCCAGGAGTTCACGCCCCATGCCCACCCACTGTGGGCCCTGCCCGGGGAAGACGAACACCGTCTTGCCCACGGGTGCCGCGACGGAGCCGGTGACCACGTCCCCACCCGCCTGACCGGCGGCCAGCGTGCGCAGTCCGGCGGCGCCCAGGGAAACCGCTCGGTGGTCGAAAAGCGTACGGGACGACAGCAGGGAACCGCCGAGATCGACGTGGCCCGTTCCGGGGTGGTCGTCGATCCAGTCGGCCAGCCGCGCGGCCTGCGCGCGCAGCGCGGCCGGGGTCCGCCCGGACACCACGAGGGGCACGGCGCCGGGTACTGCGTGCCGCTCGGGGGCGGTCGGCGCCACGGTTGCGGGCGGATCGTAGGACGCCACCACGACGTGGCAGTTGGCACCGCCCAGGCCGAGGGAGGTGACGCCGGCGATCCGGCGATCCACGCGCCAGGGGGCGCGCTCGGTGAGTACCTTGAGGTTCAGCTCGTCGAGGGGAATGCCGGGCGGCGGCGTATCGAAGTTGAGGCTCGCCGGGATCTCGCCGTGCCGCACCGCCAGGACGGCCTTGAGCAGGCCGACGACGCCTGCGGCGCTTTCCAGATGACCGATGTTGGTTTTGGCCGAGCCGACCAGCAGGGGCGAGCCGGCCGACCGTGCGGAGCCGGTAGATGCTCCCAGCGCAGCAGCCTCGACCGGGTCGCCGACCTTGGTGCCCGTACCGTGCAGCTCCACGTAGTCGACGTCAGCGGGTGAGATGCCGGCGGCCCGCTGGGCCAGCGTGACCAGTTCGCGTTGGGCTTCGACGTCGGGCACGGTCAGCGAGCTTCCATCGCCGTCGTGGTTGACGGCGCTGCCGAGGAGCACGCCGTGGATGGTGTCACCGTCGGCGATGGCCCGGTCGAGCAGCTTCAGCAGCACCAGCGCGCCCCCCTCGCCGCGCACGTAACCGTCGGCCCGCGCGTCGAAGGTGCGGCACCGCCCCTCCGGGGAGAGGGCACCGACGCCTGCGACGACCAGCGCGGTGTCGAGTGCCAGGTTGAGGTTGACGCCGCCGGCCAGCGCGGTGGTGGACTCGCCGGAGCGCAGGCTCTGGCAGGCCAGGTGCACGGCGACCAGTGACGAGGACTGGCCGGTGTCGACGAGTTGACTCGGGCCGCGCACGCCCAGGGTGTGTGAGAGCCGGTTGGCGATGAGGGCGCGCTGTGTGCCGACGAGCGTGTGGTGGGTGATGTCGCCGTCCGACTCGCGCCGCAGCGTGGCGTAATCGTCCCAGCCCGCGGCGACGAACACGCCCGTGCGGGTGCCGGCAAGTGCGGCGGGCAGCAGGCCCCCGTGTTCGACGGCCTCCCAGCCCAGTTCCAATACGAGCCGCTGCTGCGGGTCCATGGCGGCGGCCTCGCGGGGCGAGACACCGAAGAAGGGTGCGTCGAACGCGTCGGGATGTTCGATGAACCCGCCCCAGCGCGCGCTGGCCGCGTGCGGGGTCTTCGCGGCGTCGAGCTGGCCGACCGTCCACCTATCGGCCGGGGCCTCGGTGATGGCGTGCCGCTTGTCGAGCATCAGCCGCCAGAAGGCGTCGGGATCGGGCGCGCCCGGCAGCCGGCACGAGTAGCCGATGACCGCGATGGCAGCCTGCGACGGGTCCCTCCTGGTCAACGCTTGCTCCTCAAAATACTGCAGGTTTTTGGACCGGGTTTCGGACATGGATGTTCGGGTCACGCGGAACGCCTCGAGCGCCATGTGCCGACACGTGTCGTGGCAACACTCGCCCTGCGCTGTGTGTGGAGGATCGGTGGGTGGCATGCCGTTCGCTCACACCCCGCCAACCCACTGTCAGCGAGCGGCACGCCGACTCGACCTGCCGTGAGGTCCGTGGCGCGACGGCAAGAAGTACACACGATCCTCACCGTCGCGGTGCCGTCCGGTCACTGTGCCGTCCGGCCGTTGCCACCGACGACGGCTCCGGGGCGCCACGGTCGAGGCCGACGGCTGATCCGGTGGATCTCCAGTGGCGCGACTGATCGAGCGCCACGCGGCGTGGGTGGCTCCGGCACAGCCCGGGTAGCGACAACCCGCGCAGGACCGTAGTCAACTCGTTGTTCCTCGCCTCAGGTTGACGCGCATGCCGCACAGTCCGGCACGAATCCGCCGTCGCCCGCTTCACGTGTTCCCGTAACTCCTCGCCGCTCACCACACCGACCACCGCCCTGTTTCGACACCCCGCCCCGGTACTCCGGGTCTTGGCGTGGGTGGTGTTGACGTCAGGTGTCGCGCCCGGCCTGCACGCCCAGTCTCTCAGGGGCGCATATCGTCTCGATGACGCGCGGTGGAACAGTCTCCGCATCCCGGGTCCGCACGACTGTCACAGCGGGGCCGTGGGGAGCCCGGGGACGCGACCGCGTGCGCCGCTCGCCGGCGAAGGCGATCCGGCCGCCGACGTAGTGCGGCCGGATCGCCTTCGCCGGCGAGCGGGCCGCCGACGTAGTGCGGTTCACGCCAGGGGTGATCGGGCCCTCCTCAAGGCCGGTTGGTACTCCAGTCCGGTTTTGCGATGTTGCGGCGGACCCGGCTGGGAACGGGTGTGGCCACCGCGTGATCATCGGTTGGTGTATGGACAGACGAAGATCGTGCGGTGGCCGCGGGCCATAGCGAGGCCCTGCCCGTTGGCGGGCTATGTTCGACCAGGTCACGGCCCGGATCGCGGAACGTTTCGGCCGAGTTGAGCCTCGGGTCGTGGCCCGCGCCTGTGCGCTCGGGCTGCTGTCGGGTGTCGAGCGGAAGAACTGCTGGCAGCTGGCCGAGCAGGCCGGGCACGTCCGCCCCGGACCGATGCAGCGCCTGCTGCGCTACGCCCGCTGGGACGCCGATGCCGTCCGTGACGACCTGCGCGCTTACGGTGCCGACCACCTCGGCACCGACGGCGGTGTGCTCATCGTGGATGAGACCGGCTTGGTGAAGAAGGGCCGGTCCTCGGCGGGGGTGCAGCGGCAGTGCACCGGGACCGCAGGACGCATCGAGAACTCCCAGGTCGGCGTGTTCCTCGCCCTGGCCACCAGCCGGGGGGTGCCTCTATGTCCTTCGTCAAGCCTGAGCTGGTCATGCGACGGCTGCTTCGGGGAGGCGGGGTTCGTAGAAGGTGCCGTCGCGGAGCATGGCGAACAGGACGCTGATGCGGTGGCGGGCGAGGCGGAGCAGGGCCTGGGTGTGGGTCTTTCCCCGGGAGCGGCATTCGTCGTAGTAGGTGCGGGAGGTGGGATCGTGCAGGGCGGCGAACGCGGACAGGAACATCGCGCGTTTGAGCTGTCGGTTTCCGCCGCGTGGTGCGTGTTCGCCGTGGATCGAGGTTTTCGAGGACTTCGTCGTCGGGGCGAGGCCGGCGTAGGAGGCCAGGTGGGCGGCGGTGGGGAAGCCGGTGCCGTCACCGACGGTGACCAGCAAGGTGGCGGCGGTCCTGACCGCGACCCCCGGAATCGAGGTCAGGACCTTGGAAAGAGGGGGATCCTCCAGCAGGGCTTTGATCTGGGTTTCCAGGGCCCGGCGTTGTTCGTGGACCGCCGCGAGCGATCGGGCTAGGGAGGGCACGACCGTGTCGAGGGTGCCGGTGCCGGGAACGACCACGGTCTGTTCGTCCAGGGCTTCGAAAGCGCCCGCCAGTTGCACTGGGTCAACATCTGGCGCGACCCGGCAGGAGCCGCAGCGGTGAGAGCAGCCAACGACGGCAACGAGACCGTGCCGACCGTCGTCGTGGCGGGCCGGCCACACACCAACCCCGATCCCGAACGGGTGCGCGAACAGCTCTCCCCTTCCACATGATCAGAAACCGCTCCCTACCGAGAGGCACCCACGGACACAAGCACACAGAGGTTAAAAGACAAGCTCAGACGGCGATGTCCAACTGGCACTGTCCCGCAGACCAGCGACCGTGTGCTGGAGGACTGCCCCGAACGCCTTCGGCGGCCGCCTCTCAGCGGCCCGCCAGTAGCCCCAGCGCCTCGGTCGCACCGCTCGTTCGACCCGACTCCCGCGGTTCGGCGGCGGGCACGCCCCGAACCTCCTGCAGCCTGTGGCGCCGGCCGAGGCCATCACCGAATCCGCCTCTCCGCTCACCCGTGGGCGGACCGTCTCGCCGTCGTGAGCGCGGGACGACGAGGCGGGCAGGGGCTAGTGCCCGGGCACCAGCCCCTGCCGTGAATCGGGTGTTCAGCCCGTGCGCAGTGTGCGGTTGCAGTCGAGGCGGTCGAGGTCGACCGCGTCGGCCATCGCCTGCATGCCCTTGTCGTTGGGGTGCAGGTGGTCACCGCCGTCGAAGACGGGCAGGATCCGTTCCGGGTCGTAGGGGCTGCGCAGGATCCGGTCGAAGTCGGCCACCGCGTCGAAGTCGCCGCGGGTTCTGATGAAGGTGTTCACCTCCTGGCGCACGGCTTCGGCGGCCGGGTCCCACTCGGACCAGCCCTTGAACGGTGTGACGGTGGCTCCGACGATGCACTTGCCCGCCTTGTGCGCCCGGTCGGCGATCCGCCGGTACGCGGCTACCAGGTCCTGCGCGGTGACACCGGTGTGGGCCTTGATGTCGTTGATGCCCTCGAAGAGGAAAACGGTGCGCACACCCGGGTGGGAGAGGACGTCCCGGTCCAGACGGTTGAGGGCGCTCTGTCCGGCGCCGTCGGCGAGGACCTTGTTGCCGGAGATCCCCTCGTTGGCGACGCCCTTGAGCGGCGTGTCCGTCTTCCGGAGACGGCGGGCGAGGTAGTCGGGCCAGCGGCGGTCGAGGTCGGTCGTGGACTGCCAGCCGTCCGTGATCGAGTCGCCCAGCGCCACCACGGCTTCGGTACCGGTCCGCGGGCGGACCGACACCGCGTCGAGGTAGAACCACGAACCGATCGTGTCGGTCCAGGGTTCGGCGCTCGCTTCTGCCGTGTGGTCGCCCCTGGCGGCGTACGAGGTCTGCATCGCCATGCCGTGGCCGGTGGCCGGGCCCGCGGCGTCGGGTGTGTGGATGCTGATGACGAGATCGCTCCCGGCGGGCAGCTTGCCGGGCAGGGGGTCGCTGAGCGCGGTCTCGCCGGCCGGGACGGTGACGGAGCGGGTTCCGTCGAAGGTCAGCCGCCGGTTGCTGCCCCGCACGAGCGCGGCCCCCTCCTCCCGCAGGCCGGCATAGACGCTGTCGAATGTCACCGGGCGGTTTCCGAACGCGTTGGACAGCCGGATGCGCAGATCGGTGCCGCCCACACTGGTACGCACGATGAGGCGGTAGCTCCGGTCGGCGGCGGCCTCGCCCATGCGGTCCGCGCTCGCCGCCCAGGTGACCACGTCATGCCGTTGAGTCGCGGCTTGCGCGGGGGCCGGTGAGGGCTGCAGGGCTGCGGCCGCCAGCGCCGCCGCCGCCAGTCCGCCGGCGCGTGCGAAGCGGCGGGTCATCGGGTGAAGTCCTTCAGCGTGACGGAGTCACCGGGCTCCAGTGAGACCGTGCGGGATCTCCCCTTGTACGCGACCGTTGTGGTCCGGCCTCCGACGCTGCGGACGCGCACCTCGGTGGGCTTGCCCTGCTTCCACTCCAGGTCGACCACGAAGCCGCCGCGGGCGCCGGCCCCGGTGAGGGAACCGGACTGCGACCAGGCCTCCGGCAGGGCGGGCAGGAGCTCCACGTGGCCCGGACGGGAGTACACCAGCATTTCGATCATCACCGCCGGGGTGCCGAAGTTGGCGTCGATCTGGAAGATGCCCCGGCCCTTCTCCACCTCGTAGATGTCGAAGAGGTTGAAGGCGGTGCCGTTGCTCCCGCCGGTCGAGGGGCGCAGGTTGTTCACCACCAGCCGGTAGGCCGTCTCGGCGTCCTTCAGACGGGCCCAGCACAGGCCGCGCCAGGCATTGGCCCAGCCGAAGCTCTCCATGCCGCGCGCGGTGAGCAGGGCAGTGGCACCCTTGACGATGCCGGACGGGGTGGAGCCGTCGGGGCGGATGCGGTCGCCGGGGAAGAGGCCGACGAGCGGGGACAGGTGGCGGTGGGTCGTCTCACCGAGGTTGTCGGGGGACATCCACTCCTCCAGCCAGCCGGTCCTCGGGCTCACCTTCGGCAGGTACAGCTTCCGGCGCAGGGCGCTGACGATGTCGGCGTAGCCGCCGTCCCTGCGCAGCTCAGCCGCTGCCGCGCAGTAGTTGCCGAACAGGGTCCATACGAGTTCCTGGGCGTAGGTGATGCCCTTGGCGTCGAGGGGGCCGTGTTCGGGGGACCAGTCGCTGTCGGCGATCAGCACCTCCTTCGGGCTGCCCGGCAGGGTCGTGGTGAGCAGTCGCGTCTCCCAGAACTCGCAGGCGCCCTTGAGCAGGGGGTAGATGCGCTCCAGGTGTGTGCGGGATGCGGTGAACTCGTAGTGCTCGTAGAGGGAGTTGCACAGCCAGGCGTTGCCCGCCGGGTGCCACCACCAGCCGTTGCCGCCGTGCGGGTTGGTGGAGACGGCGACGGTCCAGCCGGCGATCCTGCCGGTGGTGTTGTGGTAGCGGTTGCGCGGGTCGTTGAAGTGCTTGCGGGTGAGGTCGGTCCAGGCAGGGAGCTGGGCGAGGCAGTAGTCGGTGAACGCGTCGAAGCAGTCGGACAGGCCCGCCCGGTCGGCCAGCCAGTAGTTCATCTGGATGTTGATGTCGGTGTGGTAGTCGCCCATCCAGTCCGGGTCGTTGCCGTCCAGCCACAGCCCCTGAAGGTTCAGTGGCAGACTGCCCCGGGAGCCGGAGATCATCAGGTAGCGGCCGAATTGCAGGAAGGCCGCCTCCAGTTCGGGGTCGGGCTGTCCGTCCCGGGCCCGTGCCCGCAGCCGCTCCCAGGTGTCCAGGGAGCGCTGCTCGGCGGTGGAGGTGCCCAGGGAGACGTCCATGCTGCCGTACAGGGTGCGGTAGTCGGCGATGTGGGTGCGCAGCAGGGTGGCGGTGGTGTGCGCGGCGGCGGTACGGACCTTGGTGCGGGCCAGACGCCCGGGGTCGAGGGACGGGTCGCGGTAGTGGGTGGCCGCGTCGGGCTTGTAGTTGGTGCCGCCGCTCACCACCACCGTGAGCTCCTTGCAGCCGTCGAAGTGGATCCGCTCGCCGTCGGCCGCCACCCGGCCGCCCCTGCCGTGGGCGGTGACCGCGGCGCCGTAGCGCAGTCCGTTGGGGAAGGCGGCGCCGAACGAGGTCGCGGCGTCCTCGCCGTGCGTCCCGACCAGTGTGACGCTGCCGGTGTAGTGGCCGCCGCCGCTCTGGATGAAGTGCAGCACGATCACGTCGTCCGGGCGACTGGCGAAGATCTCCCGCCGGTAGGTCGCGCCGGAACGTTCGTAGGAGGTCGTGACGACAGCCCGGTCGAGGTCGAGGGTGCGGCGGTAGCCGGAGACGGCGGACAGGTCGTGGTCGGGCAGGTCCACGGTGAGCTGGGCCAGCAGGGTGAAGGAGCCGAAGTCGTCGCGGCCGTAGGGGAACTGGCCGTCCCCGTCGAGAGTGTCGTTGAGACCGCCGGTCCACATCGTGGCATCGGTTATCAGGAGGAGTTCGCGGCCGGGGTCGTTGCTCGCGAGGGCGCCGAGGCGGCCGTTGCCGACCGGAAAACCCTGTTCGATCATCGAGTGGTCGTCGGCGGGGGCCCGCCACCACAGCCGGCCGGCCGGGAACGTGGGCGGGGACGGCGCGTTCGTGGGGCGTTGGGGCGCGGCGGAGGCGGTGAAGGCGGGCAGTGCGCCGAGTGCTCCGGCGAGGCCGGCCGTGGCGGTGAGCGAGAGCAGGGTTCTTCTGCTGGGGTGTGACGGGCGGAGGTTCATGGGGCGGCTCCGGGGACGTCGGGGTGGGGCCCGCCGGCGGCCGGGCCCCGGGGGTGTCAGAGCGTCTTCGGTACGTCGATCCGGTCGATGTCCGGGGCGTAGCCGTTACCGCTGTCGATCGTGATGGTGTTGCTGCCCGCCTTGAGGGTCACGGGGACGCTGACCGTCGCGACGGTCCCCCAGTCGCCGGTGGAGGGGAACTTGTGGCTGGTTTCGCCGCCGCTGTCGGCGGAGACCTGTGCGGAGCGGGCGTCACCGCTGATGTAGGCGATCTTGACCTGATAGGTGCCGGTCTCGGCCACGACGATGTCGTTGAAGGTCAGCTTGCCTCCCTGGTAGAGGTTGCCGATCTTCTTGCCGTCGGAGCAGGCCGGGCAGTCGGCGACCGAGGCGTTGCCGGCGAGCGTGTTGGCGGACCGCTCCGCCTCGTAGGCCGTGGTGGTCAGGGCCCCGCCCTTGGGGTCGACGGTGAACAGGCGGGAACCGTGGGCGGGCAGGGCCTCGGTGACCTTGTTCCTATGGGTGCCGAGATTCTCGCGGTTCCACAGGTCGCGGACCGCGGCCTTGCCGGTGAAGCCGAGAGCGGCCCAGTCGGCGGTCACCGACGCGGGCTTGTCGGCGAGGTTGAACAGGGCGACCGTGTAGGTGCCGTCGGGGTTCTTCGACGCCCACACCTGCTGCGGGTCGGAGGGGGTCACCGGGCGTGCGGGCGGGTTGGGGCCCTGGTCGAGGGCGATGACCTCGCGGTTGGTCAGCAGGGACAAGCCGTAGGGGTCCAGGCGGGTGAGGTCGTCCCCCGTGTACAGGGGTGACTTGGCGATGGCCCACAGGGTGGCGTAGCTCTGCCGCTCGGCCTTGGTCAGGCCGTCCATCTCACCGTTGCCGACGTCCAGGGAGTCGAGGTCGTTCCAGCCGCCGGGACCTGCGTGCCGGGTCCACGCCGGAGCGTCGTCCCAACGGTCGTCGACCGAGTTCTCCCAGCTGACGAGGGTATTGCAGTAGCACTCGACATCGGTGTCGATGCGCCAGCCCTGGGAGTACTTCTTCCAGTCGGCGGCGTGTCCGATGTCCAGGGACCAGGACAGTTCCAGATGGATGGGACGCCCCGTGGCGGCGATCGCCTTGTGCCAGGCGGCCACGTCGGCAACGTTGTCGTACTGCTCGCCGCTCCTGCCCGAACCAGGTCCGACGCCGTCGAGCTTGAGGAAGTCATAGCCCCAGTCGGCGAACATCTGGGCCTGTGAGTCTATGTACTTCTGGGTACAGGGGCGGGAGAAGTCGAGTTTGTAGGAGCTGTCCCAGCCGTTGGTGGTGCGCAGGTCGTTGTAGACGATGTCGGCGGTGGTGCAGTCGTCCGTGTTCCAGATCGGCGACCTGCCGTCGTTGTACGCCTCCTTCTCCAGACCGGCCGGCAGGTAGATGCCCGCCTTGAGGCCCCTGGCGTGGATGTGGTCGGCGACGGCCTTCATGCCGCGCGGGAAGCGGACCGGGTCGGCCTTCTGCCGGGCGTAGCGGTCGAACCCGGGCTTCCACGTCTTGTCCCGCCACCAGCCGGCGTCGATGTTGACGTACTCGTAGCCGTACTTCTTCAGTTTGGCGGCCAGGGCGTCGGCCTGCTTCAGGACGTTGGCCTCGGTGAGGTAGCTGTAGTCGCCGTCGGGGTTGAGACCCGGGTACTTGGACGACTGCATGCTCCAACTCGACCAGCCCATGTAGGGCTTGGCGGCCGGGTCGGCAGAGGCCGCGGTGGAGGCCGTTGCGGCTTCGGCGTGGACGGCGGGGGCGACGGCGGTGGTGGCGCCCGCGGTGAGGGCGAGGACCACCAGGGCTCTGAGGGTGCGTGCGGGCAGGACGGTGTACGAGGATGACCGCATGGTTCGTGCCTCCTGTGGGTTCGGTGTTCAATCGGGGGAACGGGGCGGCTCAGCCCTTGCCCGAGCCGATGGTGAGACCGCTGATGAACTGGCGCTGGAGCGCGAAGTACACCAGCAGGGTGGGGATCGCGGTCATCAGGGCACCGGCCGCGATCAGATTGGGGTTGGTGAAGTACTGGCCCTGGAGGTTGGCCAGCGCGGAGGTGATGGGCCGCTTGTCGCCCGTGTCGATCAGGATGAGGGGCCAGAAGAAGTCGTTGTAGATCCAGATCGATTCCAGGGTGGCCAGTGCGGCGAAGGCGGGGCGGCACAGGGGCAGCACGATCTGGAAGAACTGGCGCCAGGCCTGGGCACCGTCGACGACGGCGGCTTCGAAGATCTCCTTGGGGACCGTCTTCATGTAGTTGCTGAGGACGAAGGTGCAGAAGCCGCACTGGTAGGCGATGTGGATGGCGATGATGCCCCAGGCCGAGTCGTACAGCAGCAGGGAGTCGCTCATCCACGGCGGGAGCGGGATCTGCAGGTACAGCCGGTACAGCGGGGTGATCAGGACCTGCGGGGGCAGCAGGTTGCCCGCGGTGAAGAGCATCAGCAGGGCGATGTTGAAGCGGAAGTCGAAGCGGGCGACGAAGAAGGCGACGGCCGCGGAGAACAGCAGTGTGCCGAGGACGGCGGGGACGGTGATGAGGACGGAGTTCCAGAAGAAGTGCGGCATCCCGGACTCGTTCCAGGCGTCGCTGTAGTTCTCCAGGCCGAAGCTGTGCGGCAGGGAGAAGTACCCGTGCTCGGAGGTGTCGCTGTAGGACCGCAGGGAGGTGTAGACGGCCCACAGCAGCGGGACCAGCCACAGCACGGAGATGCCGCCGAGCAGGAGATGGCGGCCCAGGTTGCGGGGCGGGCGGGAGGGGCCGTCGTGCGGCTCCGGCCGGCGTGCCGGCCGTGACCGCCGCTCCGGCCGGGTGGCGGTCGTGGTCACCGGTCCTCCTTGCGGAACGTCTGGAAGAGGAACGTCCCGATGGCGGCCAGGGAGACCAGGAGCAGGACGACCGCGAGGGCGGAGCCGTAACCGATGCGGCTCGACTCGCCGATGATGTTGTCGGTGATCAGCAGGGACAGCAGTTCCATGCCGGGTTTGCTGCCGATGCCGCCACCCAGGACGTAGACGATGTCGAAGGCCCGCAGGGATTCCATGACGGTGACGACGAGGATGATGATGTTGACCGGTTTCAGCGCGGGGAAGACCACGCGCAGGAACGTCTGGCGGCCGTTCGCGCCGTCGAGCGAGGCCGCCTCCCTCAGGGCCGGGTCGAAGCTCTTCAGACCGGCCAGGTAGAGGATCATGACGTAACCGGTGTGCCGCCAGCCGGACGCCACCAGGACGGCCCACAGGTTCAGGTCGGGGTTGCCCAGCCAGTCGATGTGGTGGGCCGAACCGGCCGCCCCCAGAACGCTGTTGAGCAGACCGGTGTCCGGGTTGTAGATGATCTCCCAGACGAACCCGACGACGGCGAGGGACAGCACCATGGGCAGGAAGATCGCCGTCTGGTAGAAACGCGTGAAGCGGATCTTCTTGTCCAGTTGATAGGCCAGGAAGATTCCGAACGGGGTGGGCAGCAGCGCCGTGAACAGCAGCCAGACGACGTTGTGTCGCACGGCGGGCCAGAAGGGCGGGTAGTTGGTGAGGATCTGCCGGTAGTTCTCCGGGCCCGTCCAGTGGATGTCGCCGAGGTGGATGCCGTCCCACGTGGTGAAGGACAGCCCGACCGAGGCGAGGGCGGGGAGCCAGACGAAGACCAGCAGGGCGAGGACGGGCAGGCCGACGGCGGCGGTCAGGAAGAGACGGTCGCCCTTGCTCAGCCGGGAGGGGGATGTCGCGGAGGACACGGGAAGGCCTTTCCGGTCCTGGTCAGGCGGAGAAGAAACGCGAACGCTGGGATTCGATCTTCTTCAGCGTCGACGCTCCGTCGTCGGGGTGGCCGAGCCATTCGGTGAGGCCGGGCAGGACGACGGTGGAGATGAAGCCGGGATCGCTGTCGCGGTCGGCGAACTGGCTGATGTGCTTGGCGGAGGCGATGAGTTCGGCGGACTTCTTCTGCAGGGCGTTGTAAGGGGTCGTGGACGCCCGCTTGTTGACGGCGAGGTTGGACGGGTCGACCCCCGTGTAGAGTTCTTCGGCCCGCGCGCCGCCCAGGAATTCCAGGAACTTCCTCGCGCCGCTTTCGTTCCTGGGCTTGCGGCTGAGCATGAACCCGTCGGTGGGTGCCTCGACGGCGTCCTGGCCGTGGCCGGCATCGATCTCCGGGAAGGGGAAGAAGTCGATGTCGGCGCGCGTCTCCTCGTCGGTGACCTGCTGGCCGAGGAAGAGCCCGATGACGGCCATGCCGGACTTCCCGTCGATCAGCGACTGTGCGGCGTCCTGCCAGGAGCGCCCGCCGGCACCTCTCTGGTAGTACGGGGTCACCTCACGCCACAGGTCGAGGACGCGGGCGGCCCGCTTGTCCGTCCAGGAGACCTCGCCGCGCATGAGCTGCATGTGGAAGTCGTAGCCGTTGGCCCGCAGGTCCAGGTAGTCGAAGGCGCCAAGGATGGACCAGCTGTCGCCGCCGCCGTAGCCGGAGGCGATGGGCGCCAGGCCGTCCTTCCCCATCTGCTTGGCCAGCGCGGTGAACTCCTCCCACTTGCGCGGGACCTGGTAGCCACGTTCCTTGAAGACGCTCTTGCGGTAGAAGACGGCCCACGGGTAGTTGTACAGCGGAACGAAGTAGTACTTGCCGTCCTCACCGCGCGAGAGCTGCTTGGCGGCTTCGCTGAAACCGCCGCCGATCGTGTCCCAGACGTCGTCGACGGGGGCGCACAGGCCCTTCCTGGCGAAGTACTGCATGCGGTAGCCGGCGAACCAGGTGAAGACGTCGTCCGGGGTGCCCTGCAGGTAGCTGGTGATGCTCTTCTGGAAGGTGTCGTGGTCGACGGTGTTCGTCGCGACCTTCAGGTTCGACTCCCGGGTGAACGCCTTCGTCACGGCCGCGTAGGCCGACTTCGGCGTGGCGTCCGCTCCGTTGGAGCCGAAGGTGACCGTCTTGGGGTCGGCTCCCGCTCCCCCGCCGCAGGCGGCGAGCAGCGGGGCGGACAGGACCGCGGTCCCGAGACCGAACAGCCCGCCCACGACTCTGCGACGGCCGGGGCCCCGCGCAGCCAGGGGAATGCGGCTCTGCTGCGTCATCGTTGCTCCTCGTACGTGTTAGTTCGTGTCTGATCTGATGAAGGACTGGATCGCGGTGGCCGCGGCCCCGCGCGCCCACTCCTCGAAGGGCAGCGGGCGGATCCGGACGTCGCACCGGGCGGCGGACCCGAAGGCGGACGCGGTGAAGGCGTCGCGGATCTGCTCGGCGAACAGGTCGTAGGCGGCCAGCCCCTCACCGGAGATGATCACGCGCTCGGGGCCGAGCAGGTTGGCGACCGTGGCGATGCCACGGCCGATCGCGTCACCCGCGGCCGCGTACACCTCCCGGGCCCCGGCCACATTCCGCCGGGCGAGTTCGACAGCCTGGATCGGATCGGCGACCTCGATCCCCGTCGCCTCCTGGATCCGACCGATGATCGCGGCGTCCGACGCGATCGCCTCCACGCAGCCGCGGTTGCCGCAGTGGCAGGGCGGCCCGACCGGGTCGACGGTCACATGGCCGATCTCTCCGGCCACTCCGTGCGCACCGGCGACGACCCGGCCGTGCACGACGAGTCCGCAGCCGATGCCCGCGCCGACCGTCACCACCGCGAAGTCGGACAGGCCCACTCCGGCACCGAACCACTGCTCGGCGACGGTCAGCGCGCGGACGTCGTTGTCGACCGTGACCGGCAGACCGGTGATCGTGGCGGCCAGTTCGGCCAGCGGAACGTCGTGCCATTCCAGGAACGGTGAATAGCGGACTGTGCCCTCGCCCCGGTCGACGTCGCCGGACACGGCGACACCGAGACCCAGGACCCCGACGCCGAGGCCGTCGGCCTCCGTGAGCAGCTCCTGCACCAGTTCGGCGGCCGAGGCCAGGACCGATCCGGGGTCCCGGGCCGTCAGCGGCATGTGACGGCCCACGAGGATCCGGCAGCGCAGGTCGGTGAGGACGCCGATGATCTCGTCGCCGGTCACCTTGAGGCCGGCGAACAACGCCCGCCCGCCGTCGACCCGCACCAGGTTCGCCGGCCGCCCGAGCGCCGGACGGGCGTCCTCGTCGGCGTCCTCCACCAGGTAGCCCGCCTCGATCAGGGGACGGACCGCCTTGGTGACGGCGGCGGGCGACAGTCCAGCCCGGCGGGCCACCTCAAGTCGTGTGAGGGGGCCGTGGCACAGGACGGTGGTGAAGATCTGGGAGGCGGCCGGGGTGTTCGCCGGGAACGTCTCGGGACGGAGGGTGGGACGCATGGCCGGAACCTATGTTTCTTATTTTCTGCTGTCAATGAAAGAAGCGAAAATTGCTCGATGCTAAAGACCGGAGCGTCCGAACCTTGCGAATCTTCTACAGGAGCGAAGGGTTGACACATGATCCAAGGCCACGGTTGTCTCTGCGGAATACCCCCCGAAGCCCGGACGTGAGGCCCCATGCCGTTGATCTCCCACTCCCCCGATACCGGGACCTGGCTGCTGAACACCCGGGGCACGTCGTACGCGCTGCGGATCGACGAGACCGGCGCGCCCTGCCACGTGGCCTGGGGCCCGCGGCTGACCCTGCGCGAGACGGAGGAGCTCGGCAGCCCGTCCGGGCCGCCGGCCAGCAGCTTCGAGGGCCGGCCGCCGGTGGGTGAGGAACTTCCCGTGGACAGCGGCACCCGGTACGGTCCGCCCTCGCTTCAGGTCCGCTACGCGGACGGCTCCCGCGCCTTCGAGTGGCAGCCGACCCGGCACGAGGTTCTGGCGCCCTCCCCCGGCACCGCCGAACTGGTCCTCGAGTTCCGCGACCGGCTGTACCCGCTGGAGGTGGCCCTGCACTACCACGTGCGCGAGGACAGCGACGTCATCGAGCGCCGCACCGTGCTGCGCAACGCCGGGGACCAGCACCTGACCCTGCTGCGCGCCGACTCCGCCGCGTGGACCCTGCCCCCGCTGCCCGACTACCGGCTCAGCCACGTCACCGGACAGTGGTCGGCCGAGAGCCAGTTGCACCGCGACCGGCTGCCGCACGGCGAGACCGTGCTGACCAGCAGGCGAGGTCTCACCAGTCACCACGTCAACCCCTGGGTCATGCTCGACTCGGGCGAGGCCACCGAGCACCACGGACGGGTGTGGAGCACTGCCCTGGCGTGGAGCGGCAGTTGGCGCATCACCGTGCAGCGCACCCCCGACGGCCGGTCGAGCGTCACGGGGGGCGCCGGCCACGAGGGGGTCCCCGTACCCCTCGCTCCGGGCGAGGAGTTCACCACTCCGGTCTTCGCCGGGCTGTGCACGGACGGCGGCTTCGGCGCGGCCGGCCGGGCCTGGCACTCCTACATCCGCGCTCACGTGATGCCGCGTGCCCGCGAGATCGCGCCGGTGCTGTACAACTCCTGGGAGGCCACCGGCTTCGACGTGGACCAGGCCGGCCAGAAGGCCCTCGCCGAACGGGCCGCCGCACTGGGAGTGGAGCTCTTCGTCGTCGATGACGGATGGTTCGGCGGCCGCCGCAGCGACACAGCCGGCCTGGGCGACTGGGTTCCCGCGCCCGACCGCTTCCCCGAAGGGCTCGGCCCCCTGGCCCGAGCCGTCCACGAACTCGGGATGCGCTTCGGTGTGTGGGTCGAGCCGGAGATGGTCAACCCCGACAGCGACCTGTACCGCGCCCATCCCGACTGGGTCCTGCACGTCCCCGGACGGCAGCGCACCGAGCTGCGCAACCAGCTCGTCCTCAATTTCGCCCGCCAGGACGTCGCCGACTGGGCCCACGGCTGGCTCACCCGCCTCGTGGCGAACCACGGGATCGACTTCCTCAAGTGGGACATGAACCGGTCCTTCGGAGAGGCCGGCTGGCCAGGACAGCCCGACGGCGCCGACCGGCTGTGGACCCGGTATGTGACCAACCTCTACGACGTCATCGACCGGCTGCGTGCCGACCACCCGGACCTGCGGATCGAGACGTGCAGCGGCGGTGGCGGCCGGATCGACCTCGGTATCCTCACCCGCACCGACCAGGCATGGGTGTCGGACAACACCGACGCCGTCGACCGCCTGTCCATCCACCACGGCTTCACCCAGCTCTATCCGGCGCGCGCGATGTCCGCCTGGGTGACCGATGTGCCCAATCAGATGACCGGCCGCTCGGTACCGCTGCGCTTTCGTTTCCATGTCGCGATGTCGGGGCTGCTGGGCATCGGCGGGGATCTCGCGCAGTGGTCCGAGGAGGAACTCGCCGAGGGCGCCGCGCTGGTCGCCGAGTACAAGAAGGTGCGGCACCTCGTGCAGCACGGTTCGCTGTACCGGCTGTCCGCACCACCCCCGGGCGACGCCCCCACCGTCGTGCAGTACGCGGCCGACGATGCCGACGAGGTGCTGATCCTCGCCTGGCAACGCGGGCCGCGCCACGGCTGCCCCCGGCTGCCGGTACGGCTGGCCGCTCTGCCGCCCGGCGCCCGTTACCGCGACTCCCGTACCGGCGTCGTCCACCACTCCACAGTGCTCACCGAGTACGGGTTGCGCCTCGACCTGCCGGCCGGGGACTGGGCCAGCACAGCCGTGCACCTGACCCGCGTGCCCGAGGACCTGCCCCGCCGACAACACTCCCGGCACGGCGAGCACGGCGATCTGTGAGCGGGACCGCCCCGGAGCCGGACTCCCGGGGGCACGGCGCCACTCCCCCACCCCGGATGAGGAGCTGACGTGCGCAACTCACGACGCTCGACCGCACAGCCCGCGGAACCGGGCGGCCGCACCGACGCGCACGGCGGTCGCGGCGGACGCGGTGGTGCGCACCCGCTCTCCGGCGTCCTCGGCGTGACGCCACTGGCGGCCACCCCGCCCGCCTCAGCACACGCAAGCGTCCTGCAACTCCTGGCCAGAACGCCAGTGGCCTGGAGCGGCCCCTCTCCCCCGCCCACGACTACGACACCGACGGCTGTTGCGCGACAGCCGCCACCGGCTCCGACGGCACCATCGACCCCGGTCCGGAGTACGGCGGTGACGTCAACGGCAGGTGCCACGACTGCGCCAAGCCGGCGAACGCCAACACCCGGCCCACCCGTTCCCCGACGGGCGGGAGCCGGAGCACCCGCCCAAGGCAGCCCTCGCCCTGGTGCGCGAAGCGGTCTGGGAACGTGGTCCCGACATCAACCGCGAGGCACCCGGCCTACGACGTCTTCCCTGTGCTCCGACGACCGCGGTCAACACCGATGAGGTTCCTTGGGCATCGCGTCGCTCCGTGACGGCGCGCCACTCGTCCTCCTCCCGGCCGGGACGGCGCGGCTCCCCCGGCCCGACGCGCTGTGCGAGCGCCTCACCACTGGCGGGCGCCGTGCGGTGCGCCACGACCTGCGCGGCAGCGGGGAGCCGACGATGGCGGATCCCGAGGTGCCCACCCACACCCTGCGCGGCCACGAGGCCGAGGCGCGCTCCTGTGGGAGGTGGGTCAGGCGCACTCGCCGGCAGGTGAGGTCGGTCAGCGGGCGGCCGGGGATGCCGGACACGCCGTGGTCCTCGTGGAGGAAGGGCAGGATGCGGTTGGCGACGCGGCAGGCCGTGTCGGTGTGGATCTCCAGGTGGTCGGATGGGGAGGGGGCAGATGGCGTTCAGGTAGCCGTTGAGGCCGGCCATCGCGCTCTTTCGCGGCCGTTCCACGGGGTGCGGGTGCGCATGGCCGCTCATCGGGCACTATCAGGCACTCGAAGAAGAGGAGGGCTTGGAAGGCGAGTCGTCCGCGGTCTGTGGGGGCCGGGGTGGGGCGGCCGCCCTTCGGCTGGAGTCGTCCCAGGTACAGGAGGCGCGCGAGTTCCTTGCTGATCCGCTTGCCGGTCGTGTGCGGCACGGGGTTCCTGCTCCGGCTGCCCCGTTGTCCTCTTCGCGGTCCGGCAAGAGGGTCGCTGGCCTCCGGGCCCGGCATGGCCGTTGCCCCCTGTCGAGTCGATGGCCCGGGGGTGCAACCGGCCCGAGGGGTGCCGTTCGAGCCGGGCGCCGACGATCACCACGCGCCGGCGCGGCCACCATCGTGCCGTCTGCCCGTCCGGCACCCACCAGCGGGCACGCCGCGTCGGCAACCCGGTGCCGTCGGTGTGCTTCACCCCCCGCCGGACAGGGAAGGGCATGTGGGTGGGAGCGGCGGGCGCGGTCGGCGCGGGAGCGACGGTCAGGGCGGCCAGGGCCGCGGTGGTGACCGCCGGGGCGGGGTCGGCCGCACGAGAGCCTTCGGGTGGCCCGGAAGGCAGCCGCCGGGCGGCGCCCCAGCGGCGCTGGGACGTCTGCCGGGGTCACCGGCCGGTTGCGTATGGGTGCGACGGTGGGGCCCGGGATGTGCCGGGGGCCGACCGGCCGGTCGACTGGTCAGGGCAGGCGGGTAGGAGCGCGATCCGACGGTTGGTGGAGCGCGCGCCGTGCCGTGCCGGTCGCTCCGGCGCGCCCCGCCCGTCGCCTGCGCAGGACGTGCCGTTCACCGCGTGGCCCCCTCGCCCGTGTCACGGTTACGTCGTCGGCACAGCGCGCCGGTGGAGATGCCGCCGGGAACGGAGGCGGTAGGGGTATGGAGCTGCGGAGGACCATGGAGGCGGGGGATCTGCGGACGGACGAGGACGCCTACCTGGACGCCCTGGGCAGGTTCTTCGCGGGGACCGACGAGAAGACCGTCACCCACGCCTATCTCGAGAGCATCGTCGAGCGGCTGCCCGCCCGGCGGGTGCTGCTGGACGTGGGTGCCGCCGACGGCACAACGACGCGGTGGCTCCTGCCGTACTTCGAACGCACCGTGTGCATCGAGCCGAGCGCGCCGATGCGGCGTGTCCTGGCGCGGACGTGCCCGCAGGCCGAGGTGGTGGCCGACCCGGTGCTTGAGGCGCGGATGGATGTGCGGGCCGATCTGGCGCTGTTGTCTCACGTGCTGTACTACATTCCGCGTGCGCAGTGGGCGGCGGCGGTGGCCCGGATCATGCAGTGGATGGTGCCGGGCGGTGTCCTGCTGGTCCTGCTGCAGGACTCCGACAATCCCTGCATGCGCATGGTGCGGCACTTCACCGGCCAGCGCTTCGACCTGAAGGAACTCGCCGGTGAACTCGGCACGCTCCCGCCCGGCCTGGTCGGCGAGATCGGGCTGGACACCATGCCCGCCCGCTACCGCAGCCGGGACCTGCAGGAGACTGTCACGGTCGCCGGTTTCCACCTCAGCGTCCCCGGCGGCGCCCCGCCCCCGACCCGCGACGCGGTCGCGGCCTACGTCCGGCGGCACTTCAGTGACAGCGGCGGCTACACCCTCCGTCACGACCAGCAGGTCCTGCGCATCGAGCGCCCGATGCCGTGAAGCTCCGCCCCTCCAAGGAGCTGGCTCAGTGCACGCACGGCCTGCGCCACCGCCGGCCGCGGCGGGAGCGGATCGGCGGTACGCCCTGCACCGGCGGGATCGATGCCCGGCTGTCGTGGACGTCGGCACCGGAGATGCCGACCGGGCGCGCTGTGGCTCCAACCGGCTCACGCCAATGGTTCAAGCCGTCCCCACCCCGGAGCAGCACCGCTGAAGAAGCCCAGCAGATTAAAATATCCTCGCGCGGACAGTGCTGCGAGCCGTTCCGGTCACTGTACCGGGCCACGCGACCATGACGTAGATCACATCCATCGCGTTCAACATCCAGCGCCCCGCGTGCGAATCCCTCTGCGACACGTACGACGGACAACACGCACAGTGCGGGACGAGAGGAGCCGGCCGGTGGGAATGCACGGCGGCGGTAGACCGGTCGGCGGGTCGGCGTGAGGGCGGGACGCGTGCGGTGGCCCCGCCGCAGGGCCGTCGCCGGCGGCGAGCCCGCCGTGACGTCTCTGCGCAGCGAGCAGGACGTGCGGGCGGCCTACCGGCGGTACGGCTCGGAGCTGTTCGGGTTCGCCTGCAACGCGCTTGACGACCGGCAGCTGGCCGAGGAGGTCGTCCAGGAGACGTTCCTGCGGGCCTGGCGCTCGGCGCCGTCCTACGACGAGCACCGGTCGGGAGTGCGGACCTGGCTGTATGCCATCGCGCGCAACGTGGTGGCGGACGCCAGGCGGCGCAGGTCGGCACGGCCGCCGCTCGCCGGGCACGAACCGGAGCGGGACGGGCGGCCGGGCCCGGGGGACGGGTCCGGTGACCCGTTCGACAAGCTGCTGCTGCGCATCGAACTCGACGAGGCGCTGCAACGGCTGAGCCCGGACCAGCGGCAGGTGATCACGGACGTCTACCTGCTCGGCCGTTCCTGCGCCGATCTGGCCGCCGAACTCGGCATCCCGGCCGCCACGGTGCGCAGCAGGCTGTACTACGGTGTCCGCGCCCTGCGTGGGATTCTGGAGGAGAACGGATGGCTGGCCCCGTGAACACGACATGCCACGCGGTCCGGATGGAACTCACCGAACTGCTGATGCTGGAGCGGCCGCTGCCCACGCCGCTCGCCCGCCACCTCGCCGGTTGCGACGCGTGCGCCGACGAGGCCGAGGGGGTCCGCCGGGTGATCCGGACGTTCGAGCGGGCGGAGTCACCGCTGACCATCCGCGACGACGCGCACCCGGCCCGGCTCGCACGGACGCCGCTCGGCAGGGCCGTCCGGACCAAGCCGTCGTACGCACGGGGCCGCCGCCGCGCGGCGCTCGTGACGGCTGCCGTGGCGTTGGCCTGTTGTGTGGCGGTGACGGTGACGGCGGACGGCGACCGCAGCGCTCCCGCCGCCACGCGGGTGACCCTGTCCCGGGAGGGGCGGATGGTCGAGCGCGGTTGGGGGACCGAGGTGCCGGTGTCCCTGTCCGGGCTGCGCCCCGGGCAGACCTACCGGCTGATGACCGCCGACGCGGACGGCCGGCGGATGCCCGCTGGCAGTCTGCGTGCCGACGAGGGCGGTTCCTCCCTGCACACCCGCATGATGACGGCCATGCCCCGGCGGCGGATCAGTGTTCTGCTCGTGCAGGACGAGCACGGTCGCCTGGTCGCCAGCGTCAAGGTGACCCCTCCGCCCGCCACCGGAGAGGCGTAGCCGGCCGGGCGGCAGGCGCTACCGGCCACCTGCCCCTTCCTGTTCGCCCCCGTCCTGTTCCCACCCCGCTCCCACTCCGTCCCCGCGCGGTCCACGCGATCCGCTTCCGCCGCGTGCCCCCGGACTTTCTCCCCCGCCGGGCACGGCTCTTGCCGTCCCGCATGCCCATGCCTGATGACCCCCGACCATCGGGCGCCCCTTTTACGGAGGTTCATTCATGTTTTCCGTACGACGTATCTCCGGTACCGCCGCAGTGCTCGCCGGTCTCGGTGTCACCGCGTCAGGTGCCGTGGCCATCGCCCAGGACAAGCCGGCCCGGCCCGCCGCGTCCCGTGCCGCGTCCGCCCGGCCGGCGGACGACGCCACGTCGTCGTCGGCATCGGCATCGATCTCTGGACGCGACCGGGTCTACACCGCCGACCAGACGTCCAACACCGTCACCGTGATCGACCCGTCCACCGACCGCACCCTGGGCACCATCGCGCTGGGCGCGCAGCGGCTGGGCGCCACCCTGAGCCCTCAGTACACCGACAACGTCGGCGTCCACGGGCTGGCCTTCTCCCCCGACCACACCCGCCTCGCGGTGGTCAGTGTCACCAGCAACACCGTCGACATCATCGACACCACCACCAACAAGGTGCTCAGCCAGACCGACGTCGGCCGCGCCGCGCACGAGGGCACCTTCACCGCCGACGGCAGGAAGTTCTGGGTCGCCGACCGCGGACGCGACACCGTCACCGTGGTCGACGCCGTGCACGGCGGCGTCCTGGGTACCGTGCGGGTGGGCGCCGGACCGTCGAAGGTGGTGCTCAGCCCGGACGGGAAGTACGCCTACGTCAACCACATCAGTGAGCCGGAGATTACGGTCGTCGACGTCGCCTCGCGCAGGGTCGTGGACCACATCACCGGGCTCGGCGACACCTTCTCCTCCGACGAGGCCATCTCCCCGGACGGCACCGAACTGTGGGCCGCGCACAAGCGCGTCGGCAGGACCAGCGTCATCGACCTGGTGCACCGCAAGGTCACCACGGTGCTGGACACCGGCCCGGACACCAACCACCCCAACTTCGCCACCACGAAGGCGGGTTCCTTCGCCTACCTCACCGTCGGCGGTCTGGACGAGACCCTGGTCTACAAGCGCACCGCCGACGGCATCCCGAAGCTGGTGACCCGGATCCACGACCACGGACACGCCCCGCACGGCATCTGGCCGAGCGGCGACGGCAGCCGGCTGTACGTCGGGCTGGAGAAGTCCGACAAGGTCGACGTCATCGACACCGCCACCAACGAGGTCGTCGACACCATCGGCGTCGGGCAGGAGCCGCAGGCCCTGGTCTACGTCTCCGACGCGGCCCCGGCCGGCTCCGCCGCCGGCCTCGGGCAGCAGGGACTGGGCGGCTCGCCCCGCAACGTGCCCACCGCCCTGCCCGACGGCACCGCCGGCGAGACGATGCGCCGGGGGAACAAGGGCCGCTCCCTGGAAGCCACCATCCGTCCGGTCAGCGGCCTGGACATGATCCAGCTCCAGGCGCGGGACCTCCAGCCGACCACCACCTACCAGGCCTACTCGGTGGACGCCGAGGGCAACCGGATCCCGGTGGTGTCCTTCACCACCGACTCCAGCGGCAACGCCGCCCAGGTGCTGGCCTTCGCCGACTTCACCGGCCGGAGCATCGCCCTGGAGTCCAAGGGCAAGGCCACCCAGCAGACCCTGGCGAACGCGGCGGCGGCCGCCGCGGCCATGCACCCCGGATCCGACAGCAGCGTGCAGGCGGCCGACCTGCTGTACTGCGACTGCTGCTGACCTGATCAAGGCGCCTGTGACGGCTCCCCGCCGCGTCGCGGCGCCCGGCACGCGCCCTCGCTGCACCGCATGCCGAGCACACGCACCGCACGCCGCTCCCCCTTCCCGGAGATCCGCCACAGGCGCCCCGGCGCCGGGACGACGATTCCCTCCTCCTCCGAAAGGCCCGCCACGATGGCACACCGCCTCCCCCGTCCGCGCTGCGTCCGCCGAGCGGCCGTGGCCGTCCTCGGCTCTTGTGCCGGATCCGTGCTGCTCCTGGCGGGTCCCGCCTCGGCCCACGTCAGGGTCTTCTCCGACGGAGCGAGCGAAGGGCACGCGGCGACCCTGCGGTTCCGAGTGCCCGCCGAGAAACCCTCGGTGACCACCGTACGGATCGAGGTGACCCTGCCGGCCGGCGTGCGACCGGTGTCCTATCCGGCCGTACCGGGGTGGACCCACACCCAGAGGTCCGTCGGCACCACGACACACGTGGTGTGGACGGCCACCGCCGGACACGAGATCAAGCCGGACGACCACCGGTACTTCCCGGTCCGGGTCGGACCGCTGCCGCACCGGCCCAGCCTGGGGTTCGACACCGTCCAGACCTACTCCGACGGGTCCGTGGTCGACTGGAACCAGCCCACGACCGGTGACGGGGAACCCGATTTCCCCAGCCCTCAGTTGGTCTTGGACGCGGCGGTGGTGAGGGCGCAGCAGGGCAAGGCACGGGAGGAGGCCGCCCCCACGCCGTCGTCCCCGGCCCCGAGCGTGTCCGCCACCGCCGCCACCTCGGCCGCCGGGTCCGCGACGGCGGAGGGCGGCACCTCCTGGGTGCCGTGGGCCGTGGTCGGCGCGGCCGTCGTCGCGACCGGCGCGGTGGTCGGCAACCGCCGGCGCGGACCCGGCGGCCGAGGTGGCGGCAGGAGGAGCGGCGCCGCGGACCGTTGACGTCCCGGACGGCGGACGGCGACGGCATCCGCGGCGGAACAGCCGCGGATGCCGTCGCCGTCACGCGCCCGCCCCCGCGGGTGACCGCGCGTCCTGCGGGCGGCGCGTACAGCGCGCGGCGGTGCGCCGGTGTCCCGGCGCACGGCGGGGCGGCGGAGGTCACGCCGTGGTGAGGGCGGCGTTCATCTCCCGCAGCAGCACCTCGGCGCCGTCCGGGCCGCCGTGAGGCGCTGGTCCTCCGCCCCGGAGGCGCGCCACGGCGTTCCCGGTCCGCAGCGCTCCCGCCTCCTCCGGGTCGGCGCTGCCGCAGGCGGCGAAGAGATCGAGGGGGGTGTCCGCGACGGCGAGGGTCTGCGTGGGCCGGATGCGGGCGATGCACGGCGCCGCGTGCTTGTGCCGGATGCCGATGACTCGCCGGTCGGGGTGCCGGGGCATGCCGGACGCCAGGGTGGTCCGGCCGCCGCGGGCAAGTTCGTCGTCGAGGTCGAACTGCTCGCAACCGGGCCGGATGCCGGCCTCGTCGGGGCGGCCCACATTTCCACGAAGCGGACGAGCTGTTCGTGGGCGAGTTCGCCGGTGGGGTTCGGGGCCGTTCCTCTCGCTGTGCAGGATGCCGATGCCGGCGCTCGCCCGCTGGGCCGGGCCCGGGTGGATCACGCCGTCGCGCCCCTCGGAGTCCCGGCGCACCAGGGCTCCGACGAGGACCCGGGTGACGATCTCCATGTCCTGGTGGGAGTGGACGTCGAGGGCCGGGGTCATGGCGGGATCCTTCTGCCCGCCCGGTGTGCGCGGTTGCACATCGCCATTGAAATTGAATATTAAACAATACGGATGAGGGGATTCCCGTCCGGCCCGGTGACCGCGACGACGCGCCGGCCGAGCCTCCGCACGGACCCGGGTCCGTGCGGAGGCTCGGCCGGCGCGGGCGCCGGACCGGTTTCACGCCGCGGGCGCTGCCGGCAGGAAGAGGGTGCCGCGGGCGCTACCCGCCAGGGTGCGTACGGCCACAGTGGCCCAGGCGACGACGAGCAGCGCGTACAGGGCGACCGCAGCGGCGGTGAAGGCGGCGGCGTGCGTGCGGGACGCCAGTGCGCTGGTGCCGGTGACGCAGGTGCCGACGGGGAAGGTGAAGCTCCACCAGGTGAGGGAGAACGGCAGGCGGACGCGGGCGGTGCGCAGGGTGAGGGCCGCGGCCAGGGCCAGCCACATCATTGCAAACCCCCAGGTGGGCACGGAGTAGAGAAGGCCGAAGGCCTCCGCCCCGGTCGAGTAGGGCCGCGGCAGGGCTAGGTGGGCGGCCGAGCCGAGCAGGTTCGCGGCGGTGACCGACTGGCCCAGCGGGCCGAGCACGATCCACAGCGTGGGCACCATGGCCGCCGGGCCGACCTTGTGGTGCACGAGGCGGCTCCACACCTGAACGAGGATCACGAAGCTGCTGAACAGGCTGATGCCGAACAGGGCGTAGCAGGCCAGCAGGAAGGTGAGACGTTCCTGTCCGGGGGAGACGTACGGGACCAGCGCGGCACCGGTCGCCGCGGAGACCATGGGCGGGACGACCGGCATCAGCCAGCCGCCGAAGGCGGAATCCGCGGCGACCTTGTGCCCGGTCATCGCGCGGTACGGGATCCACACGCTGGTGGCCACGCCCAGCACGGTGCCCGCCGTCCACAGCACCGCGTCCACGCGCACCGCTGTGTGCAGGCCGATCCAGTCCTGGCCCAGCGCGAACGTGCCGGCGCCCACGGTCATCAGCGCCATCGGAGGGGCGCCCCAGAAGTGCGCCGTCACGGGGTGGTACGCGTGGCCGCGGGCGATTCGGGGATGGCGGACCCAGTGCACGGCCCACGCGCAGGACAGCGCCACCAAAAGGAGGGCCGCCAGCGCCCACACCACGGTGGCGGCCGTCCGCAGGCCGGTGATGTGCGGTGGCAGGCTCGCCGCCGCGTTCGCCACGATCCCGGTTCCCATCACGGATGCGAACCAGTTCGGGCCGAGATGGCGGAACACGTGCGACGGACGGTCCAGGTCGCGCAGGAGTCCGGCGGGCAGCCGGGGGCCGGGGTGTGCGACGGAGCGCTGCGGCGGTGCGGTGAGCGAGGTCATGCCCCCACCCTCGGTGCTGCGGCGCGCACCCAGTAGGGACCGGTTCGGCATAAGGCCATAGGCTGGTTCTATGCCCCTTGCCAGCAGAGTCACCGATCTCGGTCCTTTCGACCTGCTCCTGTCCGTCGCGAGACTCGGCAGCGTGGGGGCCGCCGCCCGCCATCACGGCATCAGCCAGCCAGCCGCCAGTTCCCGCATCCGGCACCTCGAACGGCGCCTGGGCCTGCAACTGCTGGCACGTTCCCCTCAGGGCTCACACCTGACCGAGCACGGGGCGCTCGTCGCCGACTGGGCCAAGACCGCCCTCGACGCCGCCGACGCCATGGAAGCCGGTATCGCCTCCCTGCACCACACCGCGGAGAGCAGACTGCCCGTCGCCGCGAGCCTCACCATCGCCGAATACCTTCTGCCGCACTGGTTGGTCCGCTTCCACCGCCGCGTACCGGGCACCACCGCGGCTCTGACCACGGGCAACTCCGATGAGGTGGCCGCCGCCGTGCTCGCCGACCGGGTCGGCATCGGATTCGTCGAAGGCCCCACACTGCCCCGCGGTCTGAGCGCGCAGACCGTCGGACACGACGAGCTGCTGGTGATCACGCATCCCCGGCACCCGTGGGCACGCCGCCGGTCCGGCATCAGCGCCGCGGAGCTGGCGGCGACCCCTCTGGTGAGCCGTGAGCGCGGCTCCGGCACCCGCCTCTCCCTCGAACGCGCCCTGCGGGCCCACACCGACACCCCGCCGGCCCCGCCCCTGCTGGAGCTGTCGTCCACGACGGCCATCAAGACGGCCGTCGCCGAGGCCGTGGCGCCCGCGGTCCTCAGCAGCCTCGCCGTCTCCCGGGAACTCGACGCCGGGACGGTCGTCGCCGTTCCCGTGGCCGGCCTCGACCTCACCCGCCGGCTCCGCGTGATCCACCGCTCGCACGCGCAGATCGTCGGCGCGGCCCGGGAACTGGTCGCCATCGCCTGCACGCCGGAAAGACTGCGGGACGTTCCGAGGAGTAGAGGGCTCTGACCGGTGCCGGGGGGCGGGACCTCACTGAGGCTGCCCCTTTGGAGTGGACACTCTGACAATGGATCTCGATGGTCCAGGGAGGGATGTCCAGGTGGGACGGAAGTCTCCGTATCCGGATGAGTTCCGGAACGACGCTGTCGCGCTGTACCGCGCGTCGGACGGTAAGCGGACGTACGCGGCGGTGGCCGCGGATCTCGGGATCACCGGGGAGACGCTCCGCACGTGGGTCCGCAAGGACACCAGCCGGCCCGCGCCCGAGCCACCGGGCGGCACCGCGCTCAGCCCGGCCGAGGAGCTGGCCCGGCTGCGGGCCGAGAACCAGCGGCTGCTGAGGGCGGAGAAGGAATGGCAAGTGGAACGAGAGATCCTGCGCCGTGCAGCCGCCTATTTCGCTCGGGAGGTGAAGTGAGCCCCCACCGCTGGGACTTCATCTCCGACAACCGCGCCGCCTTCGGCGTGCAGCGGATCTGCCGGGTCCTGGACGTCTCCCGTTCCGGCTACTACCGGCATCAGGCCACCGCGCAGGCCCGCGCCGCGCGTCAGGCCGAGCAGGCTGCGGCAGTCGCTGAGGTCCGGCGGATCCACGCCGAGCACCACGGCGCCTACGGCGCCCCGCGGATCCATGCCGAACTCCGGGCCCGTGGCCGCAAGGTCAACCACCGCAAGCGCGTCACCCGGCTGATGCGTGTCAACCACCTTGTCGGCGGTCATCTGCGCCGGAAGAAGCGGACCACGATCGCGGACAAGACGGCCCCGCCCGCACCGGACCTGGTAATGCGGGACTTCACGGCCACGGCGCTGAACACCACGTGGTGCGGCGACATCACCTATATCGCTGTCGGCTCGACGTGGATGTTCCTGGCGACGGTCGTCGAGATCTGCTCGCGTCGCGTGATCGGCTGGTCCATCGCCGACCACATGCGCACCCAGCTCGTCACCGACGCACTCGAAACGGCAGCCGCCGCCCGCGGCGGCCGGGTCGACGGAGTCGTCTTTCACACGGACAGGGGCGCCCAGTACGTCAGCCGGGCCTTCGCCGAGGTTCGCCGTCGGCACGGCATCCGCCGCAGCATGGGACGTATCGGATCGAGCTACGACAACGCCCTGGCCGAGTCGTCTTCCAGGGCATGAAACGCGAGTTGCTCCACGGGCGACGCTTCACCTCGAAGGCTCAGACACGCCTGGAGCTGTTCCCCTGGCTCGCCTACTACAACCGGCGCCGCCGCCACTCCGCCCTCGGCTACCTCACACCAGCCGAGTTCGAACGACAGCTGGTCTCGTCACATACGCTGTCACTTGTCGCATGAAACCCGATGTCCACTTCCGAGGTTGAGCCTCACACCCGGCGCGGCCGCCCACCCCGGCTCACCTTCAGCGACCAGGTCCTGGCCACTGTGCTCCACCTACGCGTCAACCTGGCCGCAGAACCTCTTGCCGTGCTCTTCAACAGCAGCCGCACCGCCATGCACCGCACCCTGCAGAAGATCAGGCACCTGCTCGAAGCACAGGGCATCACCATCGCGCCGGCCACCACCCCACCGGCCGCCCTGGCAGCCCTGCGAGCCCGAGTAGCCGCCCAGAGCAGCAGCCCCAACAGCAAGATCTAGACGACAGGTTAATGATCGGCGGACCCTTAGATCAACTTCCTAGCGTTGTTTTTCGCTGGAAGCAGGACGGAGCGATGCCCGGTGGAGACGACGCTCATCATCCGAGCAGCCGCACTGCTTCGGCGAGCCGACGGGCCCCGGCCAGGCCGCTGGTGACCACTCGCTGCGCCGTCTGCGGGTGTGTGCCGGCATCGCTCATCGCCGCAGCGAAGATCACCATGTCGAGCACGCAGACCTCGAACAGGTGGTCGACGGTGTCAGGCCGGACCATCGTGCCCAGCAGGTCCAGAGCGCGGCTCGCCGCGCTGCCGGACCGAAGCGCATCCACCAGCGCACCCGTGTCGGTGCCGGTGCCGCTCGCGAGGGTGAGGATGTCGGTGATGGCCTGCATGTTCATCAGCATCAGCGCGTTGTTGAACAGTTTCGCCCGCTGCCCGGCGCCGGCGGGACCCAGATGGATGACGCGGGCAGAGAAGGTCTCGAACACCGGTTTCGCCGCCTGGATGGCCGCTTCGTGTCCGCCTGCGAGGGTGGTCAGGCTGCGGGCCTCGGCGCCCGGGCGGCCGCCGCTGACCGGTGCGTCGATGACGCGGATGGCATGCCGGGCGCCGAGCTCGGCCAGCGCCACGGCGTTGACCGGTGTCCCCGTACCATGGTTGACGAAGATCGATTCGGGGCGCATTGCCGGGATGATCGAGGCCGCCAGGTCGAGGACCGCCTCGTCTGTGCTGACGCAGAGCGCGACAAGGTCGACCGCGGCCGCGAGCTCGGTCACACTGGCGTGCCGTGTGAGGTCGCCGAGCCGCGGATCGTCGAGCGTCTGTGGGCGGCGCGCCCAGGTATGCACGGCGAACCCGGCTTCGGTGATCGCCTCGGTCATCGGCAGCCCTTGGTCGCCCAGGCCGATGAACCCGACGATCTGCCTGCGGTCCTCGCTGTGCGTAGTCATCTCAGGATCCTTTCGTGGAAAAAACGGGCCGCGGGGGGGCCGGCTCCCCGGCCCCCCGCACACGAGCACGGCGCACAACGCGACGGTTCTCGGCACCTTGGCGGGCTTGGCAGTAGCACGGAACGGCGCTTGGAGATGGCTGAGCGCGGCGCGGATCAGCGCCCGGGAAGGTTGTTGAGCGGCTGGGAGCGGCGCTCGAGGAACTCGGCGTAGGTGCCGTCACGTTCGGCCCAGCGCAGCGGGAGTGCGGCCTTGACGACGATCTCGCGGGCCGTCGGCTCCGCCGCCAGCAGTTCCATGACCTCGTCGAGGTACTCATCTACCGGCAAAGCCGCCGGATTGAGCTTCGCCATCGCCGGGGTGGCGACAGCGGGCGGCACCAGCTCGGCCACTTCGACGCCCGTGCCCGCCAGGTGCGCACGCAGCGATTCCGTGTAGGAGTGCACGGCCGCCTTCGTGGCGCCGTAGGTGGCCATCAGCGGGAACGGAAGGAACGCGATTCCCGAACTGACCGTGATGATGGTTCCAAAGCCACGGGCGATCAGGTGGGGGGTGAAGGCGTCGACCACCCGGATCGTGCCCAGCAGGTTCGTGGCGATCGTGGTCTCGGCTGCGGCGATGTGCCCCGGGTCCCGCAGGTCCTCGGTGAGCAGGACGCCGGACATCGTGATGACGGCATCGAGATCGGGGTGCGCGGCCAGCACCTCGTCGCGCGCTCGCAGGACCGAATCCGGATCGGTGACATCCATCCGGACACTCTCAAGCCCGGCCTGCGGCTCGGCACTGCGGCCCCCGACGATGACCGTGCTGCCGACGTCGGCGAACCGCTGCGCGAGCCCGCGCCCGATCCCCGACGTGCCGCCGACGATGAAGACTGTGCGGTTGGTGAGCTTCACGAGAGCCTCCGTGTAGATGCAGTCAGTTCCATAAAGATTTCCATTTAGCCCTTGGCGGCTATCGGATTTCCTGCCATCAGGTTCTCCCGCGTGCTGCAAAGCTGAAAGGTCCCTGCCGATCCAGGGTATGGCAGGGCCCCCTCTGAGACCGCCTGACGCGGTTATCATCGGGAATACGCTTTGATGGAAGCGATGCGAACCGGCTGGGCGAGTATTCGCGCGCCCGCCGTGACCTGATTACGCCCGAGCAGGTCGGCATCCCGGTCGGCGTGAGGCGGCGGGTGCCCGGGCTGCGCCGGGAGGAGGTCGCGACGCTGGCCGGTATCAGCTCGGATTACTACCACCGGTTGGAACGCGGCCGGGACCACAGTCCCTCGCCACAGGTGCTCGAGGCCATCGCCCGCCTGCTGCGCCTCGATGAGGTGGAGACCGAATACCTCCTCGGTCTGAACTCGCCGCGGTCACGAGCCCGCCGCAAACGCCATGCGCCACGGCTGCCCTCCCGGTTGGAGCACCTGCTCGCGGCCCTTGAAGTGCCCGCGTTCGTCGAAGACCAGCACTTCTACGTGCTCGCCTCCAACCAGTTGGCGCGCGTCCTGTCCCCGCGGCTGCGGCCCGGCGAGAACCGGCTGCTCTCCCCTGCTGCTGGACCCCGAGGAACAAAGCTTCCAACGGGACCGGGAGGCGGCGGTCGTCGACGTCGTCGCGGCATTCCGCCGTTCGGCCGGCGACAGCGTCACCGACCAACGCACCGTCGGACTCGTCGGCGAACTCTCCCTGTCGAGCAGCCTCTTCCGCACCCTGTGGGCGCGCCACGACACCAAGATCCTCAAGGGCGGCCTCACGATCGACCACCCCGTCGTCGGCGAACTTAACCTCAACCGCGAGAAGCTCCCCGTCGGTGAGGTGCTCCTCGTGCTCTACTACCCCGACCAGGACAGGGACGACGCCGAGAAACTCCGGCTGCTGGCTTCTTTGGCCCCGCCCATGAGGCCGCGCCTGCCGACGATCTTCCAGCGTGACAAACCACCCCGCCGGATCGGCGGTCGATCCGCGCGACGGCCGACCGGATCACCGCGGTCGTGCGCAGTGCGGGCCGAGTAGCAGGTCAACGAGGAGCTAATGGAGCCTGATGCGCTGGATGAGCAACTGCTCGGCCAGCTGGATCAGGCACGCAAGGGATCGCGGTGTGAAGCTGGCCGGGGAGGGAGGACTGTTCCAAGCGCTGGGCAAGCGGCCGCTACGCCCGGCTGATCGTCGTCTTCCGCCGGGCCGCCCGGCACAAGACCCAGCGACTGAACTCAGCCCTCGACGACCACCGCGGCCCGACCGCTGTTGCTCGCCGGGTTCTTCGCCGCCCTCGGCCTGACCGGCCCGCTCGTGGCCACCTGGGGCGAGCGCACCCGGCCCCGTCAGTGGGCGGTGGGGTTCCGCAGGATGAACATCCGCCGCTGGGACCGCATCGTCGCCGCCTGGGCCGCCGGCGACGACCAGGAAATCGACGACACATGGGTGGACCAGGTCGTCGACCTCGGCTCGCAGTGGGGCCAGTACGAGTGCGTCACCAACTCGGCTTCGCGGCATGGCGGCGCCCTGTTTATAACCTGCGGCCCAACACACAGGATGCGAACGTTCGTTCCATGGGTGGGGTGGCGGGAGCCGCGTCGCAGCCGGGTGGTTGGATGCCGGTGTCCGCTTGTGCGGCGCCTCGTCGGGCCGCTGCGGTACCGGTGGACAGGCTCGGTTCGAGGGGATGGAGGGCCGACCGCGGCTGATCGCAGTTCGATCGAGTGGACCGAAGCGACGTGGCACCCGACCACGGGATGCCACCGCGTCTCACCAGGATGCGACAACGGCTGTGCGCTGACGTTGTCCAAGCGGCTGAAAGCGATGGGATCACCGAAGTATCAGGCCGACGGTGACCCGCGGACGTCCGGGCCCGGCTTCGGGCTGACGGTGCACCCCGATGCTCTGCGCGTGCCCTACGGGTGGAAGAGCCCGCGGACGGTGTTCGTGAACTCCATGAGCGACCTGTTCCACGCCCGCGTGCCGCTCGACTACGTGCGCCGCGTCTTCGAGGTCATCGCCGACACCCCGCAGCACGACCACGGCCGACCGGATCAGCAAGCCTCCCTGTCGGCGATGGTGCTCTCGGCGGCCGGTTGTGGCGCTATCGCGGGTAGTGACTGGCCTCTGTTCCCAGAACGTTCAGCAGGGCCAGGGCCTCGGCGCCGGGCGATCCCGGCGGCGCGCTGAAAAGCACGAGGTACTGGTCGCGGTCGGTGAGGGCGAGGGTGTCGCAGTCGACGGTGACCTCGCCGACGGTCGGGTGGCGGAAGGTTTTCGTGAGCATCGGCGCGGCCTGCACGTCGCGCCGTTCCCAGAGCCGGGCGAAGTCGGGGCTGGCATCGCGGAGTTCATCGACGAGGCCGCTCACCGCAGGATCGGTGGGGTAGCGGGCGAGGGCGGCGTGGAGCTGCATCACGACCCCCAGCCGGAAGTCGGCGGCGTCGGAGATCCCGTACAGTGCCGCATCGGCGGGCTGCGGCCCGGGGAAGGCCCGGCGCGCGAGGTTGCGGTCCTTGGGGGCGAGCGGGGCGAAGTCCTCCATGAGTGCGGCCGCGAGATCGTTCCAGGCGAGGACCTCGCATGCGGCGGACATCACGAAGCCGGCCGTCTGCGGCAGCCGCTCCAGGAGCGCGAGGATGCTCGGGCGGACGTCGCGCCGGTGCAGTCCGGTACGGTTCGGCGCGGTGCCCGCGAGGACGTGGAGGTGGTCGGACTCTGCGTCGGTGAGCCGCAGCGCTCCCGCGATGGCGGCCAGGACGTCGCCCGAGGGGCGTGGCGCTCGGCCCTGCTCGAGCCGGATGTAGTACTCCGTGGAGATGTACGCGAGGACCGCTGCTTCCTCGCGGCGAAGACCTGGTGTGCGGCGTCGCGGGCCGGAGGGGAGGCCGACGTCCTGCGGGCGGAGCCGCTCGCGGCGGCTGCGGAGGAACGCCCCGAGTTCCTGTTTGTCCATACGCCCAGTGTGCGCGCGGCGCGGTGGCGGGTCCTGGTACAGCCTGTGCCTGTATCCGGCTGGCAGCCAGCCGGACGCTGTTGCCATGACGAACAACACGAACACCACCGACAGCGCACCCATCAGCCTGCTCACCGGCAAGGTCATCTTCATCACCGGCGCCAGCCGCGGCATCGGGGCCGCCGCGGCCCGGCTCTTCGCCTCCGAGGGCGCCGCCGTCGTGCTCGCCGCCCGCAGCACCGGCGCCCTCGAGACCATCGTGAAGGAGATCCGCGCCGACGGCGGCGTCGCCGACGCCGTCACCCTGGACCTGGCCGACCGTGCGAGCATCCGCGCGGCGGTCGACCGCGTCGAGGAGCTGCACGGACGCCTGGACGGTGCCTTCAACAACGGCGCGGTGATCCAGCAGCCCGGCCCGGTCGACGCCACCACCGATGAGGACATCGACGAGCAGTTCACCGTGAACTTCCGCGCACACTGGACCGCCATGAACGCCGAGGTCGCACTCATGCGGCAGGGCGGCGGCGGGGCCATCGTCAACACCTCCAGCATCGGCAGCCGCCGCGCCAATCCCGGCCTGCCCGCCTACGGGGCCATGAAGCGCGCGCTCAACAGCCTCACCGAGACCGCCGCGGTCGACCTGGCCCCCGCCAACATCCGGGTGAACGGCATCACCCCCGGCGGCACCGCTACCGAAATGATCGACGAATGGGAAGCGGCGACTCCCGGACTCATCGAGGGAATGAGCGCAAGGATCCCGATGGGCCGGATGGGCGAGCCCCGGGAGATCGCCGAGGCAGCCGCCTGGCTGCTCAGCGACCGCGCCTCGTACGTGACCGGTGCGATCGTCCCGGTCGACGGCGGCGCCGGCGCCTGAAAAGGAGCGGCCGAAGCTCCGGGCCGCTCCTTCACGACTCTGTACAGGAACGGCGACAGCATTTCGATCACCGGCGACGCGCTCGGTATGGCATTGTCGGGTTGAGTGGTGGTCTTCCCGGGCGGCGTGATCATCCGTCTGGTCGGATCGCCGGGGGCTTTCCGTGGTGACGCCGTCGTGCCGGGGTTTCCGCTTCCCTCCGGAGGTCATCTCCCACTGCGTGTGGTTGTAGCACCGCTTCGACCTGAGTCCGCGCGACATCGAGGAGCTGGTGCTCGAGCGCGGCATCGAGCTCGGCCACGAGGCAGTCACAGTGGACGCGCCGGTTCGGCCCGGCTTGTGCCGCTGCTCGGCGCCGGCGCCGTCCGGGGCCTGGTGACAAGTGGCACCTGGACGGGGTGTTCGTCAAAACCAACGGTGTGCAGCGGTACCTGTGGCGGGCCGTGGACCAGCACGGGAACGTGCTCGACATCCTGCCGCAAAACCGGCGGGACCAGGCCGCGGCCAGGCGCTTCTTCCGGAAGCTGATGAAGAAGACCCGGCTGGTGCCCCGGCTGATCGTCACCGGCAGGCTCCGCTGCTACGGCGCCGCCCACCGCCACGAGATGCCGTCGGTCGAACACCGCTCACACCAGAGCCCGAACAACCGGCCCGAGAACTCTGAGCTTCCCCCGCTGTGCGGGAGGTGCTGACTAAGAACTCCTATCGCAATGACGTCAGGCGCCTCCAGCAGATGAGCGCGCATCCGAGGGTGAGGAAGGCTTCGTGGATGTCGTCGCGGATCTCCCAGCGGATCCGCAGACGGCGGAACCAGTGCAGGTGGGCGAATGCGCGTTCCACGACCCAGCGTTGGGTGCCAAGTCCGGAGCCGTGTTCGGTGCCGCGTCGGGCGATCAGTGGCTTCACGCCCAGGTCCCGGACGAGCCGGCGGTACTTGTCGTGGTCGTAGCCGCGGTCGCCCAGCACCACGTCCGGGCGGCGTCGGGGCCGGCCTCGCTTGCCCCGCACCGGCGGTATCGCCTCCAGCAGAGGGATCAGCTGGGTGACGTCGTTGCGGTTGCCGCCGGTCAGCGTGGCGGCGAGCGGGATGCCGGTGGCGTCGGTGATCAGGTGGTGCTTGCTGCCGGTTCTGCCCCGGTCAACAGGGCTTCGTCCGGTCTTGGGACCCCCTTTAGCGCGCGGATGTGGGAGCCGTCGACGGCCGCTCGGGAGAAGTCCAGGGCGTTCGCGCTGCGGAGCTTGGCAAGGAGGACCTCGTGCAGTCGGGGCCACACGCCGGCCCCGGTCCACTCGGCCAGGCGTCGCCAGCAGGTCATGCCCGAGCCGAAGCCGAGTTCCTGCGGCAGGTGTTCCCAGGAGATCCCGGTGTGCAGGACGAACAGGATGCCCTGGAACACCAGCCGGTCCGGATGCCGCTTGCGCCCTGGGTGCCGGGCCCGACGCTCGACCTTGGGCAGCAGCGGTTCGATCACCGCCCACAGCTCGTCATCGACTTCCCACGGCTTCGGCCGTGCCACTTCGCACCCCCAGATCATCGCTGCCGTAATGATCCAACCACCTCGAAAATCATTTCGTTAGGAGTTCTTACACCGACGTGGGACGACAGCTGAGCGTGGGCCCGGCCTAGTGGGCGCGCATCATGTTCGCCTGTTCCCACGTCTCAGTAGTCCCTCTCGGGTTCCCGAGCGAGACTACTGTAGCCACGATGGTGACAAGAATGGCAAGATGGGGTAATGGCCCGCTCCACGAACACCCAATTCGCCGTCGCCGTGCACGTACTGGTCATCCTGACAGTCGCCACTGATGGCCAAGCCGTGAGTTCCGAGGAACTCTCCAAGAGTGCCAATGTCAACCCGGTCTATGTCCGCCGCGTGCTCGGGCCGATGCGCAACGCGGGGCTGGTCCGGTCCCGGCCCGGCGTGAACGGCGGCTGGGAGCTGGCAGCCGACCCTGCCCAGATCACGCTCGAACAGGTGTGGCTGGTGCTTCAGGGCGACGAACCCGTGCTCGGACTGCACGGCCCCGATCCGTCCTGCGTCATGGGCCGGTCCGTCCAGAAGTCCCTGGTCTCGATCGACCGTACGGTTGCCCATGCTGTGGCGGCGGCTTTGGGGCGCTTCACCGTGTGGGACATCTCGCAAGGTGTTCCGGGGGCGGCGCTGCTTCTGGAGGGTATGCGATTGTGATCCTTTCCGCCGGCCGTGGAGGGCTGTGCCGTAAGGCGGTGGTCGGCTCGGGTCCGTTGCGCGTAGCGCTTCCGGCCCGCCGGGCTGGAGCCTGGCGGGCCGGAAGTACGGGAGAGACCTTTCACGCGGAGACGGACGGACTCTCCTTATCGACGGATCCGGCCCGAGCCGTGGTGAGTGCGATGAGCGCGTCGGCGGCGGGGCCGGAGGAGGCGGGGTTCTGGCCGGTGATGAGCAGGCCGTCCTGGACGACGTAGGGCTGCCAGTCGCCGATCTTGGAGTAAAGGCCACCGAGCTTCTTGAGTTCGTCCTCGACGAGGAAGGGGACGACGTCGGTGAGGGCGACGCCTTCCTCCTCGGTGTTAGTGAAGCCGGTGACCTTGCGGTCCCGGACCAGCGGGGTGCCGTCCTCGTTGACGGTGTGGCGCAGGACACCGGGGGCGTGGCAGACCAGGGCCAGGGGCTTGCCGGAACGCAGGGTCGTTTCGATCAGACGGGCGGAGTCGGCGTCCTCGGCCAGGTCCCACAGGGGGCCGTGGCCTCCGGGGTAGAAGACGGTGTCGTAGTCGTCGGCGGCGACCGAGTCCAGGCGCACGGTGGTGGCCAGGGCGCGGGTGGCTTCGGGATCGGCTTCGAAGCGGCGGGTCTGGTCGGTCTGGTTGGCGGGTTCGTTGCTCTTGGGGTCCAGCGGCGGTTGGCCGCCCTTCGGGGAGGCGAGGGTGATGTCCCAGCCGGCCTCCTGGAACCGGTAGTAGGGGGCGGCGAGTTCCTCCAGCCAGAACCCGGTCGTGCGGCCGGTGTCGCCGAGCTTGTCGTGCGAGGTGAGAACGATCAGAACCTTCATGATGACTTCCTGTAGATCAGTAGGCCGATCACCCCTGGCGAGGCGAGCGGTGCAGGGGACGTAATGAAGCGGGGCGCGAGGGTGCGGGCACGGCCCGCCTGCCGGAGCGGCCGGCCAGGCAGCGGTGCGGCTTACTGGGCGAGGAAGGTCAGCAGGGTTTCGTTGACTTCGGCGGTGTGGGTGGTCAGCAGGCCGTGGGGGGCGCCGTCGATCTCGGTGTACTGGGCGGTGGGCAGGGCCTTGGCGAAGCGGCGGCCGGTGGCGTCGATGGGCAGGGTCCGGTCGGCGGTGCCGTGGACGATCAAAGCCGGGACGTCGATCTTGGGGATGTCGGCGCGGAAGTCGGTGGGCCAGGCGAGGGGTGCGGCGGCCGAGGCGATGGCCCCCGATCCCGCGGCGACGTTCCAGGCGTTGCGGACCGCTTCTTCACTGACGCGGGTGCCCAGGTTCTCGTCGAGGTTGAAGAAGTCGTTATAGAAGTCGGTGAAGAACGCGTACCGGTCCTTCTTGACCGCCTCGGAGACACCCTGGAAGAAGGAGGCGGGCGCCGCACCGTCGGGGTTGTCGTCGGTGATCTCCAAAAACGGCTCCAGCGAGGCCAGGAACACGGCCTTGGCCACCCGCGCCGAACCGTAGACGGACAGGTAGCGGGCCACCTCACCGGTGCCCATGGAGAACCCGACCAGTACCGCCTCGTGCAGATCCAGCGCCTCCAGCACCGCGTTCAGGTCCGCGGCGAAGGTGTCGTAGTCGTACCCCGTCGAGGGCTGGCTCGACTTGCCGAAACCCCTGCGGTCGTAGGTGACGACCCGGTAACCGGCCTCCAGCAGCGCCGACGTCTGCCCCTCCCACGAGTTCCCGTCCAGCGGATAACCGTGGATCAGCACCACCGGCTGCCCCGATCCCTTGTCCTCATAATGCAGCTCGATGTCCGCGCTGTTTTCCGTACCGACCTTGATACGTCCCATGACGCCCAACCTCCACAGTGTGTTCCGCGCTCCGACAACCACAACTATACGACCGGTCTACTCAACCGTCAATCATGCCCGCGCCGACAAACCCGCCGATCACCCCACCGACGGCCGAAGACCGCAGGTCATGATCGACACAGACACCCCAGGGGCTACTCGGAGGTGGCTCGGACGGCCTGCTCGATGAGACGGGTGACCGCGCCGGGGTGAGAGACGGCGACCGCGTGCGAGGAGTCGACCTCGACGGTGTGCGCGTGGGCACGTTCGGCCATGAACCGCTGCTCGGCCGGCGCGATCGCATGATCCTCGGTGGTGACCAGATCCCAGGAAGGGATGGTCTTCCAGGCCGTCTTGGTGGTCTTCTCATCGAAGACGGAGGCGGCCAGCGGACGCTGGGTGACGGCCATGAGATCGGTGACCGACCTGGGCACGTCGGCGGCGAACGCGTCGTGGAACTTGCCCTTTTGGACGTAGAGATCGGTGCCGGTGCCTCCGCCGGGCAGCGGATAGGGCACGGCATCGAGGACCGAGGGGAGCGTCGCCCCCGGGAACCTGTCGCCGAGTTCGGCGAGGGTCTCACCCTTGTCGGGAACGAACGCGGCAACATAGACCAAAGCCTTGACCTGCGAATTGCCCGCAGCGGCATCACTGATCACCGAACCACCGTAGGAGTGGCCGACCAGCACGATCGGACCCTTCACGCTTCGGAGGTAGCTCTCCAGGTAGCCCGAGTCACTCGCCACGCCGCGCAGCGGATTGGCGGGAGCCTCCACCGGATACCCCGCGCGCCGCAGACGCGTGATCACTCCGTTCCAGCTGGAGGAGTCCGCGAAGGCCCCGTGCACCAGCACCACCGTGGGCTTCGCCCCCCGCCCGGCGGGCTCGGCGGTAACCGCGGAAGCCGGCATCACGGACGCCAGACCAAGGGCAGCCACACCCGCAACGGCCGCGAGCGCGGAAACACGCCGGCGAGACGGACGCAGCACACTCTTCATCTTCGCCTTCATATCCATCTACATCTCCTTGAGAGGTGTCGTTCATCGCTCTTCGAGTGGTAAGTGCCGCCACCCCACGGACACGGACCGGGGCAGTAGCCGACACGCCGGACACACCGGCACGCGCAGCGCCGAGCACGACGTCAGACGCGCCCAGCCGGTTCGAAGGGCTCCCCAAGCCGCCGCTCCCACCTGCGTGAATACGACGATCTCACCTTTCCGTCACCGGCGTGGCTACATTAACATAACTGTAGCCGAGACGATTACGAAAGTGGGTGACATGAAGATGACCAGCAACACCGACCCCCCAAGTCCGCACACCACACGGCCAGGACGCCGAGGCGAGAGCGCACGGATCGCATACCAATGACGGGGTAGTCCACCCTCTCGGCCCGAACATCCATAGGGCTGGTCTACTCATGGTTTGGGGTTGTGGCATGGGTACTTCGAAGATCAAGGCTTCCCCGCACCGGCATGTCGCTGTCGACCTGCACGGCTCCCACCACAGCGGATTGAACCGCAGCACGGGGTCTTTCGACGCCGCGGCGCCGGCCGCGGCGGAGACGTCGCCTGTGGTTTCGCGGATGGCGTGGGTGCGGCCTGCGGCGGCTGTGTTCACGGTGGGATGGGGGCGAACATGTTCGCCTCGGTCCTTCAGGTCTACCGGGGCAGTCTGAGCGGTTTCCAGGTGAACGCTCTGTTCGGGGCCTACGCGGTGGGGCTCATCCCGGCGCTGCTGGTGATGGCGAAGGTCTCCGATCGGCTGGGCCGGCGGCGCGTTCTGCTGGCCGCCCTGCTGTTGTCCGCGCTCGGCTCCGCGGTGATCCTCTTCTCCGGCGAAGCCTTCGGGACGATCCTGGCCGGGCGGATCCTGGTCGGGGTCAGCGCCGGTTCCGCGTTCGGGCCGGGAACGGCGTGGATCAAGGAGCTGTCCGACACCGGGAAGCCCGCCCGCACCGGGTCCGGGGCGGGGGCGCGGCGGTCGGCCGTCGCACTGACCGCCGGGTTCGCCGTGGGGCCGTTGCTGTCCGGGGTCGTCGTGCAGTGGCTGCCCTCTCCGCAGACCACGGCCTACCTGGTGCACATCGCCCTGGTGGCGCTGACGCTGCCGGTGGTGTGGCGCGCCTCGGAGTCGGCTCCGCCCGCCGCCGGACCCGCCGCCGGACCCGCGGCCGGTGCCGGGGCCGATGACGGGCTGCGGCGTGGTGCGGGAGCGATGAGCGTGCTGACCAGCCGCCTGTTCGTGACCGCGGTCCTGCCCACCGCGCCGTGGGTCTTCGGGGCCGCGACCGTCTCCCTCGCCGCGCTTCCCGTCCTGGTGCCCCTAGGCGGCTACGCGGCCGTCGGCGGCGGTGTGGTCGCCGCCGTCACCCTCGGCAGCGGCATCGCCGTGCAGCCCTTCGCCCGGCGGCTGGCCCGGCGCTCCCCGGCGGCACCGTTTCGCACCGGCATGGCATCCGTGACCGCCGGACTGCTCGCCGCGGCACTCACCGTCACCACCGGCTCACTGCTCCTACTGCTGGCCACCGCCGTCGTCCTGGGCGCCGCCTACGGCATCCTGCTGGTGAGCGGCCTGCAACTCGCCGAGTCCCTCGCCGGCCCCCAGACCATCTCCACGGTCATCGCCGCGTTCTACAGCCTCACCTACATCGGCTTCGCCTTCCCCCCACTCGTCCAGGTCCTGGGCAAACTCTGGGACCCGGCACCCGTCCTGATCACCGGCTCGGCACTCGCGGTCGGCGCCCTGACCACCACCCTGCTCGCCTGGCCGGCGCGACGGACCACACACGCCGCATCCTGAACCGGCCGGGGCACGACCGACCCCTGCGATAAAAACCACGGACGGACCCCGGCCGCGCACCGGTACCAGTGCGCTCGGGCCGGAGGGAACACCTGGGGATTGTGCTGGCCGACCACGGTCGGGCCGCGGCGGAACCTCTCCCGCAGCCCGGCTGCGACAGACGGCAGGAAACCGTCGCCGCCGTCGGACCGGCCAAGTCGCCACCTAGGATTCCAACTCGCAAGGGCGAACCCGAACGGGTCGGAGCCGAGTTGTTCAAACCGCTGCACCAGCTGATCGAGTCCGTCAACGGGACTCTCAAAGCCCAACTGGACCTCGAACGCCACGGCGGCCGCACGCCCGGCGGGGTGGCCGTCCTCGTCCCGCAGCGGCTCCTCACTCTGACCACGGCGTTCTGGCACAACCACCACACCAGTAGCCCGATCACCCGCTCCCTGACCGCCTACGACCACTGACCTTGGAATCAATCATCTAGGAGCTGTCGCAACCGGGCTCGTCGTTCGGCCGGTAGACGCCGACGAGGTGCCACCCTTCGTCGTCGGGACGCTGACCGGTTCCAGCGCGGTGGGGATCGCTCCGTCGGCGAACAGCCGCTTGCCGGTGCCGACGATCACCGGGTGGATGGTCAGCCGGTACTCGTCGACGAGACCGTGCCGCATGAGGCTCTGGGCGAGGTCGCCGCTGCCGACAATATTGATGTCTCCGCCTTCGGACGCCTTCAACTCGCGTACGGCATCGGCGGCATCGCCAGCGAGCAGCGTGGAGTTCCGCCACTCGACGGATGTCAGGGTCCGGGACGCCACGTACTTGTGCCTGCTGTTCATCCGGTCGGTGAACGGGTTGCCGGCACTACCTCAGACCGGGATCGCCGGGGGGACCGACCACCAGGTGCCGCATTCGGTTTACGGCCGCAACACCCAGGTCCCACAGGAGGTGTACGGTCCCCCGCAGGGAATCGGCACGGACAGCCGAAACGTGCAGCGGTCCAGCGACCCGCGCGATCCGTCCGTCGACGCCGCTCGGCGCGAGTCGGTCCTCCACGGACGCCGGAACGTCCACACGGTCGCCGCGTCGCGCGAAGCACGTGTGCGTGCCATGGGCGGGAGCCCCGCGGCCCGGGTGAACGCCAACTGGGACCGGTGGTTCCTGGAGAAGGTCGCCACCGGTGACCTGGACGACGTGGCCGCCCTGGAAGACGAGTGCCTGGAGGAAGAGGCGGGCAGCGGCGGCCACGAGGTGCGCACCTGGCTGATCGGCCGGGCCGCGGTCGACGTCCCGCTGGTGTGGACCTGCTACGAACCCATCCCGGAGTGGATCACCGGAATGGGCACCGGCTCGACCTTCGCGGTGGAGGGGCCCTGAGCAAGCGGGGGTGAGGAAGCTCGCCCTGCCGATCCCGCTGGCAAACCCGTCCTGCTCGGTGAACGCCGTTTTCCTTGAGCCGGCAGTTCCGAAGGATCTTCCGGTTCTCCGTCGGGACAGAGCGCGTTCGACTGGCGCGCGCCCCGCGGTGGACGGTGTTCCCCGGCGGTCCGGGGCGATGAGCGTGCCGGACCACGAGGTGGAAGAAGAACCAGCGTCTTTGGTATGTACGCGCAAAAGGGACCTGGGATACCTTCTCCTCGCACGCCTCGTTTGAATCGTTTCATTCCGATCAAGAAGGACAAGGTGTCATGTCGTCGAGCCGCAACAACCCCCAGCCCCCGAGCGATCCCACCCGCAGAACCGTCGTGGCGGCGGGAGCCGGTCTGGCCGCACTCACCGCCGTAGGACTCCCCCTGGCAGCGTCCACCACGGCCACGGCCGCACCCTCGGCAGGGTCGCCGAGGTCGGTCCCGCGCGGCGCGACGTCCTGGCACCGTTACGTGCAGGGCCCGTCCAGCCGCACCGTACAGCCGGTCCGCGTCATCGCGTCCACCGGCGACGTACGCCTGCCCGACGCCCTGCTCAAGCGCGGTGGAGCCGTGACCGTCCTCGACCGCCCCGAGCCCGTCGCACCGCCGCGCTGGCCCGAAGGCACCACGGCCGAGGCCTCATCCTCGCACGCGGGCAACGGGGGCAACGACGGCAACCCGCGCACCTACGACGCGGGCAACGCCATCGACGGCAACCTCGACACCTTCTGGAACGACGACACGCTGGGCGTCTTCCCCGACACGCTCACGATCACGACCCCGGCCGCCCAGCGGCTGTCGGGCATCACCGTCATATCCAACAGCGACGGCGTACCGACCGACTTCACCGTCGACACCTGGCAGGACGACGCCTGGCAGACCGTCGCCACGGTCTCTGGCAACGATGCCGTCCAGCGGGCCGTCACCTTCTCCCAGTCCGTCTCCACGACCCGGGTCCGCATCACGGTCACGAACGTGCAGGACACCCCGCGCGGTGCGTTCACCCGGATCAACGAGGTGTGGCCCGCCGCCGTGCAGACGCCCGACGTCCCCAGCGTCACGATCGACTTCGGCAAGGTCGTCGTGGGCTACCCCCGCATCCGCTTCGCCTCCGCGTCGGCCAACTCCCCCGGCGTACGCCTCGCGTTCTCCGAGACCAAGGAGTTCCTCACCGACCGCTCCGACTTCACCCGCTCCGACCAGTCCGGCGGCGCCGGCCAGGGCACCGACCAGTTCGCCGTTCCGCCCGGCGGCACCACCTGGACGGACCACAAGGGATACCTGCGCGACGGCAAAGTCTACGCCGACGGACTGCACGGCTTCCGCTACCTCAAGATCACCCTCGACGCGCTGGCCACCGACGCCCCCGTCGCACAGCCCTGGGGCACCGTCCGGATCGACTCCGTCGACCTGGACTTCACCGGCTACGTCGGTACGCCCAGCACCTACCGCGGCTGGTTCCTGTGCTCCGACGACGACCTCAACCGGTACTGGTACGGCGCCTCCTACACCAACGAACTCGTCACGGACACCTTCCGCCAGGACGACGTGGACCCGCGCAACGCCTGGAGCGCCTCCCTGGAAGGCAAGCTGGTTCTGCACGACGGAGCCAAACGCGACCGCGACCCCTACGTCGGTGACCTCGCCGTCTCCGCCCGCACGCTCTACCTCACCCATGACGACACCGCCGCGGCCGCCCGCAACGTCCTGGCCGATCTCGCCGACCACCAGCGTGCCGACGGTTGGATTCCCCCGGCCTCCATCTCCGGATACGAACTGCCCCTGTTCGACTATCCCTTGTGGTGGGTGACGTGCAGCTGGGACTACGTCCTGTACACCGGTGACCGCTCCTACGCGGCCCGGTACTACCCCGCGCTGGTCAAGGTGCTGGACACCTGGTACCCGAGCGTCACCGACGAAGCGGGACTCCTGAGCAAGGGCCTCAACGACACCGGCCGCTACGGCGACTACGCCTTCCTCGACCGCACCGGTCAGATCACCTACTACAACGTGCTGTACGTGCAGGCCCTCAACGACAGCGCGGCGCTGGCCCGTTGGCTCGGCCACGAGGCGGACGCCAAGCGGTGGACCGCCCGTGCCCGGGCGGTCGCCGACGCGGTCAACGCCCACCTGTGGGACGACTCCGCGGGCGCCTACCTCGACTCATCGACCGGAGCCGTACGGCACGCCCAGGACGGCAACTCGCTCGCCATCGTCTCCGGCGTCGCCGGGACCGAGCGGGCGGCCTCGGCGCTCGACCACCTCGACGCCACCACGCAACTGCCCTACGGCAACGCCTTCATGGACAACGACACCCTCTTCGGCGGCGCCTCCCAGCGCGTCTACGCGTTCACCTCGTATCCCGAAATCGTGGCCCGTTTCGAGAGCGGACGGGAGTCCTCGGCACTGGACCAGATCCGGCGCACCTACGGCTGGATGGACAGCCACGATCCGGGCGTCACCGACTGGGAGGGCATCGGCCCCGACGGTTCCCTCTACGAGGGCGGCTTCACGAGCATGGCGCACGGCTGGTCCACAGGCGTACTGCCGGCACTCACCCACCAGCTCCTCGGCGCCAGGCCCACCTCACCCGGGTACGCCACCTGGGAAGTGCGGCCCCACCCCGGCGACGTGACCTGGGCGCAGGGCGAGCTGCCCACACCCACAGGCCCGTTGGCCGTGGACTGGACGAACTCGGCCACGTCGTTCACGCTCACGCTCCAGGTGCCCCACGGCACCCGAGGCACTGCCTCGCTGCCCGTCAGCGCCTCACGCGGGGTGGTGCGGCAGGAAGGGCACGTCGTCTGGGACGGCCACCGCGCGCGCGGCCGCCAGGTGGCGAAAGACGGCGACCGGGTCACCGTCTCCGGTCTGGGACCGGGCCGTCACCGCTTCACCATCACCCACTAGACGGATGAGTCCGATGTTCGTGCTGGTCGCGACCAGCACGAACATCGGACTCATCCATCTAGGAATCACGAAGCTGCACTGCAGCCCGTGCCAGGCAACCGCGAGCACTCCCGAACTACGTGAATCGAACCCGTCATACGGCGCGCCCCAGCAAGGAAAGAAGCTGAACGACGGGGTCGGTGCTGGTGGTGCGCACCGGAGCAGCGAAGATTCCCAGGCCTGCCACTCTCTCGGCGTTGGCGCGCGCGTAGGCCAGGCTGTGATCGACCGCGGCCGGGGCGAGCCACTCGGGCTGGCCGCACCCGCGGGCCAGGTCCCACTCGTGGACGGTCAGGTCGACGAGCATCTGGTCCGCGTACATGGTCAACGGCGCCTCCCCGAAGGAGAACCGAGCTGTCCCGGAAAGATCTGCGCCCTTCCACGCCGCGAGGGAGCGCTCCGCGGCCTCGTCCCACGCCCGCACGGGATCTGCGCCGACCATGTCACCGTCGTAGCGGTCACCCACCTCCTCCAGGGACTCTCCGGCGAGCAGGTGCGGAACCCACAAGTGCTCGCTGACCAGGTGGTTGACGAGGTCCCGAACGGTCCACTCGGTGCACGGCGTCGCATCGTTCCACTGGTGGCCGTCGACCGCGTGTACTCGTGCGCCGAAGCGGTTGATGGCATCGGGAATTAACTGCAGAGATGAATTCGTCATGGCAGTACGCTATGCCATGACCTTCCACTCTCCCCGAACGGAGGTCAGACGACGGCGCCGTCGGTGGGCCGTCCGGGATCGCCGTCCGCGACGACCTGCGCGGCTTCGTCGTTGACCACCTCGGCACCGACGCGTCGTCCCGGTCGTCGACGAGACCGGTGACCGAAGAAGGGCACGCCCAGGGTCGGTGTGCAGCGCCAGTACACCAGCACGGCCTGGTCCTTGTGAGAGCGGTTCGGTCAGCCACGATGGAAGCGCGGTGACAGGGCTCCTCCGTGATCACAGAACGTCGCAACTCCATGATCACCAGACCTGTTCCCGTTCTGCTACCGAGGTCCCCTCACCACGCCTATCTGCGCGACCTCTAAGAACTCCTATCGCAATGACGTCAGGCGCCTCCAGCAGATGAGCGCGCATCCGAGGGTGAGGAAGGCTTCGTGGATGTCGTCGCGGATCTCCCAGCGGATCCGCAGACGGCGGAACCAGTGCAGGTGGGCGAATGCGCGTTCCACGACCCAGCGTTGGGTGCCGAGTCCGGAGCCGTGTTCGGTGCCGCGTCGGGCGATCAGTGGCTTCACGCCCAGGTCCCGGACGAGCCGGCGGTACTTGTCGTGGTCGTAGCCGCGGTCGCCCAGCACCACGTCCGGGCGGCGTCGGGGCCGGCCTCGCTTGCCCCGCACCGGCGGTATCGCCTCCAGCAGAGGGATCAGCTGGGTGACGTCGTTGCGGTTGCCGCCGGTCAGCGTGGCGGCGAGCGGGATGCCGGTGGCGTCGGTGATCAGGTGGTGCTTGCTGCCGGTTCTGCCCCGGTCAACAGGGCTTCGTCCGGTCTTGGGACCCCCTTTAGCGCGCGGATGTGGGAGCCGTCGACGGCCGCTCGGGAGAAGTCCAGGGCGTTCGCGCTGCGGAGCTTGGCAAGGAGGACCTCGTGCAGTCGGGGCCACACGCCGGCCCCGGTCCACTCGGCCAGGCGTCGCCAGCAGGTCATGCCCGAGCCGAAGCCGAGTTCCTGCGGCAGGTGTTCCCAGGAGATCCCGGTGTGCAGGACGAACAGGATGCCCTGGAACACCAGCCGGTCCGGATGCCGCTTGCGCCCTGGGTGCCGGGCCCGACGCTCGACCTTGGGCAGCAGCGGTTCGATCACCGCCCACAGCTCGTCGTCGACTTCCCACGGCTTCGGCCGTGCCACTTCGCACCCCCAGATCATCGCTGCCGTAATGATCCAACCACCTCGAAGATCATTTCGTTAGGAGTTCTAAAAGGCGTTGTCCGTCGTCAGGGTGAGCTCGGCGATCCGCCACCCACGGTCGGACCGGCACAGGCCGAACGTGTAGACCCCGGTCGAGACCATCTGGGTGCTCTCGCCGGTGTTCCTCGTCTGCACCAGATAGGCCCGCACCTCAGCGGTAGCGGCGTCCGTCGTCGTGACCACGACATTGCCCAGGTGGTGCCGCACCCTTCCGGTCTGGGCCGTGTGCCCGTCACGGACGAAGTCGAGCACCGCCGCGCGTCCGGCGACCGGGCCGAGCACTCCCTGTCCGGGCATCGTGAAGGTCCAGGTGGTGTCTTCGGTCAGGACCGCTTCCAGCTCGGGCACATTCAGTTCGTCCAGGGCGTGGGCGTACTTCGCCACCGCCTGCTGGAGTTCGGCGATCACGAGACCACCGTCAGCACGATCTTGCCCTGGAGGTGACCCTGCGCGGCTCGCGTGTGTGCGTTGCCCGCTTCGGGCAACGGGTAGGTGCTGTCCACCCCGACCTGGAGCTTGCCCTCGTCGAGCAGGCGCCCGATCTCGGCGAGCTGGGGGCCGTTGGAACGCACCTGAATGTTCGAGACTGTGATGCCCCGCCTCGCCGTCTCTTCCGGGTCGTACTCGGCGAAGAACACCGGAAGCATGGTGCCACCGCGCTTGAGCACGGCCAGAAAGCGTGAGCTGTCCGGGCCGCCGACGGCGTCGATCACCAGGTCCACACCGCTGACCACGTCCGCGGCCTGCGTCCTGGTGTAGTCGATGAACTCATCGGCGCCGAGCTTGCGCAGGAACTGCTCGTGCCGGCCCGAGGCCACCGCGATGACGTGTGCCCCCTTCCATTTCGCCAGCTGCACCGCGAAGTGGCCCACTCCACCGGCGGCCCCGTTGACCAGCACGGTCATCCCCGGCGTGATCGGCACCGGCTGGTGCACCTGGCCGGTGAAAGGAGACGGCACGTCGTGGCCGAGATCAATCAGGTACTGCCAGGCCGTAAGCACGGCCATCGGTGCCCCGGCCGCCTGCACGTGGTCGATACCGGCCGGCTTGTGAGCCAGGTCCGAAGCCGGCGCGGCCACGTACTCGGCGTAGGTCCGGCCGTCGAATCCGGGGAACCGCAGCATGCCGAAGACCTCGTCACCGACGGCGAACCCCAGCACGTCCGGAGCGACCGCCTGGACCACGCCCGACATGTCCGTCCCAGGGATCAGGGGGAACTCCAGCGTCGGCCTCATCTCGGCCGGCATGACCTTCATCCCCTCACGCAGGTACCAGTCCGGCGGGTTGATGCCCGCCGCGTGCACCCGGACGAGCACCTCGCCCGGACCGATCTCGGGAACCGGCACCTCGTCATACCGCAAAACTTCCGGCCCGCCCGCTTCGTGGACCTGGATCGCCTTCATCGCACCTGTCGCTTTCCTGGGGAAACGTTGCCCCTTCAGTCAAGGCCCAGGACGGCATGGCCGTCCAAGACCGGTTCGGCAACCCGATCATTCCGAAACGGCATGACGCGTACGCTGGAAGGGTGAACGATTTCGGACAGGACCTGGAATTGCGGCTGGTGCGCTACTTCACCGTGGTGGCGGCGCACCAGCACTTCGGCCGGGCGGCCGCCGACTTGCACGTGGCCCAGCCGGCGCTGAGCCGCCAGATCCAACGGCTCGAGAAATATCTCGGCGCACGCCTGCTGGACCGCACACCCCAGGGCGCCCGGCTCACTCCGGCCGGACAGACGTTCCTCCCCCAGGCCCAAGCCCTGCTGCAAGCCGCCCGCCAGGCCGAGCTGGCCGTGCGTGAACAAGCCGGGACCGAACGAATCGCCATCGGCTACGTTGAAGACCTGGTGATCACTGCCGCCGTACGGGAACTGCGCCGCCGTTACCCGAACGCCGAGATCGCCACCCGGTACCTGAGCTGCCGCGACGTCGGGGCGCTGTCCGACAAACGGGTCGACGCCTTGATCGCGCGGGCCCCGCTGCCGTTCGCCGCCGACGACGTGTTCACCACCCCGCTGTACGAGGAGCCCCGGATGCTCGCGGTCCCGCGCGGCCACCCCTTGGCCGACCGCGCGTCGGTGACCGCGGAAGAACTGGCCGGCGAGGAGGCGGCGCCGTGCGCGTTCGAGACCGCGGACTGGACTTCCTACCGGATCCTCGGGACCGGCGTGCCGCCGATCGAGAGTTACGAGGACAAGCTCGAATTCGTCGCGAGTGGCAGGGCGATCGCCGTGCTACCGGTCGGCGATCGGCGTAGCTCACTGCGCCCCGACCTCGTCACCGTCCCGATCGAGGGCGCTCCCCCCAGCCAGGTCGTCCTGGTCAGCCGCAAGGGCGACCCGAATCCGATGATCAGGCATCTCCGGCTGGCTGCCAAGGCCGTCCTGACCGCCCCGGCAGCCTGACCGGGACCAGCCATCCCGCTTGGCGCCGAACTGCACCAAGCGGTGTTCACGCGCGCCGTGTTCGTCGCGCATCTGCCGGTATCGCCCGGGGTCAGGTGATGCCGGCTCAGCGTCCGACCCCATGGAACGGCGATCAAACACGCCGTCTCGACCGGGAACCGTTGGGCGGCCCGGTGCCGCCGGTAGGGCCAGGTCGTGGTGTCGGTGCCGGAGAGCCGGAACAGATCGAGGGCGCCTTGGCGCTGACGGACAGCATGACCCGCGAGGACCTGGAGGGTGAGGAGTTCCAGGACACCTGCACCGAGGCTCTGGAGCAGATCATCAAGGCGAAGCGGGAGCACCGCGAGCCGCCGGCCATGCCGCAGCCGGAGGGGGGCGGGCCAGATCGTCGATCTCATGGCCGCCCTGACCCAGTCTGTGCAGAAAGCACGGGCGGACAGGGGCGAGGACGCCGACGTGCACGACATGCCGAAGAAGACCACGAAGAAGCAACCCTCCAAGAAGGCCGCGGCGAAGAAGACATCAGGGCGTGAGCCGCGCAGGAGCGCGTGAGGTCGGGCGCCGACGGCGCCGAAGCGTGACCGCGACGAGCAGCACGAGCCGGTCGGCAAACGACGACTACGGTCAAGGACTACGCCAAGGGCGAGGTCACTGGACGCCTACCGCGCCCGCCGCATTTCTCCTTGACCACGGCCCGTGTCAAGACATCTCAAGGGGATAAGAAGTCAAGAGGGACCGTGAACCGCCCCGGGTTCGGTAGAGATCTCAGATTGTGGGTGTGACCTGTGGTTTCGTGAGTTCCGTGTAGTAGTTGGTCTCGTACTCAACGGGTGGGACGTGGCCTATCTCACCGTGCAGGCGTCGGTGGCAGTACCAGTCGACCCACTCGGCGGTGGCCAGCTCGACCTGGGAGAGTGTCTTCCAGGGTCGCTGTGGCTTGATCAACTCGGTTTTGAACAGGCCGATCGTGTTCTCCATCAGGGCGTTGTCGTAGGCGTCGCCGACGGAGCCGATCGAGGCCGCGATGCCGGCCGCGTCGAGGTGTTCGGCCAGCTTGAAACTGGTGTATTGGCTGCCCGCATCGCTGTGGTGTATCAACTCGCCCCGAATGTGGGGGCGTTCATCGCGGTCGCGCTGCCACAGCGCCATCTCCAGAGCGTCCAGGACGAGCTGGGTCTCCTTCGACGTCGCGGCGGACCAGCCGACGATACGGCGGGAGAAGGTGTCCACGACGAAGGCGACGTAGACCACCCCGGCCCAGGTCGCCACGTGCGTGAAATCCGCGACCCAGCAGCGGTTCGGTGCCGTGGCGACGAAGTCGCGGTCCACCCGGTCCGGTGCCCGCCCGGCTTGCTGGTCCGGGACCGTAGTGATGACCTTCTTGCCGCGGACGGCGCCGGCGATGCCCAGCTCGCGCATCAGCCGCTCCACGGTGCAGCGGGCCACCTCATGACCCTGCCGGTTCAGTTCCCGCCAGATCTTCCGTGCCCCGTAGACACGGTAGTTGTCGGTGTAGACCTGCCGGATCAGCTCCTTGAGTTCCGTGTCCCGCACGGTACGAGCGGACGGGGCGGCCAGTCGTTTCTTGTAGGCGTAGTAGGTGGAAGGGGCGATCTTGCAGTCGTGCTCGGTGAGCGTCCTGCAGATCGGCTCGACCCCGCCGAAGCGGTCCCGGTGCTCGTCGATGAACGCTACGAGCGCAGGTGTGGCCGGTCGAGCTCGGCCGCGAAGAAACTCGCCGCCGCCTTCAGGATCTCGTTCGCCCGCTTCAGCTCGGCGATCTCCTTCTTCAGCGCCTTGAGCTGGACCGATTCCTCCGTCGTCGTCCCCGGCCGTGTCCCCGCGTCGATCTCCTGCTGCTTCAGCCAGTTCCGCAGTGTCTCGCGGGAGCCGATGCCGAGCTTGTCGGTGACCGCCTGCAGGGCGGCCGTCTCGTTCGGGTAGTCGTCGCGCACCTCGGCGACCATGCGCACCGCACGACGGCGGAGCTCAAGCGGGTAACGGGAAGGTCGTGCCATGACTCGATCCTTTCATGAAATCGAGTCTCTATTCGAACCGGGGCGGTTCACCGTGAGTCTTGATCGCTACTGAGGCCGCTGATTGGCTGGCCGACATGAATGATCTCGGACCCGTTGCGTGGCCGCCTGCACCGATCAAGACCGAGAGGCTCGTGTTGCGTGAGCCCGAAGCCCGGGACCGTGCGGCGTTCATCGAACTGCACGCCTCGTCGGAGGTGCACACCTACCTCGGCGGCCCCCGCCCGCGTGACGAGCTTGAGCGCGAGATGCCCGAGGTGCCCGGGCGGCGGCCCGGGAGTTTCGTCGTCGATCTCGACGGGGCGATGATCGGCCAGGTCCTGCTCAGGAGAGCAACGGAGCACCTTTGCCCCGCTGCCCTGGGGAAGGTGGATCTCGGCTACCTGTTCCTGCCGCGGGCGTGGGGATTCGGGTATGCCGCCGAGGCGTGCGCGGCGGCACTGGACTGGCTCGCCGGCGTCCTTCCGGGTGAGCCGGTGGTGCTCGCCACCCAGACCGCCAACGTCCGTTCGATGCGCCTCGCGGCAAAGCTGGGGTTCACCGAAGTGGAGCGGTTCCGGGCCTGGGACGCCGATCAGTGGCTCGGCCTGCGGGCCCCGGTAATGCCGTCCGGTTGAGCCCGGCACCTCGGATCTGTCGACGTGCTGTTGACGGAGCCGGGCGGGGTCGCGGGTGATGCAGGCGTTGGGAGGAGTGGCGCGAAGGCGCGCTGCGCCGCCGGCAGCCTCGGTCTGGAGACGAGTGGCATCTGGACGAGGTCTTCATCAAGATCAATGGGGAACAGAAGTACCTGTGGCGGGCCGTCGGCCAGGACGGCAACGTCCTGGACATCCTCGTGCGGAGCCGACGGGACAAGGCCGCGGCCGGGCGCTTCCTGCGCCGCCTGCTGAAGAAGACCCGTACGGTGCCGCGGGTGATCGTCACCGGCAAGCTCCCCTCCTACGGCGCCGCCCGCCGCGAGGTCATGCCTTCCGTCGAGCACCGGCAGCCGAAGTACCCCAACAACCGGGCGGAGAACAGCCACCAGCCCACCAGGCAGCGCGAACGCGCGATGAAAGGCTTGCCGCAGCGTGGACGCGGCCCAGCGGTTCCTGGCCGCGTTCAGCGGCATCCCACCCCACTTCCGTCCCCGCCGCCACCTGATGCCCGCACACGACTACCGCGCCCAGATGACCGTCCGCTTCGCCGTCTGGGAACACATCACCGGCGCCGCCGGCCTCGCAGCCACGGCCTGAGCACAGTACGAAGCCGGGCTCCACCACGCCACGACACACCGTCAGGCACCTACCTACCCAACAACGTGACAGCACCTTCCCAAGCGTGAGGCGGGGCCTGCGGTCGCAGGCGGTTCGGGTGCGGATTACCAACTGCTCTTGGTCACGCCGGGGAGCTCGCCCGCGTGGGCCATCTCGCGCACGCGGATGCGAGACAGGCCAAAGGCGCGCAGGTGGCCACGGGGGCGCCCGTCCACGGCATCGCGGTTGCGCAGGCGGGTGGCGCTGGCGTCGCGGGGCTGCCGGCGCAGTTCCCGCTGGGCGGCGGCGCGTTCCTCGTCCGAGGTTCCGGGGAACGAGATGATCGCCTTCAGCGCGGCGCGGCGCGCGGCGTAGCGGGCCACGACAAGGCGCCGCCGTTCGTTCTTCGCGATCTTGCTCTTCTTCGCCATCAGACCTTCTCTCCCCGGGCGCGGATGCGGGCCACGGCGGCCTCGATGCCGATCGTGTCGACGGTCTTGATGCCCTTGGCGGAGAGCGTGAGCCGGACGTGGCGGCCTTCGCTGGGCAACCAGTAGCGCTTGCGCTGGATGTTCGGGTCGAAGCGGCGCTTGCTGCGCCGGTGCGAGTGGGAGATGTGATGGCCGAAGCCGGGCTGTCGGCCGGTGAGTTGGCAGTGGGCGGACATGGGGTTCCTCCTCTGTTGGCGGCAACAACAGCACACTAGCAAGTTAATGAAAATGAAAACCAATCTCCTGTATGGTGCCGTCCATGGTCCGCACCGAACTCCGCCCGATCATCAAACTGAGGTCCACCGCCGGCACCGGCTACACCTACGTGACCCGCAAGAACCGCCGTAACAACCCCGACCGGCTGAGGCTGCGCAAGTACGACCCTGTCGCTGGCCGCCACGTCGACTTCCGTGAGGAGCACTGAGAGCCGTGAAGCCCGGAATCCACCCCGCCTACCGCCCGGTCGTCTTCCGTGACCGGGCCGCCGACTTCGCCTTCCTGACCCGGTCGACGGCCACCAACGACAAGACCGTCGAGTGGGAGGACGGCAACACCTACCCGGTCATCGACGTCGAGATCTCCTCGGCGAACCACCCCTTCTACACCGGCACCCAGCGGGTCCTGGACACCGCGGGGCGGGTCGAGCGTTTCGAGCGGCGCTACGGACGCGGAGGGAGCAAGCGGTGAGCGGGGACCAGGCGCGGATGCCGGTCGTGATCGTCGCCGGGTTGCACGTCGATGCCCGCCGGGCCGCCGTCGAGGAGATCCTGCGCACGGTCCCCGGCTCGGTCGCCCTGCACCACGACCTGACGTCCGCCGTCGACAGCGCGGTGCACCGCACCGTACGTGATGCCGGCGGCCTGCTGGGCAGCGGTGACGCACCCCTGGTGAACGACTGTGCGTGCTGCGCGCTGCGCGAGGACCTGGTCCCCGAACTGCTGCGGCTCGCGCGGGAGGACAGGTACCGGCTTGCCGTCGTGGAACTGTGGGACTCCGTCGAACCCCAGGCCATGGCCGGAGTCATCACCGCCGCAGGCGCACCGCTCGCGCTGACCGGTGTTGCCACCGTGATCGACCCGGCCCTCGTCCTGCCGTACCTGTCCAACGGCGATGACCTGGCCGACGCCGGCCTCGCCGCCGCCCCGACCGACCAGCGCACCATCGCCGACACCTTCGCCCGGCAACTGGAGTACCCCACGCTCATCGCCGTCGGTGGGGACGGTTCACACGGGCAGGACGTCGAGGCCGCGGACGACACCGACCACGCGCTGCTCGCCCAGCTCACACCAGGCGCACGCAAGGTACGCGTGGACAGCGGCGCCCTGGGAGCAGTCCTGCTGGCGGGCTTCGACGTGGCAGCGGCCGCCGCCCGCGTGCACCCCGCGTGCGCGCTGCTGCCGCAGGAGGCCGACGAGCACGGCGTGAGCACCCTCGTCTGGCGGCGCGAACGGCCCTTCCACCCGTAGCGCCTCTACGCGGCGCTGGAGGACCTGACCTGCGCCGCCGCCCGCAGCCGTGGGCGGTTCTGGCTGGCGGACCACCCCGACACACTCCTGTCGTGGGATGCCGCAGGCGGCGCGCTGTGCGTGGAGTCGGCCGGCCCCTGGCTGGCCGCCCTGCCCGACGCCGCCTGGGAGATGGTGCCTGCCGAACGCCGCATCGCCGCCTCCCTGGACTGGCACCCCGAACACGGCGACCGCTGCCAGCACCTTACCTTCACCTCGCCCGGCCTGGACCGCGACGGCCTGTCGGCCCTGCTCGACTCGTGCCTGCTCACCGATGACGAGTACGCGGCGGGCAGGGACCGCTGGAAGCAACTTCCGCATGCTTTTGACGACTTGCTCGACCCCGTGACCTGAAAGAGAGGAACGATCTCACCATGCCCCGACCCACAAGCACCCGGCGGCAGACCGGCAAGCGTCAGCGCACGAACCCGCTGGACGCCGCCGGCATCACCTACATCGACTACAAGGACACCGATCTGCTGCGGAAGTTCATCTCCGACCGCGGAAAGATCCGCAGCCGCCGAGTGACCCACGTGACGCGTCAGCAGCAGCGGCAGATAGCGCGGGCCATCAAGAACGCACGCGAGATGGCGCTCCTGCCCTACAGCTCCCGATAGCCGAGACGACTGAGGAGCCGTACGGATGGAGTCACCGCTCCTCGTACGGCTCCGGAACAGTGTCCGTGCCGGGCCGGGCGGCGCCGTGGCCGCGTTCGCCGCCCGGCCGGGGGTCTTCAGACGCCCGCCACGAGTTCGGGGTGCTCGTGCTCGCAGGTGTCCTCGATGCCATAGGTGTTCCAGGCAGGGAACGGGTCGGTGGGCGGCAGGCTCTCGCCGTCGGTCACAAGGCAGTCGGTCAGTGTCGCGTGCAGTGCGTCCGCACGCAGGTGCGTGCCGATGGAGATGAGAACGCCTCGGCCACGCGCTCGACGACCTGCGCACCGCCGTGGCCGCCGTCGAGGGCGACCGGACGTGCGCCGACGCCGACGACAAGGGGTGCGCCTGAGTCGACGGGCCGGCTCAGGCCGCATTGGGTGCAGAGGAGGTGGTGGCGGTGTTCGGGTCCCGGGCGGTAGCGGAAGAGGCGTTCACCACTGGTGTCGCGCACCATGTCGGCCCGGCCGACGCCGGCCAGGCCGGCCAGCGTGCGGTAGACCGTGGACAGGCCGACCGGTGAGCCGGCGGCGGCGAGCTGGTTGTGGAGGGCCTGGGCGCCGACGAAGCCGTCGGCCCGGATGAGCGCCTCGGCCACGATGGTGCGTTGCCGGGTGAGGCGGCCGATCAGCGTGATGTCGTGCGACGGGGTGGGGGTGCACTGGCGGTCGGGTGCCATCGGGTGCCTTCGCTCATGTGCCGGTGAGGACGGCGGTTCGCGTGCGGGGACCGGGGGCGGGTCGTCGTATCAGGAAGGTGGCGGCGTATACGGCCGTGGCGGCGGCCATGATGGCGAAGCTCGGCGGCATCTTCGGCACCGCGTACGAGGCGAGCAACCCCGCCCACATCTCCAGCACCGCCAGGCCGGCCGAAAGGGCGAGCGCACGGTAGGGGCGGTCGGTGAGCCGGATCGCGGCGCCGGCGGGGGCTGCGAGCAGGCCGAGCAGGAGCAGGGAGCCGACCGCCTGGGTGGCCTCGGCGGCGCTGATCCCGGCCAGGGCTAGGAAGCCGTAGCCGAGCAGCCGGACCGGTACCCCACGGGCGGCGGCCACGGCCTCGTCGAGCGTGGCGAACAGCAGTGGGCGGGCGATGAGGACCACCAGCAGGCCGACCCCGGCGGCCACCAGGGCGGTGACGGCCGCGCTGCTGGAGGAGATGCCGAAGATGGAGCCGAACAGCACACTCACCCCGGCGGTGCCGTTCGTGGTGCTGCGCGAGGTCGTGTAAAGGGTGATGAAGAAGGCGCCCAGGCCCAGGATCCAGGAGAAGACGCTTCCGATGACCACGTCGTCGGGCCGCGCTTTGCGGCCGAGGGTGCCGAAGAGCACCGCCACGGCGATGGTGGCGGCGAACAGCCCGAGGCGAAGGTCGGCGCCGAAGGCGAGGGCGGCCATCGCGCCGGTGAAGGCGACATGGCTGAGCGCGTCGCCGGTGAAGACCTGGGCCCGCAGGACCAGGAAGTAACCGACCGGTCCGCAGGCCGCGGCGATGGCGGTCCCGGTGAGAAAGGCGTGCAGGAAGAACGGGTGGGACAACGGGGAGGCGGCGAGCAGGACGGTCATGCGACCACCTCCCCGGCAGTGGGCGCGGCGCCGGCCCGGGTGCGACTGAGTACCTCGCGCAGGGAGCGCTGGCCCAGCGCGAGCAGGTATCCGGCGAAGGCGATGGTCGTCACGAAGAAACCCAAGGGGTAGGGCGAGTAGTAGGCGGCGGTCAGCCCCAGCCAGGTCGCGGCGAAGGCCAACAGGACGGCCAAGGCCAGACTCAACGCCGGGCGGACGGTCAGGACTTGCGCGGTGGCGGCCGGGATCACCATGAGGGCGAAAACCAGGAGGGTCCCGGTGATCTGGCTCGCCTCGGCGGTGGCCGCACCGAGCAGGACGAGGAAGACCACCGACAGGGTGCGGACCGGCACCCCGCGCCCCTCGGCGACCTGTGGGTCGACGGACGCGAACAGCAGCGGCCGTCCGATCAGCACCAGCACTGCGAGCACCGCCGCGCCGACCCCCGTCACCACGCTCACCTGGGCGGAGGTGATGCCCAGGAAGGTGCCGAAGAGGATGGTCTGCGGTCCCTCCAGCAGCCCCCGGTACAGGGCGGTGAACAGGAACCCGGACGCGAGCAGGAACGCCTGCACGGTCCCGGTCAGTGCGGAGTCCTCGTGGTCACCGCGGCCACGGAGGGCCGCGATGACCAGGGCGGCGGCCACGCACAGCGTGAAGTAGCCGTAGACCGCGCTGAACCCGAGCAGGAGCGCCCCGGCGGCGCCGGGGAAGGCGACCACGGAGACGGTGTGCGCGGCGAACGTCTGCCGCCGCAGCACCACGAACCACCCCACCATCGCGCAGACCACGGCCACGACCGCGCCCGCGCGGAACGCGTTGACCATGAAGGGGTAGGACCATATGTCCTGGAAGTCGGTCAGGAGGTTCCACGACCAGGTTGGTGCCCCTGCCTCAGCTAGCCACATGACCGCTCCCCGGGGTGGCGTGCCGGTCGGTGTGCACGGCCGGTGCCTCCGGCTGGCCCACCACGACCAGCCGCCCGTCCGAGGTCTGCAGCACCTCGACCGGAGTGCCGTACAGCCGGGTCAGCGTCTCGGAGGTGACGACCTCGGTCGGTGTGCCGGTGGCGGCGCCGCCTTCGGCCAGGTACACCACCCGGTCCAGGTGGTGGAGGATCGGGTTCACGTCATGGGCGACCATGACCACCGACACGCCATCCTGGTGGCAGATGCGCCCGATCAGCGCGGCGACGGCGCTCTGGTTGGGCAGGTCGAGGCTGTCCAACGGCTCGTCGAGCAGGAGCAGTTCGGGCCGTCGGACCAGTGCCTGGGCGATCAGCAGGCGCTGCTGCTCGCCGCCGGAACACTGCCCGATGGGCCGGTGTGCGTAGGCCGACGCCCCGACCAGCTCGATCACCTCGTCCACCCGCGCGCGGGCGGCCCGCCGACGCTCGCTGGGGAACGGCAGCGGTACTCCCCAGCGGTCGCCGTCCAGGCCCATGCGCACCACGTCGACACCGCGGATGCGCAGGTTGGCGTCGAAGCTGCGGCGCTGCGGCAGGTAGCCGATACGTTCGTTGGCCTGCCCGGGCCGGGCGCCGAGCACCCGAACCTCGCCGGCCGCCGCGGGCAGGGCGCCGAGCAGGACCTTGATCATGGTGGACTTGCCGACGCCGTTGGGACCGAGCACGGCGGTGAACTCACCGGCCCCGATGCGAAGGTCCACACCCGACCACAACGTGCGGCCGCCGACCCGCACGGCGGCGCCGCGCAGGGCGACCACCGGGTCGCTTCCTGTTCCTGTGGCCGTGTCGTGGCCGCCGCTTCGGCGGCCGGGGACGGTGTGGCCGCTGGTGTGGGTGACGGCTTCGCGGGCCTTCGCTGTCGCGTTCATGGCTTCAGTTCACTTCCCGGTGGCCTTGGCCAGGGCCTGCTCGATGCCCTGCAGCTGGGTGGTCTGCCACTGTTGGAAGGTGGCCCCGGAGGGGGTGAGGGTCTCGGTGACGGTGGCGACCGGGATGCCCTGCGCCTTGGCCTCCTTGACCTGCGCCTGCACGTCCGGCGTGGAGTTCTGGGAGTTGTAGACGTAGATCTTGATCTGTTTGTTCTTGATCTGCTGGTCGATGGTGGCCTTGTCCTTGGCCGTAGGGTCGGAGCCCTCGCTCATCGCGTCCAGGAACGTCTCCGGGGTGAGCGTCTTCAGCCCCAGGCCCTTGGCGAGCGGCGTGACGATGGACTCCGAGGCACCGATCGGGGTACCCGCGTACTTCGCCCTGATGTCGGTGATGAGCTTGTTGTAACCGGCGAGCGTCTTCGTCTCGAAGGCCGTCTTCTGCTGGTCGAAGTAGGCCGCGTCGGCCGGGTCGATCTTCTTGTAGTCGGCGGTGATCTTCTCGATGACCTGATGGACGTTGTCCGGGGAGTACCAACGGTGCGGGTTGCCGCCCGGCTTGATGCCGACCAGGTCACCGACCTTGAGCTGAGTACGTCCGCTGCCGGGGTTGGCGGCCAGCAGCTTGTCGGCCCAGGCGTCGTAGCCGATGCCGTTGACGATCGTGTACTGGGCGCCGGCCACGGTGCGGGCGTCGGCGGCGGTCGGCTCGTAGTCGTGCGGGTCGGCGTCCGGGTTGTTGATGACGCTGGATACCTTCACGTGGCTGCCGCCGAGCTGGGAGGCGATGCTGCCCCAGAAGTTCTCCGCCGCCACCACCCGGATCGTCTTGCCCGAGCCGCTGCCGCCCCCGGTCGCGGCGGTGTCGGTGGTGTGCGAGGAGGAGGTCGAGCAGGCGGTCGCCGTCACGGCCGTCAGAGCGGCCGTCGCGGTGACCAGTGCGATCCTCGCGGTCGGCCAGGCGGAACGGGAGGCGGGGGCGGTGGACATGCGGCAAGCTCCTTCGGGCGGTACCGGACGCGCGGCGCACACGCGCCGGCCGTGTAGCGACACTCCGACGTTAGATGGAAATGATTTTCAGACCAATGGCAGATGAAAACCGTTGCCATCTTTTGACCGGGCGTACGACTCCTCCGGGCTGCGCGGGTAGGGGGTGCGGCGGATGCCTCCGGGACAAGCGTTGGCGGCCGTCGCTCGCAAGGACCGGGTGTCCTTGCGGGCTACGGCCGCCAAGGGGGCGAAGCGGTCGGCCTGATTGCCGAACGCCGGTTCCGGCGGTCGGCGGTCGCGACCGGCAGTGGTTCAGCAGTCGCGGAACTCCGGTGACTGGTTGAGGATCTGCGCGCGCAGGGAGGTGAAGCGGGTGTGGGTGGCGCCGCCGCGCGCCTCGGGGTGGAAAGCGGCGACGCGGTGGCAGTTCTGGAAGGCGAGGGCGATGCCGAAGTGTCGTTCCAGGCTGCCCCGGATGGCGTCGCTGGACAGGGCGCGCAGCAGCTGGCCGCGCTCCGTCTCGGAAGGCGGCGGGGTCTGGTTGTCGGCGAACTCCGCAGTACCGGAACGCAGTTCTTCTGCCAGGCGGGCGATGAGGTCGTAGGCGTACGGCAGGGAGGTGCGCACCGTTCCCACGAAGTCCTGCTCTCGCACATCGCCGTTCTCGGCTTCGGCGAGCAGCTGCGGGGAGACGTCGAGTGACATGACGGACTGTCCTGTTCTGTGGTTCTGGTCTTGATGGAGTGGGGTCAGGCGTGGGCGGTCAGCGCTGCGGGGCCGTGCCGGAAGTCCGGGTCGACCTGGGCGGCGAGGTCCTGGCCGGTGGCCGTGTTGGCCCAGGCGGCGGCGTTGCGCAGGTGGAACTCGACGGCGTGCTTCTGGAAGGCCGCCCAGTCCTTGGGCCGGGCGTCCACGGCCGCGCGCAACCGGTCCAGGGTGCGGGTGTTGTGCGGCTCCAGTTCCCCCCGGCCGCGGCCCTGCTCCTGGGCGCGCACGTAGGAGGACTGCTCGCAGTGGGCGAGCAGGTCGTCGCCGACGTGCTCCTTGAGGAAGAGCAGGTCGTCCTCACCGGTGATCTTGTTGCCGACGACGGCGATGGGGATGTCGAACTCGGCGGCGTGGTCGCGGTACTGGCGGTACACGGCGACGCTCTTGCGGGTCGGTTCGACGACCAGGAAGGTCATGTCGAAGCGGGTGAACAGCCCGGAGGCGAAGGCGTCGGCGCCGGCGGTCATGTCGACGACGACGTACTCGCCGGGGCCGTCCACGAGGTGGTTGAGGTACAGCTCGACCGCACCCAGCTTGGAGTGGTAGCACGCCACCCCGAGGTCGCCCTCGTCGAAGGCGCCGGTCACCATGAGCGGTACGCCGCCGACCTCCTGGACGTGGTGACTGTGGATCTCATCGTCACCGAGCGGGCGCAGCAGCCGGGAGCCGCGTCCGGGCGGTGTCGTCTTGACCATGACGTCACGGGACGCGATCCGCGCGTTGGTGCCCCGCAGGTAGTCCTTGATCTCGCCGGTCCGCGCGCTGAGCGGCGGGGCGGCGAAGAACTCGTCCTCACCGAGACCGAGGGCGTGGGCCAGGTGCTGGTTGATGTCACCGTCGATCGCGACGACCGGCGCTCCCGAGCGCGCCAGGTGGCGGGAGAAGAGGGCCGACAGGGTCGTCTTGCCACTGCCGCCCTTGCCGACGAAGGCAACGCGCATGGCTAGGCACCCCCCGTATTGAAAATGGATGTCATGAGCATAGGTTGGTGGTGCGGCCAGGTGTTGTCAAATCATCAGAGCCTGAACTTGCCGATCGCTACGGCGTGTTGGGCCGCCCGGCGGCAAACAGGGGATCGCTTTCACTCATGCGGAGGTGAACCGCCCCGGGTGAAGTGGAGGCTCGATTCCATGTAAGGGTTGGTCATGGCACGACCTTCCCGTTACCCGCTTGAGCTCCGTCGTCGTGCGGTGCGCATGGTCGCCGAGGTGCGCGACGGCCACCCGAACGAGACGGCCGCCCTGCAGGCGATCACCGACAAGCTCGGCATCGGCTCCCGCGAGACACTGTCGAACTGGGTGAAGCAGCACGAGATCGACGCGGGGCAGCGTCCGGGGACGACGACGGAGGAGTCGGCCCAGCTCAAGGCGTTGAAGAAGGAAAACGCCGAGCTGAAGCGGGCGAACGAGATTTTGAAGGCCGCGGCGAGTTTCTTCGCGGCCGAGCTCGACCGGCCACACACGCGCTCGTAGCGTTCATCGACGAGCACCGGGACCGCTTCGGCGGGGTCGAGCCGATCTGCAGGACGCTCACCGAGCACGACTGCAAGATCGCCCCTTCCACGTACTACGCCTGCAAGAAACGCCTCGGAACTCCCTCAGCCCGTTCCGTGCGCGACGCGGAGCTCAAAGAGCGGATCCAGGACGTCTATACGTCCAACTACCGTGTCCACGGGGCCCGTAAGATCTGGCGCGAGCTGAACCGACAGGGCCAACCGGTGGCCCGATGCACCGTCGAGCGCCTGATGCGCGAGCTCGGCATCCAGGGTGCGGTGCGCGGCAAACGCGTCATCACCACGCTCCCCGGCGGCCAGTCCGAGCGGGCGCCGGACCTGGTCGACCGCGGCTTCGCCGCCGCCCCGAACCGGTGCTGGGCAGCGGACTTCACCCACGTGAAGACCTGGGCCGGTGTCGTCTACGTCGCGTTCGTCGTGGACACCTTCTCCCGCCGGATCGTCGGCTGATCCGCGGCCACCGTGAAGGAGACGGTCTTCGTGCTGGACGCCCTGGAGATGGCGATCTGGCAACGCGACCGCGACCAACAGCCCCTCCAGCCAGGCGAGTTGATCCATCATTCCGACGCCGGGTCGCAGTACACGAGTTTCCGGCTCGCCGAGCATCTGGACGCCGCCGGCATCGCCACCTCGGTCGGATCGGTCGGCGACGCCTATGACAATGCCCTGATGGAGAGCATGATCGGCCTGTTCAAGACCGAGCTGATCAAACCCCGACGGCCGTGGAAGACGCTGTCCGACGTCGAGCTCGCCACCGCCGAGTGGGTCGACTGGTACAACCACCGACGACTCCACGCAGAGATAGGCCACATCCCACCCGTCGAATACGAAGCCAACTACTACACCGAACTCACGAAACCCCAGGTCATCACCACAATCTGAGATCTCCACCAAACCCGGGGCGGTTCAACGGCTGCTACCCGCGGATCCGACATCAAGATGATCTCGCTCATCTCGTAATGATCCCTGAGCGCGGTCAACGACCACAACGTTACTCAACCACCCGGCGAACGTTCCTGGTCACAGCACTGGCTCTCGTGTCCGAGTCCGGTTAGCCGACTCAGCGCAGCCGTATGAGGATCACCGCTACTACGCTTGCTCCATGCCCGATTTCTCGTCACACTTCGCCGGCTACCTGCCGGGCCTGACGCCCCATCCGGCGCCGGCCTTCCCCGTACTGGTGCAGGCACGCCATGACGACGTTCATCATCTGGCCGTGCTGCAAACCGGTATACGGGGCGGCACCGTCTCACAGTGGGCCGATCGCATTGCCCGGACGGTCGACGGTGAGCGCAGTGCCGTGGTGCTCGCCAGGGTGGACGGGGAGCTGGCCGGGTACGCCAACGTGGCTTTGCTTCCGGAGAATCCGGACGACGGCGCGCCGAGTGGGTACTACCTGACCGGGGTGACGGTGGCGGTCCGTTGGCGGCGGCGCGGGATCGGCAAGTCGCTGACTCGGTGGCGGATGGCCTGGGCCTGGCAGCGTGCTTCGGAGGTGTGGTGCTTCGTCTCCGCGCAGAACCGGGCCTCCCTTGACCTCCATGACGCGCTCGGCTTCGCCGAGGTGCGGCGCGCGGACAGGCTGCAGGGGGTGTCCTTCGACTGCGGGGAGGGTGTCCTCCTGCGGGCTCATCCGCCGCGATGACCGTTGATGCGCTGGAGCAGCTCTGCCAATGGGACCCGGTGCCAGTCCTGTTCGACCGCCGTGAGGTCGATGCCCGTGGCCTGGGCCAGGTTGATCTCTGGGGATTCGAAGAGCCAGTCGAGCTGAGCGACCAAGCCGCTGCGCGCTGCCGTTACCTGTAGTTTTCGGCCGATTGCCAGGCGACCCTTGAAGGTGAACGGTGACCCGGTGGCGAGGGTTCCGACCACGGCCTTCAGCATGGCGAATGATCTGCGAGGACTCGTCACCGTTAGGTCGGCGTCGGGGGGGACGATGACGGTCCAGCGGTTGCGCTCCGTCAGGCCGTCGGAAAGCGGGGAGGGGGAGAGAAATCCGTCGGCGGTGCAGGAGCCGCGGAGCCAGACTGTGAGAGGGATCTCGGTCAGGCACTGCTCGATCCGTGTCCGGTCTAGGTAGCCTCCGAGGCGCGGATCCTTGAACCGGAGTTCGGAGTACTCGTCGGTCACGTCCGCCTCTCCGTCGCGGACCCGAAAGGTGCCTTCCAGGTGGGGAGCGCTCAGCAGGCGGGCAACGGCGGCCGTGAAGGTCTGCTGTGTCGGGGTCGTCATGGTCAAAGTCCCAGTCGGCGGACGGCGTTGAGCAGCACGGTGTCCGGGTGTGTTTGTCCGTTCACCAGGAGTTCCGTGGCAAGAGCTGACGGATGCGGTCTGGTGATGGTGAAGGTCAGGTGCGTCGATCGGTTCGAACTGGTCCTGGCTCGGTGCGGCCAGCCGTGTGGCAGGTACAGCACGTCTCCGGGCGAGAGGACAAAGCTTGCCGGCTCCCCCTGCGGAGCGGGTTCAAGTCCGGCGTTCGGGTTGGTGCCGCCGACTGGCCGAACGATCTCCCAGTGCTTCTGTCCTTCGAGCTGGACGGCCACCACGTGGGAGGCATCCCGGTGAAAGCTCAGCCCTCGTGACTCTGCAGGAGTGACGAATGCGTAGGACGTCGTCGCAAGGCCGAAGTGATCCTGCAGTGCGATGGTCGTGGCCCGGACGGTGTCATCGAAGTCCTCGATACGCTGGTACTTCAAGGTGTAGCCGTCGGCGACGAGCCGGCTGAGCCGGTCGACATCGATAGTGCGCTGCCGGTAACCGGGGATGTCGGTGGTGAAGTCCCGGACGGCGGGCTGGGCGCTGGACTTGACCAGCGTCAGGTAGGGCCAGTGCATGCCCGGTGCTGTGACCAAACGCAACAGCGACTCTGCGCCAAGGCATTCGGCGGGCAGGCAGCCGCGGCCGATCCAGTGGCGCTCGTTCCAGTCGTCTGAGATGCGGTGCAGCACAGCAAGGGGAAGGATTGACATGTGCCTTAATCTCCAGCCGGCGAGGTGAGTACCTGGGAGGGAAGACGGCGGAGCCTGCAGAGGTAGCCGACCAGCACCATGCCGCTCAGCACGGCGGCGGCCAGTGAGCTGCTGCGGACGCCGGCAAGCGAGCCCAGCAGTCCGCTCGCCAGCGCACCCAGGGGCATGCCCGCCACCGACACGGTCCGGAACAGTGCCATGGTGCGACCGATCATCTCGCGTGGTGCCGTGGTCATCAGCAGCGTGGAGGAGGGTACGTTCCACAGGCCGCTGGCCAGTCCCAGCGTGGCGGTCCCCAAAGCAAGCGGCATCGGCGAGTGGGCGGCGCAAATCAGCAGGAAGCCGGGAAGCTTCATGCCGATCGCCAGGGCCGCGACGTGGTGGTGGGGTGTCCCGCGGTCGGCGAGCCGGCCGGCGAGGAGATTCCCCGCGACCATGCACGCGGCACCGGCGCCGGTCAGAAATCCGAAGGCGGCTGGGTGCAGGCCGACGGAGCGTATCGACAGGAGGGGCAGCATCGCACTGTTCAGGCCGTTGCAGAAGTTGTTGACGGAGACGCAGAGCAGGAGCGTTGACAGCAGTCCCCGGGTCCGTACGGCTCCCAGACCGTCGCGGATGTCGCGGGCCAGTGTTCGGGGTGCCGCTCTGACGGGCTTCGCCTTGGAATGCCAGTCGGTGTCTCTTGGGAGTGCTGTCACCCAGCCCGCTGCCGCTCCGAAAGTGACCACGTTCAGCAGGAAGGGCAGTGCGGAAGAGACGATGGCGAGCCAACTGCCCAGCGGCGCGGCGACGATGCCGACGGTGGACTGGGAGGCACTCAGTCGTGCGTTGGCGGCACCCAGGTCCTTCTCTTCAACGATCGAGGGCAGCAGGCTGTTGAAGCAGCTGTCCGAGACCGTCTGCAAGGTCGTGAGAAGGAAGACGAAGACGATGAGGAGTGTGATCGACAGACGTCCGGAAAGGGCCAGGCTGCACAGGAGCGCTGCTGCCGCGCAGCGGACGCTGTCCGCGGTGAGGAACGCACGACGCTTGTCCCAGCGGTCGACCAAGGCTCCGGCCGGCAGCCCGAACAGCAGCCAGGGCGCGAAGGACATCGCCAGGACGACGGAGACCGCAGCGGGGCTTCCCGTCAGCTTCGCCGCCAGCACGGCGACCGCCGAGGTCCGCGCAGCGTCGCCGAGTCGGGTGCCCACGGCGGCGGCATACAGTTTTTCGAAGGATGCCCCGTAGGTGCGGACCATGTCGGCTACGCCTCCGCCAGCATGGCACCGATGCACTCGGGTACGGGGATGAGCTCAGTGGGAGCGCTCGTTGGGGCCAGCCCCAGGACGACGTCGCGGATTGCGCTTTCGGCATCGTGCCGCTTCGCATCCCAGTGTGCCAGCTGTGGCGGGGTCAACCGGTGGAGGACGAGTTCCAGGGTGCCGGGGGCGAGGCTGCTGCCGCTTGCGAAGCACGTCCGGGCGAGTTGGCGCAGTGCGGAGTAACTGCGATCACCGAAGTAGAGTTCCCGGGCCCGGCGCCTGAACTCCTCGCAGTGCCCCGCAGACACTCCCTCGGCGGCCAGCAGCGTGCACAGCAGATCGACGTTGACCGTGGGCGCGGTCAGACTTCGGTAATGGTCGTCGTGCAGCAGGGCCACGTTCTCGTCGGCAGTGCGCCTGCCCGTGAGGTAGTCGGTGAAGATGACGCCCAGGCCGATCATGCCCCATGGTCGTGCTTCGACTGCCCGCAGGGCTCCCATGCTGCTGCAGCCGTACAGGCGCACTCCTCGGCCGAGGGTCTCCTGGATCTCCGTCAGGCTGACAGCCTGGCCGGCGCCGAAGTACCCGTCGATCATGAGCACGGTGGTGGGTGGCGGAGTGCGGGTCAGCAGGGCGGTGAGATCACCGTCCCGGACGGGAGGAAGGATCAGGTGGGCGGCCGGTGCGGTCAGGGGGGAGTCGGCGAGGCTCGGTCCGGCGTAGATCACGAGGTCGGCTTGGTCGAACTCAGCCAGTGCCCGGGACAGGGCGGGGTCGTTGACCGGCGAAGTGTGTGACACGGATCAGCGCACCTTCCGTGCTTCGCGGTAGAAACGGCTGCCTATCCGGGAGGGTTCGTTGGCCGCGAACTCCAGACCGGGGACGACGACCTTGACCACCCGTGGCAGCAGCTCGTCGGTGCGCGCGCCATTGCACAGGGTCAGATCGGCGACAAGAAGCCGTCGCAGTCCCGTGTCGGTCAGACGCCGGCAGATCGTCGCCAGGTCAGTTTCGAGGTCGCCGGCCGACTGGTTCGGGATCTCGTCGAAATCGATCTGCTCCCAGTCCTGTGACCAGCGGACCGCGCGATCGTGAGCTGCCTGGTAGGTCTCGTTGCGGCGCTCCCGGTAGCGGGTGCTGAAGTCCTCTCGAGCGCCGGAAATCACGCTCAGCCGGGACTGCGCGAGTTCGGTGAGCGCCCGGGAGGCACCGATCGCCGGGTTCAGGTGGCAGCCAGCGCCGGCATTCACCAGCATCGGGTTCTCCGCGAGGCGGTCATCGCCAAGCGCGAACAGGCTAAAGACCTCCAGGGATGAGCGGAACGCGAAGAGAGTCAGGGAGATCCCGGCGTCCTCGAAGGTCCGCGCGAGATCCCGCAGTTCGGGCGGCAGTGAGTCGATACGGACCTGGAAACCCTGCCGGAGCACTTCGCCGAAGGACCGGCTGTCCCGTTCGATCAGCTCGTAGAGCGCATGCAGGGTGGCCTCAGTCAGGCAGTTGCCGGACGCCAGGCCGTCGGAGTGGCTGGCGAAGAGCCGTGCACCGCGCGCCGCGTACGGTGAGAAGACCGCGTCGGCGGGGATTCGGACCACGTCCCCGCTGACCAGGTCCCGGGTGGGAATCCATTCCAACGGTGAGTCCAGGTTCCAGCCGGTGCGAGTGTCTAGGACAAGTTCTCGGGGGTCCAGCACCTCGCCGAAGTACTCCCGTGCCCGAGTAAGGGTCATGATGGCCCCGGAGCGGCCCTGCTGCTCTCCGCAGTACCGCTCGTGGGCCTCCATCAGCGCGGAGGCCAGCGCAGCCTCGCGCGTGCGTCCCTTTCCACAGGTCACGGTGAGGTTTCCGGGAGCTGCAGTGGTCCGGTACGTGTTGAACACCGGCACGCCCAGGCGGTCGAGCCCGGTGATGTCAGCAACCCGGGAGACGCCCGAAATCCCCCGCAGCCGCCAGGCGGCCTCGATGGAGTCGGCCAGCGGGCGGTGGCGGCCGGTGCTGGCGTAGAGCTTCTTGTCGCAATGCGGCTGTGTGTCGACCAGGACGGTTTTGAAGTCTGGGACGAGCTGGTCCAGGGACTGCGTCGTTGGGGGGAGCGTCATTGAGCCGCCCTCAGATGAAGTCACGTAGATCGGCCGCCTGGTAGGCGGATTCCTGCGGTTCCGGCTGGGACAGCTGTCCGAGCGCCAGCTGGCGAAGTGCCTGGGGATTGCGCTTGGCAACTCGGGTGAAGGCGTCGAAGGCGAAGCCGATCAACGCCTTGCGCTCATGGCACGCTGCCGGCAGCGTGCCGAACTCGCCCGCGCCGGCGGACAGCGATCGGTGATAGCACTCCCCACCACAGACATGCTTCGCCCAACAGCTTCGGCACGGTTCGCGCTCGTCGACCCTCTTGAAGTGCTTACTGCGGATTTCGACGATTGGAAGCCCCCGGCCGATGTGTCCCATCTCGAAAGCGGGCTCCTCAATGGCGTGATGGCAGGAATACACTCGGCCATCGGGTCCGACCGTGACCGCATTTCTGGCCGCCAGGCAGGGGTACCAGGAACTGACCGCACGTCCTTGGTGCAGGATTTTTTGGAAAAACGCACCGAAGGGCATGATGTCCAGTACCGTCCCCTTTTCGAGGTTGTCCGTCCACCAGTCCAAGAGCTCGATCATTTCGGATTCGCCGACAGAAGTTATTCCCTCGCCGTTGTACATCGGTTGTACGTGGACCTCATTGAAACCAAGAGCAACCAGATATTTGTGCAGGGCCAGCAGAGAGGTTCCGGGCTGGCTGACCGCGCGCACCCGCCGCATCGGTGAGGTCTGGGTCTCCATCAGACGCCGAATATTGCGCAAGACGATCTTGCTCGTTGGGCGCCCCGAAAGGAGCACGCGGTTGGTGTTCAGTGCGGGTGGCCCGTCCAGGCTGACGATCAACGAGATAGCGTGCTTCTCGCACCAGGCAAGCGTCCGCCCAGTGAGCAGGGTGCCATTGGTGTACACGTTGAAGCGGACCTTCACCCCGAGTGGAGCCGCGTATGCCTCGGCGTATTCGACGCTGCGCTCGAGGATCTCGCGCTCCAGCAGTGGCTCGCCGCCAATGAAGAAGATCCGCACGGGCCTGCCAGGGTCGGCCTGGTCGAGGACCTGCTCGATGCTGGTCCTGGCCGTCTCCCAGGTCATCCCTGTCGGGACCTCGGACCCCTTCTTCTCCTTGGTCTCCAGTTCGTTGTAGCAGTACGTGCAGCCCATATTGCAGTGGTAGGTATTACCGATGACCAGTTGGCTGATGCGGGTGCTGGCATTGTCCGCCGGCACCGGGAAGGAGGAGGCGGAGATCAGATGGGTCAGCTCTTGCCACTCCTGCAGTTCCTCGGCGGTCAGGTCCGCCCCGCCATGCCCAGCCGCCGCAAATCGCCGGGCGCGCTCGACCGCGTGCGGGGGCAGGCTGGCGAATGACATCCGGTCCGGGTCGTAGAGCGTTGCCCGCGAGCCGTCGGCACTCGGGAGAACCACTGCCTTGTCGGAAGCCATCCGCTGCGGCCACCTTTCGTATTGCACTGCTTATGAAGCGGACGCAAAGGACCTCAGGCCCGTCTGTTGGGCCCTTACTGACGGGCCTGAGGTCCCTATGAAATCGGAATCATCTGGAGTGGCCGCTAGGCGGAGATATCGCAGATGATACCGGGACGCTCAACCTGGTTCTCGGCGTAGATCTCGTCGACGAGGTCGCTGAGGTCGATCAGTTCGATGTCCTGCTCGACGGTCTCGGTGGGGGTAACTGCACTGGCCATTGGTTCGTTCACCTCCCTTAAATCGACGGTAAATGGCATACCCGGGCCTCGCCGCCGGAAACCATCAAATCGGAATGTCCGGTATATTAATGATGTGGTCATTGTTGCTAGAATGTCGATTCGACTTTTTAATGGCATCCCCAACCGATCATGGTCGCAGTCGATTGATCGGGGAGACGCTGATCAGAGTCACTTAGCAGGTTAAGCGGCCGTTTATTGCGTCTTCCAGAGTCCGGAATGCTGCTAGGATTTGGCCGATCGATCAAGTCCGCAGCCGGATAACGAGGCCGCCGCAGTGACTATTGATCATTGGTCGGTAGGCGGATTTTACGTCCCTCAACTGAGACCGAATCATCCGAACGAGTGACGTCGGTGGCGCTGATCTGCGGGGCACCGCCCTTCGTTCGGTGCGGGCCTGGGATCACGGCCGTACCTCTTCCAGCTCCCCGGCGCCCAGGCCGATGCTCCGGGCGACCACGTGCCCGGGCCGCGGGGACAGGTCGACGGCCTGGCCCTGGGTGCCGGCCCTCTCGGCCTTGACGAGCGCCTGGAATCCCGAGGCCACCGACGGCTTCTTCCCGGTGCTCTTACCAACCTTGATAACCAGCTTCCCCGCGATGTCCGACCCGGCATTCCATTGGCCTTGAGCGCGAGGGCCAAAGGTCAGCATGTCGTCGTGGGACCTTGGGTCGGCCGCCGCGGTTGCCTCTGGCCGCGGCGATCTTTTGGCCCTCCAGCGCCTTCCCCGGATGCAGTTGGGCTCGATCTGGGCGGCGGCCAGCGCGGCGAGAAACTTCGCACCCATCCCATTCGGGGCGTACACCGCGGAGGGGAGCTGCCAGCGGCAGGGGCAAGCGGACTGCCAGGGAAATGACGAGCATCGTGCGGCCCGTCGCTGTACCGACCCGCTGATCGGCGGTTGACCAACTCGCGCTGGCTTCTCATGAGCAGGGCTTTGCCACAGTTCGGGATCCGGTCGTTCAATCTGGCGGACCGAGCTCGAGAACCGGGGTGTCGGCAGGGGACAAGTTCGGGCGCATCCGGTGCCAGCGCACTGGGTGGCGCCGGCGCCCGGTACTGTCGCGGGCGACATCGACGCCGACCTCCACCACCAGCTCCGGCACAACGAGTGTGATGTGCAGCTTCTCGCGCGAGCCCCACCCTGCGCTGAACGTCCAGCCGGTCCAGGGGCGGTCTCGTGCCGGGAACGCAGCACCAGCCCCGGGATGCCCTGGTGGTTCTTGATCTCGTCCAGGGTGTTCTCGATCTCCCACCGCTGGGCATAGAGGGCGGCGAGCTCCTCGGCCGGTGCATGGTCGGGGTCGAGGACGGTGGTGATCAGCCGGTAGGCGGCGCCGTCGCCGCCGCGTGGGCCGAGGGTGTACTCAATCGCCCGCACCCGCTCGGGGTCCGCGCGCCGGTAGTGGTCCCGCGCGGCGACGATCTCCGACAGGTAGGAGCCGTCGGCGAGGGCTTCCAGGACCGGCAGCACTACGGTGCTGCGGACCCGCCAGAGCAGGTCCGCGCCGCCCGCTTTCGCGGCCCGCCACAGGTCGAAACCGCAAAAGCCCCGGTCGGCGAGTACGAGCATGCCCTTCGTCAGCGCGGGGAACAGTCGCCTGGCCAGAGCGGTCTCATGGAGCGACAAGGGGCCGCCCTCGGCCGCGAACACGGCATGGGTACCGCACTCGGCCAGGGCCGCCGCCCTCGCCTGCGGATACGCACTGCGGCCCTGCCCGCGACTGGTACCGGGACGCCCGAAGCACTGGGCGTTCGCCGGGGTGTCGGGGACATCGAAGACCGTCCCGTCCACCGCGACCAGCCGCCACCGCCGGTACCAGGCGCCTTGCGTCCGCGCGACCGCCACCGGCCGGCACACCCGGGCGAACAGGGCCCGCAACGGCTCCGGCCCCAGCCGCACCTTGGCCCTGCACGAGAACACCGTGGCGGTCGACACCCTCTCCACCTTGTACTTCATGGAGGAGATGTCCGCCCGGCTCGGGTGGGCGTGGGAGCCACGCGAGGTGACGCCCGGCCGCCGGCCCGTCATGGAGATCGCAGGCCTCGACCAGCGGCTCATCGGCTGGCAGTCGACCCGCCGCCAGTAGATCGAGGACGCGCTGCCCGTCCTCACGGCCAAGTACGAGGAGAAGCAGGGGCACGCGCCGGGGGAGCGGGCCGCCTACGCACTGGCTTGCCGGGCCGCCGACCAGACGCGCCCGCCCAAGCGCACGGAGCTGCTGTAGCTGACCGAGCTGCGCGAGCGATGGCGGGACTCAGCGATCCGGACCTACGGTGCCGACGTTGTCGACCGGCTTGCGGAGCGGGCGCGGGTGCGGCCGGTGGTCGACATAGCGCTGCCGGCCGCCGACGTCGTCGCCGTGGTGTATGTGATGTGCGGTGCGTTCAAGCGCCATCACCTGCTCGCCGAAGCGCGCCGCTACTTCTCTACATCCTGCGCGGCTGGCCCCACCAGACGGGCCTGGACGACCAGATCGTCCAGGCGGTCGTCGACGACTACACCCACTCCGTCGGCCGGGGCCGGATGATGACGGCTGACTTGCGCGCCCTGTACACCCGCGACACCGAGGACCAGACCACGCTGCGCCCGCTGACACGCAAGCGGACCGCCCCACCGTACGAGCGGGCCCGCCTCGCCGCCGACGCATTGACCGCCCGGGTCCACGCTGCGCGGCGTGCGGACCGTCTGGGCTCCCGCACCCGGCCCCGCACCGTCGCCGTGCCCGCCGCCTTGGTCGCATCCGCGGCCTTTCCACACTGGCCGGGAGACCGGCCGCGTTCCAGAGCAGACGACCGACGTCGACACGGCGGAGCAGACCGGACGCTCGCCGAAGCCGGCCTCGCCAGGGTCCAGGAAGGCGCCGGGGAACGCGCCCTCACCCACGGCCCCGACCGCAGCCCACCCCGGCGACCGCCCCGCCGCCGCACACCCAGCAGCCCGGCACCCAGCACACACCGGGCCGGACCACAGGAGGAGTCGCGTGAGCACCCCGGAAGAACAACCCAGCCCTGACGAAGCCCGCGCCCGCGCCGCCGCCAAGAAGACGGCTGCCGCGCTCGACTACGAACCCCACCTGCGAGCCGGACGGCTGGTGCTGGGGCTGCTGTCGGACCTGCCCCGCAAAAACTGCTGAACGATCACGGAGTAGGCCGGGGAGGCCAGCCCCACGGCATGCAGCACCTGTTGCGCCGGGCCGCCTGGGATGCCGAGGCCGTCCGCGACGACGTGCGCGAATACGTCGTCGAGCACCTCCACGACGATGCCGCGGTGCTCGTCGTCGACGAGACCGGCGATGTGAAGAAGGGCATCCACACCGTCGGGGTCCAGCGCCAGTACACCGGCGCAGCCGGACGGATCGAGAACTCCCAGGTCGCGGTCCACCTCGTCTACGCCGGCGCACGGGGACACGCGGCAGTCGACCGCGAGTTGTACATTCCGCGCTCTTGGACGAGTGATCTGGATCGCTTCCGGGCGGCGAGGCTCAGCAGGGACACCGTCTTCGCGACCAAGCCGGACCTGGCCCTCAGGATGATCGAACGGTTCTGGGATGCCGGCCACCGCGTCGGCTGGGTCACCGGGGTTCCGCGCCGATGCCCTGGTGAAGAAGGTGCCGAAGCGGGCATGGCAGAAGCTCTCGGCCGGATCCGGCGCGAAGGGACAACGGTTCTACGACTGGGCCGTCGTCGACCTCATCGACCCGACGCCAGGCAGCCACCAGCTCTTGATCCGCCGCAGCCGCACCACCGGCGAACTGACCTACTACCGCTGCCACTCACCCGAACCGGTGCCGCTGACCACCTTGGTGAAGGTCGCCGGCTCCAGATGGCGGGTGGAAGAGACCTTCCAGGCCGGGAAAGGGCTGGCGGGACTCCACGAGCACCAGGTCCGCCGCTACCGCTCCTGGATTCGTTGGACCACCCTCGCGATGCTCGCCCACGCCTTCCTCGCAGTAGTTCGCGCCGACGAACACGTCCGCAGACCCGCCCCGGACGGCCTGGTCCCGCTGTCCTGCAACGAGATCCAGCACCTCTTCATCACGCTCACCGTCCAGCCTCGCCACAACGCAGCTCACCGGCTCGGCTGGTCGCACTGACGGCGGCTCCATCAGCAGCGATCCCTCGCCAGCCATTACCGGCGACAAGCCGTATCCCCGACCTGAAGATCGCGATCTACAGCTGGAGTATTAGTACTCCAGCAGCGGTTCGTGTCCTGAGCTGGTGGTTGTCGTTGTCCTGGTATGGAGGGGATGAGTGAAGCCGCTTGCTGGGCCGGCGAGTTGGAGTTGGTGTTCGCTCGGGTGGCGGGCAGGTTCACTCGGGCGGATCTGCGGTGGCGGATGCGGGACTACGTCCGTGGTCTGCTGGGGCGGGCGACACGCAAGAACGGCTGGCAGCTTGCGGAATGGGCAGGTCACCGCACTCCGGACGGCTTTCAGCGGCTGCTGAACAGCAGTGTCTGGGACGCGGACGCCCTGCGTGACGACGTCCGTGCCTACGTCGCCGAACGGCTCGGACCGGGCGGTGTGCTGATCATCGACGACACGGGATTCATCAAGAAGGGCACCACCTCAGCCGGGGTCAGTCGGCAGTACACCGGCACCTCAGGAAAGATCGACAACTGTCAGATCGGCGTGTTCGGCGCCTACGCCACCAGCTCAGGCCGGGCCTTGGTGGACCGGGAGCTCTACCTGCCCAAAGCCTGGACGTCCGACCGTGACCGCTGCCGGGCGGCCAAGATCCCCGACGGGCGAGGCTTTGCGACCAAGGGGGAACTGGCCCGGGACATCGTCCGCCGCTGCCTGGCCGCCGGCCTGCCGGCGTCGTGGGTGACCGCGGATGAGGCCTACGGGCAGGACTGGCACTTCCGCCGCCTGCTCGAGCAGACGGGCGTCGGCTACGTGGTGGCGGTGCCCAAGTCCCAGCAGATCAAGTCCCTGGCCGGCATCTGGCGCATCGACCATCTCATCGATGAAGCACCCGATGATGCCTGGCAGCGGCTGTCCTGCGGCGATGGGGCGAAGGGCCCGCGGATCTACGACTGGGCCGGGGCCAAGTTGCCCGCCAACATCATCTTCGATCCGGATCCGCCGACCCATCACCGGTGGGTGATGGCCCGCCGCAGCCTGTCCGACCCCGAAGATGTGGCCTACTACCTGGCCTACGCACCCGTGGGTGTCGAGATCGCCGAGCTGGTCCGCATCGCCGGCTCCCGCTGGGCGATCGAGGAGTGCTTCCAGGCCGCGAAGAACGAGTGCGGCCTGGACGAGTACGAAGTCCGCCGCTATGTCGGCTGGTATCGGCACATCACCCTGGCCATGCTCGCCCACGCCGTCTTGGCCGCACTCGCAGCACAAGCCCAGGCCGGCGGGGAGGCAAAGGGGGCTGCAGAAACGGATCAGCCACCGTCCCGCTCACCGTGGCAGAGATCCGGCGGCTCCTGGACACTCTCCTGCCCCACCCACGAGCCGACCGCGATCCCATCACCCACGCACTGAACTGGTCCGCCTGGAGAAGACACCGCCAGGCCATCGCCCGCCGCTGCCACTACCGAAAACGCACCTCAGGCCACGAACCGCTGCTGGAGTATTAGATCGTGTTCTATGTGGTGGTGACTCGTTGGGCCGGTCATGGGACGGGGTACGTGGAGTTGGGTTGTTCCGGACGGGCTGTGGGAGATCGCCAAGCCGTTGATCCCGCCGTCGAAGGTGCGGCCGCAGGGCGGGAGAACGCAGGACACCCCTGATGAGACGCTGTTCGCGGCCATCATCTACGTGCTGGTCAGTGGGTGCACCTGGCGTCGGCTGCCGCCCTGCTTCGGCATATCGAAGCCGACGGCTCACCGCGGGTTCCTGATCTGGTCGAGAGCCGGTGTGGGGGGCCGCCTGCACGAGGCGGTGCTGCACCGGCTCGACGACGCCGGCCTCATCGACGTCACCCGTGTGGTCCTGGACTCCGCCCACGTGAGGGCTGAAAAGGGGGCGGACACACAGGTCCGAGTCCCGTGGACCGGGGCAAGCCGGGTTCCAAAAGGTACATCCTGTCGGACGCGAACGGACTGCCCCTTCTCGTCGGCGTCTCCGCCGCGAACGTCCACGACGGCGAAGGGCTGAAGCCCATGGCCGAGGGGCACCAAACGAGACACGACCCCCGCCGCGGCCGCCACTTCAAGCCCCAGCCTCTGCATGCGGACAAGGCTTACGATGTGCCTCACCTGCGTAAACGGCTACCTGGCAAACGCATCGGCGTGCGGATCGCCCGCAAAGGGATCGAGTCCAGCGAACGACCGGGCCGCCGCCGGGTCATCGAACGGACCATCTCCTGGCTGTCCGGCTACCGCCGCCTGAGCCCTCGCTACGAGCGCGATCCCCGCGACCACCTGGCCTTTCTCGGCCTCGCCGCCGCCCTGCGCTGCTACAAACGACTCATCCGCCTCACCACATAGGACACGGTCCACCCCCCCACCACGCCCAGACCAGGTCGAGCACCGGTCGGCCGGCGCACCCACTACGGCGTAACAGGTGAAGGCCCACAGAGTCGACCTGGAACACCGGACGGTGGTGAACGGGGTACCGTTCCGGCCCGCCCTGAAACCGTCAGCCCGTCGGTGTACCGGTACGGTCGCGTTCGAGGGCCGCGCGCAGCGCCGCGAGGACCTGGGCCGCGGCCGTGGCCGAGGGGCCGTGGAGGACGGTGCCGAGCAGCTCGGACAGTCCCTCGGTAAAGGTTTCCTCCGCCGCGTCGACGAGCCGCGAGCCGTCGTCGGTCAGGACCAGCAGGGGGGAACGGCCGTCGGCAGGGTTCGGCTGCCGGGCGGCCCAACCTTGCTTCTGCAGACGGTCGACGCTCTTGCTGGCCGCCCCGACGCCGATGGCGAACTCGGCGGCGAGGTCCGCCACTCGGCACCCGGGATGGTCGCGCAGGTAGCACAGGGCCTCGAACTGCGAAGTGACGATCCCGTGCCGCGCGCGGAGCCGGTCATTGAGCGCGTTGTACAGCCGTGTCTCACAGCGGACGAGGTCGGCGAAGAAGCCTGCGAGATCGAATGTGTTTGATTTATATGCCACGGCATATAGTATAGATGTATCGCTCACGAACGGAGTACATACATGAGCAAGGAACAGCGCGCCCAGGTCAACGCGATGCTACGGCAACCGCGGCCCGAGGGCCCCCGGACGGTCGAAGCGCTCCGCGCCGGTTTCGAGGCACTGATGTCCCGGACGACAACCGTGCCGGACGGCATCCGCACCACACCGGCGACGCTCGGCAACCGGCCTGCGCTCCACGTTACGCCGACCGACGGTCCACGCCCTGGCCTAATCCTCTATTTCCACGGCGGCGGCTGGGTGGTCGGCTCCCCCGAGTCCACGATGTCGTTGACCGGGCGCCTTGTGACCGGCACCGGCTTCGAGGCATACTCGCTGGACTACCGGCTCGCCCCCGAGCACCCGTTCCCGGCCGCCATCGAGGACGGGGTGAGCGCCTACCGCGCTCTTCTCGACCGGGGACAGGACCCTTCGGCCATCTTCTTCGCCGGTGACTCCGCGGGCGGTGGTCTGGCCGTCACCACCTGCCTCGCCGCACGGGACGCGGGTCTCCCGGTGCCCGCCGCGATCGTGGCCTTCTCCCCCGGCCTCGACGCCACCCGCACGGGCGAGAGCATGGACACCAAGGAAGGCACGGACCCCATCTTCACCCGCGCGTCCGTCGAGCACACCGGAGCCATGTACCTGGCCGGAGCCGACCCGCGCCAACCCCTGCTCAGCCCGGCCGTCCTCGCCGACCTAACCGGCTTTCCCCCCATGCTGATCCAGGTGGGCACCAACGAGATCCTGCTGGACGACTCTACGCGCCTGGCGGCACGGGCATGGGCCGCCGGGGTGGACGTCATCCTGGACGTCACCGCCGACGTGCCGCATGTGTTCCAGTCGTTCGCCGGCATCCTGGACGAAGCGGACGAAGCGCTGGACCGCGCGGCGCACTTCCTCAGCCAGCGACTCCGAGCCGCGGTCGCGCCGCGCCCGTCAGCGCAGTAGGTTAAAACTCGTTCTTCGCGGCCTGGAAGCACTCCCCGATCGCCCAGCGCGTCCCGGCGACCCGCACAAGCTCCTGAACGGTGGTCTCCAAAGGGGCGTAAGCGAGGTGTTGACCAGGAACTCAAAGGGTTCTCGTCCTGGACGTAGCGGACGTGGGGCCGCCGAAGTAGCCGCGGACGATGTGCGGTTGTCGCTGGCGTCTGTGGGAGAAGCGGCGGGTCTCGGCGGCGGGTTCGGCCTGGTTCCGGGCCCGGCGCTGTCTGGGCAGGCCGTGCTTGAGGTCGGCGTTGACCGGTTCGTCGGGGTGAGCTCGGGTGAGTACGGCGGCGGGAAGTGCGGTTCGACGTCGTCGGGGTGGGCGGCGAGCCAGTCGCGGACCTCCTTGGAGCGGTGGGCGCAGTGCCCGTCGACCACGAGGTGGACCTTGTGGTCGACGTAGTCGGCGAGCCGGTCCAGGAAGCGGCACATCACCTCGGCGGTGAAGTGCTCGGTGAAGACCATGAAGTGCATCCGGCCCTTGGTGCTGATCGCCGACATGGCGTTCACCGAGAACCGGTTCCCGCTCCGCCGCACCACGGGTGTCCTGCCCTTCTCGCCCCAGGTGCGGCCGGTGACCTGGTCGCAGCGGACGCCGACCTGGCCGGCGAACAGGACCTCGCCGCCGTCCTTCCCCGCCTTCGCACGGATCGCCGGCCAGGTCTCCCTCGTGCCGGCGGCACACGGTCTCGGGGTCCTGCTCGGCAACCCGCTTGTCCGGACGCTGGAAGGACAGCCCCACCGCCTCAGGTACTTGCCCGCCCCGGACTCGGTCAGCCGCACCCGGTACAGCTTCACGATCAGCTCGCCCACCAGCCGCCGCGTCCACAGCTGCCCGCTCAGTCCCACGTCACAGGGCCGGTGATCGAAGACCGCCTGCCGGACGGCGCCCTGCCCGGCCTCCCCGAACACCTGGTGCACCCCGACCGGCTTGCCCCGCGGCCGCACGACCAGCGCCTCCCGCCCGCCGACCTGCCACTTCGCCCACCACGCGTCGGCCGCCTTCAGCGACACCCCGAAGACCGCCGCCACGCCCTCACGGTCCCGCTCCGCCACCAACGCGGCCACCGCCCGCAACCGCAGGACCTCCTGCGCCGACGGCGACAGATGCCGCGCGTCCCCCACCAGATCGTTCACACACCACCAACGACCCAGAACCCAAACCCTCTCGAATCAATACCAGCAGGCGACGCTGCCGCTCGTCGAGGTGCGGCAGAATCGCCTCGGACTCGGCTGCCAACACAGCCTGCTGCCCATCCAACCCGCTCATGCCAGGCCAACGAACCACCGAACGAAAAGCCACGGGTTGAAAATCTGCACGTCCTAAGCGCTGTCCCGCAAATGATCTACGGCATGCTGGCTGACCAGCGTTGTTTCCCGGTCATCCGGCAAGGGTGAGGGTGTGGAGCCGGGCGATGCCGAGCATGGCGTGGTGACGCCGTCGTCTTTCGAGCGGCAGTCACGGAGGATCTTCCAGGTCTTCATGCGGGCGAAGGCGTGCTCGACGCGGGCGCGGACTTTGCGGTGCGAGGCGTTGTGGCCCTCCTTCCAGCTCGGGAGTTCGGTCCGGCCGCGTTCGCGGCGGTGCGGAATGACCAGGCCGGTGCCGTGATAACCGCCGTCCGCGATCACTGTGGTGCAGCCGACGGCGTCCTTCGCGCCGGACTCCTCCCACGGCTTGCAGTCGTTGCGGTTGCCGGGCAGCGGCCGGCCGACGGCGACGACGAGCCGGGTGTCGGCGTCGATGACGACCTGGTGGTTGGTGGAGTACCGGTAGTTCTTCGGCTGCTCGGCGACCGCGTGGTGGCGCGTGGGCACCGAAGTGCCCTCCACGATCAGCACGGCGTCTTTACGGAACCGTCTGCAGGGGCTGGAGCACGAGGGACGGGCCGAGGTGGTCGACGATCCGGTCGGCCGCGGACTTCGACACCCCGAACGACGGAGCCAGTGGGCGCAAGGTGAGGTACGTACGCCGGTAGGCGGCGACCAGGAGCGCACAAGCCTGCTGCCGTTCACTGGTCGAACACCTCGTAGGGAAGCTCGGAGAAGAAGCGTGCGGCCCGGATGAGCTGTGCGACGTCGATCCGCTCGTCGGTCTGGTGGGCGAGAGTGGGGTCGCCCGGACCGCACAGCAGTGTCGGAAGACCGGTCGGTGGCTGGAGGATCGAGCCGTCACTGAAGTAGCTGACAGCTGTCTTGTGCGGTGCGTCGTCACCGAGCGTTCGCAACACGCGGTCGGCGGCTGTCACGAGCGGGTCATCGGGTGCGGTCCCGACGGGCGGGTAATCACCGGTCACATGCAAGTCGAACTCGACGCCGTCGACGCGATGAGCGTCAACCAGGTGAGCGAGCATCGCGAGCAGCGTTTGGTGATCGACGGCGGGCGTCGTCCGAAGGTCGACCTGCGCCACGCAGCGGTCAGGGACGATGTTGACGACCGACCCACCGGTGATCGTCCCGACGGTGACGGTCGGGCGGCCCAGCAGCGGGTACTCGCCGACACCGAAATCCAGTTCTTCGATGCGTCCGAGCAGACGCATCATGTGGCTGACGGCATTGATTCCCTGTTCGGCCATCGCCGCGTGCGCCGCACGTCCTCGCGCTGTCAGTTCCAGGAACAGCGCACCCTTGTGAGCGACGACCAGCTCCATGTTGGTCGGCTCGGCAATGACGAGCTGGCCGACACCGTCCATCGCACCGGCGTCGAGCGCGGCACGCGCGCCTGCGCAGTCGACTTCCTCACCGATCGTGCCGAGGAACCGGATCTCGGCGGGAAATCGCGCTGACCTGCGCGCGAGCGCTGCCATACCGCACACCATCGCCGCGACACCGCCTTTCATGTCGACCGCGCCACGTCCCCACAGAACACCCTCGGGGCTGAGATGGGCACCGTGAGCAGCGTGCGTCCACGGGGCACCGCCGAGCGGCACGGTGTCGAAGTGCCCGCAGTACATCAGCGCCGGCCGATCGGCGCTGCAGCCGGGGAGCCGCAGCTGCAGGTTCGCCCTGTCTGCAGACAGCTCCACGATCTCACCCTCCAGACCCCACTCAAGCGCGCGATCGAGCAGTAGCTGCGCCACCGCGCGCTCGTTGCCAGGTGGGTTGACGGTGTCGATCCCAATCAACGCCCGCGTGACTTCCACGAGTTCGGCCGCCTCAGCCGAGCTGAATAGGTCGGTTTCGCCTTGCATCTGGTCCATGAGGTGCAAGGTGAAGCATGGGCCGCAGCTCGGCAAAGAGCCAATCGGACACAGGTGGCCCTGATCGTCGGCCGGAACGGCGCGTCCCGCGCTGTCGGGCACGATGACGAGCGAGCGCACCGAGCCATGCCGATCTGCCCAGCTGGAGATCGCCCCTGCGGGAGAAGACGCGGTGGGAGATGCTCTACGAGTTCGCCGCACGGGCCGATGAGGTGCTGTGCCTGAAGCTGTGCCTGAACATGGAGGACCTGTACCCGCAGGGCAAACGCCGAAGGATCACCGCCAAGGACGGGCCGAAGAGATCTTCGAGGAGAACACCCGGCTGCTGGCCAACCCGCTCGCCTCGACCGAGGACATCGAGGACCTGGATGGGTGGACGCTCCGCCGGCTACGTCACAGTGCCCTGACACGACGCCGAGGTTGGCACCTCCACTCCGATGTTGCCGGCCCGCTCCCGCCACGCCTCCGTACGCTCCCCGGAGCGGTACGCCCGCCCCGGTCGTCGACGCGGTCGCCCGATGCGCCGCGAGTCGCACTGACACAGATCGTCAACTGATCGATTCTCACGGGACTGGTCGCTGCCCCGGTCCTGCATAGGGTTTCAAGAAGGCGGCAGTGCGGCGTTCGCACGCTCTCCGCTGCCACGCCGAGTGTTCCGGCGTTTTACGAGAGAAGGAAGCACATCACATGCGCGCCCTTGTGGTCGCTCACGGCGAGGCCGGACCCATCCGGTTCGCCGATGTCGATGAGCCCGTACCGTCCGCCGGTGAGGCGTTGGTGGAGATACGGCACATCGGCCTCAACTTCGGAGAGTTGAACTACGCGCACCAGTGGCCGGCCGGCGCTGTGCACGGTCACGACGCGGCCGGCGTCGTGGTGCGCGCCGCATCCGACGGCTCGGGGCCACCCGAAGGTACGCGCGTCGCACTGGGAATGGCTCCCCACGCGTGGGCGGAGCGGGTGGCAGTCAGCCCCGCCTCGCTCGGCACCGTCCCCGCGGGCGTGAACCTGGCCGACGCCGCCGCGCTGGGGATCGCCGGAGTCACAGCACTCCGGGTGCTGCGCAAGCGTTCCCTGCTGGCGCGCAACGTCCTGGTCACCGGCGCCAGCGGGGGCGTGGGGCACTTCGCCGTCCAGTTGGCGGCGCTGGCGGGCGCCCGGGTGACGGCACTCGTCGGTTCGCCGGGCCGGGCCGCCGGACTCCGCGAACTCGGCGCCGACGAGGTCCTGACCGACCTGGCTGGGACCGAGTACCGGTTCGACCTCGTCCTGGACACGGTCGGCGGGCCGCTGGTGGCCCAGGCGTGGAGTTCCCTCGCCGAGGGCGGCACCATCCACCTGGTCGGTTACTCCTCGGGGCAGGAAACCACTTTCCCGTCAGGAGCCTTGTTCGGCTTCGGCGAACCCCGCAGCATCGCCACCTACGGCGACATGACGCCGACCAGCGGGGAGCTGACGGACCTGCTGGGCCTCATGGCCGCCGGGAGGCTCTCGGCACCGGTCGGACTGCGAGGCGACTGGCAGGACGTGGACGACGCCGTCCAGGCGCTGTTCGCACGGAAGGTGCACGGAAAGATCGTTCTCGACGTGACCTGAAGCTCTGGATGAGGACACATGCGCCGTCGCCCGCCGGTGGACGGTGCGCGGCGATGGACGAGAATGGACCCATGGATGTGCTGGCGGAGGTCTTGCGTGTCTCGGGTGCGCGCGGGGCGCTCGGAGGCGTGCTGAAGGCCGGAGGAACCTGGGGCCTGTGGCTGGACTCCTATCCAGGAGCGGCACTGCACGTGGTGTCCCGCGGCACGATGTGGCTCCACGTCACAGGCGAGAAACCTTTTCAGGCGCAGGCCGGAGACGCCGTCCTGGTGTCGCCGGGCACCGCACACGGGATAGCCAGCGGCACCAGCGTGACGATGGGTTCCTGCGACCGTGAGGCGGCGGCCAGGGCTTTTGGCGATGGCCGAGCCCTGCTGCTGGGCTCGGTGCCGGTGCAGACAGAAGTGATCGTCCTGCACTATGAGAAGGACCCGGAGGTGAGCACACCGGTGTTCACCTCCCTCGCCCGGCCGATGCACGTCACAGCCCGCCAGAACGCGCAGCTCAGAAGGACCGTCGAACTCCTCAGGGCGGAACTCGCACAGCCCCAGATCGGCACCACCGCCGCCATCAACAGCATCGTCGACCTTCTGCTCGTCCAGTTCGTACGCGCCTGGCTGGCCCGCCACCCGGAGGAGCAGTCCGGCTCGTGGCTGGGAGCGATGCGTGATCCGGTCGTGCGCGACGCCCTGGCATGTGTCCACGCCCAACCGGAACACCCCTGGACCACGGAGACCCTGGCCGCCGCGACGAGCGTCTCCCGGGCGACGCTGTCCAGGCATTTCCAGTCCGCCCTCGGACAGACGCCGGGCGCGTACGTGACGCAGTGGCGCATCGACCTGGCATCAGTCCGGCTCCGCGACACCGATGAGCCGGTCGAGTCGATCTCCAGCGCGGTCGGCTACGCCTCTCCGCACGCTTTCAGCCGTGCCTTCAGACGTGTCCGAGGCACGGCCCCGGGCGAGTACCGTTCTCGACTTCGCCAATGATCAGGGGAAACGAGAGGGACGCCCGGAGACGGGACGGGACCTGGGGCTGAACGGGGTGAAGGACCTGGTAGCCGAGAGGAAGGCGCGACACACTTCCTGCGCAGCGCCGGCGGCACCTGGATCCTGCTGAGGGGGCACAAAATCCTCGTCGGCACCACCGGGCCTACGGCTCACCCACCGAAGGCGGTATCGCCTTGACCACTCCCCGTCTCGACCGCCGGCGTAACCCGATCGTCCCTTACGGGCTGGTGCGTGATTGCGGGTGGGGTGTCCTTGCCGGTGGTGGCATGATCCTGCTGTGACGGCCATGGTCAGCCGGACGGTTCCCACGCATCGGGTGTTCACGGGGAGCTCCTGGGAACACCTGGCCTGTCCGGTTGGGGAGCTGGCCGGCCCGTGGCCGAGAGGCATCGCCACGAAGTTCGCGGCGGGGCCGGAAAGCGTGCGGCAGGTGTCCGGCATCGGCCGGTGTTCGCCGACCGGCTGGTGGCCACGCCGATCCATCTGCGGCACGATCTGCCGCACGCGGTGCTGGGACTGCTGTTCGGTGCCGACCGCTCCGCCCTCACCCGCGCGATCGGCGAGATACGCGGGCTGCTGGCCGATGGGGGATGTGCAGTCGTCTGTAGTGCGAAGGGCGGCCAGAACCGCACCGACCCTGGCGAGCCAGGCGGTGAGGCGGTCCGGCCGGAGTACGGCCACGAACGAACGCACCATGCCGATCGTCAGGGAACGCAAGGCGGCCGCGAAGGCCACATGACACAGCGGGAGAAGAACCTCCGAACGCCGGTCAGTCCAGGCCGGCACTGGCCAGGGGTGACCGCGGGCGTGAGTGCGGAACGGCGCGCCAGCAGACTTCCACCGTCGTGTCCGGGTCGGATGCGGTGCGCACCTCACCGGGGGGTTCGGGCGCCGGAAGAAAGATGAAAACGCCGTGCCGGGGCATCCGCTGTTCGACCGGAGGGACGGATGAGGGCAGGTGGCGGCGGATGGACTTCGACGACAACGCGGGGCTGGACACCTCGCAGGTGGACGACCGGCGCGGCATGGGCCGTGGCGGCCTGGCCGTGGGCGGCGGAGCGGTCGGCATCGTCGGGCTGCTGATCGCGCTGTTCTTCGGCATCGATGCGACCGGCGGCGGTGACGACGGCAGCCCCGCGGGCCCTGCGGCGTCCGGCACGCAGGATGTGCGCAACGACTGCCGCTCGGGTGCGGACGCCGATGAGCGTACGGACTGTCGGGTCGTCGGCGTCGTTAACAGTGTGCAGGAGTATTGGACGTCCGAGTTCAGGGCCGAGAACCGCGCGTACGAGCCGGCGAAGACCGTGCTGTTCGCGTCGAGCACCCAGAGCGCGTGCGGGACCGCCAGCAGCGACGTCGGGCCTTTCTACTGTCCCGGCGACAAGGAGGTCTACCTCGACGTCGGCTTCTTCCGTGAGCTCACCTCGCGCTTCGGCGCCAGGGGCGGCCCCTTCGCCCAGGCGTATGTCGTCGCCCATGAGTACGGGCACCACGTCCAGGACCTGCTCGGCACGATGGGCAAGGTCGGAGACGGCCGCCGGGGCGCGGACAGCGCGTCGGTGAAGCTGGAACTCCAAGCGGACTGCTACGCGGGCGTGTGGGCCCACCACGCCCAGTCCACGCCCGACCGGAAAACCGGCCGCCCGCTCCTCGACAAGGTCACCCCGGCCGACATCGACGACGCTCTCGACGCCGCGGCCGCCGTGGGCGACGACCGGATCCAGCAGGGTTCCCAGGGCCGCGTCGACCCCGACACCTGGACCCACGGATCGTCGGCGGAACGCAAGCGCTGGTTCGCGACGGGCTACCGCTCGGGCAAGCCGGCGTCCTGCTCGACCTTCAGTTGACGCCAAGGGGTGTCCCGCAACGTTGAGGTGGGCGGTTGAGAGACCGAGGGGTTCGCCGCCCATCCTCCTGTTGTGCAGTTGCCTCGTGATCCGTCGAACGTCGCCCGCGCCCTGGTGGCGGCATTTCCGACCCGTCTTGCCGGTGAGGTGCTTCGTGTCCTGGCGGTCATGCCGGAGGCCAGCTCCGCACCGATGATGCCCTTCGAGGTCGAGGTGCGGGGCGAGACCGTCGCCATTCCACCGCGCATCTACAACGAGGAGCCGGACGCCGGAACCGAGCGGGCCCTGTCCGGAACCCAGCAGATGATTTTGCACTGCCGGTACTCCCGGCACCACGATGGCCGGGTCCGCCAGCGGCGCCTCGAGCGGATGACGGCGTCGGATGAGCCGTGGGCGGTCCCGTCCCTGGTGCGGTTGGCCGGCGAATATGTGTTGCAGACCATTGGGTCGATCGGCCGGGGGCTGCCCGGGTTAGCGGAGCCGGGCTCAACCCAGCGCCGACTCTACGGGGAGTTCATCGCTCGCAACCCGGCCTTCTTCGCACGCACTGAGCGGCGCGCGGTGAGCTACTGGTCGTGCTACTACCGCTGGGAGTACGGAGCGTTCGGGATGTATCCCGGATGCGTTCTCTTGGAGGCGTTCCGGGCCGCTGTCGTGGAACAGGTGGGCGCGCAGTGGCCGCGGCACGCGCCGCCCCCGCTGACGGGCGCGAGTGAGGCACCTGCCTGAGTTCGGCCATGGTCTTATCCAGCAAGGACGAGATCGTGCAATCGCCTTCGTGTTCCCGTCCGGCGGCTCACTGTCCCTGTGGGAGCTGCGGGAGCACCTGGCCGGCGCGACTACCGGGCCGCTGACCTGCCCACCATCAGCTCCGGAAGACGAAAGAACCCACCGACTCCGTCGGCGGATCCTCACGAAAAATCGAGGCCGGGCTATGACTTGGCCAGGAACGGGTCGATCGCCGCCCAGGTCGCGTCCGGGGCTTCGAGGTGCGGGAGGTGTCCGGCTTCCGGGATTTCGGCGAACTGCGCGCCCGGCACCACATGTGCGACGGCCCGCCCGTATGCCGGCGTGACGATCCGGTCGCTCTCGCCCCACACGACGAGCGTCGGGACGTTCACCGTGCCGAGCCGGCCGAGCAACGTCGGGTCGCTCATGCTCGTGCCGGCGATGGCGGCCATCGCGCGTCCGTTCGCCTGCTGGATCGCGCGCTGCTCATCGGTGAAGCCGGCCGGGTCGACGTATCCGCGCTCCGGGTCGTGCCAGGCGGCCTCGGCGAGCCCGCGGGCATCGAGGGCGAAGAAGTCCGCGACAGGCTCGCCCTCCACAACCGCACCGACGCCGTCGATATCGACCACGGACCCGATCAGTCCTGCGTACCGCTCGTCGGCGGCGGCCTGCACCGCCATCTCAAGGGCGATCCACCCGCCGATCGAGGACCCGATCAGTACGACGTCATGCTCTCCGTGCTCGAGCAGGCGCGTGAGGTAACCGGTCGCGAGTTGCGCGACCGAGGTGATGGAGTCGGGGCGTGCTGTGCCCTCCCAGCCGGGATGCGTCGGCGCGAGCACGTGCATGGTGTTCGCGAGGTGTCCCACTATGGGCGCGACGGTCCGGGGCCCGCCGCCGCCGTGCAGCACGAGTGCCGTGCGTGACTCGGGGGCGCCGGCCTGAACGACGGGAAGGTCCTCGGGAAGGGAGATGTCCATGATGCTCCTCAATGAATCAACATGTTTATATACCGGTGTTGATACCGTAGCACCATGACGACCGACCTAGAAGCCCTCGGGCAGGCGATCAAGCGTGCGCAGCACCGGAACCACCGCGCGATGGATGCCGCGCTGCGCGAAATCGGGGTCAGCCTCGTCCAGTGGGACGCCCTGCGCGCCATCGAGCGAATGCCTGGGGCCTCCGGGCACGAACTCGCCGTCGCGACGTTCCAGAGCGATCAGGCGTTCGGCACCCTCGCGAGCCGCCTTGTGGATCGTGGACTCATCGCTCGGTCCGCAGGCCGCGGGCGACGCCTCGAGCACGTCCTCACCGAGGCGGGGCATGCAGTGCTCGCGCAGGGTCGACGGCTGTCGACCGGCGTGCTGCAGGACCTCTTCGCACCTCTCGACGAGGCACAGCGTACGGAATTGCTTCGATCACTGCGGGAACTCACCGAGGACACGTGATCGGGCATCACGCGACCCAATCACCCCGGGACGCCACCTCAAGGAGCAGGGGAGGACGCGACGGCAGTTGACGGACGGCATACGGCGGCGGACCCGGACCGGGCCCCCTGGGGCGTGACATGCCGGGAAGGTGCGGCTACGGGACCGGGGTTGACGACCTGTTCCGGTGCTGGCGGCGCGACGGCACCTGGGCGAGAACCCTGACCCAGGTGCAGGTCGGGAGCGAACGGCTACGGTCGGCACTTTCGCAACAATATCTATACGACTGGTCTATTCATAGAATAGAGTATGGAACATGCCAGTCATCACAGCACGCAGTGCCGACACCCGTCGGAACATCCTCAACGCCGCTCAGCGAATCATCGCGCATAAGGGCTACTCCGCGGTCGGTCTCAACGAGGTGCTCGCGGAGGCCAGCGTACCGAAGGGGTCCTTCTACCACTATTTCTCCTCCAAGGACGCCTTCGGTGAGGCCCTGCTGAAGAGCTACTTCGACGAGTACCTCGCCGACATGGACCAGGTACTCACACAGCCCGGCCGGTCCGCCGCCGAGCGACTGATGTCCTACTGGCAGGTGTGGCGGGAAACGCAGAGCTTCGACGAGTGCCAGGGCAAGTGTCTCGCCGTGAAGCTCGGAGCCGAGGTCTCCGACCTCTCCGAACCGATGCGACTGGCCCTCAGGGAGGGCACAAGCGCGATCGTCGACCGCCTTGAGCGGGCCATCACCAGTGGCCTCACGGACGGATCGGTCGTGATTGACGGCGCTCCGCGCGAGACGGCACAGATCCTCTACGACATGTGGCTCGGTGCCAGTGTCATGGCCAAGATCCATCGGAGTCTCGAGCCCCTCGACGCCACTATGGCGATCACTCGCCGGCTCCTGCACGTGTAGGAGCAGACACACACGTCGCCCGTGTCCGGCGAACCGCCGGACACGGGTGTTCTACGCCAGTCCGTAAGTGACGCCGGGCGGACCTGGGTTCCGTCGTACAGGTCCCTCTCGATTCGGCGCATTTCGCCGACCTGCGCGTCGACCGTCTCAGCCCGTGACGCCGTCAGCCGGCTCACCTGGGTCCGCAGCCTGGCCCGCGGTGGGGGCCGGGAACGACCGGATCACCGCCGCATTCGTTCGCCGGCGGCACCGCGCTGACGTGCCAGAGCGCCAGGAGCACGAAGCCGAGCGGCGGTGCCGCGCTGGCCACGGTGCTGGTGCGCTGATTCGCCGACAGGCACCGGGACTGGGACTGGGGCCAGTGCCTCTATGCCCGCCACCTTCCTGTCGCCGGTCGGCCGATCGACCGTACGGTTGCCCATGCTGTGGCGGCGGCTTTGGGGCGCTTCACCGTGTGGGACATCTCGCAAGGTGTTCCGGGGGCGGCGCTGCTTCTGGAGGGTATGCGATTGTGATCCTTTCCGCCGGCCGTGGAGGGCTGTGCCGTAAGGCGGTGGTTGGCTCGGGTCCGTTGCGCGTAGCGCTTCCGGCCCGCCGGGCTGGAGCCTGGCGGGCCGGAAGTACGGGAGAGACCTTTCACGCGGAGACGGACGGGCTCTCCTTATCGACGGATCCGGCCCGAGCCGTGGTGAGTGCGATGAGCGCGTCGGCGGCGGGGCCGGAGGAGGCGGGGTTCTGGCCGGTGATGAGCAGGCCGTCCTGGACGACGTAGGGCTGCCAGTCGCCGATCTTGGAGTAAAGGCCACCGAGCTTCTTGAGTTCGTCCTCGACGAGGAAGGGGACGACGTCGGTGAGGGCGACGCCTTCCTCCTCGGTGTTAGTGAAGCCGGTGACCTTGCGGTCCCGGACCAGCGGGGTGCCGTCCTCGTTGACGGTGTGGCGCAGGACACCGGGGGCGTGGCAGACCAGGGCCAGGGGCTTGCCGGAACGCAGGGTCGTCTCGATCAGACGGGCGGAGTCGGCGTCCTCGGCCAGGTCCCACAGGGGGCCGTGGCCTCCGGGGTAGAAGACGGTGTCGTAGTCGTCGGCGGCGACCGAGTCCAGGCGCACGGTGGTGGCCAGGGCGCGGGTGGCTTCGGGATCGGCTTCGAAGCGGCGGGTCTGGTCGGTCTGGTTGGCGGGTTCGTTGCTCTTGGGGTCCAGCGGCGGTTGGCCGCCCTTCGGGGAGGCGAGGGTGATGTCCCAGCCGGCCTCCTGGAACCGGTAGTAGGGGGCGGCGAGTTCCTCCAGCCAGAACCCGGTCGTGCGGCCGGTGTCGCCGAGCTTGTCGTGCGAGGTGAGAACGATCAGAACCTTCATGATGACTTCCTGTAGATCAGTAGGCCGATCACCCCTGGCGAGGCGAGCGGTGCAGGGGACGTAATGAAGCGGGGCGCGAGGGTGCGGGCACGGCCGGCCTGCCGGAGCGGCCGGCCAGGCAGCGGTGCGGCTTACGCAGGGGTGCGGCTTACGCAGGGGTGCGGCTTACGGTGGGGTGCGGCTTACTGGGCGAGGAAGGTCAGCAGGGTTTCGTTGACTTCGGCGGTGTGGGTGGTCAGCAGTCCGTGGGGGGCGCCGTCGATCTCGGTGTACTGGGCGGTGGGCAGGGCCTTGGCGAAGCGCCGGCCGGTGGCGTCGATGGGCAGGGTCCGGTCGGCGGTGCCGTGGACGATCAAAGCCGGGACGTCGATCTTAGGGATGTCGGCGCGGAAGTCGGTGGGCCAGGCGAGGGGTGCGGCGGCCGAGGCGATGGCCCCCGATCCCGCGGCGACGTTCCAGGCGTTGCGGACCGCTTCTTCACTGACGCGGGTGCCCAGGTTCTCGTCGAGGTTGAAGAAGTCGTTGTAGAAGTCGGTGAAGAACGCGTACCGGTCCTTCTTGACCGCCTCGGAGACACCCTGGAAGAAGGAGGCGGGCGCCGCACCGTCGGGGTTGTCGTCGGTGATCTCCAAAAACGGCTCCAGCGAGGCCAGGAACACGGTCTTGGCCACCCGCGCCGAACCGTAGACGGACAGGTAGCGGGCCACCTCACCGGTGCCCATGGAGAACCCGACCAGTACCGCCTCGTGCAGATCCAGCGCCTCCAGCACCGCGTTCAGGTCCGCGGCGAAGGTGTCGTAGTCGTACCCCGTCGAGGGCTGGCTCGACTTGCCGAAACCCCTGCGGTCGTAGGTGACGACCCGGTAACCGGCCTCCAGCAGCGCCGACGTCTGACCCTCCCACGAGTTCCCATCCAGCGGATAACCGTGGATCAGCACCACCGGCTGACCCAATCCCTTGTCCTCATAATGCAGCTCGATGTCCGCGCTGTTTTCCGTACCGACCTTGATACGTCCCATGACGCCCAACCTCCACAGTGTGTTCCGCGCTCCGACAACCACAACTATACGACCGGTCTACTCAACCGTCAATCATGCCCGCGCCGACAAACCCGCCGATCACCCCACCGACGGCCGAAGACCGCAGGTCATGATCGACACAGACACCCCAGGGGCTACTCGGAGGTGGCTCGGACGGCCTGCTCGATGAGACGGGTGACCGCGCCGGGGTGAGAGACGGCGACCGCGTGCGAGGAGTCGACCTCGACGGTGTGCGCGTGGGCACGTTCGGCCATGAACCGCTGCTCGGCCGGCGCGATCGCATGATCCTCGGTGGTGACCAGATCCCAGGAAGGGATGGTCTTCCAGGCCGTCTTGGTGGTCTTCTCATCGAAGACGGAGGCGGCCAGCGGACGCTGGGTGACGGCCATGAGATCGGTGACCGACCTGGGCACGTCGGCGGCGAACGCGTCGTGGAACTTGCCCTTTTGGACGTAGAGATCGGTGCCGGTGCCTCCGCCGGGCAGCGGATAGGGCACGGCATCGAGGACCGAGGGGAGCGTCGCCCCCGGGAACCTGTCGCCGAGTTCGGCGAGGGTCTCACCCTTGTCGGGAACGAACGCGGCAACATAGACCAAAGCCTTGACCTGCGAATTGCCCGCAGCGGCATCACTGATCACCGAACCACCGTAGGAGTGGCCGACCAGCACGATCGGACCCTTCACGCTTCGGAGGTAGCTCTCCAGGTAGCCCGAGTCACTCGCCACGCCGCGCAGCGGATTGGCGGGAGCCTCCACCGGATACCCCGCGCGCCGCAGACGCGTGATCACTCCGTTCCAGCTGGAGGAGTCCGCGAAGGCCCCGTGCACCAGCACCACCGTGGGCTTCGCCCCCCGCCCGGCGGGCTCGGCGGTAACCGCGGAAGCCGGCATCACGGACGCCAGACCAAGGGCAGCCACACCCGCAACGGCCGCGAGCGCGGAAACACGCCGGCGAGACGGACGCAGCACACTCTTCATCTTCGCCTTCATATCCATCTACATCTCCTTGAGAGGTGTCGTTCATCGCTCTTCGAGTGGTAAGTGCCGCCACCCCACGGACACGGACCGGGGCAGTAGCCGACACGCCGGACACACCGGCACGCGCAGCGCCGAGCACGACGTCAGACGCGCCCAGCCGGTTCGAAGGGCTCCCCAAGCCGCCGCTCCCACCTGCGTGAATACGACGATCTCACCTTTCCGTCACCGGCGTGGCTACATTAACATAACTGTAGCCGAGACGATTACGAAAGTGGGTGACATGAAGATGACCAGCAACACCGACCCCCCAAGTCCGCACACCACACGGCCAGGACGCCGAGGCGAGAGCGCGGAAATCAGCACCCGACGAAGAGGTCCCTCAGCGCGGTCCCCACACGTCGACCGACCTCCGGCTGTTCGCACAGCCGGGCGTCGGACGCGGCGCGGCGCGGCGCGGCAGCCGAGTCGCACGCCGGTGACGGAGCGGTCCACTCCCCGGCCCTGGGGGCGGACCGGCTCAGAAAAAACCGCGAGCTATATACGACCGGTCTACTCATAGTTTAGTGTCGTGGCCATGGATACTTCAGAGATCACGGCTCCCCCTCGTCAGCACGCCGCTATCCGCCCGCGAAGCACCGGTGACGGCGGGCGGAACCGAGGCGCGGGGCCTTCCGGCATCGTCACGCCGGCCACGGCAAGGACGTCGGCAGCAGTCACGCGGGCCGCGTGGACACGGCCCGCGGCCGCTGTCTTCACCGTGGGGTGGGGCGCGAACATGTTCGCCTCCGTCCTCCAGGTCTACCGAGGAAACCTGAGCGGACCCCAGGTCAACGCCCTCTTCGGGGCCTACGCGCTGGGGCTCATTCCGGCGCTGCTGGTCATGGTCCGGGTTTCGGACCGGCTCGGCCGGCGGCGCATTCTGCTGGCCGCCCTGCTGTTGTCCGCACTCGGCTCCGCGGTGATCCTCTTCTCCGGCGGGGCGTTCGGGACGATCCTGGCCGGGCGGGTCCTGGTCGGAGTCAGCGCCGGTTCCGCGTTCGGGCCGGGAACGGCATGGATCAAGGAGCTCTCCGACACCGCGAGGGCCGCGGGGGCGGGAGCGCGCCGTTCGGCGGTCGCGCTGACCGCCGGGTTCGCGCTCGGACCGTTGCTCTCCGGCGTCATCGTCCAGTGGCTACCCTCTCCGCAGACCACGGCCTACCTGGTGCACATCGTTCTGGTGGTACTGACGCTGCCGGTGGTGTGGCGTGCTCCTGAGTCGGCTCCGCCCGCCGCCGGACGTGACAGTCACTCGTCGAACCACGGTGACGGGCCCCTGAAGGTGCTGACCAGCCGTCTTTTTCTGACGGCGGTGCTCCCGACCGCGCCCTGGGTCTTCGGGGCCGCGACGGTGTCGCTCGCCGCGCTGCCCGTCCTGGTGCCTCTGGGCGGGTACGGCGCCGTCGGCGGAGGCGTGGTCGCCGCCGTCACCCTGGGCAGCGGCATCGCGGTGCAGCCCTGGGCGCGGCGTCTGACCCGGCGGTCCCCGGCGGCACCGTTCCGGACCGGCATGGCATCAGTGATCGCCGGACTGCTCGCCGCGGCGCTCACCGTCGCCACCGGTTCGCTGGTCCTGCTGCTGGCGACGGCCGTCGTCCTCGGCTCGGCCTACGGTCTTCTGCTGGTGAGCGGTCTGCAGCTCGCGGAGTCGCTCGCCGGCCCGCGGAACATCTCGACCGTCATCGCCGTGTTCTACAGCCTCACCTATGTCGGATTCGCCGTCCCCGTCCTCGTGCAGGTGCTGGGCAAGCTCTGGGATCCGGCAGCTGTCCTGGTCACCGGCTCGGCGCTCGCGGTGGCCGCCCTGGCCGTGACCCTGATCGCCTGGCCGGTACGACGGGCGTCCCGTACCGCGTCCTGACTCCGCCTCGGGCACGGCCGGGCGGGTGCGATGAAATCCGCGGACGGGCTCGGCGCCGTACCTGTAGCGGTGTGTTCGGGCCCGGAGGGAACACGGGTCCTCCGGGCGAATCCGTGCGGTCGTACCGGACCCGGCGGACGGCGTCGCCGGCTTTCCGCCTCCCGGTTCGTCCCTCGGTTCGCAGGCCGGACCGGTGGTCCCGGCCAGGTCGGGCAGCCGGGCTCCGGCGGCGGCGAGGCGGAGCCGTCCGAGGCGCGTCCGGCGCAGGCGGGCGCAGGTGACACAATTGGCGTGACAGGACACTGAGTTGCCGGACCCGCGACTGAGTTGCCGGACCCGCGGTCGAGCGTGCGCCGTACCTCTGCCACCATGGCCCCGCGGTGCCACGACGATCACGGTGGTCCGCCCCCTCATGAATCGAACCCGCGTGGCGCCGCACCGAAATCCATGAATCGAAACGTGACAGGTACGTCTGCTCCGGGCCTGCGTATGTATTCTGACCACTCGACGCGGAACAGAGGCGCCGTCCGACCGAAGAGGCCCGGAAGGAAAAGGAACTTGAAGCATGAGTAATAATTTTCATCCTGTGCACCACAGGGACCGAAGTGTTTCCATAATTGATGCCGACACAGCGGACAGTGAATCCAGGTTTTTTTCCTCCGTTCCAGGCTACAGCCTGACGGTTGCCGACCGGGACGAAGTGCGCGAAGCTCAGCAGTTGCGTCACGATGTGTTCGCAGCTGAATTCGGCGCCCATATGTCCAGCCTGACCAATGGATTCGACGCCGACGAGTTCGACGAACACGCCGCCCATCTGATCGTGCGCGAGAACAGCAGCCGGAAGATCGTCGGAACGTACCGCATGATGACACCGCGCTGCGCAGCGCTCGTGGGAGAGCGGTTCGGGGACCGGACCTTCGACCTCGGCCCCCTGCGGCCCATCTCCGCCGATCTGGTGGAGACGGGGCGCTCGTGCGTACACCCCGACCACCGGAGCGGCGCGGTCATAAATTTGATCTGGAGTGGTATCGGTCAGTACATGCGCAGGACCGGGTATCGCTGGCTGGGTGGCTGCGCCTGGGTTCATCTACGGGGCGGCGAAAGTGAATCCACTGTCACATGGAAAACGCTGCGCGAGAAGTACATGGCGCCGCCCGAATTTCGGGTCGCCGCGCATGAGCGCCTCTTGAGTGATGACACTGTCGATGTGGACAGTCTCGCCATTCCACCACTGTTGCGCGGGTATTTGCGGTTGGGTAGTTGGATCTGTGGCGAGCCGGCGTACGATCCGGATGTCAGAGTGGCCTCGTTCTATGTGCTCCTTTCCCTGGATCATATGAACCCGCGCTACCGTCGTCATTTCTTCGAGTGATCTCGAGTCCCTCACCTGGAGGGCAAACCGCTCCGGCCCGGCCCGGCCGGGACAGCGAAACGGTCGAGCCCGTGCGACGGAGGGGCTCTGGCCACCGGCTACCTGCCGGTGCTCGGCATCGCCGTGCCGCTCAGTACCTAGGTGTATTGCCCTGTGAGGTGGGGGACGCGGCTGGCGGGTGGTCGGCCTTTCAGTGCGGTGTGTCCGCGGTGGTGAGTGTAGGTGTGCAGCCGGTCGGGGAATGCCGCACGTCGTTCGGCTTCTGAGCGGTGGGGGCGTGCGTGGGCCCATTCGTGGAGCAGGGTGCGGTTGAAGCGTTCGACCTTACGGACGGGGCCCACGGATTCGAGGCCGGCTTCGCAGCCATGACCGCGCCGGTGACACCGGGCGCGCCGGCTCGACGGTGACCCACGCTTTCGGGCTGCTGGTGGTACGTGGCATGCCTCGGGCGGGTCGGTACCCCGCCGCCGCACCACTCGGACGACCCCGTGGTCGTCAACGTCGGCAGCAGCACGGACTCCCCCACCCATTCCCGCCCACGGTCCGGGCCGGGCGTAGTCGCGCCGCGGTGCGCCGCCCGGAGGCGGCACCGACGATGCCGGCCACCCGGTACGTCGGGGCACCGCGGGGCATCGGTGTCCATGCCGCCGGCTCCGGCTGCGGCTGCGGCGACCGGCCTGAAGGATCACGACACCCCTCGGACCGCCACCGAGCGCCATGGGGGGCGGCCCGTCAGGTCCCGGGTAGGCCGCGCCGCCCCGTCAACCGCTGTGGCACACCCAGGCGCCGGGATCCTCCTTCACCATGGCGAGCGTGGCCAGCGCGGTCACCTCTATCTCCGCGTACGGCCGGATCGGCAGGCTCTCCAGCGCCCCCTCCAGGGCGTCCGCGTCCGCGGCCGACCAGATGCCGACATTGGCACGCGTACCGGGCACGCGCCAGATGTGCCGCAGCACCCCCTCCGCGTGCAGCTCACGGCCCCGGGTCTGTTCCCGCTTGATCAGGTCGGCCCTCTCCTCGGCCGAAAGGTCATAGGCGCGGCGCACATCGATACGTACCAAAAAATCCATCACGGTCTCCTCGGCTTGCACAATGAACCATACATCGATGTTCGTCAAACATAGATCATGGACGTAGACTCGCCGCATGCCCAAGCACCCCCATCACCCCGACGTACGGGACGTCCGGCTCGTCCGGATATTCTCGGCGCTCGGAGATCCCGCCCGCCTGTCGATCATGAAGATCCTGGCGGACCACGGAGAGCATCAGCGCGGCGATTTCGAGGTGGACGTCACCCCCTCGACCCTGAGTCACCACATGAGGACACTGCGCGAGGCAGGACTGACCCATCACCGGATGGAGGGCACACGCTGCTTCGTGTCGCTGCGGGAGGACACCCTCCAGCGCTTCCCCGCCGTCCTGAAAAGCGTCCTGCAGGCTGTCACCACCGAAGAGCGGGAGCACGGGAGCGTCCTCTGACGAGGGTGCGGGGAGCCGGCCGTCCTCCGCGGCCTGAGACTGCGGTCGACACCCGGCCCGGGACGTCGATGGCGCCGCGCCTGCCGCCGTGGCCGGCGCGGCGCCACGGCTGTGCCACCGTGCCGGCCGGGACTGGTGGGCGGACCGACGCGCTGTCCGGCCGCGGCGGGGACACCCCGGGACGTGTCCGCACTGGCGCCTCGGCGCCGGGGGCCCTCACCCAAGGCCTGTAAGTTACAGGGCTTGCAGATCAATAACTCGCCGTCTTGATCTCTGGTTTGGGGCTGCCGAGGTGTGTGGCGAGGTCGGTGAGATCGTCGAGGGTGGCCAATTGCGTCTCGGCGGGTTCGATGGCGTGCCCGATGTCGTGGAGGAGCCGACGGGTTTGGCTGATGGCCCGGTTGAGGGTCACGGATGTCACGGTGAAGAGCGGGGCGAGGACGACCTGGGGGAGCTTGAACCGCTGGTAGAGGATGGTGGCCAGGAGTCGGTCGACGAGGGTGAGGCCGGCGCGTCGACCGGTGTAGAGGCCAGCGGCAGGGGTCTTCCGTCGATCGCCGCCGCGTCGCTGCTGGGGGTCTGCTTCCCGCTGAGCCGCGCGGGCCGCTGCTAGCTCGGTGACCAGCGAGTCCCACTGCTCGTGCGGGATGCCGGTGAGAGCGGGATGGGTCAGCCAGTCGCGGCCGGGGCCGCTTCGTTCTGGGGCGGGATCGGAAGGACGCCGTCCCGGCGGTGTTCCTGGGGATGGAGGGTGTAGTTCCAGTCGCCGTGCCAGTCATGGCGGCTCAGCGGCAGGGCGTTCAGCTGCCCGTCACTGATGCGGACGCCGGTCTCGTAGAGGGCGGTGTCGAGTTCGGCGCGGACTGTCAGCCCCGTGCGGGTGGTGGTCGCTGCGATGCTGTTCACGATGACTTCATGGCTGGTCAGCGGCCTGCCCCGCCAGTTCATCGTGATGTGGGAGAACAGTCGATGCTCGATTCGGTTCCACTAAGAAGTCGTCTCATTTGGAGTGTTCGGTAGTCTGGCGTCGTGGGGATCGTTGAGCGTCTGGTGCCAGATGGGTTGTGGGAGTTGTTCGAGCGGGTGGTACCGCCCGCTCCGTCTCGGCCGCAGGGCGGTGGCCGCCGTCGGTACGGAGACCGGGAGGTCCTGGCGGCGATCATCTTCGTGGCCACGTCGGGCTGCACGTGGCGGCAGTTGCCCCCGTCGTTCGGGCCCTCGGGGCCGACAGCCCACCGGCGGTTCACCGAGTGGACCAAGGCCCGGGTGTGGGCCAAGCTCCACCGTCTGGTCCTGGACGAACTGGGCAGGCACGGTGATCTGGACTGGAGCCGGTGCGCGATCGACTCGGTGAACATGCGCGCGATGAAAGGGGGGAGCTGACAGGTCCGAACCCTGTCGACCGGGGCAAGAAGGGCTCAAAGATCCACTTGATCACCGAGCGGACCGGTCTGCCCCTTTTCCGTCGGCATCTCCGGTGCGAACCTGCACGACAGCCAGGCCCTGGAATCCCTCGTCCGCGGCATCCCGCCGATCCGCTCCCGCCGCGGACCTCGCCGACGGCGCCCCGCCAAACTGCACGCGGACAAGGGGTACGACTACGACCACCTGCGCCGATGGGTACGCAAACGCGGGATCACCCACCGCATCGCGCGCAAGGGCATCGAGTCCTCCAAGCGGCTGGGCCGACACCGCTGGACCATCGAACGCACCATGGCCTGGCTCGCCGGCTGCCGCCGACTCCACCGACGCTACGAGCGCAAAGCCGGCCACTTCCTCGCCTTCACCAGCATCGCCTGCACCCTCATCTGCTACCGAAAATCCACCAAATGAGACGACCTCTAATACTCCAGCAGCGGTTCGTGTCCTGAGCTGGTGGTTGTCGTTGTCCTGGTATGGAGGGGATGAGTGAAGCCGCTTGCTGGGCCGGCGAGTTGGAGTTGGTGTTCGCTCGGGTGGCGGGCAGGTTCACTCGGGCGGATCTGCGGTGGCGGATGCGGGACTACGTCCGTGGTCTGCTGGGGCGGGCGACACGCAAGAACGGCTGGCAGCTTGCGGAATGGGCAGGTCACCGCACTCCGGACGGCTTTCAGCGGCTGCTGAACAGCAGTGTCTGGGACGCGGACGCCCTGCGTGACGACGTCCGTGCCTACGTCGCCGAACGGCTCGGACCGGGCGGTGTGCTGATCATCGACGACACGGGATTCATCAAGAAGGGCACCACCTCAGCCGGGGTCAGTCGGCAGTACACCGGCACCTCAGGAAAGATCGACAACTGTCAGATCGGCGTGTTCGCCGCCTACGCCACCAGCTCAGGCCGGGCCTTGGTGGACCGGGAGCTCTACCTGCCCAAAGCCTGGACGTCCGACCGTGACCGCTGCCGGGCGGCCAAGATCCCCGACGGGCGAGGCTTTGCGACCAAGGGGGAACTGGCCCGGGACATCGTCCGCCGCTGCCTGGCCGCCGGCCTGCCGGCGTCGTGGGTGACCGCGGATGAGGCCTACGGGCAGGACTGGCACTTCCGCCGCCTGCTCGAGCAGACGGGCGTCGGCTACGTGGTGGCGGTGCCCAAGTCCCAGCAGATCAAGTCCCTGGCCGGCATCTGGCGCATCGACCATCTCATCGATGAAGCACCCGATGATGCCTGGCAGCGGCTGTCCTGCGGCGATGGGGCGAAGGGCCCGCGGATCTACGACTGGGCCGGGGCCAAGTTGCCCGCCAACATCATCTTCGATCCGGATCCGCCGACCCATCACCGGTGGGTGATGGCCCGCCGCAGCCTGTCCGACCCCGAAGATGTGGCCTACTACCTGGCCTACGCACCCGTGGGTGTCGAGATCGCCGAGCTGGTCCGCATCGCCGGCTCCCGCTGGGCGATCGAGGAGTGCTTCCAGGCCGCGAAGAACGAGTGCGGCCTGGACGAGTACGAAGTCCGCCGCTATGTCGGCTGGTATCGGCACATCACCCTGGCCATGCTCGCCCACGCCGTCTTGGCCGCACTCGCAGCACAAGCCCAGGCCGGCGGGGAGGCAAAGGGGGCTGCAGAAACGGATCAGCCACCGTCCCGCTCACCGTGGCAGAGATCCGGCGGCTCCTGGACACTCTCCTGCCCCACCCACGAGCCGACCGCGATCCCATCACCCACGCACTGAACTGGTCCGCCTGGAGAAGACACCGCCAGGCCATCGCCCGCCGCTGCCACTACCGAAAACGCACCTCAGGCCACGAACCGCTGCTGGAGTACTAAGACCGTGTCCTATGTGGTGATGGCTCGTTGAGCTGCGTATGGGGCGGGGTACGTGGAGTTGGATTGTTCCGGACGGGCTGTGGGAGATCGCGAGGCCGCTGATCCCGCCGTCAAAGGTGCGGCCGCAGGGTGGCGGGACGCAGGACACGCCTGATGAGACGCTGTTTGCCGCGATCATCTATGTGCTGGTCAGCGGCTGCGCCTGGCGGGCACTGCCACCGTGCTTCGGTATATCGAAGTCCACTGCGCATCGCCGTTTCGTGATCTGGTCGCGCGCCGGTGTGTGGGGCCGGCTCCATGAGGAGATCCTGCGCCGGCTCGACGACACGGACCTCCTCGATCTTTCCCGTGTCGTCCTCGACTCCGCCCACGTGAGGGCTAAAAAGGGGCGAACACACAGGTCCGAGTCCCGTGGACCGGGGCAAGCCGGGTTCCCAGATGCACATCCTGTCGGACGCGAAGGGACTGCCCCTTCTCGTCGGCATCTCCGCGGCCAACGTCCACGACAGCCAGGCCCTGAAGCCCATGGTGCTCGGTCACCTAACGAGACACGACCCGCACAACGGCCGGTACTTCAAGCCCCAGCGCCTGCATGCCGACAAGGCATACGACGTCCCTGAGCTGCGGAAATGGGTACGCGGCAAGCGCATCGGCGTCCGCATCGCCCGCAAGGGCATCGAGTCCAGCGAACGGCTGGGCCGGCGTCGTTGGGTGATCGAACGGACCATGTCCTGGCTGACCGGCTACCGTCGGCTCAACTACCGCTACGAACGCAATCCCCGCAACTACCTGGCCTTTCTGGGGCTTGCCGCAGTCCTCTGCTGCTACAAGCGACTCCTCAAGCCCACCACATAGGACACGGTCTAAGAGTCGTCCTTGCGAACCTACGTCCGCAGCGACTTGGCAGTGATGCCGAGGTCCGCGGTCACCGCCGCGCACGTCCACTTCCCGGCCACGGCGCGGCAGAGCGCGACCGCGTCCTTCCTGAACTGCTCCGGATACGGAGACGTGCGTCCCGCCTGGACGTCCCTCCATGGGCCATCAGCATCCATTGTCAGGGTGTCCACTCCAAAGGATCAGCCTCGTCCGGCAGTTGCCCGCTTAACGACGCCTCAGCGCCGCAGCCGAAACGGCGAGGCTAGATCACCAGGCCGTGCCGGTAGGCGTAGATGACGGCCTGGACGCGGTCACGCAGGTCGAGCTTGGTGAGGAGGCGGGAGACATAGGTCTTGACGGTCTCATGGCTGATGACGAGCGCCGCGGCGATCTCGCTGTTGGACAGTCCGTCCGCGATGAGGTGGAGAACCTCCAGTTCGCGGGGTGTCAGCGGGATGTCCCGCGCGCCGCCCCCGGCGGGCCGGACACGGGCGGCGTAACGGCTCACGAACCGACGCGTCACCTGGAGGTCCAGCAGCGCCGCGCCCGTGGCCACGGTCCGGATTGCGTGCAGCAGCCGGTCCGGCGGCGCATCCTTGAGCAGGAACCCGCTCGCTCCGGCCCGCAGCGCCTCGTAGAGGTACTCGTCCGCATCGAACGCGGTCACCACGAGCACCTTCACGGGGTGCTCGACCCCGGCACCAGCCAGCAGCCGGGTGGCTTCGATGCCGTCGAGGACCGGCATGCGCACGTCCATCACCACCACGTCCGGGCGCAGTCGGCCGGCCAGCTCCACCGCGGTCCGCCCGTCCCCGCACTCGCCCACCACCGCCAGGTCCGGCTGAGCCTCGATGATGGTCGACAGCCCGGTGCGGATCAGTACCTGGTCGTCGCAGACCAGGACCCGGACGGACGCGCTCATGCCGGGCTCCCCACGGGTGTCCGCGCCCGGACGAGGAAGCCGGCGCCCAGCAGGCCGACCCGTTCGCGCAGACCCTCCAGTCCCCTCCTGCCGCCGCCGGGGGAACCGGCCCGCGAACCGGAACCGTCCGTGCCGGCCCCCACCGTGAGCTCCCCTCCACCATGACGCACCGGGGCCGAGGTCCGGCCGCCGCGGTCATGCTTGAGCGCGTTCATCAGGGCCTCCTGCACGGCCCGGCAGGCCACGGGGCCGGCGCCGCGCCCTCCTCGGCGAACCTCACCGGCTGCCCGGCCGACCGCGCCTGCCCGACGAGCGTGAGCACCCACCCGAGGGGGGGGCATCCTGTCCTCGTCGCCGTGGCCGGTGCCATGGCCGGGGGCGAGCAGGCCGAGCAGGTACCGCAGGTCCGTGACGGCTTTCCGGCCGGTACCACTGACGGCGGCCAAGGCCTGGCCGAGGCGGTCCGGCGAGGCGGTCAGGTACCGGGCCGCCCCTGACTGCACCACCGTCCCCGCCACATGAGGGGTCACCACGTCGTGGAGCTCGCGGGTGATCCGGACGCGCTTCGGGCAGAACGCACCCTGCCCGCGGATGGTGCCGAACTGCCGCAGAGGGTTCTCAATGGAAAAGGACATGCACAACGCCCGGTAGGCCGCACCGGACGCTCGGCTCGACTCCCCAGGCGGACTCACTTTGGCCGGGCGGACAGAGGGCGGGCGACTCGATGCCGAGGGCGGCCAGGGCTTTTTCGGCGGCCTTCGGAACGGCCCCCAACAGTCCGACCACCATGGCGAGAACCATGGCGAAGGACGGGGCACGCCGCAGTAAGGCGGCCCGTCGGCCCGGAGACCCCCGGCGCGAGGCCCGGTGTCAGACACGCGGGCTGTGAGCAGCCGGGTGCTTCATGGGTAACTGCATGGTTGTACCTTCCGCGCGCCGCCTCCCCGTGCCGGGCCGTCGGTGGGCGCACGGCAACGGACATCCGCCACCCGGTCGGGCGGACGCGACAAGTACACTGCTCGTCACGGCCGGTGCCCAGGTAGAACAGCAGGCACAAGTAGCGCCGACCAAGATGCCCGCACGCATACTGGCAGGGACGCGGACGGTGGACAACTTAGGAGCGCTCGTACGGCGGCTGCGGCACGCCGCCCAGATGACCATCGAGGAGTTGTCGCACGCTTCCGGGGTGAGCGTGCGAGCGATCGGCAACCTGGAGCGCGGCGGGAGCCTCGGGCCGCAGCGCGCCACCGTGACCGCGCTCGCCGAGGCGCTGCGGCTGACCGGCGATCCGCGCGACGAACTGCTGCGGACCGCCCGTGCGGGCCGGCGCCGCAGCCCGGCACCGGCCCCTGGACTGATGGCGATGCCGCGCGCGGTGCCCGACTTCACCGGCCGCGGTCAGGAAATGAGCCGGCTGACCTCATTGGCGGACGGATCGCCGGACGAGCCGGCGCCCATCGTCGTGATCTCGGGCCAGCCGGGGGTCGGCAAGACCAGCCTGGCCGTGCACGCCGTCACCGAGCTGTCGGGGCGCTTTCCCGACGGGTGCTTCTTCGTCGACCTGCGCGGCATGGAGGCACGGCCGCTGGACCCCGGCGTCGTTCTGGAGCGGCTGATCCGCGCCCTGGCACCGGACCACAGCCGGCTGCCGCTGGATCCGATCGACCGGGCGGCCGTGTACCGGTCCGTGGCGGTCGGGCGCCGGTTCGCCGTGGTGCTGGACAACGCGGCGGACGAGGCCCAGGTACGTCCCCTGCTGCCGGCGACCGGCACGATCCTGACAGTGATCACCAGCCGCCGGATGCTCACCGGTCTGGAGGGGGTGGCCCGGCTGACGCTGATGCCCCTGCCCGTCGCAGAAGCCCGCGGCCTGCTGGAACACTTGATCACCGACCTGCCCTGTACCGACCGCGCCACCGACGCGGTGATCCGGCTGGCGCGCTCCTGCGGCAACCTCCCCCTGGCCCTGCGGATCGTCGGGAACCGCCTGGCCAGCCGCCCCGACTGGTCACCCGATCGGCTCGCCGCCCGTCTGGAGGACGAGGAACGCCGCCTGGACGCGCTGACCGCCGGTGACCTGGAGGTCACCGCGGCCTTCGAACTGTCCTACGGACAATTGTCCGGCGCCGCACAGCAGCTCTTCCGGCGCCTGTCCCTGATGCCGGGACCGCACAGTGGCCCCGAACTGGCCTCGGTGCTGGGAGGACTGCCGGGCGCCGACACGGAGGACGCCCTGGACGAATTGGTGGAACTCGGTCTGGTCCAGTCCGGTTTCACCGCGCGCTATCGACTGCACGACCTCATCCGGCTCTTCGCGCGGCGGCGGCTCGAGAAGGAAGAGCCAGAGGACGAGCGCATCGCCGTAGAGGCACGGGCGGTGGACTGGTTGCTGGACACGGCGATCACCGCCGGCCGCCGGTTCCACCCGGACCACCCCGCCTTCCTCGAGCACCGGGACGACCGCGTGCGGCTGGACACCCCTGAGGCGGCACAGCACTGGCTGACGACCGAGGCCGACAGCTGGCTCGCAGCGCTGGAACTGGCTGCCGCCACCGGAAGGCGGCGACGGGTGATCGATGTGGCAGAAGCCATGCACTGGTTCTCCGACCGCTGGATCCACTGGGGCCACTGGCCCCGGGTGTTCGCCCTGTCCAGCCAGGCTGCCGCCGAACTGGCCGACCACGCCACCACCGCGACGCACCTGAACTACCTCTCCTGGGCACACAACACCTGCCTCGGCGACACCACCGGAGCGAGCGACTGCGCCCGTCGGGCCCACGCGGAAGCGGTCGTGGCCGGGGACCTGCGACAGCAGGCGTGGGCCGACTCCTACCTGGCGGTGGCGCTGCTGAAGGGCGGGGACGCCCAGGGTGCGCTGCCGCTGGCCGCCCGGGCGATGCGGGGGTTTCGCACGGTGAACGACCGCGAAGGCCTGGTGATGCACGCGCTGTCCACCCTGGGCAGGGCGCTCGAACGCACCGGGAAGCCCCACCAGGCGTTGCGGGCCTACGGGCGCAGGCTGGCACTGGCGGCCGACCCGGCCACCGCGCCGTCGCCCGTGATCGCCGGAATGACGCGGGTGTCGGCGGCACGCGACATCGGCCTGCTGCACATCACGCAGGGGCGGTGGCGGGAAGCGGTGGAAACACTGGAAGCGGCCGTAGCCTGGGAGCCGGCGTCGAACATCCCGCAATGGCAGGCGCAGATGTACGCCGCGCTCGGCCGGGCACGGCGCGAACTGGGGCAAAATCGGCGGGGATCGGCCGACGTGGACCGCGCCATCGCGATCTACCGGAGGATCGGTGACGACAGGGCCATGAAGGCTCTCCAACCCCTGCGGGACAGTTTGGGCCCGCCTCCGAGCTCGCTCGACAGCGGATGCGGGGAATCATGTCCGGAAGTGGCGTCAACTGGGTGACGTCGTGTCTGTTTCCGCTGCTCAGAGTAACGACGAGGGGTGTTCCGTGCCGGTCGGTGATCAGGTGGTGCTTGCTGCCCGGCCGCGCGCGGTCGCCCGGCGAAGGTCCGGTGTGAGCGCCCTAATGCGGCCTGCAGGCGGTTCCAACTCGTTCGTGCAAGGTACTGGAACCGCTCCACGCCGGTGACGGACAATGACCGTGTAGGCCGACTTCTCGTTCGGCTGGGCGTCTTTGACGTTGTTCGCGCGGGCCCGGGATCGGAGCACGGCTTCGGCACGGCTGGGGGAGAGTACGGCTGCTCCCCCGGCCGCCGCCTGTTGCGTGGCATACGCACCGGGACGCATCGCCCTCGGCGTCGCCTGTATCAGCAGTCTTTGATGGCCAGCCGGACCGGTCTCGCTCATGCCGGCGACAAGCTCCGGCTCAGATCCGGGATAGAACATCCCCGGACCTTGTCCAGTGAGCCGAGCCAACAGCACGCGGGCCCGTGTTCCGCACTTCATGGTCAGCCGGGGATTTGCAGCATCTCTCGCCGGCAGGGGAGGGCGAACGGGGTCCGCAGGGCGGTCCCCAGTGGCCTCGCCGAGTTGCTGGTCGCACGGGAGCCTTGAGAGTCGCCGACCGTGGATGTACGGGAAGGCGGCGACGCGTCACCGGCCGGCGTGCCGTCAGAAGTCGTACGGCTTCTCGGTGCTCCAGTTCAGCACGTCGGCCTCGTTCCAGCTGAACTGCGGCTTCTGGCCCTTGTTGACGACGGAGCAGAAGGGGCCGGTGCGACCGTCCGCGCCGCGCAGCGCGATGGCGAGCGACTGCGCCGTGTGGTTGTTCGAGCCGTAGTCGAAGAGGTTCACCGCGCTGTATGCCTTGCCTCCGGGCTGGAGCGTGATGCGCTTGTCGCCACCCGGGTTGTCCTTCTTCGAGTGCGGCAATGCCGTGTTGTCGACGTTCCAGTCGAGCACCACGGCGGGGTAGGAGGTGACCCAGCATGGCTTGGTGCCCTCGTTCACCGCGGTGAGCAGCAGGTGGTCGCCCTGCTGACCGGCGAACCGGTGCACCGCGGTGACCAGCATCTCGTCTCCGCGGCACGGCTGGGTGCCGGCCGTCGTGCGCTTGCTCACGACCTTCTCCGTCACGCCCGAGGCGGTCGCCGAGCGCACCCCCACCCTGAGGTGACCAGCGCTGTTGGTCTGCTCCGTGCCGCCCTTGCCGTTCTCGGCAGACGCGGACCTGCTCTGGGCGGTCACAGCGCTGTAGTCGCCGCCCGCCGCCGTCGAGCCGCCGTTGGCGCCGCCGCAGGCGGTCAGGCCCAGCGCCAGCGCGGCGGTGACGGCGGCCAGGGCGGCGGAACGGGCGGTACGGCGGGCACGGTGCGTGGTCATGGTGAAAGCTCCCCTGTGGTCTGCCCGGACGCGGTACCTCCCCTGCTCCCGCAGGGTGACCGGCCGCATCGGCTGTTTCACTGCACCCCATGAGATGACGTCGGGGCGAACGTCGGTTCACTCGGGTCCGTCCGCATTCGGTAACAAGGCGACCGGGCGCAGGCACGACGGTGTTCAGGCCGCGTCCGTCGCGGTGCGGCGCCCGTGGCCGCTGCGACCCTGGGCAGGGCCACCAGGCGCTCCCATCCTGGCCGCAAAACGGTTCGCCGGCGGTCCACCGCGTATGCGACCACCGCCACGCCCAGCCCCGGCAACGCCGGTGCCACCCTGGTCGGCATCGGTGACGTCACGCCCAAGCCCGGCCACGAGTGCCGGACCGCTGAGCCACACTTCCCCTTGGAGCGTTCGATCACAGTCCGGGCGCGCGAGCTGTGGGGAGAGCGGCCTCTACAGGTCGAGTTCCAGGTGCTCCACGTCCGTGAACCGCACCTCCTCCGGGCTTCCGGCGCGGCGGCCGCCGTCCTGGAAGCAGACCTCCTTGAGCGCTTCGGCCGCGATCTCCTGCAGGCGGGCGTCGCTGGCACCCTGCTCCTGGGCCTCGAAGAAGCGGGCGGCGTGGACGGGCGGCAGGACGACGGTCAGGTGCTCGTCCTGCCCCAGGCCGTGCCGCAGGTGGTGGATGAACACGTCGGTCATACCGAGGCTGAGGAACGTGGTGATCGTCAGCAGCACGGCCAGCGCCCGCAGCACCGGCGTGCGCCGCAGGAAAGCGGCACCGGTGCGCAGGTCGTGCGCGCGCGTGGGGCCGCTCGCCGGCCCGCCGTCCGGCGGCCGTTCGGTGGGCCTGAGCCTGATGGCGGCCAGGCCGAGGAGGGAGGTCCCGAAACTGCCCGCGTTGATCGCCACCGTCGCCGTGGGCCCGAGGGACCCGGAGACCACACCCGCCAGGGCGGGCCCGGCGATGTACGCGACCGCGTCGGTGGCCTCCAGGCGGCCGTTCGCCGCGGCGATCTGGTCCTTGCCGAGACGGGCAACCCCGTGCCCAGTGCAGCTCCGGCAGGTGGTCGAAGTTCATGCCGTGGACGGAGGCGACCAGCGCCGGGTGGACAGGATCGCCGCCCACGACGAAATCCTCTTCACCTGCTCGCCCCATTCGGAGGTCTCCTCCGTGAAGCGGCGGCTCTCCTCGCCCCGGGCAGGGCTCGCGCTCGACATGCGCCGCACGGCTTCGTTCTGCTCCATCGTCACAGCGCGGAGCGGGCGGTCAGGGCGTTCTCCAGCGGCGACCTGGCACCGTCGACGCGTTCCGTCACCCGGATCGCGTGGTCCAGCACGTCGCGTAGCCTGTCCTGCACATCGTCGCCGGTGCCGAGCCGCGCCGAACAGACCGGGCCAAGTAGGTGGACGAAGCAATACTGGTCGTTTGAGGAGCCTCAAAGCACTGACAGGCGATCCCCTCCGCGGACGGCCTCCACGACCAGCGCGAGCACCTCGGCAACCAGTCACACCAGCTCTTCGAGCTGCGTCTTCAAGCTGGCGGAGGCTCACCGGGTTGCCGCCGACGTGATGTGAGGCATGCGGATGGGGGCGGGCTGAGCGCTGCGGGACAACGGCGCTGGGAAACGGTGCGGATGCAGGCAACTGGGTGGAACGGCGTGCCGCCCCCGCGGGCGCTGCTGGCCGAACAGGACTCGCCCCGGGGCGGCAACCCAGCTTGCGGGGTGGTTTCATCGCGGTGCGCGCACTTGTTGACGCTGCCCTCCGGCGATGATTCACTTCGCTTCCGAGAGCGCTCTCAGTCGGTTGAGGACCAGCCGCGATCCCCTTTGCCCACCATGATCAGGGAGAGCCGTGCCCGTGATTCCCACTCGACGTGCCCTGCTCCGCGGAGCGGCGGCCGTTGCCGCCGCGGCGCCGCTGGCCGGCGTCTCCACAGGAACCGCCGCCGCCGCGTCGCCGCCCGCACCCGCGGAACACCCGGGCCGCCACCGGACGGCGAGCCTGGGGCCGAACGTCCTGCTCTTCAACCCCTCGATGGGCGACGCCGCGATCCAGAAGCAGCTGGACGCCGTGTTCGCGGTCCAGGAGTCCAACCAGTTCGGCACCGAGCGGTACGCCCTGGCGTTCGAGCCGGGCACGTACAACGTCGACGTCAACGTCGGTTTCTACACGCACGTGCTCGGGCTCGGCGACAGCCCCGGGGACGTCGTGATCAACGGTCACGTCACCGTTGACGCCCAGTGGTTCGACGGCAACGGCACGCAAGACTTCTGGCGGTCCGCCGAGAACCTCACTGTCGTACCGCCGGACGGACTGGAGCGCTGGGCCGTCGCCCAGGCCGCGCCGATGCGCCGCGTGCACGTCAAGGGCAGCATGAACCTGATGCCGAGCCCGCCCGGCAACGGGTGGTCCAGCGGCGGATTCCTGGCCGACAGCGTGGTGGACGGCGACATCAACTCGGGTTCGCAGCAACAGTGGCTCTCGCGCAACGACACCATCGGCAGTTGGACCGGCTCCAACTGGAACATGGTCTTCGTCGGTGTCCAGGGCGCGCCCCCCACGTCCTTCCCGACGCCGCCCTACACCACCGTGGAGCGCACCCCCGTCATACGCGAGAAGCCGTTCCTGACGGTGGACCGCCGCGGCGCGTACAGCGTCTTCGTACCCGCGCTGCGCCGCAACAGCACCGGCACCTCCTGGGCGAACGGGCGAGCCGCCGGCCGCAGCATCCCGCTGTCGCAGTTCCACGTCGCGCACCCGGGCGAGTCGGCCGCCAGCATCAACCTGGCACTCGCCCTCGGCAAGCACCTGCTGCTGACCCCGGGCATCTACCCGCTGTCCGCTCCGCTGCGGGTGTCCCGCCCCGGCACCGTCGTCCTGGGCCTGGGCCTGGCCACTCTTCAGGCGGTCCGCGACAACGCGCTGATCGAGGTCGCCGACGTCGACGACGTCTCCCTGGCCGGCGTGATCCTGGAGGCCGCCTCGGCCGACTCCCCCGTCCTGCTGCGCGTCGGTCACGGCCGCAGCCGGCTGAGCCATGCCGCCCGGCCCACCGCCCTGTTCGACATCTTCCCGCGCATCGGCGGTGCAGTACCCGGCGGCACCCAGGTCAGCATCCAGATCGACAGCAACGACGTGATCGTCGACCACGTGTGGGCCTGGCGGGCCGACCACGGCCTGGACGGCACGGTCGGCTGGTCCGTCAACCCGGCCGGCACCGGCTTCCTCGTCAACGGTGACCGGGTCACCGCGTACGGCCTGTTCGTGGAGCACCACCAGAAGTACGAGGTGCTCTGGAACGGCAACCACGGCCACACGTACTTCTTCCAGAACGAGCATCCCTACGACGTCCCGACGCAGTCGGCCTGGAGGCACGGCAGCACCAACGGCTACGCCGCCTACAAGGTCGGTGAGCACGTGACCGACCACCACGCATGGGGCCTGGGCAGCTACTGCTACTTCAACCTCAACGCGGACATCTACACCGACCGCGCCTACGAGGTTCCCGACACCCCCGGCGTCGTCCTCACCTCCCTGATGACGGTCTGCCTCAACGGCCCGGGCGGAGGCGGCATCCTGCACTGCGTCAACAACACCGGTGACCCCGTCCAGAACGGCTTCGGCGTCTTCAGCATGCAGTCGTACACGCACGGCGTCGGCACGCCCTGACCGCGCCTCCGCCCCTGAGCGGGCAGCTCCCCTTCCCTGGAGCTGCCCTGCGAAATCGCGCTCCTATCGATCCCAAACGGTTCGGGTTCCGGGCCGTTGGTGGTGTGTGAGCGATCTGGTGGGGGACGCGCGGCCTCCGTCGCCGCCGGCGCAGGAGGCCCTGCGTGGAACCAGCAGTACGTCGTCGAGCCGATCCCGTCTGTCTTGCAGTGACGGGAGACGGCCGTGGAGACGTGGGCCTTGGCGTACGCCGTGACCTTCACGGTGCGCGGCTTGTAGGGCGAGTCGCCCTTGAAGACGGCGTGGACGGTGGTGTCGCGGACCATGTCGACCACGGCGGAGATGTCGCCGTGGGAGTTGACCGTTCCGGACTCGACGAGCTTTTGGGGGCGGTCCGAGCCGAACGGGTCGGACCGGATCTCCACCGTGCGGTTGTTGTACGTCGTGCCCAGGTGCGCGGTGAAGCGCACGTCGGCGCCGTACGCGTACACCTTGCCGTTGTTGTCCAGGTTCAGCGACGGCGTGGCGCGCGAGACCGGGACCTCGTCGTAGGCGCTCGCCGTGGTGTGCTCGGCGTCGCCCGCGTAGGACACCCGGTAGGTGACGGTGCCGCCGCAGTCCGGGGTGTCGGAGAAGGAGTACGTGCCGTCCGCCTTGACCGCGACCGCGGGCAGCGTCTTGCCGTCCGGGTGCTCCATGTCGGTGCGAGTGGCCTTCAGCCGGGCCCGGCCGGGAGCTTCACCGTCGCCGTAACCTCGCCGACACCGCCAGCGGCTTGGCGCGGGTGGCCGTTGACGGCGCGTTCACCGTGATCGTGGACACACTCAGCGCGGGGTCGGTGAGCACCCTGAGCGTGTAACCGCCCGGGGACGACACGAGGGCGAACAAAGGGGAGGCGTCCGGGGCCCAGGCGACCTGGGATGCGTCGAGCGCGCAGGTGCGGACCGCCTTGCTCTCGCCGGGCCGGTAGACCGACACCCGGTTCTCCTCGACGGAGCCGACCTGGGCGACCAGGCCGTTCGGCGCGACGTCGGCGCGCTGCCCGAACGGGTAGGAGACGGTTTCGGTGAACGCTCCGTCGGCGTACGCGTACCGCTTCGTCGCGCCGCCCCGGACCGTTGGGCCACCGGGCAACAGGTCGTCGTTAGTCACGGCAAACCCGGTGTCCCACACAGGTCGTGTCGCCTGACCCTCGCTTTCCCTCTCTGACCCAGCCGTTCCGCTCCTGGCTCCTGCGCGTTGGGGGCGGTGGTTGTACGCCGGCGTCCCGGAGGGCGACACCGTGATCGCGGTGCGCGGCCCGCACCGCGGATCCCGCTGTGCGCGAGCGGGCCCGCTCCGGACGGCTCGGCTTCGTCCAGGAGCCGGTCAACTGCACGATCCATACGGCGCCGTGCGGTCTGCGGCAGCGGGCAATGCCCGGACGACGGCCCCGTCGGTGATCTGCTGGCGGAGGCGTTCGATCTCCGCATGCTAGGCGGCCAGCCGGGAGATCGCCAGCTGCTTGAAGTCGGTGAGCTCCGCCAGGCTCGCGTCGCGGTCCGTGAGGCGCTTCTTCAGTTCCGCCCGCTCGGTCTTCAGCCGTTCGATCTGTGCCCCGCGCGGGTCGACGATCTTCCCGGCCTGCTGGAGTTCGCGAACCCGGCGCTCGAACTCTTCGGCCAGGTACTGGTAAGCGCCGGGTCTGGGGGTGCCGTCGCGGCTCTTCTTTGGGTAGAAGCCAGTACGGGTCACTCCGGCGACCGCAGCGAGGGTCTTGAGATCGGTCTTGCCGCCCGGCGGCAGGTTCCCGCTCAAGATCCGCTCCATCGCGCCCCGGATCGCGGCCTCGTTACGGGCTTTGTCCTCCTCGGTGAGCCGAGCCATCACATTCCTCTCACGCCACCGCAGAAGCGGCATCGATCTCGGCGACCACACGCAGGGCACGGTCGCGTTCAGGCAGGAGCCGTTCCTTCTCGCCCTTGGCCACCCGAGGGCTCTCGAGGGCTCTCGACGAAGGTGTCGATCACGGTGACCTGGACGAGCCACACGGGCCGGTGACTTTGGTGATGGGTGGCCTGCGGACAACGGGCCGAGTCACACATCCCCACCAGCGGCTGCTTGGCATTCGGGTTGCCCGCGAGCTTGAGGCACAGCGCCTTGGACGGGTCGCGGAACCAGCAGAAGTTCGCCACTTCGACGTGCAGCACCTTCGACGGGAGGTAGGAGTCAGGTGACGTCCCACATCGTCCACACCAACCTGGTCGACGCCGATATCAACTCACTCACCGACAGGGCGGCGATGGGGCTGCCGGAAGGCTACGTGGAACCGAGAGCGGCACGCCTCGAGCATGCCGCTCAACTGGCGCGCCACCCGGCCGCCCAGCTGGCCGCTGCGGTCGAGGACGCGTCCACCACTGTCGAACACCACTTGGCGGCGGGCACCGTACTGGCCTTCACCGAACTCCCCCGCGCGCACCCGGCCGCGCCCGTTGTCGCCGTCGCCGTCGTGGTGGCGGTCGTGGCCGGAGGACTGCTCGCGCTCAGCCAGGGGCGAAGCCGGCCGCTGGTTCCACGCGCCCTGTTGCGCGTGCGAACCCTTCGAACAGCCGGCCTGGTCGCGGCGTTGTACATGGCGAGCTCCGGGGCCGAGTTCTACCTCGTCACCTTGTACCTCCAGGAGGTACGGGCCTACGGCGCCCTCGCCGCAGGCACGGCCTTCCTGCCGCTGGCCGGAGCCATCGTCGTGGGAAACACGGCAGCCGGTCGGCTGGCCGGCATCCGGTCACTGCGGTGGCTGTTGTCCACGGCCTTCCTCACCGGAGCGGCCGGCCTCCTGGTACTCGCCCTGGCCGTCGCCGCCGGGGGCGGATACGCTCCGGCCATCCTGCCAGGACTGCTGCTCAGCGGCCTCGGACAGGGGACGGCCTTCACCGGCATGTTCATCACGGGCACCCGGGATCTCCCCGAGGAGAGCAACGGAACCGGAAGCGCCCTGGTGACGACGGCGCAGTACATCGGCGGCTCCGTCGGCCTGGCACTACTGGTCCTGCTCCACGGAGAGCACCCGGCAGCCCCTGACTTCGTACGAACGTTCTGCGTCACCGCGGTCATCGCGGCGGCCGGTGCACCGCTGGCGCTTTCCCTCCTCGGCCGCAGTGGGAGCCACCCCGCTGCGGCGTCCTCGCAGGACCAATTCTTCGAGCAAGGACCGGAGGCCATCAATGAATGCCGCCCGATTACTCGGCAGGCCCGGGCTCCTCCCGGAAGTCCGGCACACGGTGGACGAATTCGAGAAGGAACACGACACCTACTTCAGCCACTTGATCCATTTCGAACCACAGGTACTGGAGTCGCTGCACTCCCCGGGCCCCGTGCCGCAGAACGTACGCGTCGCGTCCGCGGCCCATCCCCAAGTGGCCGAGCGGATGGCCACGGTCACCGCAATCGCCAACCTTCCCCAGCAGCAAGACGTCGACCGCGCTCGATACCTGCAGGCTCTCCTCGACATCTACGGGATGCTGCCCGTTCAGGTCGCATCCAGCGCGTCCGCTCCGGGAACCGCCCTCATCGCCCCGGAACGCGAGGGACGCATCCTGGCCGAACGGCTCGGGGTCATGCCGCACCACCGGGGCTGGACGCCACAGGCCAAACGCATGCCGTTGGACGGCGGACTGCTCGTCGGCGTGGACGAACGGCTCCCATCCCGGACCGACCGGCTGGTGATCGTCGACGGTGTCGTGGTCAGCGGGGTCACCCTCATGGCCATGCTGCAGTTGACGGCTCGGCCGGGAGCCTCAGTGGAGATCTTCACCTGCCACTCCACCGAGCAGGGTGCATTGGCCCTGGCAAGGTACGCCGAGCGGATGGGGGTATCACTGACCCTCCACGTCGGCCATGTCTCCGGCATCTTGAACAAGAAGTTCTACGCCGTTGAACCCGACTCCCCCCAGAACGTGGTCCTCGGGGATGTCGGAGACACCGTCAGCCCCGTCGCACCCGCCGTCCCACCGCGGCGGAAACCGGCGTGAGTCCGACCGAAGGCCCGGCGCCCGGGCCAGGACTGCTCCAACGAGAGCCTGCGACCGGTGACGGAGCCGTCGACCGGTACTTCCCCCCTCACCGCGCGGGGATCGACATGGCGCCGCGAGGTCTTCGCCGGGATGTCGACGTTCCTGGCCCTGTCCCACATCGTGGTCGTCAACCCGGCCGTCCTCAGTCAAGGAGGCTTCCCGCACGGCGCCGCCTCCTTCGCCACGGCAGCGGTCGGCGGCCTCGCCACCATCGCCATGGGCCTGTGGGCCCGGCTTCCCTTCGCCGTGGCACCGGACATGGAAACGAACGCGATGATCGCCTTCTCTGTGGTCGGCACCCTTGCCTACACCTGGCCTCAGGCGCTGGGCATGGTGTTCTGGTCCGGCGTCGCCATGCTCGTCGTGTCCCTGCTGCGACTGCGCGAAGCGGTGGTCAACGCCATTCCCGCCGAACTGCGCTCGGCGCTCGCCGCCGCGGTCGCCGCCTTCATAGGCCTGGTCGGTCTGCGGATGTCCCACCTCGTCATCACCTCCGACAGCCGGCTGTCCGGCTCGGGCGACTGGACAGCGGCTCCCGCCGTCGCGCTGTACATCGGTCTGGCCGTCGCCCTCGTCCTGGATGCGTCCGGCGCGCGCGCCGCAGCAGTCCTGGGTGCAATCGCCGCCTCGGCGGTCTACTGCGCCGTCGGAGGAATCAGGGCCACAGCCGCCCACGCCACACTCCACGATGCCGGGGCGGCCCTCTTCCGCTTCGACCTCACCGTCATCGCCGATCCCCGTGCGTGGGGCGTGATCCTGGTGCTCTTCGCGCTCGACTTCTTCGGCAGCATCGCCAAAGTGGTGGGCCTTTCGGCGAACACCCCACTGCATGACCACGAAGGACGGGTGCCCGGCATGCGGCAGGCACTACTGGTCGACGCGGGCGCCACCGTGACCGGATCCGCCGTCGGCTCGTCGAGCTTCGTGGCATACGTGGAGAGCGCCGTCGGTATCCGCGCCGGCGCCAGAACGGGGATCGCAGCAGTGGTCACCGGACTGCTCCTGTTCTCCCGCCTCTTCCTCAGCCCGGTCCTGGTCCACGTCCCGGTGGAGGCCACGACAGGCGCCCTCGTCTTCGTGGCGGTCAAAATGCTGACCGTACGCCGCCCGGGGACCACGGGCGCACCGGCACTGATCCCCACCGCGGCCGCCGTGATCGTGACCGTTGCCACCCTCGCGATAGACCAGGCCATGGCCGCGGCCTTCCTGGTGAGCACGGCCGCCCGCCTCATCCGGCGACGATGGCCGCATCCCGCGCTCTGGGGGACAACACTGACACTCGTAGCCGGCGTCGTTCTTCAATACCTCAACCGCTGAGCGGCGCACTCACCACACCATCGAGGAACCTTCCGTGCCCGACGACACACCCCCCTTCTCTGCGACTCGGTTCAGCAACCCGAAGGCACCCCCGACAGGCTGCGCCGCCAGATCGAGTTCATCATCGAGGTCGACCGCCTCAAGGCCGTCTTCCGGCAGAGCCCCCTGCTGGCAGCGGACCGCAAGGAGAACGACGCCGAGCATTCCTGGCACCTGGCGCTGATGACCCTGGTCCTCGCGGAATACGCGGACGAACCCATCGACACGGGCAAGGTGCTCGCCCTGGTCGTCCTGCACGATCTCGTGGAGATCTACGCCGGGGACACCTTCCTGTACGACACCGCGGCCTCCGCCGACCAGGAGGAAAGGGAGCAACAAGCCGCGGACAAGCTCTTCGCGCTCCTGCCACCGGACCAGGGCGATCACTTCCGCTCCCTGTGGGACGAGTTCGAGGCACGCATCACCCCCGAGGCGCGATTCGCCAAGGCCATGGACCGGCTCCAGCCGCTGCTGCTCAACTACGGCAACCGCGGCGGGACCTGGCGCGCTCCAGGGGTCACGGAGGAAGACGTACTCGTCCGCAAGTCCGTGATCAAGGACGCCTCCGCCGACCTCTGGGCATACGCGCAGGAACTGATCCACACCGGAGCCGCCAACGGATGGGTCCCCCGTTCCGGGACCCAGGACTGACAGTCGACAGAGCACGCGCCGAGGCACCGCGCCCAGCACGGGCGTGGGGCCGCGCGCTGGCTGGCGTAGCCAGGGTGCCTCCCCACCCTGCCGGTGTCCCGGTCGGCAGGGTGGGGACCCGGTGCGGGCGGGCGCTGGCCCGCCCACGCTCTCCGGTGACGCCCCGCAGCCCCACCGCCGGTGAACTCCCCCTGCTTCGAGCCGTACTCGCCCCTGTTCACAGGATTCGGGCCCGTCGAGGACCAGGCGGTGGGGCTTCGCCCACGCCCGGGCCTTCGACCACTCCGTGAACCGCCGGTGGGCGGTGGCACCCGCCGGCCCGAACGAGGCAGAGGGCGACTGCTGCCACGTGCAGCCCGACGTCGCGACGAACACGATCGCCGCCGGCACCTCCCGATCGCCCTTGCCGAGGCCGGCCTGCTCGACGGACTGACCGTCACCCCACCGGCAAGTGGCGGACCGCCTGGGCCGGAAGCATCCGGCAGTCACTGTGGATCCCGACGTCCTCTGCCCCGGTCATGATCAGGTTCTGCCCTCTGCCAGCGCGTCCGCAGGAATCGGTCTCCGTCTGCACGTCATCCGGGGACTACGGCGCGGACGCCGCCAACGCCGCTGCCAGGTTCGCGGTCGCCGCGCCACGCCGTACCGGGGGCCAGAACCAGTACGTCAAGCGGTCCGTGCCCCAGGCATCCGGACAGTCACTTGCCCGGACTCGGGAGTGGGCGCTGCGTCACCTCGGCGAGGCACTGCCGGTCCGCCGGTTGGCCCAGCACGCGGCCCTGGCAGAACGCACGGAGGTGCTCCACGGGAGGCGCGGGACCCCGACGGCGCAGATCCGGCTCGGGCTGTTCCGCCGACTGTCGTACTGCAAGCGGCGCCGTCCGGCGCTCCGCGCCCGGCCACCTCACCCCAGCCGGGTTCGAACAGCTTTACGGCGTGCTGGGCGAGTGCGTGAGCTGCAGGCGTGGTGCCGGCGGCAGCGGCGCAGGCGCCCCCGTCCTCGGTGCGGCGCGGAACGCCTCGATCACGTAGGCGGCGAAGCGGCGGGAGGCCGTGACCCGGGCGGCAGATGGCGCGTCCTGGACGCCCTGGTGGGCCATGAGCACGAGGACGAGGTCGTCAACGACGAAGGCGGGGCGCAGCAGGCCGATCTCCTGGGCGCGGCGGGCCAGTTCGCCGACCGCGTGCAGGGTCTGCTCCCGGTCGGCGGCGAAGTCCACGGTCCCGGGGAAGGCCGTCATGAAGGCGTCGGCGAACCCCCGGCTGTGCGCGTGGAGTTCGCAGATCCGCTCGACCAGGCTCCGGAATCCGTGCCACGGGTCCGAGTCCGCGAGGGCGTCGCGGACGGCGGCGTGGCAGGCGCGCCGCTGCTCGGCGAAGGCTTCCGCGATCAGTGCCTGCTTGGTCGGGAAGTGCCGGTACAGCGTGGCGGGGCCGACGCCTGCGTGTCGGGCGACCTCGCGCATGGGCGCACCCAGGCCCTCCTCGCCGAACACCGCGTGGGCGGCGTTCAGGATGCGGGCCCGGTTGTCGCGGGCGTCGGAGCGCACGGTCCGAGGCAAACGGGTGGTCATCGTTTCCCACTTTAGCCAAACGGACGGGGACGTCCGTTACGGTCCGATGGCGGTGCTGCCACCCCGTTCCGGCACTTCGCCGGTGGTGCCCCGGTTGTGGGGGTCGGCTCGACGCCCACGGCCGCAGCAACTGCGATCCGTCCCTCCACCGACCCGAGGAGCAGAGATGAAAGCCGTCGTGATCAGGACGTTCGGGGACCCCGATGGCCTGGAGGTCGTCGACGTGCCCGCGCCCGTTCCTGCCCCGGGGCAGGTGCGGATCGCCACGGAGGCGATCGGGGTGGGCGGCGTGGACGCCGTGATCCGCCGGGGAACGCTTGCCGCCCACGGCTTCCGGAAGGGCCATCTCCTCGGCAGCGAGGTCGCGGGAAGGGTAACCGCGGTGGGGGAGGGAGTGGACGCCTCGTGGACCGGGCGGCGGGTGTGGGCGTCCACCGGGTTGTCCGGTGGGTATGCCGAGCAGGCCGTCGCCGCGGTCGAGGACGTCCTTGCGCTGCCGGACGGCCTGACCGGAGCCGACGCGGTGACCCTCGGCGGCTCCGGCGTGGTCGCCCACTTCGCCCTGGACCGGGCCCGCTTCACGCCCGGTGAGACGGTGCTCGTGCGCGGTGCGGCGGGCGGCATCGGGATCATGACGGTCCAGCTCGCAGCCGGGGACGGCGCGGGCGCGGTGGCGGTCACCACCTCATCGGCGCGGCGCGGCGCCCGCCTGAGGGACCTGGGCGCAACCCATGTCCTCGACCGCTCCGGCGGGGGCGGCCCGGACGCACCGGAGGGCTTCGACGTGGTGATCGATGTCGTGGGGGGTCCCCGGCTCCCCTTCTTCCTGGACAGGCTGAACGCCAACGGGCGGTTCGTGGCTGTCGGTGTGGTCGGTGGACAGCCGCCGGCGGACTTCGGCATGCGGCTGATGGACGCCTTCCGCAGGTCGCTGTCGTTCGCCACTTTCAGCTCCGACACCGTGCCCGGCCCCGACCGGCAGACGGTACGGTCCTCCCAGTTCGCCGATGCCGCGCGCGGGGAACTGCGCACGGTCGTACACGAGGTGCTGCCCCTGGACCAGGCGGTGCGGGCCCACCGGAAGATGGACGCGGGCGAAGTGTTCGGCAGGGTCGTGCTGGTTCCCTGAGCCGGCCGGGGACGGCCTGCGCGGCCAGCCGGTCAGGCAGCGCAGGGCCGGGCTGGCGCGCACCACGGGTTCCGGGCGACCTTCCGCCCCGAACCACGGCCCCGCACCCGCACCACCGGGAGCTGGCCGACCCTCCCCCACGCCCTGGCACGCGGCGGAGTCACCGGTTGCCCGGCCTCGTCCCCGAGGACAATCCCGGCCCCGTGCTCCGCCGCGATGCTCCTGCCCCTCCCCCGGACCCCGTCCGGGGGTACCCCCACCCACGCATTCTCCCGGAGCCGGACGATCGCCGGATCCTTCCTGTCCCAGGCACCGGCGAACTCCGTGAACCGCTCCAGTGCGTCTTCTTCGGTCGCCGCGGTGCGGACGGGCTGGAGAAGCTTGGGGATCCTGTCCCACGTCCTGGCGGGCGGCATGACGGAAGGAGGTCCGCAGCAGGTGGACCGCGCAGGTCCGGACGACAGTACGGGGCCGGACGGTTCCGACGGCGCCGGGCAGTCCCTCCAGGCCGTCACGGGCGGGCATGCTGCAGGCCTCGGCCTGAGCCCGGTCCGCCAACTCGTCGATCAGCCGGTCGTCCACGGACTTTGCCGGCGCCGCCTCAGACGGCTCGACGGACTCGGCCTCGGTCACGTTCCCGCTGATCATCGATGCGTCCTCCACGATCGGGAGTCGCACCGGCCGTTTCACAGTCCCGCTCGAGTCCGGGGCGGCCGCGTCACCGGCGCGGCCGCCCCGCCGTATTAAAACCTGTGTGAATCCGCGTCCGGTTCCGGGCGTTGCCTGAAAAATTGTTTTAGTACTCCAGCTGTAGATCGTGATCTTGCTGGTCGGGTCGGGTCCGGGCATGGGTACGGCCACCAGTGATCATCGGTGTGTGAAGACAGGAGAACAGCTGGTGGCCGCGGGCCACAGCATAGATCCTGCCCGCTGGCACCTCACGTTCGAGGTCCTGATGGACCGGATCGCCTCCCGGTTCCGGAGAGTCGAACCACGGCGTCATGCCCGGGGGTTCGTGCTCGGGCTGATGGCCGGGCTCCCGCGGAAGAACTGCTGGACGCTGGCCGAGCACGTCGGCCAGCCGAGCCCGGACCGGCTCCAGCACCTGCTGGCCAGGGCGAAGTGGGAGGCGGACGCGGTCCGTGACGACCTGCGCGATTTCGTCGTCGGCCACCTCGGCGGCGATGACGTGGTCCTGGTGGTCGACGAGACCGGCGACCTGAAGAAGGGCAGCCACACCGTCGGTGTCCAGCGCCAGTACACCGGCACCGCCGGCAGGATCGAAAACGGCCAGGTCGCCGTCTATCTCGCCTACTCCACCCCGCACGGCCACGCCGCGGTCGACCGGGAGCTCTACGTTCCCCGTTCCCGGACCGACGACCCGGACCGCTGCCGGGCCGCCGGCATTGCCGAGGACCACCGGTTCGCGACCAAGCCGCAGCTCGCCCTGCGAATGATCAACCGGGCCAAGGCGGCCGGAATCAGCCCGGGCTGGGTGACCGCCGACGAGATATACGGCGGCAACCCCGCACTCCGGCACAGCCTCGAACAATGCGGCCAGGCATACGTTCTCGCCGTCGCCTGTGACCATCAGATCAGCACCCGGGCCGGGAAGATCCGAGCTGACCGGCTCGCGCAGAAGATCCCGAAGCGGGCCTGGCAGAAGCTGTCGGCCGGAGCCGGCGCCAAGGGCCACCGCCACTACGACTGGGCCCTGGCCGTGATCGCCGACGACCGGCCCGGCCACCGGCACCTCCTCATCCGGCGCAACCGCCGCACCGGCGAACTCGCCTACTACCGCTGCTACTCGACAGGCAAGGCCCCCTGTCCACCCTTGTCCGCGTCGCCGGACGCCGCTGGACCATCGAGGAGACGTTCCAGTCCTCCAAGACCCTCGCCGGCCTCGATGAACACCAGGTCAGACGCTGGACCTCCTGGCACCGCTGGGTCACCCTCGCGATGCTCGCCCACGCCTTCCTCGCCGTCGCCACTGCCGCCGAACCCGCCACCGGCCAGAATCCGGACGACCTGATCCCCCTCACCCGCAACGAAATCCAACACCTGTTCACGACCCTGACCGCCAAACCCCACACGGCCGAGCACCGGCTCCGCTGGTCCCTCTGGCGACGACGCCACCAAGCCACAGCCCGGACCTGCCATTACGAACGGCAGGCCACCCGAGCAACATGAAGATCGAGATCTACGGCTGGAGTACTAGGACGCTCTCAGACCAACCAGGCAAAACAGGAGATCACCCAGGCCGGCGCCTTCCTCGCCTGGCTCGCCGATCAAGGCCGCACCATCGAACACTGCCAGCAGGCCGACCTCGACGCTTGGCACACCGAGAAGCTGGCCACCCGGCGCCCGGCCCAGACGTTCCTGCGCTGGTGCATGAAGACCGGCAGGATGCCCCGCCTCAACCTGCCGTCCCAGGTCATCAACCAGGACCAGACGCCGCTGCACCAGCACCGCCGACTTGCCATTCTCCGACGGATCCTCAGCGACGACTCCCTGCCCCTGCGGGCCCGGGTCGCCGCTGCGCTCGTTCTCCTCTACGCGCAACCCGTCACCCGCATCGCCCGCCTCACTGTCGATGACGTCATCGACGACGGGGCCACCGTCAACGTCCGGCTGGGACACCCGCCGTCCCCGCTTCCGGAGCCCGTCGTTGACCTCGTGCGGGCATACGTCCAGTCCCGCCAGCACCTGCCCTACGCCAGCAGCAGAAGCTCCCAGTGGCTCTTCCCTGGCCGCCAGCCCGGACAGCCGATGAACCCGGTCAGTCTCCAAGTCCACCTGCGGAAGATCGGCGTCCCGCCGCAGCGCGGCAGGACCTCCGCGATCCGCCAACTCGTCCTCCAGGTCCCGGCCCCCGTTATCGCGAAGGCACTCGGCTATCACGACAAGACGGCCACCCGCTTGGTCACCGAGGCCGGCGGCACCTGGAGCCGATACGCCCCCGGCGACCACACACGGTGATTGACTGGCCGATCAATCACCGCTGCGCGGCCTTGCACGCTGGGTAAGGCGGTCGATGGTCAGGCGACGGCTGGCTGAACCGTCAAGGTTCCTTCGGCGGTGTCGATCGTGGCCTGAGTGCCAAGCGGGATGGTCGGGGGGTGGAGGCCGTGTCCGGCAGGGAGTCCGCCGAGAACAGGAACACTCAGGCGCGTCAGCCGGTCGCGCAGTACGTCGGCGATGCCCCATCCCCCCAGCGTTGGATCATCGGCATCCTGGTCGAAGCCGAGGAACTGGCCAAGCGCGACACCGCACAGCCCCTCCAGGGCTCCAGTACGGGTCAGCTGGGTCAGTGCGCGGTCGACCTCTCCCAGCCCTATGCCTCTCTGGTGTTCGAGAAAGAGGATTGTCCCCCTAAGGCTCGGCAGACCGGCTCCGGCCTCGGTGCGGATCGCGTCAAGGTTGCCGCCGACCAGGACACCGGTCGCGGTGCCCTCGACGGTGACCGCCGCGCTGGCTTGGCTGGTGTCCCGGTGGAGGATGACAGGGTCGGTGGTCATCAGCGCGCGGCGAAGGGCTTCGGCCGACGCCGGCCCGGACCATTCGTCGCTCCAGTTGGCGAAGGGGCCATGCAGCGAGGCCAGACCGCATCGCGCCCACAGGGCAAGGTGGAGGTGGGTGATGTCGCTGAAGCCGACCAAGGGTTTCGGGTCGCGCCGCACGGCGTCGATGTCCAGGTCGTCGACGATGCGGTAGGCGCCTTTGCCGCCCCGGGTGGCAATCACCGCGCGGACTCCCGGGTCACCGAACGCGGAGTTCAGGTCGAAGACGCGATCCTCATCTCGGCCAGCCATATACCCCCATTGGCCGAAGATGTGCTCGCCCAACTCGACCCGAAGCCCCCATGACGTCAGTAGCTCGATGCCACGGGCGACTCCCTCGCGGCTGGGTGGACTGGCTGGAGAGACGATCCGCACCCGATCCCCGGGCCGTAACCGCGGCGATTGCACGGTCTGATGACTGTCGCAGTTGTGCATGCCGGGATCTTCCTACACCCGCCGAGCCGAAGGTGAACCGTCTACAACGATCACTCACCGTCAACGCAGCCAGGCAGCCGTCAGCGAATACGCGACACCTGAACATGCGAGCTCACCAGTCCCGAGGCCGGGGACCGACTGGACACGTCCAGCCCGCACGGGTAGACAAGCACGTAAAGCCTCTGGTGGGTACCGGGTGACCTTGGTCGTGAACCCGTCTACCAGGGGCTTCACTCGTCTGCCGATCCAACTGAACACCTCACGCCTGAGGTTGGCAAAGGCTCAGTGTCGATCAGTTCGTGTCAGGGGTTTCTGTCTGCCGGCGGCAAACGCGCCGCATGCCCCGGCCGCGCCAGGCTGGGGCATGCGGCTTTCTCCAGGGTCTCCGGTCAGCAGGCCGGGACCGAAGACTGGTTGGTCACGAAGGACGAGTGCACATACGCCCAGACCGGCGCCGATCCGCCGGAGTAGTTCACGTAGGCATAGAACCACCGGTTGCTGGAGTAGTTGCCGGTTGCCCACCCCGCGTCTTTGTAGCAGGCCACCCACGAAGCCTGCCCGTTCGGGTTCCGCCACCCGTCGGAAGTCACCCAGCCGATGAAGGACCACGACTCGGCATAGGGCGCGGTGCGAGCCGCGGCCCCGGCTTGGACGGTCATCGTCGGATAGCTGGTCGCGTCCGCCTGCGCGGCCGGCGCAATCGTGAGCATGGCGCCCATCACCATGAAGAAGGTCACGACGGATACGCTCACACGCTTCAGCAGTGCTTTCATGCCTCACCCTTTCGGTTCGACAGCGGTCCTCACCGCGTTCTGCGGGACACCGTAGGGCGGTTGTGGCGTCGTTATGGCGATGGCTTCCCGGATCAGAACGCCAGGGGGTACGCCGAGATGATGCCTTCTCCGTACGGTTCGACGATCACCCGGACCGCCACCGCGTCGTACTGCCCGTCGACCCGAAAGCGGGCCGGAATGGCCCACTCCACCTCCGGGAGGGTGTGCCAGGGATTGAACAGTGTCCCCCGCTCGCCGCTGAAGTCGTCATAACCGCGGCTCCATCGGGAAGACGGGTCGGCGGCCACCGTCTGAGCGGCCAGGAAGATCTTTTCGTCGGTCCAGTCCGCCGGGAAGAGACTCTTCCCGAGCTGGAGGGCTGCGGCTCTGCCGGAATGCAGCTCCGCGATGTGGTCCATGCGGAACGGTGACAGGTAGCTGCCCGCATGTCGTTGCTCGGCGCTGATGCCGAGTACGGTCTCACCCACCACCGGAACTTCTTCCCACCCGCCGTACTTCCCGGGCAGGGCGCCACGGCCGCTCTCCTCGTGACCGTAAACGTTCTTGGGGTGATACGGCTCAGGTTCCTTGGTCAAAGAGTCTCCTGGAAGGCTGCGGTAAGGGCCCAAGCAGGACTATAAATTGCTGGTATGAATGCGGGCCAGGGCGGCGGACACCCGCAGGACCCGGAGTCGTCGCGGGTCGCTGCGGCGGGAAGGTGCCTGCGCGTCCTGCTCACCGAACGTCGTGAGTACCGGCGCCGCTGGCTCGCCTACACGCGGCGACGGCGGGGGGACGAGGTCAGCTACTCCGGGGTCTCGCAGGTCGTCGCCCTGCATTTGTGGGAGAACGGTCTGCGCTCGGACACGGACCGCGAGTTACCGAGGAAGTTACGCGACCGTGTGCGGCAGGCGCTGCGTGGCGAACAACTCACTCACGAGACAATCACCTGGCTCACCGAGTCGTTCGACTTCTCCCCGGAGGACGTCACAGAGGTCTGGGACGCCTTCTCCGGGCGTAGCGCGGTTGACTTGGGCGGCAACGGCGTCGCGTTCACCTTACGCGAACAGCCGGTACCCCTCATCCGGCCGCAGCGCCACCGCACGACGGCTCTGTTCACGCGCTACTACGTGGCGGCGGACCGCGCACTGCGACGCATAGAGACTAGTCACGTCCTGGTCGCTGCGGAAGACGGCTTCGAGGTCTTCGCCTACAGTCCTCGTGACACGGTGATCGGTGTCGCATCGGTCGTCGGTGGAACCTTCACTGGTTTCTCCCCGAGCAGCCCGGGATACGTCGGGATGGAATTCCAACTGGACCGGCGACTGTCGAAGGGCGAGCACGCGTCACTACATTACACAACGCTGCACCGGCTGGCACCCGATCCCTGTGTCCACGTGCGGCGGGCGGCACGGAAACGCATGGAGAACGTAGACATGCGGGTCATCTTCGACGCGGTGGTGCCCCGAACGGCTTGGTGGTGCGTGTGGGACGACTACAGCGGCACCGAACCGATCCGCAGGATCCGAACCGCCATCTCACCCGCAGGTGAACTGCACCAGTTCTTCCCGTATCTGGAACAGGCGGTGGTCGGTTTTCAGTGGGAGTGGTAACACGGCCAGGACCGGCAAGGTCGTGTTCTTTACCGAACGGACTTCTCATCGTTTCGGCACTATTGCGTTGACTGATGGGGTGGGATGATCTTCGGATTGGTCATGCTGGAGAGAAGTCGTCCGTGGGGAGCGCGTCGCCGTCGTACAGAGGGCACCGGCACCCGATCGAGGTCGTCTCCCACTGAGCCTTTGCCAACCTCAGGCGTGAGGTGTCCAGTTGGATCGGCAGATGAGTGAAGCCCCTGGTAGACGGGTTCACGGCCAAGATCACCCGGTATCCACAGAGGCTTCACGCGCTTGTCCACCCGTGCGGGCTGGACGTGTCCAGTCGGTCCCTGTCCTTCCTTACCGCTCGCCTGCGAGAACACCGGCGTCGGATCGGAAGTCGCTGGCGCCGGCTCCCCGTCGGCCGGCAGGCCCTGCCGGTGGTGGCGCATCTGCGGGACGGGACCGCGTACGCTCAGCTCGCGGCGGGTTTCGGGATCGGGACGAGCACGGTCTACCGCTGCATCAGCGAGGCCGTCGACCTGCCGGCCGCACTCGCACCGACCCTCGACGAGGCCGTCCGGGCTGCTTCGACGAAGGCGTACGTCCTGCTCGACGGGACGCTTCTGCCGATCGACCGGATCGCCGCCGACCGGCGGTCCCACTCCCGAAAGCACGAGAGGCACGGTATGAACGTGCAGGTCATCGCCGATCCCTTCGGCCGGCTGCTGTGGGCTTCACCCGCACTGCCCGGGGCGGTTCACGATGTTCGCGCGGCCCGTGAACACGGCATCGTCAACGCCCTCGGCCAGGCCCGGGTCCCTTGTCGGGCGGGCAAGGGCTACCAGGGCGCCCGCGGCACGGTCCGGGTTCCGTTCCGCGGCCGTTGAAAGACGCTCTCCGCAGGTCAGCAGGCCGTGAACCGATCCCAGGCCAAGAGCTGGGCCCTCGTCGAACAAGCCATGGCCACCCTCGGGAATTGACGGCTCCTCCGCAAACCGAGGTGCTCGACGACCCGCATCACCGCTCTCGTCCAGGCCGTCCTCGTCCTGCATCAAGCCAGCTCAACCGCAGGATGAAAAAGACTCAGTGAGCGAGCTGGGAATGTACCGACCCATGACGGCCGCGAGGTCACGAAGTACCACCGCCGTGTCAGTGGCAAGCTCCGGTCGCAGACCGACGACCGGCACGGACCGCGTACCGCCCCCGTGGTACGCGGCCCTGCGCCCCTCGCCGGTCAGGGCGCGGGAACGACGCGCCCTGCGGTCAGCGCACCGGCTTCGGACCGGCCGCCTCCGGCAGCAGCCGGGGGTTTGCGTTGTGCACCAGTTCCAAGGCCTGCTGCGGGAACCACTTGCCGGCCGCGGGGTCCTGGTAGCCGCGCTCGGGATCGTTCGGACCCGCCGTGCCTCGGGTGCACTGCCCGTCCGACTCACCGGGGATCTTCACCCAGACCTTGGCGTCGGCCAGCGCATCCCCCGTGTTCAGCGTGGGCCGGGCGCCGGTGCCGCGTCCGGGCGGATTGCACCAGTCCTGCGGGTCGGAGTAGACGCCGGCTGGCGGGGTCCACGGCCCCTGGCCATTGCGGCTGGTGTCGGTGACGAAGTGCTTCATGGCGGACGGCGCCGCGTGCACGTGCGCGTCCAGCCACGCCTGGGCGTCGTTCACCGACCACCACTGGTTGGGGCAGTCGGCGGCCGAGCCGCCGTCCGACACATGACTCAGGCAGGACGAGACCAGCTTGCCGTACCAGGCCAGTTCGCTGTCGGGACGGTAGTTGGACACGTTCAGGAAGAAACCGGTGGCGGTGTCGATGCCGCCGGCGACCAGGCGGGGCACGAGGTCGTTCACGCTGTGCCAGCCGCTGTGCCCGGCATCCAGGTAGACCTTGGTGCCGGCCAGTGGTTCCAGGGCGTCCACCGCGTAATGGATCTCGGTGTAGCGCTCGGTGGTCTTGCTGCCCTGCGCATCGTCCTGACCACAGTCTGAAGGCAGCAGCGCGAGCGAGTCCGGCTCCAGGATGACGGAGGCCGGCAGGTGGCCGATGCCCGCGCGCACGGCGTCGATCCACGCCTCGTACTGCGGGGTGTCGGCGGCCCCGCCGGCCGAGTACTGGGCGCAATCCCGGCCCGGGATGTTGTACAGGGCCAGCACCGGGAGCGCGTGGTGGCGGGCCGCCTCCACGACGGTCCTGTGCACGGACACCCGGACCTCGTCGGGTGTGCCGTCGCCGTACCACACGGCCTGCGGGGTCCGCGTCATCGCGAGCACACCGGCCGCGTCCTTCAGTTGCCTGTGCCGTACCAGGTCCAGGATCTGCTGGTTGGCGTCCGAGTTGGCGGGCGGAGTGTACAGCGCGGTGGGCGGCGCGACGTACGCCGACGTGGCGGCCTGCGCAGGGGCGGCGGCGAGTGCACTACCGGCCAGAGCGGCGGCGACCACGGCGACCGTCAACGGGCGGAGGGCCCTGCTGGTCCTGCTGGGTGTTCCGTTGCTTCCGGCATGGTCGTGTGCGGTCATGCGGACGGCTCCTCGGATACGTGGATGGCAATGCTCGCTCACGACAGCCTTGGGAGCGCTCCCATGAGTGGCACCAAGGACTTAACCCCCGCACGGGAGCAGCGTCAATCCCCCCGTCAGGCTTCAAGAACTGAAAATTCAGAGGCGTGACGGGAACTCGCGCAGCATCCTCGCGACGAGCTACTCCGCACGGACGGCTTCGCATGCAAGGCCACCCGGACGATGGCCAGTTGGGCGACCGTGCACCCCTTCGCGTCGGCCACCTGGCGCAGGGTGTCGAGGAGGGCCAGGTTGTGCTCCACGTTCCCGTGCGAGAACCGCGGGTTGGGGCCGCGGCTGTCGCCGAGGAAGGGGTCGGGCCGGCGGACCAGTGGGGGCTTTCCCTGTGATTGTGGGTGCCGCCGGTCATGCGGTGGTGGCCGGCGTGTTTGATACCTGTTTATGCGTGATGGGGTTGATCTGACCGGGACGGGAGTGTTGCCGGCGGGTATTGTGGTGTGTCGCCTGCCGGAAGATCGAGAGGCGGGTCCCGTGGACTCTGTTCCACTGCTTTCGGCTCTGGGGCGTTTCGCGTTTCATGGTCGTGTTCGGATTCTCCGCGGCAGCGTTGTCCGCGCTCGTGCCCACCGCGTCGTGCGATCTGCTCAGACCGAGCTTCGAGCAGGCCTGGACGGTCTTTTCGATCCGTGCGGGCCCCGTTGTCGCTGCGGAAGACCGCCCCGCGCAGGCCGTCCCCGCCGTGGACCGCCGCGGCGGCCCTGAGCGCGTCGGTGACCGGTGAGGTGCGCATGTGGTCGGCGATCGACCAGCCTGCCAGGCGTTTCGAGCGCAGGTCCACAACCTTGCCGGATAGAGGAATGGGCTGTTCCCGATCGGGAGACAGGTTATGGCACCGACGTATTCGGTGTTCGGTGCCTGGACGGTGAAGTCGCGCCGCGACAGGTCCGGCACAGGCGTCACCGACGGCTCGGGGGCGGTCGCGCGGATCTTCTTGTGCGGATGCAGTCCGATGATGCGGAACTTGCGCACGATGCGCTCGGCACGCTTGTGGTTGACCGGCCTCCCAGCCTCCTTCAGCTCGGCGGTGACACGCGGGACCCCGTAGGTTCCATCCGATTCCTGGTGGATTTCGGCGATGCGTTCGGTGGGTCCGGCGTCCGCCCTCATCCGGCTGGCCCGCGTTTCCGTGCCGGCCGGCCACTGACAGAAACAGAACGCGAGACCTGAAGCGTCCGGCACAGCCGCTTGACGCCGAAGGCGTCACGGTGATCTTCGGCGAACTGGAAGCGGCTGCTCACCGGCTGGTCCCGGCCGCAAAATACTTTGCGGCCCCCCGCAGGATCTCCCGGTCGAGCTCGAGTCCCTTCGCCCGCGTCCGCGGCTGCCGGTTCCCCTTCCCCCTCTCCCCCTTCTCCATCGCCGTGGCCTCCACGTCCCCGGGTCGGGCGACCTGCTCGGCATCCCGCACCCAAGTGCGGAGCGTCTCATGGGTGACGCCCAGGTCCCTGGCCATTGGCGCATACGTCCCACTCGGGCTCGAGTAGTACAGCGCGACGGCATCGGCCCGGAACTCAGGCGAGCACTTCGGCGTCCCCAACGGGAACTCCTGTCCCATGGATCTTCACGATCCAATGATCAGGATGTCCACGATCAAGGGGGAACGCCCGATCGACCCCACTACAGCCAGCCGGCACGGATTTACAGAACGATGCGTCCAATATTATTCAGTCGTTCTGGTTTCGGTTGGGAGACGCACATGAGTGAAGCGGCAACGGTCGACTGCGGGGGCAATGTCGTTCGGCGCGGTCCGGGCAGGCCCCGCAGTGAGGAACGGCGTACCGCCATCCTGGAGGCGGCCGGTGACCTCATGATCCAGGGAGGGCTCAAGGCGGCCACGATGGGCGCCATCGCGGAGCGCGCCGGAGTGGGCAAGGCGACGATCTACAAGTGGTGGCCGTCACGGGGGGCGGTGGCCATGGAGGGGTTCATGCTCCGTGCGGCCGACTCCTGGTCATTGCCGGAAGGCGTGCGCGCCACAGAGGCGCTGCGCATCCTGGTAGCGGCGGCGGTGCGCCTGTTCACCGGCACCGCTGCCGGACCTCTCATGCGCGCCCTCGTGGCGGACGCGCAGTCCGACGACGAGCTGGCGCGGGCGGTGCGGGAGCAGTGGCTCGCGCCGCGTCGGGCGGTCGCCGCCGAAATCCTGCGCAGCGGCGTCACGCGCGGCGAGCTCCGGGCCGATCTGGACGTGGAGACGACGCTGGATCTCGTGTTCGCTCCCGTCTACCACCGGCTGCTCTTCGGCCACGGCGCCCTCGATGAGGCGTTCGCCGAGCGCACCGTCGCGCACGTCCTCGCCGGGGTCGGGAACGAGGCGGGCGGATCGCAGCCCGAGACCATATACTGAACTCATCGTTCAGTAATACTCCAGGCTCGGGCTGTGCGGCACCGTTCGAGTCCGGACTCACAGGCCGTGCGCGGCCCGCTCGCAACTGCGAAAGAAGCGAATCCGGTGACACAGAACATGACCGCTCACCCCCTCCCGTCGACAACCCGCGCGTGGCAGCTCTCGGCCAGGCCGCATGGTGTGCCGAAGCCGGCCGACTTCACCCTGCGGGACGTCCCTCTGCCCGGTCTCTCGGCAGGTCAGCTCCTGGTGCGCAACCAGTTTTTGTCGGTGGACCCGTACATGCGCGGCAAGATGGACGCCAACCGTACTGACCAGCCCTATGCGCTGGGAGAACTTCTCACCGGAGCCGCGGTCGGCGTCGTCGAGGCCTCGCAGTCTCCGGACGTACCCATGGGCTCGCTGGTGCGGCACATGCTGGGATGGCGTGAGCACGCGGTGGTGCGCGCGTCCGACGTCACCGTGCTGAAAGGGACCGGTATCCCGCTCTCCGCTCACCTCGGAGTGCTCGGCAACGGGGGGCTCACCGCCTACGCCGGTCTGTCGCGCATCGCGAACCTGAGGAAGGGTGACGTCGTCTTCGTCTCTGGGGCCGCGGGTGCTGTCGGCAGCCTGGTCGGGCAGATGGCCCGCATCATGGGGGCTGCGCGCGTCATAGGGTCGGCCGGAACCGACGACAAGGTCGGACAGCTTCGCGAAGAGTACGGCTTCGACGCCGCCTTCAACTACCGTGCTGCCCCGGTTACCCAGCAGTTGCGCGACGCCGCGCCCGAAGGCATCGACGTCTACTTCGACAACGTGGGAGGCGATCACCTCGAAGCGGCCCTCGACTCACTGAACCACCACGGACGAGCGGTTCTGTGCGGCATGATTTCGCAGTACAACGCCACCCAGCCGATCCCTGGACCGGCCAACATCATGCTCGCCGTATACAAGAGCCTCCGCCTGGAGGGCATGCAGGTCTCCGAACACACGGATCTGCGGGACGAGTTCGTGGGGCGCGCAGCCGAGTGGCTGCGCGAGGGTTCCCTGCGCTATCACGAGACCGTGGCCGAGGGCCTGGAGAGCATGGCGAATGCCTTCATCGACATGCTGAACGGTGTCAACTCGGGAAAGACCGTCGTCGCTCTGGCCGACTGACGCCTCGGGCCCCCGTGGGAAAGGCGAGGAGAAGCTGTGCATCCACTCGACGACGTCCTCAATCTTCCGCGCACCACCTCCGGCTCCTGCATCCCACCTCCGGCGACTTCGCTCGGCTCGTCGCCGGAGGTGGCTGGGCGGTGCGTTTCACCCCGTCCCGTGGCACCAAGTTCAACGCGGTGATGCGGGGTCCGTGCGTGGTGGCCGTGGAGGGCGGCGAGCCGGTCACCGTCCAGGAAGGGAGCTGTTACGTGGTGAGCGGCGCTCGCGGCTGTACGCGCGGCAGCACTCCTGCCGTTCCTCCCGTCCGCGCGAGGACTGTCACGCTGGGACAGGAGAAGAATGCGCCCTGCTCGGCGGCTCGTTCACGTTCCGTGGACGCTCCTGCGCCATACTGTTGGAGCATCCGCCGCCGCTGATCCACGTGCCCGTCACTTCCGCCGAGTCGCCCGGCATCCGCCGCGCCCTCACCTGGATCGATCGGGAATCCTCCGGTGACGGCCTCGGTCATTCCTTGGCCACGGGTCGCCTGGCGCTCGTCATGCTGACGTACGTGCTGCGCCAACGGAGCGGGAGCCAGCGGCTGGCCGACAGGTCTGTCGCATCCGGTGGTGGCGCCGGTGCTGCGGGCACTGCACACCGACCCGGCGCGCTCCCAGACCTTGAGTGGGATCGCCGAGAGTATGGCTGTGTCACGGTCGACCCTTACCGCGCGCTTCAAAGAGGTCGTCGGCACCGACCCATTGGACTACCTCCCCTACTGGCACCTGGAGCACACTTCTTGTCGACTTCGCGAAGGGAACAAAACTGTTGCGTGCATCGCACGGTCGGCGGGCTACGGGTCCGAGAGTTCGTTCAGTGTCTCGTTCAGGCGCGTGATGGGAAGCACGCCGGATTCGTTTCGACGGGCGCACGCAGCGATCGCCGATCACACCTTGGAACTGCCCGACTGATCGCGGGGCGCGAACCTCACCGCACTGTTGGCGGTCCACGCGCCGGACGGCGACTGCGTGCACGTCTAGGGACTGATCACCTGGGGCGTGAACGTCGACTCCACCGTCTGCCGGGCCCACCAGCACGCCGCCGGGCGTCGAAAAAGGGGACCTGCAGAAGGAGCCGCCCGGCGGCATCGCCGTCGAGCCGGCCGACCGCGGTCTCGGACGCTCCCGGGGCGGGCTGACCACCAAGATCCACCTCGCCGGCGAGCAGGGGCAGGAGCCGCTGTCGGCGGTGATCACGGCCGGACAACGCGGGGATTCCCCGCGGTCCGAGCCGGTCCTGGAGGCAATCCGAGTACCCCGGCTCGGCCTGGGACGGCCGCGCAAGCGCCCGGACCGGGTGCGGACCGACAAGGCGTACGACTCCCGCGAGAACCGCGCCTACCTGCGCCGACGCGGGATCAAGGCAACGATCCCCGTCCCGGCGGACCGGAGCCGCAACCGCAGGGATCTCGGCTCCCACGGCGGTCGGCCGCCGAAGTTCGACAAGACCGACTACCGCGAACGCCACGCGGTCGCATGCGGGATCAATCGCCTCAGGCGCCACCGCACGGTGGCCACCCGCTATGACAAATTGGCCGTCCGCTACGAGGCCACCGTGCTGGTCGCGGTCCTGAACGAATGGCTATGACCAGCAGCGGAATCGTCCTCATCGATCACCTTGTAGCCGGGGACGGAAGGCCAGCGAGCCGTCAGAACCACCGACTCTTCCTCCGCGAACCAGGAGTGATCGACGCCCCGGCCCCACACCACGTAGTCCCCCTGCTCGGCCAGGAGAACACTGCACCCGGGCAGTTCCAACCGGAAACGCCCGCTGGTGAGGACCAGCAGGGCGGTGCGCTCTTCGCCGGTCACTGAGCTTGAACTCGTGATGCCGTCTTCGGTGATCAGGGGTTGGTGGTCAGTCCCGTCTCGGCAAGGCAGCCGTCTGTGGGGGCTGCGGTTGTGGATGTGGCGGAGGCCGCGCCGGGTGCGCTGGACGAGGTGTTCGGGGGTGCTGAAGGCGACGTGGGAGAGCCAGCCGCGCCGCAGCAGGGACCAGATGCCTTCGACGGGGTTGAGGTCGGGTGCGCAGGGCGGCAGGTAGGAGATGGTCAGCCAGTTCCGGGCTGCCGCCCATTGCCGCAGTTGGGCGGCTTTGTGGACGTTGAGGTTGTCCCAGACGAGCACGACCGGACCGCCGAGCTGCTGGTGTGCTGCGGTCCGCAGGTCGCGGTAGCCGCGCCGGGAGAAGCTCCTGCGGCCGTCGCGGCGGCCGTCGTCCCGGCGCGGCCGGTGGATCGGCCTGGATCAGCTGCCGGGTTCGTAGCAGGTCAGCGCGGCAGTGGACACCCGTCTGCGAGAACGGCCCCGTACCCGCACCACCGGGGTCCGGCCGCGCTGTGAGCAGGTCTTCGCCTGCGGCGGCGTCATGCAGAACCCGGCTCCGTCCTCGAAGACGGGCCAGGCTCCACGGGCCGCCGCGAGCCTTCCACGCACGGCCACACCTCCTTCACCCACCCGGCCACCGCCTCGTCGTCCCGCTCCATGGCGCGGCGGGCCGGGACCTGGCAGGACCAGCCGTTGCGCACCAACAGCTTGCGCACGCCCTGGATGGTGTAAGCCAGGTGGAAGCGCCGACCGATCACGGTCTTGCCCCGGCCAGGGACCAGCGCTGGTCCTCCCAGCCGTGCGCGGCCGGCCCCTTGGCCGGCTCCGCCTCCAACTGCGCGAACCGCCTCTCGCTCGGCCTCGGCAACAACGCCGGTCCCCGTGACCGCACAGCACGCGGCCCACCCCCGTCCCACGCCCGCCGCCACCGCTGCACCGACCGGACGCTGACGCGCAGGTCCTTGGCGATCACCGAACCCGCCTCGCCCCGGGCGAACCGCTCGGCCACCTGAAGCCCAACCCCTCGCGGAACCGCTGCCGCTCGGCGGTCAGCCCGCCCCTTGGGGATACCGCATACCCCGGTGATACCGCACGCGACTGCCGCCCGCCAGCCCTTACGACGTCACGAGTTCAACCTCAGTAACCTGATCAACCGTCAAGAAGCGGACATCAGCCGATTACGCCGAAACCCTGAGGTCCCGAGACGCAGTCAGATCAAGAGCCGGTGATGACCCGCGATCTGGGCATGCACTGTTCCGCCACCCCGGGACGTATGGCGCGATTGGTTTTACTGCATCATCTTCAAAATCCGGAAACACCTGATGCAGCCTGTCCATCGCGACCTCCGCCACATGCAGTACCGCAGACACCATGCAGGCGGCTGCTTCACCTTTCCACGGCATGAAATCGACGGTTTGGCCTGAAAATAAGGAATAAGATATGCGCTGCGTCATCATTGCCGAGATGAATCGGCCGACTGTAGCATGCCCGACTGACGGCATGCTGACAGGTAACTGATATAAATCTTCGATTGACTCTGATTACCTATTCGGGCATGCTGTGTTTGATCTGAAAGCCGGAGCCGACTCATCCTTGTTCAAGATCTGGAGTACGGATGAACGACAGCCTGCGAGCCGACGGACCAGTTGGCGCCATCCGCCTGTCGGAGCTTCAATGGGAACGCTCGCCGCCGGCCACCTCTGCCCCAGGAACTCTCCCGCAACTGGATGAATAGCCGAGCGGCCCACTGCCGCCGGATCGTCTTGTTCGGCTTCGCTCCGATTCGCGATCCCGTCGATGTCCTTCCCGGATGAGGCGAACTGGGCGCCGACGAGCGACCCCAGGAGTTGTGGGACAACCTTTACAGTCTTCGATGGCAGAAGTTTACCAATCGAGTTTTCAGTGCCGTCGGAGGATCGTTGCCCCACCACTCCCCCAAACCTCTTGGGCGCTGGGCACAGGCGGCCTTTCGCTAACTTGATCGGCCAGGTCGGAGCCACAGGGCTGGCTCAACGGTCCAGAGGCTGCACCGCCGCGCTGTCCGTACATTACGGATGCCGGTAAACAGAGTCGGCCCACTGGGGGTGATGTTACAAAAGATGCACGATAAAATTCGGCACAAATGACTTGATTTCAGGGCGATCGCGATAGCCCGCTAGTGGGAGAACCCTGACGGCGTACGGCTCGGAGCATCAATTATTTCCGTTTCAGAGTCGAAGGAGCAGGCGTGAGTGTTGTTCTTATAACAGGCTGCAGCAGTGGCATCGGCCTCGCGACCGCCTTGGCGTTCGCCCGAGGCGGCATGACAACGTATGCCACCATGCGGGACCTGTCCAAAGCTGAGAAGCTACAAAATTGTGCCGATGCCGAGGACCTGACGCTCCAGATACTGCCACTCGACGTAACGGACGACGCCTCGGTGGAGGCGGCGATACGCGTGATCAAAGAGCAGCACGACGGCGTGGACATCTTGGTCAACAACGCGGGGGTAGGATTCAACGGGCCGGTCGAAACCATGCCCCTAGAGCGAGCACACGCCGTCTTCGAGACAAATGTGTGGGGACCGATACGGCTCGTCCGGGCGGTGCTGCCGACGATGCGCGAGCGGCGCTCCGGCGTCATCGTCAATGTCGGTTCGATCGTGGGTCGGATACCCGGCTGGCCGCACAATGGCTTCTACGGCGCCAGCAAGCACGCGCTCTCGATCCTCACCGACGCTCTGAGTTGGGAGCTGGCTCCCTTCGGGGTACGCATGGTGATCGTGGAACCAGAATTCTACGCCACGGAACTCCTCCATAGTGGTGTGGCCGGCTCCATCGTCGACGGGCCCTACCGCGACGACCAGAGATGGGCCGCTGATTATGCGCTGCGCGCTTGCGAACAGGCGGGGGGTGATCCGGCGGATGTAGCGGAGGCCATCGTGGCGGCCGCGCTCGCCCCTGACTCACCCGTGCACGTCCCCATCGGGCCCGGCGGCCCGTCACTCGCCAAAAGCGCGACTGCGGTCAGCAGTTTCGAGGACTGGGTAAAAATCGTGACACAGATCATGGAATCCCTCGCGGGCCCCCGGCCGAATGGCTCCGTCGCCCGTTCCTGAAATACCCCGCGGTCCACGGTTCCTCCGACCGCAGGCCGATCAAGCCTTGGCTCCTTCGCCTGGCAGAGCGCCGCGTTCCGCGTCCAGACCGCCGCCGGCGCACACCCCGCCCACGGGGAGACGCACCCGCAAGCGGCGGAAGTGGTGTGCTGCCCGACGAGCGGTGTACGCCTCCGCTTCCCGTCCCCGACAGGCCCGGCGGCGCGATGGAAAACCAGGGGCGTCCTCATCCGGGCACGGTGTTCCGTGCCCGGATGAGGACGCCCCTGGTTGAGGTCAGGACCGGATGGTTCAGCAGCCGGATGCCGGGCCGGTTCAGGATGCGGCGTGTGTGGTCCGTCGCGCCGGCCAGGCGAGCAGGGTGGTGGTCAGGGCGCCGACCGCGAGTGCCGAGCCGGTGATCAGGACGGGTGCCGGGTCCCAGAGTTTGCCCAGGACCTGGACGAGTGGGGGAAGGCGAATCCGATGTAGGTGAGGCTGTAGAACGCGGCGATGACCGTGGAGATGGTCTGGGGGCCGGCGAGGGACTCGGCGAGTTGCAGGCCGCTCACCAGCAGGATGCCGTAGGCGGCGCCCAGGACGACGGCGGTGGCCAGCAGTAGGAGCAGTGAGCCGGTGGTGACGGTGAGTGCCGCGGCGAGCAGTCCGGCGGTCACGGATGCCATGCCGGTGCGAAACGGTGCCGCCGGGGAGCGCCGGGCCAGCCGCCGGGCGAAGGGCTGCACGGCGATGCCGCTGCCGAGGGTGACGGCGGCGACCACACCGCCGCCGACGGCCGCGTAGCCGCCTAGGGGCACCAGGACGGGAAGCGCGGCGAGGGAGACGGTCGCGGCCCCGAAGACCCACGGCGCGGTGGGCAGGACCGCGGTCACGAACAGGCGGCTGGTCAGCACGCTCATCGCTCCCGCACCACGCCGCAGCCCGTCATCGGCCCCGGCACCGGCCGCGGGTCCGGCGGCGGGTCCGGCGGCGGGCGGAGCCGACTCCGAGGCGCGCCACACCACCGGCAGCGTCAGCGCCACCAGGGCGATGTGCACCAGGTAGGCCGTGGTCTGCGGAGAGGGCAGCCACTGCACGACGACCCCGGACAGCAACGGCCCCACGGCGAACCCGGCGGTCAGTGCGACGGCCGACCGCCGCGCCCCCGCCCCGGACCCGGTGCGGGCGGGCTTCCCGGTGTCGGACAGCTCCTTGATCCACGCCGTTCCCGGCCCGAACGCGGAACCGGCGCTGACCCCGACCAGGATCCGCCCGGCCAGGATCGTCCCGAAGGCTTCGCCGGAGAAGAGGATCACCGCGGAGCCGAGCGCGGACAACAGCAGGGCGGCCAGCAGAACGCGCCGCCAGCCCAGCCGATCGGAGACCTTCGCCATCACCAGCAGCGCCGGGATGAGCCCCACCGCATAGGGCCCGAACAGAGCGTTCACCTGGAAACCGCTCAGACTGCCCCGGTAGACCTGAAGGACCGAGGCGAACATGTTCGCCCCCATCCCCCCGTGAACACAGCCGCCGCAGGCCGCACCCACGCCATCCGCGAAACCACAGGCGACGTCTCCGCCGCGCCTTCCGCAGGGCCCGATGAACCGGGACCGGGACGTTCCACGCCTCGGTGCCGCACACCGTCGCTGTCGTGGCTCAGCGGAGGAAGAGTGACATGCCGACGCGGCGGGACTGTGATCTCTGAAGTACCCATGACCACGACGCTAGAGTACAAGTAGACCAGTCGTCTAGATAGCTGCACGAATCGGTTGCCCGTCCCGGCCTCCGCCTACGAGGCGTTCCTGGTGACGCTCGCCGCCGGCCGCCCGCGGACCGGGCCGAGCACGCACGGCAGGGCGGGGAACGACACCCGTGGCCGTCCCCCGCCCTTTGCTCAACCCCTGCCGACCAAGGTCAGCACGTCCCCCGCGTAGTCGAGGGATTGCCCCGGTGTCTCTGCGACGTAGAGCGAGTCGACCAGGAAGTGGTCGATGCCGGTCCGTTCGTGCACGTTCCTGATCACGTCGGCGACGGCCGAAGCCGGGGTACCGGCGTCGGCGTTGACCCGCAGCACGGTGTCGATCGCCGACGGATCACGACCGGTCTCGATGGCCAGACGGTCGATCAGCTTACGCTGGGCGATCAGCCCGTCGATGTCCACGTAGCTCGGCACCACGCACAGCGGCAGCCAGCCGTCCGCCCGCTGCGCCACCCTCCGCAGAGCGCGCTCCGACAACGCACCGAGGTAGACCGGGGGCCTGGGGTGGCACTGCGGCTTCAGGGGGGCGTGATGCAGCGGCACGGTGATGTGCGTGCCGGTGTACTGGGCAGGGTCGGAGGTCCAGATGATCTCCAGGGCATCGAGGAGTTCCTCCATTCGGGCTCCGCGCCGGTGGAAGTCGAGGCCGGCCGCCTCGTACTCCTCCGGGGACCAGCCGATCCCGAACCCGGGCAGCAGGCGCCTCCCGCTGATCAGATCGACGGTCGTCAGCGCCCGGGCCAGCTGCACCGGCGGGTACAGCGGAGCCAGCAGCACATGGGTCCCCAGTTCCACGCGCTCGGTGACGGCCGCCACGGCGCCCAGCAGGACCAACGGGTCGGCCGCCGCGTTGAGTTCGGGCGGGATGGTCGTGCCCCGACCACCGTAGCCGACCTTGGGATGGACCGCCGCCAGGTAGCGGTCGCTGACCCACAGACTCGCCGCGCCGAACCTTTCCGCCTCCCGGGCGAAGTCGGCGATCTGCGAGATCTGGAACGCCTGCTTGTGGAACTGCGGAAGGGCGAAGCCTGTTTTCATGGTCGCTGTCCTGCTCATGTGATCGAGGGGGGAAGAAGGAGCCACCGGCACGAGGCCCTTGCCGTGCCGCTTGAAGGAGGCTCGGCACCAGTCAGCCTGCGACGTAGGGCGGTTCTCCGGTACGGCACGCCGGCGCACCGGTACCCACCCGCCGTCAGCCGCGCAGGATACGCCCTTTGCTGTCGGCACGGTCGTCGCCGGTGAGGAAGAGGATGCCATCGATCAGCGCCCAGATCCCGAGGCCGCCGAAGGTGAGCAACCGGGCGATGCCGGTACCGACGGAGCCTGCGTACAACCGGCCGGCACCAAGACCTCCCACAAGGATCCGAAGGATCCCCGCGACGACCTTCGACTTCTCGGAGTAGGGCCGGCCAAGGGGGTCGACTCCATACGGAGTCTGGGTGGGGTAGGTGGTCACGCAACTGCCTTTCCTGTCACGACCGACGGCATGTCGGGCGACACCTCCCACGGGATCATGTCGTCCAAGCACCACGACGTGGTGGGGTGGACAACGATTCACCCGGCCTTCGCGGATGAGGGGCGGCGCCGGCCTCGCCCTCGGCTCCGAGTCCTGGGTGAACCACCGGCGCGGCGGAGCCGTAGTCGTTGACCGGTGAGACAGGTCGGGCCCTGCGAGAAGCCACGGACGAGGCATATCACCGAACATCCGCGGGAAAGGACCGCAAAAACTGCGCGAATTCGAAGGCCCCCCCATGACACCCGCATACGAAGAAAACAGTACGTCCGCCTGCCAGATTCAGCGGCTCCGTGACGTCAGCGATCCGACGGATCAGCTCCTCGCCCAACTGGAGGGGCTGGAACGGCAGATGCCGCTCTCGGCCCAACTCGTACGCGCCAAGTGGGGCCTTGAGAGTCTGCCCGATGATCTCGATGCCTACGTCGACCGTCTTGAGGAGGTGGCGGCGGAGTCCGTGTTCTTGCGGGCCGAGGACATTGTTCCGGACGTGGATCTGGTCCAGCTCACTCGGGACCTGCTCGACTTCGCCGACTGGCTCGACGAAGTCGAGGAGATCGTCGCCGCGACCCACACCTCCCGCCCTTGGCCCACCCTCTGAAGCCACGGCGCGCTCCTTCGGAACGCCGGTACCGGCAGAGGGCGCCGGCCGGCTCGGAACCGCATGGTCCGCCCTCAGGCCGCGTCCTGCTGCCCCTCCGGCCTCATACCGACTGGGGCTGGTGGCCTTCGAGCAGTTTGGCGAGCAGACGGTGCAAGTCCCTCCGTTCCCCGGCGTCGAGGCCGGCGAGAAGGGCGTCCTGCACGGCGTCGGTGTGCCGTTGCAGTTCTTCGAGGTAGGCACCGCCCGCGGGGGTGAGACTGACCACCTCAACACCGCGGCGATCTGCGCGAGTCTCTACTGGATCACCCAGATCTCCGCCCTGGCCTATCCCGGCTCCGCCGCCGTCGATCCACCCGGCACCGCCACGTTCCCCCAGGGCAAGTTCGCATTCCCGGCCCTGGCACTCGTCGGACTCGGCTACCTCATGGAACGCGCCCGCACCACCAGCGGCCGGCCCGACCGCAGGACCCGAAGGGACAACGGCAAGTCCGACCCCGTTGACGCCTATGCCGCAGCACCGGCCGTGCTCTCGGGCCGCGCCCAGGGAATACCGACGTCCCGCAACGGCATCGCTGGAGCCATCCGCGCCCTGCGGGCGGCGCGCAACTCGGCCGATCAAGGCCCGCACCCTGATCCTCACCGCCCCTGCCGAAGTACGCGAGCAGTTCCGGGGATTGCCCACGGTGGAGCCGATCGACCACCTGGACCGCTCCCGCCCTGCCGGCGATCCGGCGGACCCCGCCTGCGCCGTCAGAACAGCTCTGCGGCGTCTCGCCCGCCGTTGTCGGGCACTCAGCCAGGAGATCGCCGACCCGGACGCTGAGCTGAAGCCCCTGGTGACGAGGACCGCACCGCAGCTGCCTGCCCTACCAGGCGTCGGTCCCGAGACCGCCGGACAGCTTCTGATCACCGCCGACGACAACCCCGAGCGGCTGAGGTCCGAGGCGTCCCCCGCGCACCTGTGTGCGGCCGCACCCATCCCAGCGTCCTCCGGCCGCACGAACCGGCACCGCCTCAACCGCGGAGGTGACCGCCAGGCGAACCGGGCTCTGCACACGATCGTCACCGTTCGCATGCGGCACGATCGCCGGACGCAGGAGTACGTTGCCCGCCGCGCCGCCCAAGGCATGACGGAGAAGGACATCATCCACTGTCCGGAACGCTTCGCTGCCCGGGAGGTCCACAAACACCCGCCGTGTCCGCACATCACGCCTCAACAGCTTCAACCGACCCTTGACGAACCTGCAGGAGCTTCCAAGCAGCTGCTGGAGTCCGCCCTGGAGAGCGAGATCACCGACCACCTCGGCTACGAGAAGCACGACGCGGCGGGCCGGGACAGCGGCAAGGCACTTCCCCAACGAGGCCGTCCCCAAGTGCGTCCACATGGCGCTGATGAGCCTGGACCCGGTGGAGGAAGGCCCGCAAGCGGTGGACCATGCGCTGGAAGGCACCCTTGAACGCCTTCCAGATCGCCTTCGAGGGCCGCCCCACCCCGAGCAACAACTGATCACCCAACAACCAGGATCAGCCGTTGGATCGACACAGCCGGTGCAGGAGCTCCCTCTCGGGACTGGGCCAGCAACCAACGCTCTCGAGCGGCGACGCTCTCCGCCGAGCGCATGGAACAGCTCTCCGTCGTCGGCATGCGGTGGGCGTAGGTAGTCGGGGTGCCCTGTCCTGCGCCGGATGGGCAACCGTTCGCGAACGGCAGGAGTCTAGCGGGCGGGAACTGTTCCCTCGGAGACACCGTCCGTGACACCGTCCGTTCACTCGCGCCCCAGCAAAGGATTCCTTCCGTGCAGGCACCCTCACCAGCCCGTCGCGCTTTCTGGTCCTCTGTCGCCGCCCTCGGCGCAGCAGGTCTTATTGCACTGGCCACCGCACCTGCGGCCCACGGCGAAGAGAACTTCCCCGACCTGGTCGTCGGGGGCATCGCGCCGGTCAGCGGGCTGAGGCCGGGAGAGAGCATCGACGTTCCGGCCACCGTGGCGAACAAGGGCACGGTGACGGCCGGGAAGGTGTGGGTCGCCTACTCCGTCAGCCGAGGGCTCGACTTCGCCCAGGTGCCCTCCAACTGCCAGGTGCAGCACGTGCGGCCCTACGACGAGATGCCCGAGCGGTGGACTGCGGTGTGCGCGTTCGACCAGGCGGTGGAACCCGGCGCCGTCTACACGACCGACAGGCCCCTGCGCGTCACGGCTCTGGACCGCGCGCTCAACGACGAACTGCGCCTGCGTGTCGAGAGTACTGATCCGGGGGCTGATGAGAACGGCAGTGACCCGGTGGCGGGAACCGCGTCGCCCGTGAAGCTCGTTGCGGCGGAGGGCGGGGAGGTGGGGTCGGCGCGCATCGTCGACGTGCCCGTCACCACCGTGAACACGGCCGACTACCAGGTGACGGGTGCCACACTCAGGGGGAGCGTCGGGGACACGGTCACGATGAAGGTGAAGTTCACCAACGCCGGACCCGCCTGGGTGTGGCCCAGGGAAGGAGACAAGGCCGTCCACGTGGTGATCACTCCTCCCACCGGAACGTCGGTCGTCAAGCGCGGCACCTTCTGCCGGGCCGAGGATGGAACGTACGTCTGCGGCATGCGGTCGCTCTACGAGGGCAGCGGGGAGACCTACACCTTCGACTTGCGCATCGACAAGCGGGAGCCCGGCGCCAAGGGGTCCATAGCCCTGAGCACCGAAGCCCGGCCGTTCGATCCCTACAAGGCCAACGACCATGCCGACATCACCCTGGACGTCGCGGGCGGTGGTTCCTCCGGCTCGGCAGGCGGCTCGGACGGGTCAGGTGGCTCCGACGGATCGGTGGGCGGCTCGACCAGCGGCACGGGCGGACCGGTGGGCGGCTCGAACGGCTCGACAAGCGGCTCGACCAGCGGCATGGACGGCGGATCGTCCTCCACGGTCACCGGCGGGACGGCGAGCGGCGGCAACCTCGCGGACACCGGCTCCTCGGCGCTGCCGGCCGTCGGCGTGGCTGCTGCGGCGGTAGCGATGGGAGCCGGCGTGCTGCTCGTCCAGCGCCGCCGCCGCGCCCAGCGGCCCGACTGACCTCTTGCCGATGTGTCCGTGGGCACCTGGCCCGGTCCGGGGGCGGTAAGCCGGTGCGGTGCCCACGTCCAGGCATCGACCGTCTGTCGCGGGACATCGTCACGACGCGGGGATGGAGTGCAGGTGCTCAACCTGTGGTGCAGCGGCGAAGTGCGGTCCAGCCAGTGTGCGCCATAGGGCGTAGCCCTCTGAGGCACGGAAGGCGACGATGTGGTGCTCGACCGCCGCCCATCGGACCAGGAGCCCGGTAGCGCGAGGGGTGTGTGCGACGACGTCGCCGGCGCCGGACCGGGGGACGACGCTGCCGGGGGCGCAGGGTGGGCTCGTACAGGGCCTGCCTGGCGCATCCGAACAGCGCCGAGCGGACCGCCCATCTGGCCACGCTGACCCCCGGCCCCGGCCATCGGGGCACACACTTCAACCAGAGCCTGCTCGACGAACTCCTCGCACCGCTCAGGGATCCGGGGAGCGGGCGGGCGCGGGTGGAGGAGGCGTCGTTGGACGAGGTGCGGTTCACCGGGGACGCGGAGTTCGCGGCGATCGACTTTGGCGGCTTCCGCTCCTTGGCGTCGGCCGTGTTCGGCGGAGGAGTGTACGTCCGTGACGGGGGCGATCTCCGCCTCGGAGCGGCGCAGGTCGCGGAAGACGTGTGGCTCGACGTTCGGTCAGGCTGGACAGCTGCAGATCGGGCAGTGCGACCGGCTCGGGCAGCGGTGCGGTGATGGTCGGCGAGCAGCCCTCGGACTCGGCGGCCTTGCGGGCTTCCAACGCGACCATGTCCGCGGTGCGGACATGGATCACGGGGGCGGCTCGTATCCCGGCGACCACGTCACGGTGCTGCAGGTGCCGGTGCAACAGCAGGATGTGGACCAGGACCTCGGTCCCTTCGATCTCGCCCAGGCCCTGCTTGGCCGCGGACCAGAACGCCTCGTGGACCGAGGCGAAGGGGCCCTCGCGGCGGGCCTGATCCAAGGCTTCGGAGTCGGCCAGCGCGCCCGGCTTGGCTAGGGTCTGTTGCGAAAGTGGATCTTGTTCGTCGATGATCACCTCCTGTGGGACGTGGGGATCCGGCGAACGGCCAGTGGGCCCGGCTGGAGCCGTTACTGCCGCGGGGCATCAGGCCGGGCCGGCCGCAGGTGTGGACGCGGCGGCAGTTGATGGACGGCATACGGTGGCGGGCCCGGACCGGCGGCCCGTGGCGTGACGTGCCCGAACGCTATGGCCCGCGGGACCGGGTCCATGACCTGTTCCGGCGCTGGCAGCGGGACGGAGCCTGGGCCGGGATCCTCACTCAGCTCCAGGCCGGAGCCGATGCGCAGGGCCTGATCACCTGGGACGTGAACGTCGACTCCACCGTCTGCCGGGCCCACCGGCACGCCGCCGGGACGGCGAAAAAAAGGGGATCTCCACAAGGAGCCGCCCGGCGGGATCTTCGTCGAGCCGGCCGACCACGGCCTCGGACGCTCCCGGGGCGGTCTGAGCAGCAAAATCCACCTCGCGGTCGGGCAGGGGCAAAAGCCCCTGTCCGTCGTGGTCACGGCTGGGCAGCGGGGCGACTCGCCGCAGGGGCCTTGACCCCTGATCTTGGACACACGAGACACTGGATCCTGAGGATCTGAGAACGGACATCTCCTGGTCATGAAGCACTGTCCGCCGCAGTTCAAGGCGGGCGCGGTCGCGCTGTACCAGTCGCGACCGGAGGCGACGATCCGGCAGGTCGCTGCCGATCTGGGTATCAACCCGGAAACCCTGCGGAACTGGGTTCGGGCGGCCGGTGCGAGCCGGCCGCGGGGGCGCCGGGCGGAGACACCCGCCGAGCCGCCCACGCCGCTGGAAGCGGAGAACACCGCGCTGCGCCAGAAGGTCCGCGACCTGGAGGAAGAACGCGAGATCCTGCGCAAGGCCGCGAAGTATTTCGCCGGCCAGACGCGCTGGTGAACCGCTTCCAGTTCGTCGCCGACCACCAGCGCCGCCACGGCGTGAAGCGGCTGTGCACCATCCGGGGCATTGTCGGGTCCCAGCTGATGTCTGACGGTTTGGTCCCAGGTGATGCTTGACGGTGGGCCTAGTACTCCAGCCGTAGATCTCGATCTTCATGTCGCTCGGGTGGCCTGCCGTTCGTAATGGCAGGTCCGGGCTGTGGCTTGGTGGCGTCGTCGCCAGAGGGACCAGCGGAGCCGGTGCTCGGCCGTGTGGGGTTTGGCGGTCAGGGTCGTGAACAGGTGTTGGATTTCGTTGCGGGTGAGGGGGATCAGGTCGTCCGGATTCTGGCCGGTGGCGGGTTCGGCGGCAGTGGCGACGGTGAGGAAGGCGTGGGCGAGCATCGCGAGGGTGACCCAGCGGTGCCAGGAGGTCCAGCGTCTGACCTGGTGTTCATCGAGGCCGGCGAGGGTCTTGGAGGACTGGAACGTCTCCTCGATGGTCCAGCGGCGTCCGGCGACGCGGACAAGGGTGGACAGGGGGGCCTTGCCTGTCGAGTAGCAGCGGTAGTAGGCGAGTTCGCCGGTGCGGCGGTTGCGCCGGATGAGGAGGTGCCGGTGGCCGGGCCGGTCGTCGGCGATCACGGCCAGGGCCCAGTCGTAGTGGCGGTGGCCCTTGGCGCCGGCTCCGGCCGACAGCTTCTGCCAGGCCCGCTTCGGGATCTTCTGTGCGAGCCGGTCAGCTCGGATCTTCCCGGCCCGGGTGCTGATCTGATGGTCACAGGCGACGGCGAGAACGTATGCCTGGCCGCATTGTTCGAGGCTGTGCCGGAGTGCGGGGTTGCCGCCGTATATCTCGTCGGCGGTCACCCAGCCCGGGCTGATTCCGGCCGCCTTGGCCCGGTTGATCATTCGCAGGGCGAGCTGCGGCTTGGCCGCGAACCGGTGGTCCTCGGCAATGCCGGCGGCCCGGCAGCGGTCCGGGTCGTCGGTCCAGGAACGGGGAACGCAGAGCTCCCGGTCGACCGCGGCGTGGCCGTGCGGGGTGGAGTAGGCGAGATAGACGGCGACCTGGCCGTTTTCGATCCTGCCGGCGGTGCCGGTGTACTGGCGCTGGACACCGACGGTGTGGCTGCCCTTCTTCAGGTCGCCGGTCTCGTCGACCACCAGGACCACGTCATCGCCGCCGAGGTGGCCGACGACGAAATCGCGCAGGTCGTCACGGACCGCGTCCGCCTCCCACTTCGCCCTGGCCAGCAGGTGCTGGAGCCGGTCCGGGCTCGGCTGGCCGACGTGCTCGGCCAGCGTCCAGCAGTTCTTCCGCGGGAGCCCGGCCATCAGCCCGAGCACGAACCCCCGGGCATGACGCCGTGGTTCGACTCTCCGGAACCGGGAGGCGATCCGGTCCATCAGGACCTCGAACGTGAGGTGCCAGCGGGCAGGATCTATGCTGTGGCCCGCGGCCACCAGCTGTTCTTCTGTCTTCACACACCGATGATCACTGGTGGCCGTACCCATGCCCGGACCCGGCCCGACCAGCAAGATCACGATCTACAGCTGGAGTATTAGACGCGATTCATCGAGGCCTCAGCAAAACCGGCTTTTTCCGGCTCCGGTGTCCCGTAGTGTTTTCCATACCGAAAGCGAACGACGCGAAAGCGAAGAGCGCGAACGGGAAGCGGATCGCTGTCATCGACGGATCGCTGACGGATCACCGACAGAAGGAGACAGGCATGAGCTTCCACAAGGTCGCCCTGGCCGAGAAGGCCTGCAAGCCCGCCGCAGCGGTCGCCAGGAAGGCCGCCCCGAAGCGCCGCCCGGTCATCCACAAGGGCTGACAAAGAATACGCCCAAGCAAATCAAAGCAATTACTTATTCAGAGAGGGAACCGTCATGAGCTTCCACAGGATCACCCCCGTCAAGAAGACCCGCAAGCCCGCCCCGGCGCCGAAGAAGAAGGCCCCCGCGAAGGGGGCTTCCGCCCGGTGGGTGGGACGCAGCGGTTCCTGTCCGCGCCCAGCGGCGTCTCACCCCGCATCCGCCCCGGCGCCGCCTGATGACCACACCCCATCACCGAGCCGGGACGACTGTTCGCTTTGCCAGCTGGGACCGGACCACCCGCGCCGCCAACCAGCCCACCGTGAACGGCCCCGTCCCACCGGCGGGTGAGCAGTTCACCCATCCGGGTCGGGCTCTCCCGTCGGAGCACGGCCGCACGGCCGGCTCCGCTCCCGAATGCCCGTCCATGTCCATGTGCCCGGCCCTCAGGGGAAGCGCACGAGGACGGGCCCCGCCGGTCGGGGACCGCCGGGGCCCGCTGCCCAAGGAGGTGTGATCAGTCCGTGCCGGATTCCATGGCGGCGCGGTCCAGGGCCTCGTCCTCCTCCGAGACCTCGCCCCGGGAAGCGATCGCCTCGGCGCCGCCCTGGGGCATCGCGCCGATCAGACCAGTGGAGGCGGCCTGGGCCGCGCCGATCAGCGCGGGGTGCTCGGTGCCGACCATGCCGAGGCCCGCGTACTGCTCCAGCCGGGCCCGGGAGTCGGCGATGTCCAGGTTGCGCATGGTGAGCTGCCCGATCCGGTCGGACGGGCCGAACGCGGAGTCCTCGGTCCGCTCCATGGAGAGCTTGTCCGGGTGGTAGCTGAACGCCGGGCCCGTGGTGTCGAGGATCGAGTAGTCCTCGCCGCGCCGCAGCCGCAGCGTCACCTCACCGGTGACCGCGGCGCCGACCCAGCGCTGCAGCGACTCGCGGATCATCAGCGCCTGCGGATCCAGCCAGCGGCCCTCGTACATGAGGCGGCCCAGCTTGCGGCCCTCGCTGTGGTACTGGGCGAGGGTGTCCTCGTTGTGGATCGCGTTGACCAGGCGCTCGTACGCGGCGTGCAGCAGCGCCATGCCGGGCGCCTCGTAGATGCCGCGGCTCTTGGCCTCGATGATCCGGTTCTCGATCTGGTCCGACATGCCGAGCCCGTGCCGGCCGCCGATGGCGTTGGCCTCCGTGACCAGCTCGACCGGGGAGGCGAACTCCTTGCCGTTGATCGTCACGGGGCGTCCCTGGTCGAAACCGACCGTCACGTCTTCGGCGGCGATCTCCACCGACGGGTCCCAGAACCGCACACCCATGATCGGTTCGACCGTCTCGATGCCGGTGTCCAGGTGCTCCAGGGTCTTGGCCTCGTGGGTGGCGCCCCAGATGTTGGCGTCGGTCGAGTAAGCCTTCTCCGTACTGTCGCGGTAGGGCAGCCCGTGCGCGAGCAGCCACTCGGACATCTCCTTGCGGCCGCCCAGCTCGGTCACGAAGTCGGAGTCCAGCCAGGGCTTGTAGATCCGCAGGTGCGGGTTGGCGAGCAGGCCGTAGCGGTAGAACCGCTCGATGTCGTTGCCCTTGAAGGTGGAGCCGTCGCCCCAGATCTGTACGTCGTCCTCCAGCATCGCCCGGACCAGCAGGGTCCCGGTCACGGCGCGGCCGAGGGGCGTGGTGTTGAAGTAGGCGCGCCCGCCCGAGCGGATGTGGAACGCGCCGCAGGCGAGCGCGGCCAGCCCCTCCTCCACCAGGGCCGCCCGGCAGTCGACCAAGCGCGCGATCTCGGCACCGTAGTTCGTCGCACGGCCGGGTACCGAGGCGATGTCGGGCTCGTCGTACTGGCCGATGTCGGCGGTGTAGGTGCACGGGACGGCACCCTTGTCGCGCATCCAGGCGACGGCGACCGACGTGTCGAGGCCGCCGGAGAAGGCGATGCCGACGCGTTCGCCGGCCGGAAGGGAAGTGAGGACCTTGGACATGGGAATAGTATGCACAATTTCGCATACCAATGCACAACGCCGGGTTCTCTCGGCGCCGGTCAGTCCATGGCGACGAACCGTCCGGCCATGACGTGGCGTGCACCCCACTTGACGACACCGGGGGCCGTCCCGTGACTGCGGGCCCTCCCGTCCCGGCGGAGTGGGGCGACCGCACCAGGGGAGGAGCGAGTACCGGGCGGGGAAACCAGCTCGACGGTGGTCACCGCGGTAACCGATCATGCCCTCATGCCGTTGCGAGAGACCCTTGCCCGAGTCGATGCAGACCTGGCCGCCGGCCGGGTCCCCGTCGCGCGCCAGCGCCTGCGCGGGCTGGTGTCGTCCTTTCCGGACGATCTGATGCTCCGTCGCCGCCTGGCCGGGATCTACCGCTTGTACGGGGAGCCCGCGGAAGCGGGCCGTTGGATGTACCTCGAACGGGACCGGGACGAGGCTGAGACCTCCGCCTTCGAGGCGAGGTACCGCACCGCTCCACAGCGCATGCGGGCACTTGCCTGGCACGGTCCTGAGTCGCTTGCCCGAACCGCCTTTGCCCGTGAGCAACTGGCAGCGGTACGAGCAGCCTGCTCCGAGGCCGTGGGACACCCCGTCGACTGGGGCTCGGCGCCAGTCGGCGGGGAGGAAGGCAGCGGAGGGAACTCGTTCGCCGACTTCCTGGCAGGGACCGGATGCCTGGTGGTGGTCCTTGCGTTCCTCGCCGTCTGGGTGAACGGACTCGTCGCCCTCTTCGACTGACGCAGGTCACCCGGGACGACCAGGCGCACGCCCAATGCCCGGGAGACCGTCCGAACCCTCAATGATCCAGACACCGCTCACCGGTGGGATGGTCCTCGGGGTGACCAGGCCGGGAGGGAGCGTCCGTGGGGAGCGCGTCGCCGTCGCGCAGGGGGCACCGGTGCCCGGCCGGGGTGGCCCCGCAGCGCGTGCGGCTGTGCCTGCGGTTCCCGCTCGGCCCCCGCGAGGCGGAGGAGCCGATGCTCCGGCGCGGTGCGACCCCCTCGTAGGGGACGGGTACGGCGGCGGTGTCAGAAGTCGCGCGGGCCTGTGCCGGCGGACTGTGCCGCCACCGTCTCCCCGCCGGGGACGAACGGCACCTGAACAGGGTCTTCCGCAAAGCCGGCGAAGAGCCGGGACGTCCGTGGCGGGCCGTCGGCCAGGCCGGGACGGCGACGTGCTCGACATCCTGGCGCGGAGCCGCCGGGACCAGGCCGTGGCCGGACGTTTCCTGCGCGGACCGGTGAAGAGGACGCCCCCGGTGCCCCGATTCGTCGTCACGGACAAGCTCCGTTCCCGCGGCACCGCCCAGCGTCGGGTCGTGCCCTGCGCCGAGCACCGCTCCGTCAAGGGCCTGGAACAACCGGGCCGGGGACGGCCGTCGGCCGGCAAGGCGGCGGGAACGCGCCCGCTTCCACCGCACCCTGCTCGACGAAGGGGCCTACCTCCGGCCCTACACCGGCAACGACGAACGACCCGCAGCCCTGGCGGACTTCCTGCACCACTACAACCGCCACCGCTGCCACACCGCACTCGGCGGCCACCCACCGATCAGCCGTGTGAACAACCCCGCGGGTCGATACAGCTAGACACCGGAGCCGGACCACGGGTTTTCCTCCCGGCGTGGTCCCCGCCGCATACGGGAAACCCCGTGGGTCCCACCACCGGGGAGAAGTGTGCGGGGGCGCCGGCGGAGCGGGACGGGACCAGGCCGCGCGGGCCCCGGCTTGCGTCACGGCTTGCCCGCCCCGCGCGGACCGTCACCCGTAACGGCCGGGGTGCCTGCCAGGATCGGTACCATGGAAATGCACATCGCACCGGCCGGCGTGGCCGACTTCCACCAGGTCCTGGCCGATCACCCCCGTTACTGGGGCGAACGGGACCTTCGGCCGCTGCACCTTCTGGCACTGGTACAGGAGTTCGCTTCCACCTGCCTGGTCGCCCGAGCCGAGGACGGGATCCGTGGGTACGTCTTCGGGTTCGTCACCCCGGACGGCACCGGGTACGCGCATCTGGTCGCCACCCGGGAGGACGCCCGTGGCACCGGTCTCGGGCGCCGTCTGTACACGGCGTTCGCCGAAGCAGCGGAACGTCACGGTGCACGGCGGTTGAAGGCGATCACGTCGATCGGGAACACCGGCTCGATCGCCTTCCACCGCAGCCTCGGCTTCGACACGGAGGTCGTCGACGACTACAACGGGCCGGGCCGGGGCATGGCCGTCTTCCACCGGGATCTGCCGCTCGACGCCCCGCGGCCCTGACCGACGCCACGGGCATCACCCGGGCCAGCGCGTACGCGGCCTTCGGCAACAAGGAGGACCCGTTCCGCAAGGCCCTGGAGCGCTACGCCGAAGGCCCCGACGCCGCTCGGGGCGGTGACCGGCTTCGGTGTCGACACCGTTCCACAGATCTCGGCCGGTGTGCATCCGGCCTTCCGTCACTGCGTGGCCGGCTGGGGCGGGAAGGCGTGGTCGGCGTTCTCCTCGACCCATGAGCGCAGCGCGTTGAGCGGGACCGCGGCGCTCTGGCCGAGGGGGGTGAGGGAGTACTCGACGTGCAGCGGGACGGCGGGGTAGACCGTGCGGTCGAGGATGCCGAAGTTCTCCAGGCGGCGCAGGGTCTGGGTGAGCACCTTGGGGCTGACGCCCTGGAGCCTGCGCTGGAGCGCTCCGAACCGCTGGGGTCCGTCCTCCAGGGCGCCGATGGCGAGGGCGGACCACTTGTTGGTGAGCAGGTCGAGCAGGGCGCGGCAGGGGCACTGGGCGGCGTAGACGTCGTGGTGCGAGTGCTGGCCGCTGGGGCAGGTGGCCGTCATGGTCACTCTCCTGACCTTGATGCTTCCCGATGGGAAGCAGGAAACCTTGAAGGTAACCATATGCCTGCGAATAGCGTCGCCGAGGTCAAGGGAGGACCCCAAGGGCCTTCCGCAAGGCGCTGTTTCAGGAGATGACGTATGTCCGCAGACACGATGCGTGCGGTGGTGCAGGACGGTTTCGGCGGTCCGGAGGTGCTGCGGGTCCGGCAGGTGCCGCGACCGGCGCCGCTGCCCACCGAGGTGTTGGTCCGGGTGCACGCCGCCGGCATCAACCCGGTCGACTGGAAGACCCGTGGCGGCACCGGTATGGCCGGCGTGCTCGGCGAGCCGCCGTTCACCCTCGGCTGGGACGTGTCCGGTGTGGTGGAGGAGACCGGCTTCGGCGTGACCACGCTGAAGGTCGGTGACGAGGTCTTCGGAATGCCGTGGTTCCCGCGCGCCGCGAACGCCTACTCCGAGTACGTGACCGCACCGGCCCGGCAGTTCGCCCGCAAGCCGGCCACCGTCGACCACGCGCACGCCGCCGCCGTGCCACTGGCGGCGCTGACCGCCTGGCAGGCCCTGACCGACACCGCCCACGTGCAGGTCGGCCAGCGTGTCCTGGTCACCGCCGCCGCCGGCGGAGTGGGCCACTTCGCCGTCCAGTTCGCCCGGCACCTGGGCGCCCACGTGATCGCCACCGCCAGTGCCGCCCGCCACCCCTGGCTCAAAGAGCTCGGCGCGGACGAAACCGTCGACTACACCACCACCCGCTTCGAGGATGCCACCGCCGACGTCGACGTCGTCATCGACCTGGTGGGCGATGCCCATGACCTGACGAGCACCCGCTCACTGAAGGTGCTGCGTCCCGGCGGACTGCTGGTCGCCGTCCCGGCCGGGGTTTCCCCGGAGCTGGCGCGGGCCGCCGAGGCGGCCGGGGCGCGGGTCACCCCGTTCCTGGTCGAGCCGGACGGTGCGGCGCTGACGGCGATCGCCGGACTGATCGACGCCGGCGAGGTCGTGGTGGAGGTGGAGGAGATCTTTCCGTTGGAGCAGGCCGGCACGGCCCACGCCCGCGGCGAGGCCGGCCGTACCCGCGGCAAGCTCGTCCTGACCGTCACCGACTGACCGCCCGGGCAACCCCCTCGGAGTGACGTCGTGCTCCACGAGATCCGTCGCCACCAGGTCCGGCCCGGACGCCGTGCGGAGTGGGTCCGCTCCCTGCAGGAGGTGGTCATGCCGTTCCAGGCCTCGCTGGGCATGGACGTGACCGCATCCCTCGTCCTCGTCGAGGAGGAGGACGACTACGTGTGGATCCGCCGGTTCGAGGACGAGGCCCGAAGCGAGTCCCTGCACGCGGCGGTCCGCGACCACGGCCGCTGGAGGAACGGGACCGGTCCGGCGGTCCATGACCTGCTGGTCCCCGAGGAGTCCGTCATCACCCGCGTGGTTCCCACCCCCGCCCCGCCACTGCGGTGAGGCGGCTCCCACTCACCGCGAACACCACGAACCGCCCGTGCCGACGACGCGCCCTTCCTCACCACCGAGGTCGCTCTCGACAAGGCGTGGACCGCGGCTGCCTTCCACATCCCAACCCACGCGTGGAACGACTACCTCGCCAACCCGCGCGTGGCGCCACTGGCCGGTCACCCGCGTATGACGGCGGTCGGCGGCGGCTACCCGATCATCGAGGACGGCCGGTGCGTCGGTGGTCTCGGGATTTCCGGCGGCAGCTCCGGGCAGGACCAGCAGGCCGTCGAGGAGGCTCTGACCGCCCTCGGGTTCGGGCTGCCCGTTCACTGACCGTCCATCGGCCAACGCCGCCGGGCTGTCCGTCCCAGCCCACGGCGTTGCCGATGGCAACAGGGGTGGTCGGCCCCGACGGCGAGAGGGCTCCCGTCGCGGGCCTCGCGTGAGCGAGGCCTCACTGATGAACGGGTCGAGGTCGACGGCCCACCACCGGTTTGTGATCCGGTCCCGGGCCGCGTCCGGGGCCGCCTGCATGAGGCGGTCCCGCACCAGCCCGACGACGCGAACCTCCCCGGTCTGCCCGTGGATCAGGGGGCAGGGCGAGCGCTCCACGCGTTCCGGAGAGCCGGCTGCACGTCTTCCCCGAGAACGAGATGCGTCGTCCTGCCCGGCAGGGTGGGCGGCTCAGCCCAGTGAGTCACGGTGTCGTCGCCGGCGGGACCGTAGGGCAAGCGGACGAACCCGTCGGAGTCGGCGAAGCAGTCCCTGTGTTCCGTCCCGTCCTCACTGAAGTGCAGAAATGGTGAAGTACATCGGCTCACCAGCCAGAATGCCTCCCCCAACGCTGTGCCGCACCCAGCACTGCCGACTGGATACCGGCCCGTGATCGCCGCCGCCACCGGTACACCGCTCCGCGGCAGATCCCGACGTACGTCAACCCAGGTCACCTTGGTCCTCAGATCCGTCATTCCCGTCCTCATCCGAGCGCTCGGACAACCGTTCTCCGCCCATGCGCCGGCACGTCGGCAAGAACGCCGTCCCGACCTCGGCATCCGGTAGGACTGCTCGGCGCTCGCGGAGGTTGCTCGAGCCGGAACGAACACGGCACCGGGCCGACCGAGGCGTCGACCGGAGTCCGTGTTCCTGCGCGGGATGCGGGGCGTGATGCCACGGCCGCGGAGCCATCGCCGCAGGTGGTCGTCTTCGCGGCCTTCGCCGCCGTGGAGCTTTCCGGCCGACGCCTGCGTCGGCCCCGCCGGAAGCCGACCGACGGCATGTCCTCCGCCAGTGGGACCAGCGCCCGGCTGGCGTGCACGTTCCCACCGGAGGTGCCGACGGACGGGGACGACCGGTCCGCTCGGTGATCAAGTGGGTCTTCGAGCCGTCCTTGCTCCGGTCCACAGGACCCGGGCCCGTCAGGTCCCCCTTTTCCGGGACTCGCATGTTCACGGGGGCGACGGCACCTGCTGTCCGGCGGCGGTTCGTCGTCACAGTCCCTGCGCGTCGGCCATCGAGGCGGCCTCGCCCAGCATCCGTACCGGGGTGTGGCCGCTGCCGAAGCTGTCGTTGAACGCGGGTACGGAGTCGATGTGGGTGCCGAAGCGGCGCCGGATCGCGTTCAGGACGGTGCGCGCGGCGTCGGCTTCCAGTGCGCGGTTGCCGCCGGCCTCCGCGCGGATGGCTCCGATGAGGCAGACCGCGCCGTTCTCGTCGGCCGCGACGCCCGCGCACCATCCGCCGGTTTCCATCCGGTGCCGGGCGCGCTCAAGGAGCGCGGCGACCGGAGTGGCGTAGGTCCGGGGTGCTGCCTGCGGGGCCGCGGTGAGGGGGACGGTGATGACGTCGGCCAGGTCGACCGGGGCGGTGTCGATGTGCGCGGTGCGCACTTCGTGGGCAACGGCGGCTTCGTCCAGCCGGACGGTCATGGCCGCCTCCACCGCGGCCAGCCGGGCCTCCAGGCTCAGCACCGCGCCGTCGGCCCCGGGCGCTGCGGAGGCCGGCGGGGCGGGGGCGGGGTGCGGTGCGGCGGCCATGGAGTTCCCGTCAGTGCACGGAAGCGGGGCCGACAGCGGCGGCCGGGACGCGCGCGACGGCGGGGGCCGGGCCGGTGGGGGCGAGGCAGGACCCGAACGCAGCGCGGACGGGGGCAGGAACGGCACCCACGGTGCGCCGGCGCAGCAGAACGGCCACGACGACGATCGGGAGCAGCGCGGCGGAGACGGGGACGACCACGGGAGGATCCCTTCCCCGAGGCCGGGCGGAGTGGTGTCGGCCGTGCGGGTACGGTTGCGGCCCCGGCGGGTGCCGGGGCCGCAGCGGAGGGGTGCGGCCAGTCGTCCGGGAGCCGGCGCCGACGGAGGCCGGGACGAGCGCGTGGACGCCGGGACCGACCTGGTGCAGGCGGCGTTCGGCGGCTTCGGCCGACCCGTTCCGTGAGCGCGGTTGCGGCCCGCAGGGCGCGCCGGCCCTCACGGTCCTGCGCCGGCGAGCGCGCCGGCCCCTCCGATCACCAGCCCTCCGGTCGATGTCACGCGCGCGCTCCCCCGAAGGCAGCCGTGATCTCGTCGGTGGTGGTGATGGCGTGGGCGTAGGTGGGACCGTTCAGTTCGTGCGCGGCGTGCATCATCTCGGGGAGGAACGCCGCGGTGGCGTCACGCACCAGCGTCACGTGGTAGCCGAGTTCCATGGCGAAACGTCCGGTGGACTCGATGCAGGTGTTCGCCAGCAGGCCTGCGACGACGACGTGGCTGATGCCGTGCTGCTTGAGCCGGAGGTCGAGGTCGGTGTTGGCGAACCCGCTCTGCCCCCAATGCTCCTGCGCTACGACGTCGCCGGGCCGGGGCCGGAAGTCGGCGTGGAACTCCCCGCCCCAGGTGCCTCGGGCGAAGCTGTGCCGTTCCATGACGGCGCGCTGGGTGGGGTTGGGGTGATCCCACGTCTCGTAGTCGCCCGGCTCCCAGCGGCGGTGCGGAACGAACACCACGCGCACACCGGCCCCGCGGGCGGCGGCGACCACGCAGCGCAGGTGGTGCAGCAGACCCACCTCCTTCGCCACGGACTCCAGGCGCGGCCAGATGCTGCCCCCTTCGGACAGGAAGTCGTTGTAGGGGTCGACCAGTAACACGGCCGTCTCCTCGGTCAGGTCGCCGTGATCGCGCACACTCCACTGCGACTCGAACTCGAAGCCGGCACGGCGCTGGACCGCAACGCGGTGCACGGCATCGTCCTCGTGCTCCTCGCCGTCGGCGGCGCGGCGCCGGACGCCCTCGCCACGGGCGACCCGGGTTCCGGCGTCGGACGCCTCGCGCTCCCATCTGCCGTCGGGGTCGCTGAGGCCGGCGGGGGCCGCCCGCGCGCGCAGGCTGATCAAAGTTGCTGTAGTTGTTGCATAAATGTCCTGAACGGCGCTGTCACGTTGGCTGACCGGGTGGGATGATTTTCTGGTTGGTCGTGCTGGGAGGGGTCGTCCGTGGACAGCGCACCGCCGTCGCACCAGGGGCACCGGTACCCGGTCGGGATCGTCTCCCGCTGCGTGTGGCGGTACTTCCGCTTCCCGCTCGGCTTCCGCGAGGTCGAGGGGCTGATGCCCGAACGCGGCGTGGTCGTGTCCCACGAGACGGTCCGCCGCTGGTGCGCGAAGTTCGGGCAGTCCTGCGCCGACGGCCTGTGTCAAAGGCGGCCCCGGTCCGGGGACACCTGGCACCTGGACGAGGTCTTCACCAGGGTCAACGGCGAGCGGAAGTATCTGTGGCGGGCCCTCGACGCCGGCGGCAGCGTGCTCGACATCCCGGTCCAGAGCCGGCGGGACACCGCTGCGGCCAGGCGCTTGTTCCGCAAACCGCTCAAGAAGACCTGCCCGGTGCCGCAGGTGGTGGTCACCGGCAAGCTCCGTTCCCACGGCGCGGCCCACCACGAGGTCACGTCCTGCGTCGAGCACCGCCCGCACAAGGGCCTGAACAACCGGGCCGCGAACAGCCACCAGCCCACCCGGCAGCGCGAACGCGCGATGAAAGGTTTCCGCAGTACCGGCGGGACCCAGCGATTCCCGTCCGCGTTCAGCGGCATCCCACCCCACTTCCGACCCCACCGCCACCTGATGACCGCCGCCCACCACCGCGCCGAAACGACCCCCCGCTTCACGATCCGGGATCAGACCACCGGCGCCACCGGCCAACCCGCCGAAGCCTGAACACGGAACCGGAACCCTGCCCCACCACACCCCGACACGCCGCCAGGCACTCACACACCCACCAACGTGACAGCGCCGTTGGGCGGCGGTGCGGCTGCCAGCCGTTGCCGAGTTCGACTGCAAGTGCGAAATTCCCCACGGATTCGGTGGGCCCTGGACGGGCGCCGCCTCAGCAGCGCCCGTGGGGCCGTGTGAATGAAGTCTTCGAATGTTTTTTCCCATGCTTTTTGAGAAAAGCAAGGAGGAGGTCAAGACGTGGAAGAACCGGCAGCAAAACTCACCTGTCGGGAGTTAGAAGTACTCCGCCTGCTGGCCCAGGGGTTAAGCAACCGGCTCATCGCCCGAAAACTCGACATATCCGAGAAGACCGTGAAGAACCATCTCAGCAACATATACTGCAAGATCGGGGCCACCCACCGCACCCAGGCCGCCCTCTACGCCCAGTACGCCGGCCTGACCGACCCCGGGGAAGCGGCTCCGCCCGCTTCGGCACCTGCTCCCCTCCCCGAGAAGGACGCGCCCCCCGCTGGCCCCTGCCTCACCGCACGCGAGCGGGGCGTGCTCTGCCTGCTGGCCTGGGGATTAAGTAACCGGCTCATCGCTCAAAGACTCGACATATCCGAGAAGACCGTGAAGAACCATCTCAGCAACATATACTGCAAAATCGGGGCCACTCACCGCACCCAGGCCGCCCTCTACGCCCAGTACGCCGACCTCGCTTAGAGGTCATCTCATTTGGAGCCAGCAGTAACCTGGAGGGGCGCCGATGGTTGGGCGTCTGGTCCCGGACGGGTTGTGGGAACTGTTCCAGCGGGCGGTGCCGGAGGCGCCGTCACGCCCGCAGGGTGGTGGCCGGCGCCGGTACGGCGACCGTGAGGTGCTGGCCGCGATCACCTTCGTGGCGACATCGGGCTGTACGTGGTCGCAGGTCCCGCCGGTGTCCGGACCGTCCGGCGCGACGGCCCACCGCCGGTTCGCGGAGTGGTCGAAGGCTCGGGTGTGGGCGAAGCTGCACCGGCTGGTGCTGGACGAGCCCGGCTCGCGGGGCGAGCTGGACCGGTCGCGGTGCGCGATCGGTTCGGTGAACATGCGGGCCCGGAAAGGGGGGACCCGACGGGTCCGAATCCTGTGGACCGGGGCAAGGAGGAGTCGAAGATCCACTTGATCACCGAGCGGACCGGACTGCACCTGCCCGTCGGGATTTCCGGGGCCAACCTGCACGACAGCCAGGCCCCGGAGCCACTCGTGCGCGGTATCCCGCCCATCCACTCCCGCCGCGGCCCACGTCGGCGCAAGCCCGCCAAGCTCCACGGCGACAGGGGATACGACTACGCTCATCTGCGGAAACGGCTGCGCGAGCGCGGCATCCGGCACCGCATCGCCCGCACCCTCATCTACTACCGCCGACTCACCAAATGAGATGACCTCTTAGACCGTGTCCTATGTGGTGATGGCTCGTTGAGCTGCGTATGGGGCGGGGTACGTGGAGTTGGATTGTTCCGGACGGGCTGTGGGAGATCGCGAGGCCGCTGATCCCGCCGTCAAAGGTGCGGCCGCAGGGTGGCGGGACGCAGGACACGCCTGATGAGACGCTGTTTGCCGCGATCATCTATGTGCTGGTCAGCGGCTGCGCCTGGCGGGCACTGCCACCGTGCTTCGGTATATCGAAGTCCACTGCGCATCGCCGTTTCGTGATCTGGTCGCGCGCCGGTGTGTGGGGCCGGCTCCATGAGGAGATCCTGCGCCGGCTCGACGACACGGACCTCCTCGATCTTTCCCGTGTCGTCCTCGACTCCGCCCACGTGAGGGCTAAAAAAGGGGCGAACACACAGGTCCGAGTCCCGTGGACCGGGGCAAGCCGGGTTCCAAGATGCACATCCTGTCGGACGCGAAGGGACTGCCCCTTCTCGTCGGCATCTCCGCGGCCAACGTCCACGACAGCCAGGCCCTGAAGCCCATGGTGCTCGGTCACCTAACGAGACACGACCCGCACAACGGCCGGTACTTCAAGCCCCAGCGCCTGCATGCCGACAAGGCATACGACGTCCCTGAGCTGCGGAAATGGGTACGCGGCAAGCGCATCGGCGTCCGCATCGCCCGCAAGGGCATCGAGTCCAGCGAACGGCTGGGCCGGCGTCGTTGGGTGATCGAACGGACCATGTCCTGGCTGACCGGCTACCGTCGGCTCAACCACCGTTACGAACGCAATCCCCGCAACTACCTGGCCTTTCTGGGGCTTGCCGCAGTCCTCTGCTGCTACAAGCGACTCCTCAAGCCCACCACATAGGACACGGTCTTAGAGCTTGTCTCACGTGGCGATCTTTGCGAGTTTCTTGTAGCAGGTCAGGACCGCTGCGAGCCCGAGGAAGGCCAGGAAGTGGCTGCCTTTGCGCTCGTAGCGGACGGTCAGGCGGCGGTAGCCGAAGAGCCAGGAGATCGTCCGTTCGATCTTCCAGCGGTGCCGGCCGAGACGCTCGCCGGACTCGATGCCGGGTCGGGCGATGCGCGGGACGATGCCCCGTTCACGCAGCCACCTCAGCCTCTCGGCGGAGTGGTACGCCTTGTCCGCGCGAAGCCTGCCGGGCCTGCGTCTGCGAGGGCCGCGCCGGGAACGGACGGCGGGGATGCCCAGCACCAGCGGCAGGAGTGCCTGGCTGTCATGGACGTTCGCCCCCGAGACGCCAAGGGCGAGAGGGAGGCCCTGGGCGTCGGACAGGACGTGGAGCTTGCTGCCCTTCTTGCCCCGGTCGACCGGATTGCGCCCGGTCAGCGATCCCCCTTTTTCGCCCGGACGGAGGCGGCGTCCACGATCACCGAGGTCCAGTCCACCTCGCCGCGGGCGCCGAGTTCGTCCAGAACGGCCTGGTGCAGCCGCCGCCACAGCCCGTCCTTGGTCCATGCGGAGAACCGGCGGTGGGCGGTGGCCGGTGAGACGCCGAACGTCTCCGGCAGGTGCCGCCAGGCGCAGCCGCTGGTCAGCACGTACACCACGGCCGTGAACACCGCTCGCTCATCCACCGGGGCCGTGCCTCCGCCTTGCGGACGGGAAGCGAACGAAGGCAGCAACGGTGCCACGAGCGACCAGAGTTCGTCAGGAACCAACCGCTGCGACAAACCAACACCCATGGCACGGCATCATGCCGCATCAACCTCACACCACGTGAGACACCCTCTTACTCGTTAAAACTACATCAGTGAGCTGGTGGATTCAATGCGTTGCTGATCGCGAAGTGTCCATTTCTGCTGAGGACTTGACAGGTGCCGTTTCCCAAGGCTTGAACGTCTACGGTCTTCGCGTCCATTCTGGGAGCGGGTATTCGCGGCTGGAAGGCGGAGCGGATCGCATCAGCGTGCCATGACCCGGGCCGACCCGAGCATGCCTGTGCCCGCCCGCATGCGGCCGTCATGCTGCAGTTACGCGAGGCCTGGCCGGTGTCGCCTGCTTGACCATCCGCCACGCCAGTGCCGGACCTGGTCCGGCGCGACGTCACCGCGAGCGCGTCGAACACCCGGTCCGGTAGGGGCATCACGTACCCGGCCGCGGACGACGGCGAGTTCCCGCCTCTGTCCGGCGATCAGCCGCAGGTGATCCTCGTCGCGGCCGGCGGCGGGAAGTACCGGCCCCTCTGGGGCCTCACACCCGCCAGTCGCCCGCGATCTTCAGCAGATGGTCGTTCTCCTCGGGAGTGCCGATGGTGATCCGCACCCCCTCGTCGCCGAAGGGGCGCACCATGACTCCCGCCGCCTCGCACACGTCGGTGAACGCCGTCGTGTGCGCACCGAGGCGCAGCCAGACGAAGTTGGCCTGGCTGTCAGGAACGTTCCAGCCCGCGGCCCGCAGAGCGCGGGTGACCCGGGAGCGCTCGCCCACCAGGGTCTGTACTCGCTCCAGCAGTTCGGGACCCGCGTTCAACGATGCCTGCGCGGCGGCCTGGGCGAGTCCGCTGACGGCGAACGGCGCGGTGCAGGCCCGCAGCGCGGCCGCAACCGGCGGATGCGCCACCGCGTAGCCGACGCGCAGTCGCGCCAGCCCGTACGCCTTGGAGAAGGTGCGCAGTACGGCGACGTGGGGACGGTCGCGGTAGAGGTCGATGCCGTCGGGTACATCGGTGTCGTCGACGAACTCGCGGTACGCCTCGTCGAGCACCACCAGCACGTCGCCCGGCACCCGGTCGAGGAAGCGCTCAAGCTCACCACGGTGCACGGCCGTGCCGGTCGGGTTGTTGGGGCTGCACACGATGATCACGCGCGTGCGGTCGCTCACCGCGTCGGCCATGGCCTCCAGGTCATGCCGCTCGTCACGCAGCGGAATCGGCACGGGCGTTGCCCCGGTGGCCCAGACGAGCAGCGGGTACGCCTCGAACGAGCGCCAGGCGAACAGCACTTCGTCCCCCTCGCCGACCGCGGCGCACAACAGGTCCTTGGTGACCCCTAGGGATCCGGTGCCGGGCACGCAGTGTTCCGGAGGCACCCCCAGGGCACCGGACAACGCCGTGACCAGTTCACTGCTCTTCGCGTCGGGATAGCGGTTGACGCGCCCCAACTCCTCGCGCATCGAGGCGACGACCGACGGCAGCGGGGGGTAGGGGTTCTCGTTCGATGACAGCTTGTCCACCAGGTCGCTGGGCGCGACCCGGCCGGGAACGTAGCGAGGCAACCGGGAGACATCGGCGCGCAGCCGGGGAGCAGGTGCAGGGGGCATCGGTGGAACTCCTGAACGGGGGGAGGTGAACGGTCCCGGGTGTCGTTCAGCCGGGGTTCCGGGGGCCATGCGCCGCGGGGCGCGCGGGCGTGAGATCCAGCCCGCGCGCCGACACCTCTGCCATGGTCAGCTGCGCGTCTCGATCACCTGTCGGGTCCGGTCTTGCGCGCCCCCGCGGCACAGCGGCCCGCCGGGGTTGCCGCAGGCGGGGTCAGCCGACGGCCCCAGCGGGCGCGTTCTCCTCCTCGACGGCCGTGGTCCGCACCCCTGCCTTGGTGAACTCCTCCATGAAGGTGGGAAAGGACAGCCGGACGTCTTCGAAGCCCGAGAACCGGTTGGCGGACTGCATCCGCAGGCCTGCCACGAACAGCGACATGAAGATGCGGTGGTCGCCCCAACTGGAGAGCGTCACTCCGCCGGGGTACGTCCGCGCGCCGCGGACCTCGAAACCGTCGCAGACGCCGTCGTCGTACAGGACCTCGATGTCCACGCCCGCGCGGGTCAGTTCAGCGACCATGGCCTCGATGCGTGACGCCTTGTGGAAGCGGGTGAGGCGTCCGCCGGTCACCCGCAGGCTGCCCTGCACGTACGCCCCGAGGGCGGCGAGCGTGGGCACGATGTTCGGGCAGTCCCGCACATCCACCTCGAAGTTGCCGCGCAGACTGTCCTGCGGGTTGTCGACGGTCAGCGACGAGGTGGCCCGGTCGAAGGTGACACTCACCCCGAGCTGCTCCAGGATCGGGACGATCGCGAACTCACCCTGCATGCTGTCGCCGTACACGTTGGTCAGGACAGTCCGGCCCGGGAAGAGCGCGGCGGCGGCCAGCAGGTACGAGGCCGAGGTGTAGTCCTCGTGCGTGGTGACGTCCTGGGCCTGGTAGGAGGAGGGCTCCACGTGGTAGCGACGCATGTCCTCCGACGCGGAGACCTTGATACCCGCTTCCGTCAGGCTCGCCAGCGTCTGCCGGATGTACGACTGGGAGAAGACCTCGCCCGTCACCTCGATCTCCACCGGGCGGTTGGCCAGCGGCGCGGCGAATAGGACGGCGGTGATGAACTGCGAGCTGATGTCGCCCGGCAGCCGGCACGTGCCGCCCTTCAGGCCACGTCCCCAGTTGACGACCGGAGCCTTGTTCTCGCTGACGATCGACTCGATGTCCGCGCCGAGTTCGCGCAACGCCTCCAGCAGGGGCTCCATCACGCGGTTGCACAGGGTCGCGTCGCCCGTCACCACGACCGGCGACGGCAGTACGGACGCCAGCGCCGTCATGACGCGAAACACCAGACCCGAGCCGCGGGCCTGGATGACGCGCCGGATGTGCGGGCGCGTCCCTCCGATGCCCTGGATCTCCAGGAATCCGTCGTGCTCGGTGATCTTGGCACCGAAGGCACGGCAGGCGTTTTTCATGGTCTCCGTCTCGTCGCAACGGAGGTCGTTGTAAACACGTGACGTACCCGCGGCCAGTGTGCCGGTCAGAATTGCCCGTTGCGTCTCCGGTTTCGAAGAAGGGACGCGGAAAGTTCCGGAAAAGGAATCGACCGGATCAACCCTCAGCAGCATCCTCGTATCTCCTTTTTCCCATCGTGCGCCGTCTGAGACCGCAAGCGATGTCGCATTGGCGTTCAGGGGCGGCGATATCTGCGGAGGGAGAATAGGTCATCCCAACGCTTGGCGCTTCGATGTCGGGGCGACAGTTCCAAAAAGTTTCCTGGCGCGCACGACAGCCCTCCTCCGACGGTGGGGGCGCGAGAAGAATTCTGCGTCCCGTGGTGTGCGCGCGCAATAGGTCCATCGGCCCATGACGCTTCCGGTACGCATCCGGTACGAGGTGGTTCATACCATGGTGCAGCGCGGGACGCCACTGTCGTCGATGCTCAGTGACACCACCGGGACCAGCGGACGAGCCGTCAACCGTGCACTCTTCACGGGCCGAACGTGCCCCTGGTGTCCTGCAGGTGCTTGATTTATCACTTGTTGGCGACGGCGATCGCGCACAGCCCTTCGTCCCGGCCGGGGCGGCCGCAATAGCCTGGCAGCACGTGCCCGCGCGCCTGCAACGCCGGGGGTGCTGGGACCTAGGTCCTATTCTGACCAGGCCGGTCCCATGCGAGGCTATGGCAGCGCGATCAACACGTTGCGGGCCCGTTCCCGAGATTCGGGTTCGGGTTCATTCTTCGGTTCCGAAATGCCCGCCGCCGCTGTCAACCGGCTGCCCCCGGCCGGGCACGTCCATGCTTCCTGTGAACCGTGAGGACGACATCCATGTCCGGCGCAATCCTGTTCTTGACCCGCTGGCCCTTGTACGAGGACGAACGGCGCTGGGAGAACCGCCTCGCCGCTCCCGAATTGGTCTTCGACCCGGAGACCGACCGCGTCACGTACGTGTGCGACGAGGGCGCCCGCAGCGGAGTGCCCGCCGACGCCGAACGGGTCCACGTCGTACGGGACTTCGGCGACCTGGACAACGTGCTGAAGGTGGTCGACGCCATCGTTCGCGAAGAAGGCCCGTTCGACCACGTCATCGGCTTCTCCGAAATGCTCCTCGACCTCGCGGCTACCCTGCGCGAGCGGTACGGCGTCCCGGGCTTCAGCCCCGAGGAAACCTCCCGCTTCTGCGACAAGACCGTCATGAAGGAGAGGGTGTCGCGGGCCGGCCTCCGAGTGCCGCGCTGGGCGCCCTGCTGGACCGAGGAGCAGGTCCTCGCGGCCGCCGAGGAGTTCGGCTACCCCGTGATCGTCAAGCCGGTGCGAGGGGCGTCGAGCCAGGGGGTGCGCGAGATCGCCTCGGCCGGGGAGCTGCGGGCCCTGTGTGCCGAACGGAACCTGAGCGACCTCGAGATCGAGGAGTTCGTGCGAGGCGAGATCCTGCACGTCGACGGCGTCCTGGACGCCGCGGGCAAACCGCTGTTCCTGTGTACCTCGCGCTACGTCTCCACCTGCCTGGACTTCGAGGTCCTTGGCGCACCGCTCGGCTCCGTCTTCCAGACGGACCCGGTGGTGCGCGGCCGCTGCGAGGACTTCGCCGTGCGCTGCCTGACCGCGCTTGGCCTGCACAGCTCCGCCTTCCACCTCGAACTCTTCGACACCGGCGAAGAGTTGGTGTTCCTGGAGGTCGGAGCCCGAGTGCCAGGCGCCGACGTGTCGTACGTCATCAACGACGTCCACGGCGTGAATCTCTTCCGGCTGTGGGTCGACGTCCTGCTCGGCCGCCCGGTGGACCCACCGGTCCCCGACCCGGAGCTGAGCGGCGGCTGGCTGATCATCCAAGCTCCCAAGCCTCTGCCCCAGAAGGTCACCGCCGCCAGCTCGCTCCTGGGTCACGTGCCCTACCTGTACCGCGAGTTGGTGCCACGGCCGGGCGAGGTCCTGGTCTCACGGCCCGGCGCGTACGCCACGCTCCAGGGCGGACGCTTCCTTTTCCGGGGCGGCACCCAGGAGCAGATCGAGGAGGCCGTGCGGCAGGCGCGTGAGCAGTACCGCCTGACGACCGAGCCTGTCCCGTAGACCACCCGAACCATCTCGTGCCACCGGCAATAGAACCGTCGAGTCCATGGAGGAAGACGTGGATCAGTTGAGCCATGCGGAGCTGGTCGACAAGAACTTCGTGTTGTTCGCCGAGGGGTGCTTCGGACTCTTCACGAGCAAGATCGCCGCCTCACTGATCCGCTACAACGGGGACCGCTGCGTCGCCGTGATCGACAGCCGTAAGGAAGGCCAGACCGTTCAGGACGTCCTCGGCTACGGCGGTGCGATACCGATCGTCAGCCGCGTCGAGCACGCTTTGCACCTGCGTCCCGAGGTCATGATCATCGGCAAGGGCCTGCATTCCGCCAACCTGCCCTCTGCCTGGAAGCCGCACATCCTCACGGCCGTCCAGAGCGGCCTGCACCTGATCAACTCGATCCACTACCGCCTCGCCGACGATCCAGACATCGCCCGTGCCGTCCGTGAGAAGGGCATCACCGTCTGGGAGACCAAGGACGCCCCGGCAGTGCAGCTCAACAAGGCCCGCGTCCTGGACCTGGACACCTGGGTCATCCACACGTGCGGCAGCGACTCCAACATCGGCAAGAAGACCGCCGCCCTGCAGATCTGGAACGAGGCCAACCGCAGCGGCATCCGCACCGGCTTCGCCGCCACCGGCCAGAGCGGCATGCTGATCTCCGGCCATGGCATCGCGGTCGACGGTGTGCCCGGCGACTTCATGGCCGGCGCCGTCGAGCAGGTCGTCATGGAGGCCGCCGCCGGCAACGAATGGGTCGTCGTCGAGGGCCAGGGTTCCCTCAACCACATCGGGTTCAGCGGCGTCGCCCTCGCCATTCTCCACGGCGCGCTGCCGCACGCCCTGGTCTTCTGTCACCGCCTCGGCGCCGAGCGCACCAAGGTCTGGGAGACACCCATCATCCCCATCCCCGAGCTCATCCGCATGAACGAGGACCTCTCCGTCTTCGCTCGGCCCGCCAAGGTCGCCGCCGTCAGCGTCAACAGCGTCGGCTTCTCCGAGGAGGACTACCGCCGCGAGACCGAGAAGCTGGAGGCCGATACCGGACTGCCCGTCGTCGACCCGATCCGTGAGGGCGGCGCCGCCCGGCTCGTGGAGATCCTGCGCACCCACCAGCGCGAGACCGCGGGCAAGCTGTCGGGCCACCGGGGCTGAGGGCGGTCCCGGAACTCCGAGGAGATGCACAGATGAAGCGAGCAATCCTGCTCCTCATGCACCAAGGCAAGTCGTACACCGAGGAGGCCGCCGCGGCCACCGCCGCTCTCGGCCTGACCTTGGTCGCCCTCAGCTCCCGGCCGGAGACGCCAGGAGTCCTGGACGCGAGCCGCCGCCACGTGGCGGACTGCGTGGTCACCGAGGAACCCGAACTGACCTCCGGCGACCTCGACAAGGCCGTTCGTGAACTCGCCGACCGGGGCTATCGGGTCGAGGCCGCCCTCGCCACCTTCGAGGGCTACCGACTGCTGATGGCAGAGCTCAATGAGCGGCTCGGCGCGCGGGACTCCGCCGAAGCCGCGTTGCGCCTCTGCCTCGACAAGTACGAACTGCGCCGCCACCTCCTCGCCGAGGGACTGAGCGAGGTCCGGCTGCACCGCCTCACCCCCGGCGCAACCCCTGAACTCGACCCCTCGGCACGCTGGTTCGTCAAGCCGGTGCGCGGTGCCTCGTCCTTCGCGACCTTCCTTCTGGACGACGTCAACGACCTGGCTGACCTGCCCGCGATCCAGGGGCAGATGCGTGCCGACCGGCGCATGAAGGCGATCTTCATGGACCGGTACGACTTTCTCGTCGAGGAGTACGTCGAGGGTCCGGAGTTCAGCTTCGAGACGATCGTCCTCGACGGCCGGATCCACCACCTGTGCGTCCACGAGAAGGCCCGCGTGGAACACCTGGCGCGGACCGTCCTGGAGGGGATGTCGGTCAGCCCGCCCGCGAGCCTCGACCGTGACCTCGTCCTGGAGGGGGCCGACCACGTCAGCAGCTGCCTCGCCGCGCTAGCGGGGCAGGGGCTGACCGACGGCGTCTTCCACATCGAGGCCAAGTACTGGGAGTCGAGGAAACGCTGGGAGATCATCGAGATCAACCCCCGGATGGGCGGCAGCCTCATCGACGCCAGCGTCCAGACCGTCACCGGGCACTCCCTCCTCGACCTGTGGACCGAGTCCCTGCTGCTGCCCGATGGCGAGCGGGGCGCCTTCCACGAGCGACTCACCCGTGCCTCCCAACTGGAGGCCCTGCGCACCGGCGCGCCCGCCCGGGCGACCGTGTTCCTCAGCAAGTACGGAGAGAAGGGGCGGACCGTCGACACGATCCGCTTCGAGCCGCCCACCCGTCCGCCCCGGATCCTGCGCGTCCACGTGGCGGAGGGAACCGAACTCGACGAGTCCGACCGCGGGATCTGCCTGATGGACGCCCTGTGGGACGTGGCGGCCGACGACCTCGACGCCGAGACCGCCTTCCTCGACCGACACGCGACGGAGCATTTCCACGTCCGCTACCGCTGACCGTGGGCGGCACCACGCTCCGTCCCGTCCGTGAACGCCCCGAACCCTCTTGGGAAGGAGAACGCGATGAACCGCGTGCAGAACACCGGGATCGACCATCCGAAGCCGTTCTACAACGACGAGCAGAGCCGTCTGAAGAAGGCCGAGCTCAACCACTACATGGACAAGAAGATGGCGGAGTGGAAGGCCACCGTCCCCTTCGCGTCCCACCTGGCCGAACCTGAGCTCCACCAGGCGTACTACCGCCGCACCCTCATCGAGCACGTGTGGCGGATCCGCCTGTCCCGGGTCAGCCAGTCCAAGGCCATCTACAAGATCGCCCAGGTCTCGCCCAGGGCCGCTCGCGACTACGCGCAGTACCAGGCCGACGAGATGCTCCACGACAGGCTGTACGTCAGCGACGCCGCGGCCGCCGGCATCACCGAGGAAGAGATCCTCGCTACCGAGCCCTACCTGTCCACGCGTCTTTTCGAGGGCTTCTTCTACTACACCCTTGAGCACGAGTCGGCTCTCGCTCCGGTCGTCTCGAACTACCTGGTGGAGTACACCCAGGTCAAGCTCCAGCCGGCCATCGTCGAGAACCTCCAGGACCGGCTCGGCAAGGAGAACGTCAAGGGGCAGGCCGCCCACCTCCACGTCGACACCACCGAGGACCACTCCCAGGAGATGTGGGACATCCTCCGCCAGCTGATCTTCAGCGAGGAGGACTTCCAGAAGGTGTTCAAGTACATCGACGACGTCCAGGAGATCCTCGCGATGTTCTTCCGGGAGATCTACGAGGACACCGTCGCGAAGCAGGTGCAGCCCTCGAACGCCTGAGGGTGAACCGGCCGGGAGCTTCGCGGGGACGTTCCGCGTCCCCGCGCCGAAGCCGGAGGCACGGCGGGCGGGCCGGCGAGGGCGGGTGCCAGCCGCGGCGCCGGTCGGTGGCGCCGTTGAGCCATCGCGGGTCCGCCGGGCAGTCGTTGCCCGGCGGACACCCGTACGGGCCCCGCCCCACCGCACTCCCGCCACCCGACAGAGAGGTCCCCACTCTCCGTCAGAACTCCAAGGCCCGCGGACGACGAGGGGGCCGTCATGCGGCGGGCTCACACCACGACGATCAACGGCCAGTGCGTTTCGCGGGGCCGACGGCACCGGGTGGCAACCGTTCTCTCCGGAGGACTCACGGGCCGGGAACCAGCAGGAGTCGGGCCGGGCCCACGTGACCACCGCGAGCCCACCACCACACCAGTCCGGCCGGTCCCCGAAGGGGACGAGCTGGAACCAGTCACCCAAGGATTGAGGAACTCTGCGCATGCCCGCACCCGACACAGCCGCGCTCACCAAGGAGTACCGCGAAAACGGCTTCGCAGTCGTCGAGCGTCTCTTCGATCCGAGCGAAGTCGCCGAGCTCAACACCGCCATCACGGAGATCCTGAACGTCCCCGACATCGGCTCCGTCGCCGAGGTGGAACCGGGTGACAACGGCATCGCCCGCCGGATCTGGTCACCCACCAAGCAGCACTCCGCATTCGAGCGGGCCGCCGCCCACCCCAAACTGCTCGACCACGTCGAGGCACTCATCGGCCACGACATCCTGTTCCACTACAGCAAGCTCCACCTCAAGGCCCCGCAGGTGGGCAGTGTCGTGGACTGGCACCAGGACTTCGCCTACTACCCCCACACCAACACCGACCTGGTGACGGCCCTCGTCTACCTCGACGACACCACGACCGAGAACTCCGCCCTCCAGGCCATCCCCGGCTCTCACCATCGCGGCCTCGCCGACCACTACGTCGACGGCTTCTTCCGCGGCAAGGTGGCGGGTGCCGACGCGCCCGACCCGGCGCTCGCCGTGCCCATCGAGGCCCCCGCGGGCAGCGTCGTCTTCATCCACCCCCTGCTTCTGCACTACTCGTCTCCGAACCGCTCCGACCGGTTCCGCCGCGCCTTCCTTCCGGCCTACCGGGCGGCCGACGCCTACCCGATCCACTTCGGCCCGCACGCCGGCCACAACGAGCCCGGAGTGAAGGTGCTGCGCGGGAGCGCGTCGGACACGGCACGTGTGGAAGCCGGGGCGTGGCGTCTGCCGCTCGCGGAGCGCCCCTTCGGCTCGCTCTTCCAGCTTCAGGAGGGCTCCGACAAGGCCGCGACCGCGGCGGTGACCACCGGGTACGCCACATTGGAGTAGGCGAAGCGGCAGCCCCGTGTCCACGCCGAACGTGACGGCCGTCCGCGCCTGCCTGCGAGGAGGCGCGGACGGCGACCCCACAGCCGCCGTCCCGGAGGACGACCGGACGGCCCGCCGCAGGGCGACGACGAGCGGCGCCGGATCCCCGTAGCACGGAGCGCCTCGCACGCTGTGTACGTACGTCACACCGGCAACGCGACCGAGCTGCGCTTCTTCACCGCGTAGGGGGAATACCACCCCTGTGGTCACGGCACTGCCCTCGCCCTTCTCGCGGCACGGCACGGCTGTGCCGGGCCCCACCGGACCACCCTCCGTGCCGGAGGAGGCATGCCTTCCCTGGGCGGGCCGAGCGTGCCGGCGAGCCGATCACCGCCGCCCTCGCCCCGGACCCGTGGCGCCGGGCACCTGGCCGGCCGAGGCCGTCCACCGGATCGCCGTCGATGGGCGACGCCCTCGGCAGCACACCACCACCGCCACGGCGGGACGGGGCTCCCCCAGCCGAACATGTCGGCACCGCCGCAGTCGTGACGGCGCATCAGCTCTTTCGGCCTTCTTGAGAACGAACGGGCGTTGTTCGGCACAGGCGGTGGTCTACCGGCCTCTTCGCGCGGGTGACGGGGGCACCGAAACCGCATCGTCTTCCTGAGCGGGTCCGGGTATCGGCCGCGCTGCTCTTACGGCTTCTGCGCGGTGGTGAGGAAATCCAGGACGAGGGGGCTGGCGTGGGTGCGGCATTCCTCGAAGTAGGCGTGCCGACCATGGGGGACCAGGTGCAGTCGGGCGCCGGGGATGCGGTCGGCGAGCAGGGGCGCGTTGGCGGTGGGGTTGAGCAGGTCGTCGTTGCCGTGCACGACCAGGGTGGGAGCGGTGATGTCCGGCAGGAGGTCCCAGGCGTTGTGCTGGTTGCTGGCCACGAGGTGGTGGCGCCGGGCGTGGGCGGGCATGTGGGGGTCGCCGAGGGTGTGGTGCGGGCCGGGATGGGAGGCGAGCCACCCCGGGGTGTACATCAGCTCCAGCAGGGCCTGTCGCGCGGCTCCGGGCCGGGACTGCGCCAGTGCCCGGCGGACGTCGTTGCCGCGTTCGACGCTGTGAGGGCCCCCGGGTGAGGTGCAGCCGAGAACCAAGGCACCTACCCGGCGGGGATTGCGGGCCGCGATCTGTTGGGCCACTCGTCCGCCCATGGACGTGCCGTAGACGTCGGCCCGGTCGATGCCGAGTTCGTCGAGGACTGCGATGACGTCACGGGCGAACAGTTCGGTGCTGTAGGGGGTGTCGGGCTTGTCGCTGTCGCCGGTGCCGCGGTAGTCGAGCGTGAGGGTGCTGCGAGCGGGATGGAAGTCGGCGCGAACCGCGTCCCACCAGTGGTGGTTGTTGGCCTGGCCCGCCAGCAGGACCAGCGGCTCCCCCCGACCCTGGAGTTGGTAGGCGATGCGGGTTCCGTCCGGTGTCGTGACGTACGTCATCGGGTTCGTCGCTCCTGTGCCGTCGGGCGGAGAGCCCGCGTGGCCCCGGCCGGGGTGTACGGCCGAGCCGGAGCCTATCGTTCCGGTGTGCTCCACCGCCACCGGGCCTGCCGGGCGACCGTGACTCCCCGTACGCAAGGCGGCAGCCGCCTCGGGCGGTCCGGCGCCGCTGGATACGTACAGGTCCTCAGAGACCTGCTGCCACCGCGGCGCCCAGCCCCAGCAGGACGACGCCGGTGGTCACGCTGAGCCCCCGCAGGACGTTCGGCTGCGATACCAGGGCGCGCCCTCGACTGGCGGCCCAGGTGAGCAGTATGTACCAGGAAGCGCTGACGAGTGCCCACAGGACTCCCAGGGCGACGGTCGACAGGAACACCGGGCCTTTCGCGGTCACGAACTGGGGCAGCACCGATATGGCGAACACGCCCGCCTTGGGGTTGCCGAGGTTGGTGCCCAGCCCGGTGATGTATCCACTCACGAAGCCGTTGCGGCGCTCGCCCTCGTAGGTCGGCTGGGTGGAGACGGTGGTGAGCGCGGTCCACAGCGTCTTCGCCCCGAGGTACATCAGCACGATGCCGCCCGCGATCCGGAGCACCGCGTACGCGGTGGGGCTGGCCAACAGGACGGCGGACAGCCCGGCTGCGGCGGCCGTGGACCACAGCAGGAAGCCGCTGGCATTGCCCGCGAGCGTGCCTTGGAGCGTACGTTTGCCGCCTTCCAGAACCTGCCGGATCATCAGGGCTGCACTCGCGCCTGGCAGCATCGCCAGCAGCAAGGTGGTGGCGATGAAAATCGGCACATGCGTCGGCATGGAAAAGGAACCCTTCCGGGGATTGCGACCGATGGGTGTACCTCCAGGCTTCCTGCCACGCGCCCCCAAGAGAAGTTAAAAAAGAAGGGTGCAGCGTTAGGATTACTGAATGGGAATGGTGGTGGATCCGGGACAGCTGCGGCTGCTCGCGTTGATCGAGCGGCACGGCTCCCTGACGGCGGCAGCTCACGCACTCCAACTCACGCCCGCGGCGGTCACCCAGCAGGTGACCAAGGCCGAGCGCAACTGGCAGGTGCCCCTGGTCATCCGTGGTCCTCGCGGGGCAACGCTCACCGCGGCCGGTGCGCTGCTCGCCTCCCACGGTCGAACTGTGGAGGAGGCATCGGACAGGGCCGAGGCGGAACTCTCTGCACTGCTCGGCCACCTCTCGCTCCGTCTCCGGATAGGGACGTTCCAGGCGGCTGCCCTGCACCTGCTGCCACCGGCCCTGACGACTCTGCGACACCGTCATCCGGACGCCGACGTCTCCGTCATAGACGTGGTGTCCGGGCGCGGGGCGGACGAGATCAGCGCGGGTCGCCTGGATGTGGCCATCGTCGCGTCCTGGGGCACCTCGCTCGCGCCGCCCCCACACCTACGGGCCCACTCGCTGCTGTTGGACCCGATGGTCGTGGTTCTCCCCGATGACCATCCACTGGCCACCGGGCAGCCCGCGGACACCCAACTTCACCTGGAGCAACTGCGCGACGAATCGTGGGTTTCCATCCTGGCCGGCCATGCCGCCCGCGAACAGTTCCACGACGCTGCCCGCGAGGCCGGTTTCACTCCCACTGTGCGGTTCGAGACCGAGTCCTACGACGTCGCCCAGGCCCTTGTCGGCACCGGCATCGCGGTGGCCCTGGTCTCGCGCCTGGCCCTGACCCATGCGCCTGGCACCACCTACCGCGAACTGGCCCGCCCCAGGCCCTACCGCCAGCTCTACGCCGTGACCAAGACCGCCGTCAGCCTCACACCACTCGCGGACATGCTCATCGACCTCTTACGCGATGTCGCCCGCGACATCACCGCCACGTGGGAGGCTCCCCCGCAGGAAGACAACGCTCATCGAACTCACCGCACGGAGCCTGAAGGCCGAGGCCGTGACGTCAGGTCTGGTGAGGGCCAGGTCCGGTGAGGGCGCTGTCACGTTGGTGGGTGTGTGAGTGCCTGGCGGCGTGTCGGGGTGTGGTGGGGCAGGGGTCCGGTTCCGTGTTCAGGCTTCGGCGGGTTGGCCGGTGGCGCCGGTGGTCTGATCCCGGATCGTGAAGCGGGGGGGTCGTTTCGGCGCGGTGGTGGGCGGCGGTCATCAGGTGGCGGTGGGGTCGGAAGTGGGGTGGGATGCCGCTGAACGCGGACGGGAATCGCTGGGTCCCGCCGGTACTGCGGAAACCTTTCATCGCGCGTTCGCGCTGCCGGGTGGGCTGGTGGCTGTTCGCGGCCCGGTTGTTCAGGCCCTTGTGCGGGCGGTGCTCGACGCAGGACGTGACCTCGTGGTGGGCCGCACCGTGGGAACGAAGCTTGCCGGTGACCACCACCTGCGGCACCGGGCAGGTCTTCTTGAGCGGTTTGCGGAACAAGCGCCTGGCCGCAGCGGTGTCCCGCCGGCTCTGGACCGGGATGTCGAGCACGCTGCCGCCGGCGTCGAGGGCCCGCCACAGATACTTCCGCTCGCCGTTGACCCTGGTGAAGACCTCGTCCAGGTGCCAGGTGTCCCCGGGCCGGGGCCGCCTTTGACACAGGCCGTCGGCGCAGGACTGCCCGAACTTCGCGCACCAGCGGCGGACCGTCTCGTGGGACACGACCACGCCGCGTTCGGGCATCAGCCCCTCGACCTCGCGGAAGCCGAGCGGGAAGCGGAAGTACCGCCACACGCAGCGGGAGACGATCCCGACCGGGTACCGGTGCCCCTGGTGCGACGGCGGTGCGCTGTCCACGGACGACCCCTCCCAGCACGACCAACCAGAAAATCATCCCACCCGGTCAGCCAACGTGACAGCGCCTGACGATCGGCTGGCCGTCCCGGTCGACCATGCCGCGCCGCTGTCGAGGAGCACGCCCCCGACACCGTGGTGACGGACGTACGCATGCCGCCTGGTTTCCAGGACGAGGGCCTGCACGCGGCGGTGCGGCTTCGAGCGGGCGGAGCCCACGACCGCGCCGACCTGCGCAAACGGCTTGGGGAAACGCAGCGCAGTGCGCATCGCCCGCAAGGGCACCGAGTCCGGCGGGCGGTCGGGGCGGCACCGCCGAGCGGCCGAGCGGCAGGCACCAGCACCCCGACCGCCCGCGACGCCGCCGGGTCAGCCCGTCGCAGACCCACCCCTGCTTCGCCGACAAGGACGACCTCGCCCGGGACCAGCACGCCACCGGGGTGCTCGAAGCCGCTCCGGACGCCGTCGTCGCGCACGTCCGCCACCACGCGACCGAGCCGCGACGACGGTGCTCGCGGTCCCCGAAGCGAACGGCTCGCACGCCGACCGCCGCGGCACGGACGGCGAGGAGGTGGTGCCCGCTGGTCCCGGGCCCGGCCGCCGACGGGACCTCCCCCACCGCACCGGGCATCTCGCCGCGCGACCGCAGCCGGCCGGCCGGTGGGCCGGATCAGCTGTGCGTGGTGGCCGGCGGTCCGGCGACGGCGGTGAGCCGGAGCCTGGTCTCGTCCTCGCTGCCGGGTGCGGCGGTCATGATGACGATCTTGAGCTCGGAGTCGCCGTCGGTCAGGATGTCGCAGTCCACCGTGACCGGGCCCACCGAGGGGTGGTGAATCGTCTTGTGGTCCTCGCGGTGTGCGGCCACCTCTCCGGTCGCCCACAGCTCGGCGAACCTGCTGCTGCCCGCGTTCAGATCGCGGATCAGCGCGTCCAGGCGGCTGTCCCGGGGGAAGCGGCCGGTGGCGCGGCGCAGGTCGGAGACGACGGCGGCGTCGGTGGCGGCGCGGTCCGCCTCGGTCACCGGCCACCGCGTGAGGCGGGCGGGGCCGGCGTCCACCGGGAACCTGTCGCGGGCGAAGTTGCGCAGCCGCGGCGGCGAGGCGGAGGGGTCGCCCAGCAGGGCGGCCCACCCATGGTTCCACCACACCAGTTGCCAGTCCGCCGCGAACACGGCGACCGGCACGTCCCCGAGACGGACGAGCACCCGCTGCACGCCGGGCGGAAGGTGGTCACTGATCGCGCCGCTCACCGGAGGTGCGAGCCGGGCCAGCCGGTACAGGTGATCCCGCTCGGCGGTGGACAGCTGCAGGGCGCGCGCCAGGGACGCCACCACCGGCGCCGAGGGCGTCGTGGCCCGCCCCTGCTCCAGGCGCACGATGTAGTCGACCGACATTCCTGCGAGGTCGGCCAGTTCCTCGCGCCGCAGCCCGGCCGTGCGGCGCCCTCGTGCCGTCGGCAGTCCGGCGGCCTCCGGGGGCAACCGGTCCCGCCACGTGCGGATCATCGCGCCCAGTCCGGTCCCGGGTGTCGTCGTCATGACCTCCATCCTCCCGCATCCCGGGTCGTGCGGGGGAGCGCGAGGGTGGTACCGCTCCTCCCACCGTCGCAGCGTCCCCGGTCCACCTCCGTCAGCGGGGTCGGTATCGAAGGCATGGCGATCACCTTCATCACCGGAGCCAACAAGGGTCTCGGCCGCGAGACCGCCCGCCGCCTGATCGAGCACGGCCACACCGTGCTCGTCGGAGCCCGCAACCGTGAGCAGGGCGAGGAGGCCGCCGCAGCGCTCGGCGCACGCTACGTTCCCATCGACGTCAGGGACGACGCGTCCGTGGCCGCCGCGGCCGCGAACGTCGCCGAACACGAGGGCAGGATCGACGTCCTGATCAACAACGCCGGTGTGCACGGTGCCGCCGGCGATCCCAGCGACCTCACCGCCGCCGATGCCCTCGCCGTTTTCGACGTCAACGTCATCGGCGTCATCCGCACCACCACCGCGTTCCTGCCACTGCTGCGCCGTTCGGATGACCCTATGATCGTCAACGTCAGCAGCGGCATGGGCTCCCTCGCCCTCACCCACGACCCCGACCGGCCCGAGTCGCATGTCGTCGCGCCGCTGTACACCTCCTCGAAGGCGGCGCTGACGATGCTGACCACGCAGTACGCCAAGGGACTCAAGGACATCCGCGTCAACGCCGCCGATCCCGGCTACACCGCGACCGACCTCAACGGTCACAGCGGCCCCCGGACCGTCACCGAGGGCACGGACGCGATCGTGGCCCTCGCCACCGAGGGGCCCGGCGCCGCGACCGGGCGCTTCGTCCCCCGCCACGGCGAGATCGCCTGGTCCTGAACCTGTTCGGGCCGGCAGCCGGTTGCGGTCCGTCGGCGTTCCGCCGGGCCGCACGGTCACGACCGTGCGGCCGCGAACCGCTTCGGTGCCGGGGCCGCCCCTGCGGCGGGGCGCGCGGGGAGGCCGGCGACGTCGTGCCACGCCGGTCGGGACTCCCAGGAATCGGTTCGGCCGAGGGCAGCGTTTCGGCACCGGGCGACGGGTGGCGCCGTGACCGGGGGCGCGCCGGAGGCACGAGCCACTGGCCGGAAATCGGCGTGGTCCAGGCGCATTGCCCGTCCCGAAATCGACGCGGCGAAAGACCTCTGGCAGAGTCCGGACCCATGACGACTTCCCATGCCCACGACCCCCACCAGGACAGCCCCGAGGCGGCCGTCTTACGCATGAAGGCCGAGGCGGTCCGCCGCCTGGCGGCTCGTCAGCACGTCGATCTGGACCCGAGCGGGGTGGCCCGCGACGCCGGGCTCGACCCGGTGCGCGCCGAGGAGTTCTTCCCCGACCGGGACAGCCTGTTGACCACGCTCGTCCTGGACGCCTACAACGCCATGGGCGACAGCGCGGAGCGGGCCGCGACCGAGGCGGAGAAGGCGGGAGCCGACCGGCTGGGACGCTGGACCGCCTGCTGGGAGGGCGTGCGCGGCTGGGCGCTCGCCCACCCCGAGGAGTACGTCCTGATCTGGGGCCGGCCCGTGCCCGGCTACAGCGCCCCGCCGGAGACCATGGCCGCGGGTGCCCGCACCGTGCTCGTCCTCCTCGGTGTGGTGCGAGAGGCGCTCCAGGCCGGAGAACTCGCCGTGGACCACGTCCCCGCGCCCGCGCTGTCCGAGGGCATGGCACGCACCACCGAGACGCTGGCCGGTGGTCTGCTGAGCGGGCTGCCCGCCCCCGTCATCGCCCGCATGCTCATCATGTGGACCCAGCTGCACGGCATGGTCGGTTTCGAGGTCAACGGCCATGTCGCGGGTGTCGCCGCGGACCCGGGGGCGTTCTTCACCCACGCGGCGACGGCCATGGGACAGTACGTCGGCCTGACCCGCTGACCCCGGCCCCGGCACTCGCACCCGCTCCTCACCGCCTGGAATCCTCCCCGTCGCCCGCGGTGGTCGCCCCTGCCGTCCGGTCCCGGGGCGGGCGGGCGTGCCGGTCGGCCCCCTCATGCCCAGGGAGCCTCTTTCCGGCCATCCGATCATGGGCCCGGCTGTGGCGAAGGCGGGACGGGTGACGCCCGCCGCGGGGGCGAACCGGTCGAAACCGCACAGGTGGCCGGGGTGCACGTGGAGTTCCGCCGACACCCCGGCGGCCGACGACCGCACCGCGCGGCGGACGTCCTCGCCGCGGGAGCGGCGGGCGCCGACCCGTCCGCCGACCGCCGTGACGGCAGTTCCCGGAACCCGCCGGATCACGTCCCTGCCGGATCACGTCCCCGCCGGACGCGCCAGCGCGCCGACGGCCGCGGAGAACAGCCACGGCAGCCGCTGCGCCGCGGGCACCAGCGCCGCGCGGACCGGGGGCACCCTCGCCGCGCCGAGCAGCACGTGCGTCAGCCAGCGGTGGCGCCGGGTGAGTCGCCGCCACTCCCGTTCGTAGGCCCCCGGGTCACCGCCGATGACCGCCCGCACCGCCGCCGAGGCCTGTGCGAGCGCCAGGGCGATGCCCTCGCCGGTCAGCGCGTCGACGTAGCCGGCCGCGTCACCGACGAGCAGCACCCGGCCGGCGGTGCGCGCGCTGGTGTCCTGGCGGAGCGGACCCGCCCCGCGCACCGGTCCGGCGGTCCCGGCCCCGGCCAACCGCTCCCGCAGCTCGGGGAAGTCGGCGAGGTGGTCGTCGTACGGGCCGCAGCCGGCGGTGAGCACCGCGACGCCCACGAGGTCGTCGGCCACCGGCGTCACGTAGGCCTCCGCGCCGCGGGCCCAGTGCACCTCGACGCGGTCGCTCCAGGGGCCGAGCACGTAGTGGCGCCGCAGCCCGTGCCGCCGGTGGGCCCGGCGGGGCCGGTGCAGACCCAGGGCCCGGCGGATCGGCGAGTGCAGACCGTCGGCCGCGACGAGGTGGCCGGCACGGGTGCCGTCGACCACCACACCGTCCCCGTCCTGCTCGACACGGCGCACGGTGCGCTGCTCGACCCGCACGCCCGCGGCCGACACCGCCTCGCGCAGCGCCGCGTGCAGCGTGGTGCGACGCACTCCGCGGCCCGGGCCCGCCCGGAAGACGGCGTCGGCCCGGTGCGGTCCGGCGACGTACCGGACGCCCAGCAGGTCGCGCCCCCGCGGGTGAACGCCGAGTGCTGCCAGGGCGGCGACGGCACCCGGCATCAGGCCCTCGCCGCACGCCTTGTCGACGGTGCCGGCACGCTGCTCCCAGACGGTCACGTCGAGCCCCGCCCTGGCCGCGTGCAGGGCCGTGGCGAGACCCGCGGGTCCCCCGCCCGCGACGAGCAGGTCCATGCGCGTCCCCTCAGGCCAGCCGCGCCAGGGCGGCGGCCTCGGCGCGGATGCGGGCGGTGAGCAGGAACCCGTTCAGCACGGTGAAGACGACCGCCGTGACCCAGGCCGAGTGCACCAGCGGGAGCGCGATCCCCTCGACGGCGACGGCGGCGTAGTTCGGGTGCGGGAGCCGGCGGTAGGGGCCGCCGGTCACGCGCGGAGCACCGGGCACGACGATCACCCGGGTGTTCCACTGCCGGCCCAAGGTGGCGATGCACCACCAGCGCAGCGCCTGCGAGGCCGCGACGAGGGCGAGCATGCTCCAGGCGAGGACCGGTACGGCGTCCGGCCGGCGCACCCAGACCTCCGCGAGCGCACCGGCCAGCAGTCCCGTGTGCAGCACCACCATGACCGGGTAGTGCCCCCGCCCGGACTCCACGCCGCCGCGCGCGAGGCTCCAGGCGGCGTTGCGGCGGGCCACGACCAGCTCGGCGGCCCGCTCCAGACCGACGGCCAGGACCAGGGCGGTGAACAGGACCTGACCGTTCACCCCTCGTCCCCCGCGGCGCGCAGGAGCACGAGTTCGGAGCAGAAACCCGGCCCCATGGCGAGCAGGAGCCCGTAGGAGCCGGGCCGGGGCGGGCGGTCGGCGAGCGTGTCCGCCAGGACGTGCAGCACCGAGGAGGAGGACAGGTTGCCGACCCGGCGCAGGGATTCCCAGGTCACGCCCAGGACGTCCCGTCCGACCCCGAGGGCGTCCTGCAGCGCCTCGATGACCCTGGGGCCACCGGGATGCGCGACGTACCAGCCGAGGTCGTCGTCGCTCAGCCCGTGGTCGGCGAGAAAGCCGCGGACGTCGTCACCGACGTACCGGCGCACGAGGCCGGGGATCGAGGAGTCGAGCACGATCCTGAACCCGCCGGAACCGACGTCCCAGCCCATCGTGCGCTCCGAGTCGGGGTAGAGGCGGCTGCGCGAGGCGAGCACCTCGGGGCGGACGGGGTCGTCGGACCGTGCGAGCGGATGCTCGGGACCGACGGCGACCACCGCCGCGGCGCCGTCCCCGAACAGGCCGCTCGCCACGAGATTGGCGACCGAGGTGTCCTGGCGCTGCAGCGTGAGCGAGCACAGCTCGACCGACATCAGCACCGCGACCCCGTCCGGACGACCGCACAGCAGGTCGTGCAGGCGTGCGATGCCGGCCGCGCCGGCGACACAGCCGAGGCCGACGAGGGGCAGGCGCACCACGTCGGGGCGGAGCCCGATCCGGGCCGCGACGCGGGCCTCGAGCGTGGGGACGGCCAGACCGGTCGCCGTGCACGACACGACGTAGTCGACGTCGGCCGGCGTGAGGCCGGCGTCCTTGAGCGCGTCGACGACCGCGCGCCCGCCGAGCTCGACACCGGCCCGGATGAAGGTGTCGTTCGACCGGCCGAAGTCCCCGAGCCGGGCGTACTCCTCCAGTGGGAGGACGGTGTGCCGGGTCTCGACGCACGCGTTGTGGTGGAGCCGCTCGACGACACCGCGGTCGACCGTGCCCTCGGCCAGCGTGGTGGTGAAGGACTCGGTGATCTCCTCCTGCCGGTGGCAGTGCTCGGGCAGGACGCCGCGGACGCTGAGGACGCGCATGGTCATGCTGGCTCCTGAGGTCGGCCGGTCGGACGGAGGGGCGCGAGGAACGCCCGGCCGAGGCCGAGCGCGACGGCGGGGGTGAGCCGGCCCCCGGCCAGACCGAGTTCGACGAAGTCGTCGAAGACACGCTGGTCGGCGGCCGAGGCCCGCAGCCCGGCCTCGACGGCGCGCGTGCTGCGGGCGAGGCGGGCGGCCAGGGCGGTGTGGCGCAGGTGGGGCAGCAGCATCCGGCGGGTGGCACGGGCGTACCGCTCCCCAGCCCGCTCGGGCCGTCCCTCACGCAGGGCCGCGGCGGCAGCGCGACCGGCCGCGATGCCGGTGGCCACGGCGTGGTGGATGCCCTCCCCGGTCAGCGGGTTCACCAGGCAGGCGGCATCACCCACGAGCAGTACGGGGCCGGCCGGAGGGCACCAGCGCGCCGTCGAGAGCGGCAGGTGGTGCCCGACCCAGTGCCGCCCGCCCTCGGTGGCGCCGGGCAGGAGCGCCTCGATGCGCTCGAGCAGGCGGGCACGGGTCGGCGCCGGACGGTCCTCGTGGAGGGATTCGCCGTACCCGACGTTGGCGAGGCCGTCACCGCGGTCGAAGGACCAGGCGTACGACGGCTGGTGCCGGGTGCCGAACTCGATGACCTGCGCGCCGCGCCGCCCGGCTGTGACCGGGGCGTATCCACGCAGCGCCAGGGCCACCGGCCCCCGGGACCGGCCGAGCGCGCGCCGGACGACCGAGTGGGCACCGTCGGCGCCGACCACGACCGCGGCGCGGACCTCCCCGTCCAGGACCACCGCGTCGGTGTCCTGCCACAGGTCGCGGACGCGGTGCCGCAGGAGTCGTGCGCCGGCGGCGACCGCCGCGTCGACCAGCCGGGCATCGAGGATCCGGCGCGGTACCACCCACGCCGAGCGGGCCATACGGCGCTCGGCGACCAGGCCGCCGCGGCCGAGGCGGAGGCGGTCGACCGGGACCCGGTCGTCGACGAAACCGGTGGCACCGACCCCCGCGAGGAGGTCGAGGGCGTGCGGGGCCACTCCGTCGCCGCAGGCCTTGTCCCGCGGGAAATCCACCCGGTCCAGGAGGGCGACGCGCAGTCCGGGGTCGGCGTGCAGTGCGCCCAGGGCGGTGGCGGCACCGGCCGGTCCGGCGCCGACCACCGCGAGGTCCCAGTGGGTGGGTGCCGACGCCATCAACCGGCCGCCACGAGCAGCACGACGTCGAGCAGGGCGATGGCCACCGCGGCCCGGAACGGAGCACGGCCGCGGGTGGCCCACGTGAGCACCACGAGGACCGCCACCAGCGCGAGGGCCGCCCACGCCCATGTTGCAGGGGGCCCGGCGGGACCGAGCACGGCCAGCAGCGAGGCGGCGGACAGCAGCACGACGGCCAGGACGCGCGAAGGGCGCTCGCCGATCCGGTGCGGCAGGCCTCGGACGCCGGTGCGTTCGTCGTCGGCGAGGTCGGGCAGCGTGTTGAGCAGGTGCGCCCCGACACCGAGCGCGGCGCCGGCACCGGTCGCCCACGGCGGCGCCCAGGCCGGGGCGGGGCCGGCGAGGGTGACGACCGAGGGCAGCGTCCCGAAGGCACTGGCGTACGGCGCCCACGACCACCGGGTCGCCTTGAGCCCCAGGTTGTAGGCGTGGCCCGCGCCGGCGCCGAGGACGACGTTGACCAGCGCGCCGCGCCAGCCGACGAGCGCGGACAGCACGAGGCAGGCGAGCCCGGTCACGACCAGGGCGCGCACCGCCCAGCCGACCGGGAGGGCTCCGGTGACCAACGGCTTGTCGGTGCGGCCGGCGGCGCGGTCGCGAGGGAGGTCGCGCAGGTCGTTGCCCCAGCCGATGGTGAGCTGGCCGGTGAGCACCGCCGCGGTGACGACGGCGGCGTCGAGCGGGCGCAGGTCGCTGCGGAGGGTGAGCAGGCCCGCGATGGCGCCGACCGCCAGAGCCGGCCCGCCGTGGGCGACGGTGAACAGCGCGAGCACGGGCGGCGGCCCGGGGCGCGTCGGGGCCGCGCCGGCGGTCACGGGTACCGCCGCACGGCGACCGGCCCGCGGCGGATCGAGTCGCCGAGCGCGCCGAGGACGGTGCGCGGGCGCAGCACGGGTGTCCGGCCGGACGCGGCCTCCTTCATGCCCTCGATCACCTCGGCGAGCACCTGCGGGCCGTCCTTGACCGGTGCCCAGTCGAGTTCCGTGCGCGCGCGGGTCGTGTCCAGCGTCGGGAGCGCGAAGCCCATGTCGAGCCATCCGGTGTCGACCTGTTGCAGGTGCGCGTGCCAGGCGGCCGACATGGCGGCGCGGACCACCGCGGAGGGCACGTGCACCAGCCTGGCGCCGAGCGCGTCCGCGAGGACCGCCGCGGTCACGGGCGTGTCGGCGGCGAGGTTGAACGGACCGCCCGCGCGTCGGCGGAGCACCGCGACGATCGCCTCGGCCACGTCGTCGGTGTGGACCATCGGGACGGTCATCCGCCGGTCCATCGGCAGGACCGGCAGCAGGTCGAGCACCCTGGAGGGCACCAGGGCGGGCACGCCGTACCGGAGGAGGGCGCTGCCGGCGGCGCGCTGCCCGACGATCCCCGGCCGCAGGCGGGTGACGAGGGTGCCGGCGCCGGAGGCCTCGTGCCGGTCGAGGAGGCGCTCGGCCGCCGACTTGTGCCGGCTGTACCGCGAGCTGCGCACGCCTCCGGTGGGCCAGGACTCGTCGACCGGACGGTCGTCCCTCTTCGGTGAGTAGGCGCCGACCGAGGACATGTGGACCAGGTGCGGGACACCGGTCTCGGTGACGGCCCGGAGCACGCGGCGGGTGCCGCCGATGCCGAGCTCGGCGAGGTAGGCGAGGTCGTGGGACGGCTGGAACCCCCACGCCAGGTGGACGACCGCGTCCGCGCCGGTGAACGCCTCCGCGAGCGCGTCCTGGCAGGCCTCGGTGCTGAGGTCCACCGAGCGCCAGTCGACACCGCGGCCGTCGGGACCTTCGGGCAGCCGCCGGGCCAGGCCCACCAGGTCGTGCGCGCCCTCGGCACGCAGCCGTCGCACGATGACGGAACCGATGTTCCCGGTCGCTCCGGTGACCACGATGCGCATGCAGGATGGGATGCCCCGCCGCTCCTCCGCTCACACGGGGCACTACGGCATCCGGTCTACACCGGCGCCACCCGGCTGGTGCACCGCGCGACCTCCGTTTCGCCCCCGCTCGTGGACGCCGCGTCCCACCGGCGCACCGCGGGAACCGGGAACCGCCGGCCCCCGCGGCACCACGGGTTCGTCCCCGGCGACCGGCGAAGGCGGCTCGGGAGGCCGGCGCAGCGGGTAGTAGCCTGTGCGCCCTGCCGGCGCCGTTGGGAAGGTCCGGCACCGTCGGGGAGGGCCTTGATGAACTACCGGAACGCGCAGCATGAGCACTGGCCGCAGTACGAGGACATCACCGACGAGTACTACCGGCACGGACGGTTCTTCTACGGCGAGGACGGGGGCGGGCGGCTGCGGTGGGGGCGGGTCGTCGCCTTCTACCGGGCGTTCAACGGGATCACCACGCCTGCGATCGAGCCGGTCGTGCGGTTCCTCGGTCAGGACGGGACGGAGGGCCGCCCCGAGTACGTTTCGCTGGGGAGCCGGACCGAGAGGTACTGGATGGGCCGGACGGTCCAGGACGTGGAGCAGGCGTGGCGGGAAGCGTCGTCCACCGGATCGTGGCCGCGGCCGCACGGTAGGCCCATGGCTCATCGTGCCGACCCGTTCCTCATCGACCCGGCGCACTACCTGCTGTTCTACGCGGCCCGGACCGAAGAGGGGGAAGCCTGCCTCGGCCGGGTCGTGGGGTGGGACCCGCCCGAGTTCAACGACGAACTCCCGGCCCCGGTCGTGCGCCTCTACGGTCCGGACGGCGGCCTCGAAGAGGAGGCCCAGTACGTGGGGCTGAACGTGCCGGACACCTACTGGTTGACGGGCTCGCTCGAATCCGCCCGGCGGCATCTCGCCGACCGGCACGCGTAGAGGGGCCGGAACCGCGCTCGGCGCACCGGCCGCCGGTGGGGGGCTCACCTCGCACCGGCGGCCCAGGGGTCCTGCCGGCTCCTTCCCGCCACCCGTCCCGGCAGGTCCCCGTCCCGGTCCGGCCGCGCCTGCTGACGACCTCGTGCACGACGCGGACCGGCACTTCCCTGCGGGTGCGTCCCTGCCGGTCACAGCCTCGTCCCTTGACGACGGGCTCCGCCGGCGTGCCCGAACGGCCGTCGGGCGCGAGAACGCGAAGGGTGTGGCAGCGGGCCGTGATCACGCGGACCGGAGCGGGCGGTCCGGCGGCGCAGTCGCGGTCCGAGCACTGGTCCTCCCCCGGCCGTACCCGGGGGCCACCTCTGACGAGGGGGGCGCCGGCCCGCCGGGCGACGGGAAGACGTTCATCACCTCGGCGAGTACCGCGCGGCAGAAGTCGAGCACCTCGTCGTGGACGCCGAGGACGGTGTCGCAGACGCCCCAGCGGGTCCACACGTCGAGGCTGCGGTCGGGGCGGTTGCCGAGGTGGGGGCAGGCGGCCAGGGCGGCGCGGACGCCGGGCGGCGCGCAGCAGGACGGAGTGCGGGGAGACGGTGAGCCCGTCCCCTTCCCGGCCGAGGCCGTGCAGTCCCGCGTCGACGGCGAAGGTGACGGCGCCGGACGGCGAGGGGGCGAGGGGCAGGCCGGTGGCGGGGGCGAGGGCACGAGCGGCCGTGGCGCTCCGGAGCGACGGGGTTCGCCGGCGGCTGCCTGTCCGGGCGCCGCGTTCCGGGCACCCGGACAGGCCGTCCCGGCTACAGGTACGGGCGGGTGATCAGCTCGATCGCGTGACCGGCGGGGTCCTTGAAGTAGACCCCGCGACCGCCGTGCTCGTTGTTGATCTCGCCGGGGCGCCGCATCCGCGGGTCGGCCCAGTGTTCGATGCCGCGACCACGCAGTCGCCGGTACGCCCGGTCGAACAGTTCGTCGTCGACCAGGAACGCGTAGTGCTGCATCTGGATCTCCACCGGCGGCTCGGCGAACTGGAGCAGCACGCCGTCACCGAGCTGGATGTTGGTGAAGGGGCCCCAGGACGGTGCTTGGGGAAGTTCCAGCAGCTCCCGGAAGAACCGGGCCGACTCGTTGCGGTCCCTGGCGGCGATGATGGTGTGGTTGAACGTGACTGTCATTCGGCTGACCTCGCTGTTGCTCGGCACGGAGAACGGACTCGTGGTGCGCGAGCGCGGGGAGGTCCGCGTGCGGAACGTGGGTGCCTGCTGCGCACCCGCTGTGCGATCAGCCTCCCACCGGGTGGCCGATCCGTGCGTGGCGTGGCGCCGATCCGGTGTTCACGTGGGTGAGCCTATTTGATCTCGCTGACCGCGGCAACGGTACGGCGACCGGCTCCTGGGCGGGCGGCGGGCAGCGGCCCCGGGGGACGGGCGGACGCGTGAAGCGCGGCGTGGGGCGGGGGGACGCGCGGTGCGCGGCGGGGCCGAGCGGCCGGGTCCCCCGGGCCGGGGGACCCGGGCCCGGGCCCGGCGGCCCGCCGGCCGGGGGTGAGCGGCGGGTGGCGGGCGGGTACCCGTGGGCCGGCCGGCCGCCGGAACCCGGCACCGCCGAGCCCGTGGCCCGCGCGGGCCGCCGGCGGACGGGAGCGCAGCGGCCCCGGCCCGGCGGCATGCGCGGGCCGCGGGCTCGGGGCCGCCTTCGTGTCCGCGTCAGAGCGCGTCGTCGTCCCCGTGGCTGCGCACGATCTCCTTGACCTTGGCCAGGGCGAACCCCCAACCCTGCTCGACCGTCGGTTTGGCCGGCACCGCGATCTCGTCCGGGTTGGTGAGCACGTCGAGCAGCACCGGCCCACGGGTGTCGAAGGCGCGGCGTACGGCCTCCTCCAGCTCGGCCGGGTCGGTCACGCGGATCCCGGGGATGCCCATGGCCGTGGCGACGGCGGCGAAGTCGGGGTTGTCGAGGACGGTGCCGAACTCCGGGAGGCCGGCCTGCTCCTGTTCCAGCTTGACCATGCCCAGACGGCGGTTGTCGAAGACGACGAGCTTCACGGGGAGGCGGTGCGTCTTCAGCGTCATCAGGTCTCCGAGGAGCATGCTCAGCCCGCCGTCCCCGCAGAAGGCGACGACCTGCCGCTCGCGGTCCAGGCACTGGGCGCCCAGCGCCTGCGGCATCGCGTTGGCCATCGAGCCGAGGTTGTAGGAGCCGATGAGCCGCCGCGCACCCCGCATCTCGACGAAACGCGAGAGCCACACCGTCGCCATGCCCGTGTCGGAGGTGAAGACGGCGTCGTCGTCGGCCAGCCGGTCCACCACTGCCGCCAGTGCCTCCGGCCGGATGTCGTGGGTGCGGTTGTCGAGCGAGGAGCGCACCCGGCCGATCAGGCCCTTGTCGTGTGCCGGGTCGGCCAGCCGCGCCTGGCTCTCGCGCCACCGTCCGAAACGCTCACGTGCCTCCTCCAGGTGCGAGCGGTCCCGCGCGCCCTCCGTCCCGGCGGGAGCGGCGGCGAGGTGGGTGAGAAGGTCACGGGCGGTCGCGCCCGTGTCGCCGACGAGACCGACGTCGACCGGTACGCGCCGCCCGATGTGGGCCGCCTCGGTGTCCACCTGGATGACGGTCTTCCCCGCCGGGTACCAGTCCCGGTAGGGGAAGTCGGTCCCCAGCAGCAGCAGGGTGTCCGCCTGCTGGAGGGCCGACGCGGCGGCCGGGTTGCCGATCAGCCCGGTCTGGCCGACCTGGAACGGGTTGGCGTCGCCCTCGAAGCCCTCCTTGGCCTTGAGCGTGAGCACCATCGGCGCGGCCAGCCGGTCGGCGAGGGTCAGCACGTCCTCGCGGGCGCCGCGGGCGCCCCGTCCGACGAGCAGCGTGACCCGCTCCGAGCCGTCGAGGAGTTCGGCCGCCCTGCGCACGGCGGACTCCTCCGGCCGGCTGAGCGGGGCGTTCAGGGAGAACCTGGCCGGGCGGTCCGTGTCCAGTTCGCGCTCGCCCAGGTCGCCGGGCACGGTCAGGACGGCGACCCCCTTGCGGCCCAGGGCGTGGCGCACCGCCGTCTCGAGCATCTGCGGCAGTTGGCCGGGAGAGGTGATGGTCGCGCGGAAGACGGCCACGTCGCTGAAGAGCGCGTCGTTGTCGACTTCCTGGAAGTAGTCGGTGCCGAGTTCGGCGAGCGGCACCTGGCCGGCGATCGCCAGGACGGGGGTGTGGCTCTTGGCCGCGTCGTACAGCCCGTTGAGCAGGTGGACGGAGCCGGGTCCGACCGTTCCCATGCAGACACCGAGAGTGCCCGAGAGCTGCGACTGGGCGCTCGCGGCGAACGCCGCCGCCTCCTCGTGCCGGCAACCCACCCATTCCAGGTCCTCGGTGTTGCGAATGGCGTCCGTCAGGGGATTGAGCGCGTCTCCCACGACGCCGAAGACCTGACGCACGCCGAGTTCGCTCAGTGCGTCCACGATGACGCGGGCGACGGTACGGGCCACTTGAGTCCTCCAGGGTCAGACGGTGAATCGGTCGGGATCGGCGGCCTCCCAGTCGGCCGCCCAGGAGTGGGGGGCTCGGCGAGCAGTTGCCCTGGCGCGAGCCATTCGTACAGCTCCTCGTAGGAGCGTTCGGTGTAGGGGTCGATGCGCCGGCGGAGCATGTGGGGACGCAGCTCGGCGGGATCGGTGACGCCCATGGACGCCATGATCTGCAGGGCGCTGGCCACGGTCGCCTCCTGGAAACGCTGGACGCGCGGCGTCTTGTCGCGGACGTCGAGGGCGCGGGCGCGCCGGGGGTCCTGTGTCGTCACACCGGTGGGGCAGGTGTTCGTGTGGCACCGCTGGGCCTGGATGCAGCCGACGGCGAACATCATCGCCCGGGCCGCGTTGCCGTAGTCGGCGCCCTGCACCAGGCGTTTGACCAGGTCGGTGCCCGTGGCGATCTTGCCGCTCGCCCCGATTCTGACGCGGTCGCGCAGGCCCGCGCCGACGAGGGCGTTGTGCACGGTGAGCAGGCCCTCGGTCAGCGGGGTCCCCACGTGGTCGGCGAATTCCAGGGGCGCGGCTCCGGTACCGCCTTCCCCTCCGTCCACGACGATGAAGTCGGGGGCCGTGCCCTCCGCCAGCATGGCCTTGCACACGGCGAGGAACTGCCGGCGCGAGCCCACGCACAGTTTGAACCCGGTCGGCTTGCCGCCGGACAGCTCCCGCATCCGGGCGATGAAGCGGACGAGTTCGCGCGGGGTGGAGAACACCCTGTGGTACGGCGGCGAGATCACCGTCCGTCCCTCGGGCACGTCCCGCACCTTCGCTATCTCGGCATTGACCTTCGCACCCGGCAGGACCCCGCCGATACCCGGTTTGGCGCCCTGGGAGAGCTTGAGGGACACGCACTTGACGTGATCGTGCGCGGCCTTGTCGGTGAACTCGGCGGGATCGAAGTCGCCGTCCCGGGTGCGGCAGCCGAAGTAGCCGGTGCCTATCTCCCAGACGAGGTCCCCGCCCGGCCTGAGGTGGTACTCCGACAGGCCGCCCTCGCCGGTGTCGTGGGCGAAGCCCCCGGCCGCCGCTCCGCCGTTGAGCGCGAGGATCGCGTTCGCCGACAGCGAGCCGAAGCTCATCGCCGAGACGTTCAGCAGCGCCATGTCGTAGGGGCGGCGGCAGTCGGGCCCACCGATCCGCACCCGCACGGGGGTTTTCGGCACCGGGCAGGGGGCCATCGACGGCACCAGGAACTCGTAGCCGGTTTCGTACACGTCCCGTTCGGTGCCGTACGGCTGTTCGGCGTCCGTGCCCTTCGCCCGTTCGTAGACGATGGTGCGCACGTCCCGGTCGAAGGGGCGCCCGTCGAAGTTCCGCTCGACGAAGTACTGCTGCAGTTCCGGGCGGATCCGCTCCAGGAGGAAGCGGGCGTGCCCCAGGACGGGGTAGTTGCGCAGCACCGAATGCCGACGCTGCAGCAGGTCCGCCGCACCCAGCAGACCCAGCAGGACGAGCGGTACGGCGGCCGGGCACCACCAGGGCGACACAACGACCGCTGCAACGGCCGCCGCGATGCCGGCGGCCAGGGTCAGGGCGACGATTGCCATACGAGTCACCCCTCGCTCATTGCCCTGGTGCGGCCTTCCAGTCCTGCGGTTTCGTCAAGAAACCTGCAAAGGTGCGGCTCAGTGGCACCACGTGGTCGGACCGGTCCGGCTTACCGGCTCGTGCGCAGGGCAGGTGATCGACGGGCCGGAGGGACGACGAAGCCCTCATCACCGTCTCCACGGTCGGTGGTGCGCGGTGACGAGCGGAACGGCCGGTGGGCCGGACAGCGAGGAAGAGGGGACGAAAACGGTGAAGGAGAGTGGGCCGGTCCTGCCGGCGATGGTGGACAGCCCCGCGCTGCGGACGCAGTCCGCCGGCCGGCTGGCCGGCTGGTTGTTGCGCCACCGGGTGCAGCCGGTCGGACCGGCCGCCGGCGAGGGGCACGGTGAGCCGCATCCGTGGTGGAAGGTGATGTGCCTGACGGGCGTGGACTACTTCTCCAGCCTGGCCTACGTGCCGGCGATCGCGGCACTGGCGGCCGGGGCGGTCTCTCCGCTGGCCACGCTGATCATCGTGGCGCTGACCTTGCTGGGGATGCTGCCGATGTACCGGCGGGTGGCGCGGGAAAGCCCCTACGGGGCCGGTTCGGTGGCGATGCTGGAGGACCTGCTGCCCTTCTGGTGGGGCAAGCTGTTCGTCCTGGTGCTGCTCGGGTTCGTCGCCACCTCGTGGATCATCACGATCACCCTGTCCGCGGCGGACGCCTCGGTGCACATGGTGGAAAACCCCTACCTGCCGCACGCCCTGCACGGTCACGAGGTCGCCATCACCGTCGCGCTGCTGTTGCTGCTCGGCGGGGTGTTCCTGCTGGGCTTCAGCGAAGCGGTCAGTGTCGCCATCCCTCTGGTGGCCGTCTTCCTCCTCCTGAACGCGGTCGTCGTCGCCGTCGGTCTGGCGGACGTGGCCACCAGCGACGGGGCGTGGGCGGCCTGGACCGGTGCCCTGGCCGACACCGGAGGCGGCCTGACGGACCTCGCCGGCCCCGCGCTGCTGGCCTTCCCACTGCTGGTGCTGGGCCTGTCGGGATTCGAGACGGGGGTGAGCATGATGCCGCTCGTGGCCGCCGAGGGCACCGGCCCCGGCCAGCGGCTGGAGTCCCGGGTCCGCAACACCCGCAAGCTGCTCACCGTCGCCGCGGTGATCATGAGCGTCTACCTGCTGTCCGCGAGCTTCGTGACGACCGTGCTCATCCCGCACAAGGAGTTCGAGGCCGGTGGTGGCGCCAACGGCCGGGCCCTGGCGTGGCTGGCCCACGAACGCCTCGGGGAGGCGTTCGGCACCGCATACGACATCAGCACCATCCTGATCCTGTGGTTCGCCGGCGCATCCGCGATGGCGGGTCTGGTCAACATCGTCCCCCGCTACCTGCCCGGCTACGGCATGGCCCCCGAATGGGGCCGCGCGGTCCGCCCGGTCGTCCTCGTCTACACGGGGTTGTGCGTGGGCATCACCATCGCCTTCGACGCCGACGTCAACGCCCAGGCGGGCGCCTACGCCACCGGCGTCCTGGCGATGATGGTCTCCGGTGCCTTCGCCGTGACCGTATCGGCCGCCCGCCGCCGTCAGCGCACGACCACCGTCGGTTTCGCCCTGCTCACCACGGCGCTGCTCTACGCACTGGTGGCGAACATCGTCGACAAACCCGACGGCATCGCCATCTCCGCCGTCTTCATCGCCGGGATCATCCTCGTGTCGCTGGTCTCCCGGATCTCCCGCACCACCGAACTGCGCGCCGACAGCATCGAGTTCGACACCGCTGCCCGCCGGTTCGTCGCCGACAGCCTCGCCCACGACCGCTCCCTGAACATCATCGCCAACCGCCGCCAGGCCGGCGACCGGGCCGAGTACGCCGGCAAGGAGCGCGAGCAGCGCGGCTCCAACCCGGTCCCCGGCCGGGCCGACGTCCTCTTCCTGGAGATCGACGTGGTCGATCCGTCCGACTTCAGCGACACCCTGGCCGTCCACGGCGTCGAAGTCGACGGCTACCGGGTCCTGCGCGCCCAGGCCCCGGCCGCCCCCAACGCCATCGCAGCGATCCTGCTGGCCCTGCGCAACGCCACCGGCATACGCCCGCACTGCTACTTCGCCTGGGCCGAGGGCAGCCCGCTCAAGCACATGTTCCGTTACTTCCTCCTCGGCCGCGGCGACACCGCCCCCGTCACCCGCGAGATCATCCGCAAACACGAACCCGACCCCGACCGCCGCCCCGGCATCCACGTCGGCGGCTGACCCTGCCGCCCCGCCGCCGCGGGAACGCGAAGGACCCCTGGCGGTGTGGCCCGCCGGGGGTCCTGGGCCGGGGCGGTCCGTGTCAGTCGTCGGACTCCGCCGACGGGATGAAGGCGCCGGGCACGTCGTTCGGTGCGTAGATCTCCTTCTCCCCGGGGTACGGCTTGCCCCAGTTGTGCGTCTCGTACCACGTCAAGTGGTTCATCTGCGCCGGATTGGCGTAGTCGGGGACGGCCTGGGGGCCGGTCAGGCGCTGCTTCGACTTCCAGGACTCCCACTCGGCGGCGAGCGGCTTCCTGTCCGCCGGCACCTTCGCCGACGGCACGGCCGCCGCCCCGGGGTCCTGCGGGGCGGGGGTGTCCGCACCGCAGGACGGTGGGGTCTTCAGGCCGTCGGTCAACGGGGTCCGGTTGGGCAGCGCCGTGAACGGCGTGCGGTCCGGGTGCCGGGTGAACGCCCCTCGCATGGGGGTGGCCGCGCTGTCCTTCTGGTTCATCGGACGGATCCCGAGGATCTGCTCGATGGTGCGGACGACCGTGATCTGCGAGTAGTAGTGGTCGTCGACGACACCGTGCTGGGCCCAGGGGCTGATGATCTGGATCGGGGCGCGGTGGCCGTCGACATGGTCCAGGCCGGCCTGGGAGTCGTCCTCGACGACGAAGACCGCCGAGTCCTTCCAGTACGGGCTGTGCGAGATCTCGTCGACGATCCTGCCGGTGGCGAGGTCGTTGTCGGCGACCTGGGCGGCCGGACTGGCCGGACCACCGGTGTGGTCGCTGGAGAGCCAGAACATGTTCAGGTTCGCCGGACCGTTCTTCTCGAAGTCCTGCTTCCAGATCTCGTACCGGTAGAGGTCCGGGACGCTGGTGTCGAACTTCGGGAAACCGGGCACGGACACGCTGTTGAGCGACGGAATCGGCGACGACGAGTTCAGGGGGTAGGCGGTGCCCTGCCCGGTCGCGTCCATGTTCCTGGCGTCGCAGTACAGGTTCTGCCAGCTCGCGCCGGCCGGCTTGGTCAGGAACTGCTGGAACTCGCCGAAGTCCCGCACGGTCTTGCCGGCGGCCTGCGCACCGGTCCACAGGAAGCCGGTCTTCTGGTGGCCGAGGGCGTCGTCCTCGGTGTCGTAGCTGCGCGCGTACTCGCCGGCCGAGGACTCGGTGTACTCGGGGTTGTCCGCCTGCATCAGCCAGTTGTGGCCCTCGGCGGAGTTGGTGCCGATGTCGTAGGTGTTGTCGTACAGCCCGAACTGCTCGGCCAGCGCGTGCTGGTTCGGCGTCACGTTCTCGCCGAACTGCGTCAACGACGGGTCGCCGTCGCCCTTGGCGATGTCGCCGAGGACCTGGTCGTAGGTGCGGTTCTCCTTGACGATCAGGAAGACGTGCTTGATCGTCGACGGGTCGCCGATCCGCACCGGGACCGGCTGCGGCTGCGCGTGGCTCCTGCCGTTGGCGAGCTGGACGGAGCCGGGACTCCAGCCGTTCTGCCGGAAGACCTTCGCGGTCTGGGAGCGGATGACACGGTCGCCGGGGAGGGTGAACTGCGTGAGGCTGGAGGTCGTGTCGTGGGTGCCGCGGCCGGCGCCGCCGGGGCGGCGCGCGTCGATGCCGCGGGTGTGGGAGATGACGACCTTCTCGCCCACGGTGGTGATCTCGGCGGGGAAGTAGTCCGTCGGAAGCAGGCCGACGTAGCTGACCGGTTCCTGCGGGGAGGTGTAGCGGTAGACGGCGACGGCGTTGGCGCGACCGAGCGTCACCAGCAGGTGGCCGTCGTCGGTGAGCGTCACCGCGTCGGGCTCGTATCCGACCGACGCCTCCGGCCACGGCTGGGTGGAGATGGTCTGCACGACCTTGTCGTTGCGGGTGCTGATGACCGACACGTCGTTGTCGGCGGTGTTGGTGACGAACACGGCGCCGTTCCTGGCGTACACCGCGGTCGGGTGCAGGCCGACGTCCGTGGTCCGGACGGCGGCGGACGGGTCGGCCAGGTCGATGACGCTGACCGTGCCCGTGGTGGTGGCACCGGTCCCGGGGTCGGCCGGCACCTGGGTGCCGTAGGAGTTCATCGTGGTGTCGCCGGCCTTCGCGGGCCGCCCGCCCTCGTTGCTGACGTAGAGCTTCTCACCGACCCGGGCCATGCCGCGCGGGGCGTTGCCCACTGCCCAGTCCTGCTCGATCGCCCCGGTGGCGGTGTCGATGGCGACCACCCGGTTCTGCCCGTTGACGGCGGAGTACACGGTGGAGCCGTCGGCCGAGAACACCGCCACGGCGGCCAGGGCGTGCTTGCCGCCGTCGGCCGGGATCCTGACGGTCACCGGGCTGGAAAGGGTGCCGTCCTCGTTCACGGTGAACTTGGTGTAACCGTCGGTCTGGCCGAGCCACAACTGCTTGCCGTCGGGTGAGTACGTGGGGCCTTCCTGGCCGACGGAGGCACTGCCGATGCGCAGGTCGTCCGCGGCGGCGGTGCCGATGCGCTGCTTCACCCGCCCGGTGGCGAGATCCACGACGACCAACGCCGCGTCGCCGTCGGTGACCGAGGCGGCGAGATGGCCGCCGTCCGGACTGACCGTCGAGGACATGATCTTGCCGTCGTTGATGACGAGGCGGTCGCCGTACGGGGAGATGTACTGGTCGGCGGAGAGGACCTGGCCCCGGGCGGTCACCTGGCCGACCCGGTCGGTGCCGAACTGGCGCGTTCCGGCGACGGCGGTGCCGGTGGCCAGGGCGGCCGTGGTGATGCATGCCGTGAGCAGCGTTGCCCGGCGGCCGACGCGTCTGCCCAGCAGGACGTAGTACTCCTTCTTGGCCTGCCGGCGGCGTGTGGTCTGCATGAGGTCATCCCTTCGGGGAGGTGGAGAGCAGTTCGACGTCGCCGTCGAACTGCCACAGCGGGTTCGGTGCGTCTCCCGTCGGAGTCCGCACCAGGAAGTAGCCGTTCACGCCCTTCGGTCCGTCGCCGTCGGCGACGAACCGCCCGTCCGCCGTGATGTCGAGCTGGTAGACGGCCGACCCGGTGGCCGCGACGCCCGGCAGGTGCCAGGAGACGACGCACCGCCAGTCGTTGCCCGGGCCGCGGGCGTCGTCCTGGACGCCGGCCTTGGTGCACGTCGCCGAGGTGTTCAGCTGCGCTTCCGTGACGGCGGGCCGGTGGAGCTGCCGGGTCTGCATGCGGTACAGGTGCGCGAACTCCGTGGCGAGGGAAGCCTGTACCCCGGCGCGGTCGATTCCGGAGCCGGCGACCGTGGTCGTCGCCGCCACGACCGCGACCGTCACCCCGAACAGCCCCGCGAGCGGCAGGGCACCCACGGTGACCGCGCGGCGCGCTGAGCCGTCGTCGGTGAGGTCGGTGAAGTCGCGCCGCAGGAACAGCGCACAGGCCAGCGCGGTCGCGGCCGCGGCCCACAGGAGGCCGACAACGATGCCGGTCAGCAGCGGGGCGAGCTGCACCGGGCTGGTGAACAGGCCGTTCCAGGCGGTGAAGGCGCAGCCGGGCAGGGCGAGGCGGACGGCGACGGGGAGCGGCAGCATCTGGGCGAGCTGCATCGCCAGCGCGACGAGCGCGGGCAGCAGCAGCCCCATCGGGGACCGTGCAAGCACGATCGACCCGAGGAGCCCGATTCCGGCGAGTGCCAGGGCCGGGGCGAGCACGCAGGTCCAGGCGAGCAGGACCCGGCCGGCGGCGTCCCCCGGCGCGAGCAGACGGCCGTCGAGGCCGACCAGCGGCTGGTTGCCGACGGCCGCCAACCCGCCGGCCGTGCTGGAGACGGCCAGCCCGGCCACGAGCAGCAGGATGACGGTCAGGCTGGCCAGCGCCTTCGCGGCGAAGATCCGCCGGGGTGAGCGGACGGCGACGAGCAGGTGGCGCCAAGTGCCGAGCCGGTCCTCGGCGGCGAACACGTCACCGGCGACGACGGAGACGAGCAGCGGGAGCGCCCAGGTGCCGGCGAACCCGAGCGTCACCAGTGGCCCGGCCCAACCGGTGGCGTGCATCCAGCGGCCGAAGAGGGTGTCCGTGGGCAGTGTGCTCTGCCGGCTCACCCCGGCCACGAACAGTGCCGGCGCGGTCCAGCAGGCCAGGACCAGCAGGCGGATCCGCCACTGCGAGACGAGTTTGACGACTTCGAAGCGGTAGCTCCGGGCAACTGAGGCACCGCCCGATACGGCGGCGTGCTCAGGGGATGCGGTCGCGGTCATCGGCCGGCCTCCTGGCGCTGGACGCCGGTCTGCTGCGGGCCGGCGGTGCCGTCCTGCCGTTGCCGGACGCCGTGGACGCCGGCCGACTGCTCGGTCAGGGCCAGGAAGGCCGCCTCCAAGGGGGAGACGACCGGGGTGAGTTCACGCAGGGCGACGCCGGCCCGGACGAGCCGCACCACCAGGTCGTCGAGGGCCGGCACCGACGCGCGCACCACGAGCGCCTCACGGTCCCGGTGTCCCCCGGCATCGTCGGCCAGGCGGATTCCGGGTGTGCCGACGGCCAGTCGGCGGGCGTGCTCCGGGCCGGACGTGACGAGCCGGTAGTCGAGTTCGCGGTTCCCGGCGGTCAGCCCGCCCAGTGGACCGGAGAAGACGACCCGGCCGGTCGCGAGGATGGTGACCGCGGAACACAGGGCTTCCAGGTCGTCCATGCGGTGACTCGACAGCACGACGCCGGTTCCCTCCCGGGCGAGCCGGGTGAGGACACCGTGGACGTGCTTCTTGCCTGCCGGGTCCAGGCCGTTGGAGGGTTCGTCCAGGACGAGCAGCCGCGGCTTGGTGAGCAGGGCCGCGGCGAGACCGAGCCGTTGGCGCATGCCCAGGGAGAAGCCGCGGGTGCGGTCGTCGGCGACGTCGGTGAGCCCCACTTGGTCGAGCGCGTCGTCGATCCCCGCCGTCCGCGTGCCGCCGCCGCGCAGAGCGGCGAGCGCGGCGAGGTTCTGCCGGGCGGTGAGCGAGGGGTACAGACCTGGCCCGTCCACGAACCCGGAGACGCCTCCGGGGGCCTCGAACGCCCGGCCCACCGGCGTGCCGAGGATCTCGAGACTGCCGCTGTCGGCCGCGGCCAGGCCGAGCAGGAGTCCGAGCAGTGTCGTCTTGCCGGCGCCGTTCGGTCCGACGAGGCCGTGGATCCGGCCCTGCGCCACATCCAGATCGACGCCGTCGAGCGCGATGACATCACCGAAGCACTTGGTGATGCCGCGAGCCCGGACCGCGAGGTGTGAGTCCATGGGTTCCTTCTTTCGAAAGCCTTATGGACCCTAGGGACTCCACACGACGCGGACGGAGATCGCCAGTTGAACGCTCGGGGAACGGACGTCCAAACGGGAGTCAATGGGCGTCCACCGCACCGGGAGCCGGGGACGCACGCTGACAGCCGTGCCGTGGCCCGACGGTGGTGACCGGTCCCGGCTCCGCGAGGTCCGGCAGGCAGGGCCGGGCGGGCGCGGCGGGCGAGCGGCCGGGCCCGCTCCGCGACGGCCCGGGCGGTGGTGTCGGCGAGGTCGGCGTCAGGAGCTCGTCGACCAGGTGGAAGGCGTCGAACGCGATCACCGACGCGACGCTGCGGCACTGGAGCCGGTTCACCGATCGCTCGCGCCGGCCCCACGGCGTCTGGTGGTAGTCGACCGCTTCGATCATGTCGATGTCGGTGATGCCCGCCTCCGCCACGTCCTGCGGGCTGTCGGGGATCCAGTGGGTGATCAGCGGCTCGCCGCCACGGGCCCCGGTCGTACGCCGCTCCCCCACCGCTTCCAGGTCCTCGATCACGGAGCCGCCGGATCGGCGGGCCCGGCCGATGTCCACCGGGACGACCGCGCCGACCGCCTTGATGCGGTGCTCGGTCATGGCGGCGTTGACCGCGTAGCCGCCGCCGGCGCACACGCCGAGCACACCGATCCGCCGGTCGTCCACGTAGGGCAAGGGCGGTCAGGAAATCGACGGCGCACCTGACGTCCTCCACCCGGACGGCCGGCTCCTCCAGGTACCTGGGTCCACCACCGCTCTCGCCCTGGTAGCAGGCATCGAATGCGACCGTGACGTACCCCTTGTCCGCCATGTGCCGCGCGTAGGTCCCGGCCGTCTGCTCCTTCACGCCGTTACCGGGGTGAACGCAGACGATCGCCGCGTGCTTGCGGCTCCCGTCGAAGCCGGGCCGAACCGCCGTCGCGCGGGCGTCCGCCGCCACTTCCCCGGCCGGGTTCCCGGACAGCTCGGTCCGGGAACCGCGGCACGACACCTGCTGAGGCCGGAAGGGGCCGCCCGGCCGCCCGGGGCGATCGCTCGAACTCCGGTGGGACCGCTCACGCCACGCCGAGCGGTCCCACCGCGTCGGGGCGCGCGCCGGCACCTCGGCGCGGGCGTGGCGGATCCGGCCGTGCCGGCGCCGCCCACGACGGACCCGGCCCCTTCCACCACACCGCACACGGTCCCGGTCCGTCGTCCGGCCCCTGTTCCGGGCGGGTTCAGCCGAGGACTTCCTGGGTGACGACGATGTGGCCGGCGTCGGGGTCGAGGCTGCCGCCGAGCCGGCTGAAGGCGCCGTCGGTCAGGTCCAGGCACTTGGGTTCCTGCGGGGTCTGCTGGAAGGTGCCGCGGTCGTTGATGCGGACGACCAGGGAGGCGCCGTTGGCCACGTTCACGACCCGTACGAGGGTCCCGAACGGCAGCTGCGGCGAGCGGGTCAGGGAGGTGGCCGCGGTGTCGGCGTTGTTGTCGAACACCTCGCCGCTGGCGGTCAGCGCACCGGCCGGCTGGGGGCCGTAGTGGGTCGCCCAGCAGGTCTCGGCGGCCCGGACCGCCGAGCCGGTCCCGGCCGCGGTGGCGGGCGCGGCGGAGACCAGCGCGCACACGGCGGCGACCGCGGCGGCCGACCGCAGCGGCAGGGGGTCACGGAGCATGGGGGGTTCCTTTCTCGGGGCGGCGTGGTGCCGTGCGGTGCAGGCGCGTCGGGAAGGCGGTGGCGGCCGTCGGCCGGCGTTGCGGTGAACGGCCGCCACCGGGTGGGGCGGCGACGGCGGTCAGCCGACCGCGCGGTAGGCGGCGCCCACCTCGTTCGCGGCCGAGCCGTCGTACAGGCCCGTGCCGTCGCCGCGGCTGGTGGACAGCGTGAACCACGCGTAGCGCTCGACGAACGACAGCTGCCCGAGCATGGCGGTGGACTGCCGGACGAACTCCGCCTGCTGGGCCCGGCTCGGGTAGCGCGGGGTGCCGGAGGAGAAGTCGGTCAGGGCGTACTCGGTGAGCCAGATCGGCTTGTGGTAGCGGTCGTACACCGCCTGCAGGTACGACCGCAGCTGGCCGGTGGCGCGGGCCGGGTCGAAGTCGGCGCCGTACCAGTGCAGCGGGATGAAGTCCACCCGGTAGCCGCGGGCGGAGGCGCCCTGCATGAAGCGGTCGAGCCAGCCGCCGGGGGTGTCCCCGCCGTAGGCGACCGCGGGGGCACCGAGCCGCAGGCCGGTGGACTGCAGCCGGGGCCACAGGGTGAGGGCCTGCTCCACGGTCATGGCGGCCTGTCCCTGCATGTCGGGCTCGTTGAAGCCGAGCAGGGTGGTGCCCTGCTGCCGGGCCCGGTCGAGTTCCGCGTCGGTCACGGAGCCGGCGCCCCAGATCATGGGGACGAACTCCACGCCGGGCGGGGCGGTGATCTGTTGCGGGTCCGCCGCCCAGGTGTAGAACCAGCCGGAGCCCGAGTCCCGCAGCGCGTCGGTGACGCCGGCGAAGTTCCAGGCGCTGACGCCCTTCTTCTTGACCGCGTCCGCGGCGTCGGTGTCGGCGCCGGCCGTGCCGGAGGTGGCGAGGACGGCCAGCAGCGCCAGCAGTACGGTGAGGATGCGTGTCCTGCGCACGGTCGCCCCCCTCACGCGCCGGTGTGGAACTCGACGGTGAAGCCGGTGCACGAACTGCACTGTTGCATCACCTGGTTGCCGGGTTCCTGGTCCTGCCGCGACCAGCCGTAGGCCCGCGGGCAGTGCGAGGCGATCATGTTGCTGTAGGAGGTCTTGGCATCCCGGTTGGGGTTGGTGCACAGCATCGGCGTGCCGTCGGGCCACCGGGTGAGGTCTTCGGCCGGACACAGCGGCAGCAGGTTGTCCGAGCAGCCCATCGTGGCGCAACCGCCGCCACCGGGGCGCGCGTTGACCGGGGTGATGGTGACGGGCACCGAGAAGGCGTTGACGTAGCTGACGTCGTACCAGGGGGCCAGGCCATCGGCGGTGTCGAAATTGAACTCCGCGAGGCTGACCGGCTGTTCGCCCGTCTCACAGTGGTCGGCGTACTTGCCGCAGTCGCCGAGCCGGCAGTGGAAGGTACTGCCCGGGGAGCCGCTGCAGTCCGTGCGGGCGAAGAACTTGCCGCGCCAGTGCCCGGGATCGGCCGTCTCGGGGATGGTGATGGTGGCCGACTGGTTCGGCTGCAGCACCGGCAGCCCGGTGAGCTGCTTCGAGCCGTCGGCGTTGACGGTGCTGCCGATCCACACCGTGCGCCCGGTGTGGTTGACGAACGTGACCGTGTGGGCGGTCACGGCGGCCGCGGCCGGCGCCACCGAGCGGGCCGCCGGGGCGGTGGCCGCGCCGGTGCCGGCCGATGCGCCGGCGTGCGGTGCCACCGCCACCAGGACGGCTGCGGCCGTCGCGGCGAGGGTGGCCGGGGTCTTGCGCACGGCTCCTCCGTGGAAAGCGTGTGAGGTGGGGGGTGGGGTCGGCGGGGCGGGCGGCCGGGGTGCCGGGGTGCCGGACATCGTTGTCGCTCACATATTGGTCAAGTCCATGACAAATCAAACCCTTGGCCGGTCCTGGGCCGACGGCCACATATGACAGCGACGACCGCCCCTGCCTGTCAATGGTGTGCGCCACGCACCGAACACTTCCGGACATACGCCGACCGGCGGGGCACGGCCTGCCCGGGACGCTCCGCGGACCTCGGTGAGCACGCCATGACGTGCCTCCGCCCGGGCACGCGGCGCCCCCGCGGGACCACTGCCCGACGCCTCGTCCGTGCGGCCGGAACGGCTGTGCCACGTGCCCCGGTGACCCCGCTGGACTCCGTGGTCGGGACCGTGGGACGGGAGCGGCCGCTGCCGCCGGGCGTTGCGCGGCTCAGGGGGAGCACTGCAGCGTGCGGGCGCCCTCCCTCATCCGGTCGCCGTCGTCGGCCCGCTGTCCTTCGAGGCCGGTCCGGCCGGTGCCCAGCACCTGGTCCACACCCGGCCCCGGCCAGTCGGCCGGCACGTCCTCACCGCACGGCCGAGCGGATACCGGCGGCACCGGCACGTGCCCAACGTCCGGGGCCGGTGCCGGATCGGCGGAAGCAGCGGCCCTCGTCCAGGCCGGCCACCGGCCGAGCTGCTCCGGCTGCCGTCCGCGCGGGCCCCGGGTGCGCGTGCTGGACGCCCGTACGTCGAGGCCGTGGAGGTGACCGGGCCGGCCGAAGCGCGCCACCACGTCCTGCTCCGGGGCGACGGACACCACCGGCGGCCCGAGGCCGCGCCCGGTCGCCCCGGCGGTCGCCCGGGCCGCCACGCCCTCCTCCGCGATCCGGAGCGGGCGGGCCCGACCACCTCGTGCCCCGCCGCCGGTGGCTCGGGCACGACGCCCGAGCCGATCCGGCCGGACCCGCCGGTCACGAAGACGCGCACGCGCCACCTCCCCGGGGTGCCGTGGACCGCACGCCCGTCACCAGGGCACCTCGCCCTCGTCGTCGAAGAAGCGGCCCGTCGGCCCGTCGGCCGGCACGGTCGCCAGCCGGATCGCGGAGGCCGCGCCCTGCCGGGGGGTGCGCACTCCCCGGAAGCCGTTGAGGTCGGTCGCGGTGAAGCCGGGGCAGACGGCGTTGACCAGGATGTTCGTGCCGGCCAGTTCCTTGGCGTACTGCACGGTGACGGCGTTGAGGAACGTCTTCGACGGCGCGTAGGCGACGGAGATCGGACCCGTCTCCGCGCCGGGCGTGGTCTGGAGGGTGAGGGAGCCGACGCTGCTGGAGACGTTCACGATCCGCGGCGACGGCGAACGGCGCAGCAGCGGCAGCAGGGCGTTGGTGACGCGGATGACGCCGATCACGTTGGTCTCCACGGCCACCCGTACCCGGTTCACGTCGACCGTGGTGGGCTCCTGCGGTCCGCCGCCGGTGATGCCCGCGTTGTTGACGAGCGCGTCGAGCCGCCCGGCCCGCTCCTCGACCAGCCGGGCCGCCGCGTTCACGCTCGCGTCGTCGGTCACGTCCAGCGGCACGCCGAACGCGTCGGCCCCGGCCGCGCGCAGCTTCTCCACAGCGGCCTCGCGCCGCTCCTCGTTCCGCGCGCCGACCCCGACGGACCAGCCGAGGGCGCCGAGCCCGGCGGCGATCTCGTACCCGATGCCCTTGTTGGCCCCGGTCACCAGTGCGATCCTGTGGTGGTTCCCGATGTTCGTCTCATTCATGGCACCGATACTTCTCCCCCGCCCGGCGGGGCGTCCAAGACCGATCGGGTGGACGGCGATACCGCCCGGGTATCGCTCGTGGACGGCCCGGTTACGCTGGCGGGGTGGAGACACGTGAGCTGCGGTACTTCGTCGCGGTCGCCGAAGAGCTGCACTTCGGCCGGGCCGCGCAGCGGCTCGGGATCGCCCAGCCCCCGCTGTCGCGGGCGATCGGCAGGCTGGAACGGCGTCTGGGAGCCACCCTTCTGGAACGTGGCAGCCGGGGCGTCGCCCTGACCGGGGCCGGGTCGGTGCTGCTGCGGGAGGCGCGGGCAGCCCTGGACAGCGTCGAGGCCGCCGAGCGGCGCACCCGCCGGGCCGCCCTCGCCTCGGCCGGCCGCCCCGCCGTGGTCCTCGCCGCGAAGGCGGGCGCCTCCGGCGAACTGCTGGCGAAACTGCTCGACGCCTACGCCGCCGAGCCCGGCGCCGTCGCCGTGGACGTCGTGCTGTGCGGGCCGGGCGAGCAGGCACAGGTGCTGCGCGACGGACGGGCCGACGTGGCCCTGCTGCACCGGCCGTTCGACGACACGGCCGGCTTCGACGCCGAGGACCTGCACACCGAGGGCCAGGTCGCGATCCTCCCGGCGGGCCACCCCCTCGGCGTCCGCCCCCACCTGCGGCTCGCCGAGGTCACCGGCCTTCCCGACCTGCCCCTGCCCCGCTGGCCGCGTCCCGACGGCACCTTCCCGGACGGGCCCGGCCCGCAGGTGCGCGACCACACGCAGCTCACCCAGCTCATCGCCCTCGGCCGCGCCTGCGCGGTCGTCCCGGAGTCGGGCCGCACCGGCCTGCGCGAAGACCTCACCGCCGTACCGGTCCTGGACGCCCCCCGCGTCACCACGGTCATCGCCTGGCCCCCGCACAGCCGCTCGACGGCGGTCGCGGGACTGGTCCGCGCCGCCACCGGTCTGTGACCGGCGGCGGTGAACGCCGGGTCCGACGGGAGCGGGCACCCGGCCACGGTCCGCTCGGCGGCCGCGGCGAGCGCGGTCGAGGGGAAACGTGCGCGGTCGGACCGCGGCCGGAGGGGCCGTGGCCCGCTGCCCGGCAGATCCTCACCGTCCGGCCCCGGCCGGCCGGGGCCGGAGGGTCCCCACCTGGATCCCGCACTCGTCGAGGGCGAGGCGTCCGAGGATGTCGAAGCTGGTGCGGGACACGACCAGGCCGCCGTCCGCCCGCCCGGCCAGGTGGCGGTCGATGGCGTGGACGATCAGGCCGTCCAACGGGCTGAAGTGCTGCTCGTCGGGGTCCCACGCTCCGCTCGCACGGGGCGTGGGTCTGTAGCGGTGTTCGTCGACGGCCTCGAAGTAGCTGCCGGTGCTCAACAGGGTGCCCCCCTCAGTGGGCGGAGGCGGTACCGGCCGGGATCACGCGGACGAGGGAGCCGAGCAGGGCTCCGGCTGTCGTGCTGCCGGTCCGGTACAGGTGCGTGAACAGGTGCAGCCAGAGGATGCCCCGGCCCGGCCAGGAGCGGGAGTGCTGGGCGGCGGTCGGGGCGTACGCCCCGGCCGTGAGCGCGAAGGCGCTGTGCGTCCTGCCGGTTCGGTGGCCCACCCGCCGTCCAGCGGCTGACGCCCCACCGCACCACGAAGAGGACCGAGGCGAGCAGCCGAACGCCGGCCTGCTGCGCACCGGCACCGCCCCGCCGGTTCGAAGCCCCCCCACCGGGTCGAAGCCCCCATCGGGTCGAAGCCCTCGCGGAACGGTCCGGCCCGACAGGCCCGGCCCCGGCGGCGGTTTGCGTGCCGCGAGCACTCGTCCCCCGGAGCGCTCCGCGAGTCCGCGGGAACCGAAGACCCACCAGCGGGAGCCCGAGGGTCCGATGCCTCTGTTTGCGGGAACGGACCCGTGGGTCCGTGGTGAACGGCCTGGGTCGCTTCGCCGTGATCTAGGCTGGGCTCGCACCACCGGCCCCCCTGGAATCGGAGTTCCCATGCGTGTCTTCGTCGCCGGCGCCACCGGCGCCGTCGGCAGTCTGCTCGTCCCGATGCTGCTCGCGGCCGGGCACGAGGTCACCGGGACCTCACGGACCCCGGCCGGGACCGAGCGGATCCGGGGCCTCGGAGCGACCGGAGTCCAGGTGGACGCGTTCGACGCGGAGGAGCTGAAGCGCGCGGTCTGCACGGCGGCGCCGGAGGCGGTGATCCACCAGCTCACCGACCTCTCCGGCGCGGACGGGGCCGCCAACGGCCGGATCCGCCGCGAGGGCACCCGCAACCTGGTGGAGGCCGCGAAGGCTGCCGGGGTCGGCCGGATCGTCGCGCAGTCGATTTCCTGGGCGTACACGCCGGGCGACGCCCCGGCCGATGAGGTGGTACCGCTCGACAGCACATCCGCTCAGCCCCGAGCCCGGACGGTGGCCGGTGTCAGGGCCCTGGAGGAGACGGCGGCGGAGCTGGGGACAGCGGTCCTGCTGCGCTACGGCCTGCTGTACGGACCCGGCACCTGGTACGCACCGGGCGGCGCTTTCGCGGCGTCCCTGGCCGGCGACCGGACGGCACGGTTCCTGGGGAGCACCGTGGTAAACGACGCGGTGAGCTCCTTCGTCCATGTCGCCGACGCGGCGGGCGCGGCGCTGGCCGCGCTCGAGTGGCCGGGCGGACCGGTCAACATCGTGGACGACGAGCCCGCCCCGGCCCACGAGTGGCTCCCGGTCCTGGCCGGGGCCCTCGGTGTGCCCGCGCCCGATCCGGTGGCGGGCCGCCAGGGGTGGGAGCGCGGTGCTCTCAACACACTTGCCCGCAACCGGGGTTGGCAGCCCGAATGGCCGACCTGGCGGACGGGTTTCGTCGCCCGGCGCGACGTCCTGTGAGTTCTTCGCAGCCGTGTCCCTTCGGCCGGAGCGCAGGTCGGTCCGGCGGAACGGGGACGCTTCGGGAAGTGCCCGGGCACGTCACGAGCCGGCCGGGCACGTCGGCGCGGGAGAAGCCCCGGACCGGGGACCGCGGACCCCGGCAGGGGGCTCGGGGGCTCACGGCAGGTCGCGCACCGGCGGCCACCGGGCGGGCTCGGGACCGGGCGTCGGACGGCCCGCGGGAGTGGTGATCGTGCGGTACGACAACTGCCGCCACGCCCCAGTGAGTAGCATCCGGCAGCAACACCCGGATACGAGGAGCGTGCCACCGTGGCCGAAGAGCCCGAGAAGACCACCATCCAGAACGTGTACGCACAGCGATACGCCGCCGACCTCGCGGCCAACCGCACGGAGCAGGGCGAGCTCATCGAGCGCCTCGAGCAACTGAAGGCGGACGAGGCGTGGTTGGAGCGGGCGCTGGCCAACGTGCCCGGGGCGGTCACGAGCCCTTCCGGCGCCGGGCCCGCCGCCGGGCCGGACGAGGAACCGACGGCACCCGGGAAGGGCCGGCGCAAGGGCTCGGCTCCGGCCGGGGCCGGTAGGCCCGCGCCCGTTCCGCAACCGCGGCAGGACGGCCAGGGCGAGGCGGCGCCGTCGGAGCCCGTCGCCGAGAAGGCGGTTGCCTCCAAGGGCAAGGCACCGGTGGAGAGGACCACCGTGAAGAAGACGGCGGCGAGGAGGAGGAGCACCGCGAAGAAAGCCCCGGCGAAGAAGGCTCCGGCGAAGAAGACCTCGGCCGCGGACGCCCCGGCGGGCAGGACGGCGGACAAGGCGCCGGAGCCGCCGCTGCACGAGCTCGTTCTGGGCATCCTCCTCAAGGCGCCCGGCGAGCCGCACATGACGCGTGAGGTGCGTACTCGGCTCGAGCAGGACCATCCCGGGCGGACGACGACCATGCAGACGGTCCGCAACACCTTGGAGGCCCTGGCCAAGAAGGGCCGTATCGACAAGTCCAACCAGCAGGGCTCGGTGATGTACACCGCGTTCGCCGGCGCGGACGCCGCCCCCGGTGCGGGCAACGAGGCCGGGCCGGCTCCCGCGGGGACGGACGAGGAGGGCCCGGCGGAGGGCTAGCCAGGCCGTTTCCTTCGGATCACTTCGCTGACCGGACGGGGACGGCGGCGGGGCGGATGGCGGCGGTCCTGCCGTGGCGGGTGGCCGGGCCGCACCACTGCTTGGGTCCGCCGCTGCGGCACCCGAGGCCGTCGCGCCGCTTGTACGCCTCCCGGCGGGGGACCGGGGGGCCGCGACGCGGGGACCCGGGTCCGTGGTCCGGAGGACGTGCCGGTGAACCCACTGCCTGTTCGTCGCATCCGGCGGCGAGCCCGGGATCCGTGTGCCGCGCTCCGCTTCAGGATCGCGGTGCCCGTGGGTGGTGGCCGAGGAAGGCGCGGACCGGTCCGGACAGTTCGTCGGGCCTGCTGATGGTCACGACGTCGACGCCGGTGGCCGTGGTGTGCAGGGGCCGGTAGGCGATGTCCGGCAGCGCGATGCGTTTCGTCACGGTGGGCACGACGGCCACACCCGCTCCGGCCGCGGCGAGGGCGAGTACGCCGAGCGTGCCGCTCACCAGGCGGATGCGTGCCCGGTGCCCGCCGGGGGCCGTCCGGAACCGGACGAGGACGGTCTCCTCGTCCTCGTCGGCGGCGAACACCATGAGGTCCTCGTCCGCCAGATCGGCATCTGTCACCGACACGGCGGCGGCCAGTTCGTGGTCGCGCCGGACGGCGATCGACAACGACGTCTCCGCACGGCGGGTCACGACGAGGTCGTGCGCGTCGTCGAGGCCGAAGCCGGGGCTGTAGCCGACGTCGAGCGTGCCGTCGCGGACCCCCTGGACCTGCGCGGCGGGGGGAAGCTCGGTCAGGGCGAGTTCCACCCGGGGGTGTGCCCGGTGGAAGCGGCGCAGGTCCGCGGTGAGGACGCCCTCCAGCACGGCGACACCGGAGAACCCGATGCGCACCGCTCCGATCTCGCCGCCGATGGACTGCCGGGCGACGCTCAGCGCCCGGTCGGCCTGCGCCAGGGCACGACGCGCCTCGACCAGCAGCAGCTTCCCCGCCTCGGTGAGTTCGACACGGCGGCTCGTCCGGACGAACACGGGACCGCCGACCCCTCGCTCGAGCCCTTGCACCTGAGTGCTCAGCGTCGACTGCGTCACGTGCAGCCGGGTCGCCGCACGCCCGAAGCGGCGCTCCTCCGCGACCGCCACGAAGTAGCGCAAGTGACGCAGTTCCCTCCTGCTCCCATCGCTGAAAACGATTGCTGCGTCGTATCAATCGACTGGCACGATCGAGTCGGCGAGCGGACACCGGGGCATGACAGCAACGCCGCGGGACCGTCGGGACATCGCCGACCTCATGACCGGATGGGTCCGCCGCGACCTCGGTGAATGGGGCCGGCTCCGTGAGCTGTTCCATCCGGACGGGCGGATCGAGATCACCTGGTTCGAGGGACCGGCCGCCGGCTTCGTCGACGCGTCCACGCGCGCGGGCGCCTCCGACTTCCGCACCAAGCACCTGATCACGGCACCTGTGGTGCCGGGCCCGCGTCCACCGGATCATCACCGACCTCGCCGTCCCGGACGTCACCGAGCACGGACTGGTCCTGGTCGAAACCGCCCCGGCACCGCCGCCCAGGACGTGGTCACCGCCACGGCGGCCCCGCTCCGCATCCCGGAACCGGCCGGCCCGCCCGGATGAGGTCTTCCGCCGGCCCGGTGATCCCGGACAGCCACCGGGCCGGCGGAACCGGGCAAGCCGCCCGCCCCTCGGCTCCGCCCCGGCCGCGCCCTGTCCGGGGTTGCCCTGCCTCGCGGCCGGGGCGGATCCTCCCCCTTTCGCCGTCCCACCGCCGTACGACCGGCATCCCGGACACCGCCAGGAGGCTCGTCTCCCCCGTCCCCGAAGAGGTCCTGGTCCCCAGCAGTTGGACTCTCTCTCCTCCCCCTCCCCGGGCACACCGGACGCTGTCGCGCACCCCGGCGTACGGTCACCGGCCGGACGGGATCCGGTGTGGCGTTCCGCCCGGCCGGCAGGTGCCGGGCGGTGCGGCTCCCACGGACTTTCAGGCGCCGGGTGCCGACCACTTCTGGTTCGCCCCGCCGTTGCAGTCCCAGATCACCGGTTGCGTGCCGTCGGTGATGGAGGACGCCGGGTCGTCGAGGCAGCGGCCGGAAGCGGGATTGCGGTAGCCGCCGTTGTACGACTGCCACTGCTGGTTGCCGCTGCCGTTGCAGTCCCAGACGCCGACCTTGTTGCCGTTCGCGGTGCCGGCGCCGACCACGTCCAGGCACTTGCCGAGCGCACGCAGCGTGCCGTCGGAGGACGCGGTCCACGCTTGCGCGCCGGTGTTGTTGCAGGACCAGACCTGCGCGGCGGTGCCGTTGGCGGTGTTGCCGCCGGTGACGTCGAGGCACTTGCCGGCGATGCCCGAGCGCACGGCGCCGACGCCGCCGGTGGCGACGGGCGTCTTGATCCAGCCGGCGGCGTCGGCGGCCTGGACGCCGGCGTTGAAGGCGTCGGCCATCTTCCGGTAGCCACTGTCGTTGGGGTGCAGCGCGTCGGCCAGGTCGGCGGTGGTCAGCGCGCTCATGTCGACCAGCCGGACGTGCTTGCCGGCCGCCTGCTCGGTCTGGACGATGCCGGGGATCGCCCTGTTGAACGCGGGCCGGTTGGGTTCCTCGGTGGAGTTCGTCGACACGATGAGCGTGCCGACCAGCACGGTGGCGTCGGGTGCGTCGGCGGTGATCTGGTCGATCAGCGCGTGCAGCCGGTCGGTGGCGGTGGGCACCTGGTAGTTCTGGTTGAGGTCGTTGGTGCCGATCTCCAGGGTGACGACGTTGGGCCGGTACTGGGCCAGCACGGAGTCGGCGATGCCGGCGATCTGGTCGATCCGCCAGCCGGAGTGGCCCTCGTTGTCCGGGTCGGACATGGTGCCGTTGCGCTGGGTGCCGACGAAGTCGAGCGCGTGGCCCTCGGAGGACAGCCTGTTCCACAGGTCGCCCCGGTAGCCGTTGCCCGTGCTGCTGCCGATGCCCCAGGTGATCGAGTCGCCCAGCGGCATCACCCGTAAAGAGGCGGGTGTGGCCGCGGCCTGGCGCTGGTCGGCGGTGGCCGGGCCGGTGGCGGCGGCCGCGGGCGGGGCGACGCCCACGCTGAGCGCGGCCGCCACCACGGCCGCGAATCCTGCCGTGTGATACCTCATGCTTTTTTCCTTTGCTGTGTGGGGGATGTGCGAGGCTCTGCGCTCGGCCGCCTGGGGCCGTCCTGCGGACCGGGGGGTGCCTGCGCGCGCGTCCGCGCCGGCACACGTCCGGCCCGGGCCCGCCGGCCGGCAGCGGTTGCCGGGGGCGCTCCCCGGGGACCGGGGGCACCCGGCTCACGATGCGGAGGGGACGTTCCACCTCTGGTTGGCACCGCCGTTGCAGTCCCAGATGTCGAGGGCGGCGCCGGCGGCGGTGGGGTCGGTGTAGTCGTCGAGGCACTTGGCGGTGTTCAGGGCGGGGGTGACCTGCCCGGTCGCAACACCGCCCGCGCTTCCCGGACCCGCGGTGATGGACAGGTTGTCGAACTGGTCGGTGCGGTAGCCCTGGATGCCGGGACCGGCCTGCCCGGGCTGGAAGGAGGTGTCGGTGACCGAGCCGATCTGTCTGCCGCCGGTCCTGGCGCTGATCGTGGAGTCCTGGAAGGTGAGGGCGAGGTCGTGCCACTCACCGGTGCCCGGGGTGTGGTTGGAGCCGTCGGTGTGCGTCTTCTCGATCCACCACCGCCCGGTGTCACGGATCCGGAAGTAGTGGGCGTTCACGTGCGACCGCGGGCGCAGTTGGGTGTTGGCCCTGCCGAGCAACTCGGTCGTGCCTGCGCTGCGCAGCAGGACGTCGGAGCTGACGGTGTAGTTCGACCAGCCGGTGTCACCGATCAGTGCGTAGGAGTCGGAGTCGTCCTGCCACTCGATCGGTTTGACCGGTGCCACCTGCTGGACGCACCGCCCGGGACGACCGGTGCGGGGTTGGACCTCGGAGGATCCCTGCATGTCGGACAGGTACGTCGCCTCGGTGCCGTCGGCGTCGGCCTCGAAGTCGTCGCTGCGGGGCGGACCGAGGGAGTGGGCGGCGGACGCGGTCGCGGTGCCCTTGCCCTGGCCGGTGGTGGTTTCCAGGATCGTGGAGTAGTCGGAGCCGGTGTTCGACCTGATGGTGACGTAGCTGCCGTGGGACTCCGAGCCACCCAGGCGGCCGGCGGCGGAGTCGATGAACTTCCAGCCGGGCCGGGTGAACGGGGTGACCTGCGCGGTGGCCCAGGTGCTGCTCCCGATGGCGTGATGACCCGACCGGGGGGAGCCGGCGGTGGCCAGGCCGACCGTGCTGAAGGGCACATTCGGATGGACCGCGGCGAGCAGCGGCCGGTTGAAGTAGCCGGTCATCCTCGCGTCGATGTAACCGCGGGTGATCGCCCAGATCAGCGCGGGGGCGCCGGTGTTCATGTCCTGGGAGCCGTTCTCGCTGTCCCGCAGGGGCTTGCCGAGGTCCCTGCCGGTCTGGGTGCTCTGGCAGGAGCGCGCGTCGCCGTCGTCGCCGCCGTCGCAGGAGTAGTGGACACCGATGGTCGACGCCGCGTCGTTGAACGCCGGGTTGTTCGCCATGTCGTCCGCGCCGCTCCAGCCCGAGTCGTTGCCGACGAGCTGCGCACTCGAGCAGCCGGCGCTGTTCAGCGCCGAGCGCAGCCGGACGTACCAGTCGGCGTCGTGACCGCGTTCGTTCCAGCCGCCGAGGTACCCGCTGTTCAGGCCGTGCCGTTCGACGCAACCCAGCCAGGAGATCAGGCGATCGATGATGGCGGTCGGCGCCGGACCGGCGACGGCCGCGAGCAGTGCGGCGAGCAGCGCCAGTACCCACACGGGAGTGGGTCTCGCTAATCGGGGCACGGACCCGCCCTTCGACGTGGGGAGTTGACAGGGAGCGCGCACCCGGCCGGAAGGCGCGCCGAGCACCGCCGAGATGATGGCGCACAGCGTGCGTTCGCGTTTCTTTCGAGGTCAACCCTCACGGCGAGGAAACAATTTCACACATACTGTGACCTGGACCGCGCCACAGACCGCGGTTCCGCGGGTGGTCGACCGGTGAAGTGCGGCCGTCCCGTCGACGCCTGCCGTCCGGTGTTCGCGCACGGCGTGTTCCCGGACGGTCCTTCGCGCGGCGGTCCGACGAGCGCCCGAACCGGTGGGGCGGGGGGTGGGCACTTCGGGGCCGGTGGGCCCCCTGCTCGGCGCTGATCGGCGGGGCGGGAAGCGGTGAGCGGCGTCGTCGGCGAAGTGCGGCGGCAAAAGTGCATACGTTGATCGATCGGGGGCAGACGCCCCACCGGAGGGGGAGCGTCCGCCCCCTTCCACCTGTGTGCCACCTGGCGGGTGCCCGCTCAGGGACGTCGCAGGCCCGGCGAGAAAACGGGCCTTTGGAGAAAGGTTGTCGCTGTGCTTCTGCCTGCGGAGAAGGAACTGCGCGCGGTGCTGGCCCGCTTCGCCGAAGTTCGCTTCCGCCATGACCTGCAGCCCACCGGCCGTTCGAGCAGGGAGCTGGAGGACATCTCCTACACGCTGTGCGTCATGACCGGCACCCAGTCGGTGGACCAGGCCCTCGCCGCTGCCGACGCCCTCCTGGAGCAACTGCGGGCGGACCGCCGCACGGTCACCGAAGTGCCGCAGATCCTGGCCGCCTGACCCGCGCGGCGAGCGGGCGCCGTGCCGACCGGGCGCGAGGGACCTGCCTGGCACTACCCGGCGGAGCTTCGAGCAGGCACCGGTGGTCCAGTCCGGGGCCCCGGCCCCGTCCGTCCTCAGCAAGTCGGCCCGCCCGCCGCGGACCGGTCCGCGCGCTCGTACCCGCCCGCCGGGAACCGCACCTCCCAGCAGCGCCCTCCTGGGCGCACCGGAGAACCCCCGCACGCCCGCCTCGACGTCGGCGGGACGCGGTACGACCCCGCTCCTGCCGTTCGCCGTCGTGTGGAACGGCTTCAGGCCCGGCGTCTTCCCCGCCTCGGCCCGGGGACCACGGACGCCGGAAGGGCCGACGCTCCCCGCTCGCCGTTTGGCGGTTCCCCGGCCCGATCCGGGCCACCCGCCGACGACGCCGTCCCTCCCCCGTCCGGTGGGAAGGGCGGCGTCGTCGTGCGTGAGCCGCGGATGGAGGCGGTCGGGCGGGAGCCCGGTGAAGCGCGGGGCGTACCTGGTGAGACACCGTTCCGTCCGGGCGGGGACGGTTTCCGGACCGGGTGCGGTCGTCGCGCAAGGGGCCGGGGCCGGTCCCCCTCGTGCGCACGGCGCACCGGCGCGCGGGCAGGTGTTCCCGGATCCGCGGCCCGGCAGACCGGCCGCGCGCGGGCGGCTCACAAGTGGGGTGTCGTCCGGGCGGGACGCCGTGCCGGACCGTGGCGCGTGTCCGCAGCGCCGGGCGGCGGGCCGGCGGCGATCGCCCCGTCCGTGGCGAAGCGCGCGCGGTAGGCGGACGGGCTGAGCCCGGTGTGGCGCTTCATCAGCGCGCGCAGGTTCGCGGTGCTGCCCGGGCCCGTCCGGTGCGCGACCAGTTCCAGGTTGACCGTGCCCTGCTCGATCAGTCTGCGCGCCAGCTCGACGCGCTCGGCGGTCAGCCACTTCAGCGAGGTGGCGCCCAGCTCGGTGCGGAACCTCCGGTGCAGCGTGGTCACGCTCAGGTGGGCGTGCCGGGCGAGCGCTTCGACCGGCAGCGGCTGGTCCGGACGCCGCTGTGCCCAGGCGAGGGTCGGCGCCAGCGGTTCCTCGGACCACTGCGGCACCGGGCGCTCGACGAACTGTCTCCGGCCGCCCTCACGGAACGCCGCGAACACCGGTTGCCTGCTGACCTGGTTGGCCACCGCGGCCCCGTAGTCGCGCCGGACGATGTACAGGCTCAGGTCGAGTCTGGCGCGGCGCAAGGAGCGGACCGTGTCTTTCGTTCGGAACGCAATGTCTTGGGGCCGCACGCACCTCGCGCCGCCAGGCGTCGTACACCAATGACTCCTGCCGGTTCTGCAGCAGGTGCAGGCTCAACGCCGCGTCCCACAGCGGGTCCGTTCCGCAGGCCACACGTAACCGGGCCAACGTCCCTTCGCCGAAGTCCGCTTGCAGCACCGTGCACGTGCCCCCTGAAAGGGCCGCGACCGTCGCGGGACCGGTGGCTCACTGTGGTGACCCCGGGGCGGCAGGTCAGCGGGTGATCCGCAGCAGGCGCGGCGGCCGTGCGGCGGGGGCGGGCAGGCGCAGCGGTGACGGGCCCGGGGTGATGCTGCCGAGGAGTGCCGCCCGGCGGGCGCCGGTGCCCGAGGGCAGGGTGCCCGGCAGACCGTGCACCGTGAGGAACCCCAGGACGGCGAAGGCCAGGGCCTCCTTGGCGTCGGAGGGCAGGCCCAGGTCGTCGCTGGGGCGCAGCGGGACGCCGGGCAGTTCCTCGGCGAGCATGCGCATCAGCACCGGGTTGCGGACGCCGCCGCCGGAGACGACGAGCTCGGTGACCCCGTGGGCGCGGCAGGCGTCGGCCGCGGTGACGGCGGTCAGCCGGGTCAGGGTGGCCAGTACGTCGTCGGGAGCGGGCGTGGACACCTCGTCGAGCGCCCGGCGGAGGTAGGGCAGGTGGAAGTGCTCCTTGCCCGTGCTCTTCGGAGCCGGTCGGCGGTAGTAGGGGTCGTCCAGGAGCACGCGCAGCAGCTCGGGGCTGGTGCGGCCGGCGGCGGCCCGGCGTCCGTCCTCGTCGTAGGTGCGGGCGCCGTCGGTGAAGTGCCGTACGGCCGCGTCCAGCAGGGCGTTGGCGGGGCCGGTGTCGAAGGCCAGCGGCTCGGCGCCGGGGGCGAGGACGGTGACGTTGGCGATGCCGCCGAGGTTCAGCGCCGCGGGTGTGCCGGGCAGGCCGCGCAGCAGCAGGGCGTCGGTCATGCCGACCAGCGGGGCTCCCTGCCCGCCCGCCGCCACGTCCCCGCTGCGCAGGTCGGACACGACCGGCAGTCCGGTGGCCTCGGCGATCCAGGCGGGCCGGCCGAGCTGGAGCGTGCCGCGGACGATGCCGTCCTCCGACCAGTGGTACATGGTCTGGCCGTGCGAGACGACGAGGTCGGCGGTGCCGTCGCACAGTTCGCGCAGGGCACGCTCCGCGGCGCCCGCGAAGGCCTGGCCGATGCCGGTGTCCAGGGCGCAGACGGCCTGCATGGTGGTGGCGGCCGGCGGCAGGGTGGCGGCGATCAGGTCCCCCAAGGTGCCCGGGTAGGGGACGCAGAGGTGCCCGAGGGGCCTCAGGAGCAGGGTGGTGCCGTCCAGGGTCAGGTCCGCGGCGGCCGCCTCGATGGCGTCGTACGAGGTGCCCGACATCAGGCCGATCACGCGCACGGTGCCTCCCGGCACCCGGTCCGCCGCGTGGGCGGGGCCGGCTGCGACTGTCGCATGGCTTCTCCGACGGGTCCGCCGGACGGGACGGGTGCGGCCCGGACGGGGCACCGGTGCCGGGCGGGGCGGGTGCGGGACCGCCGCGGCGGTCCCGCGCCCGCCGCGGCGGTCCCGCGCCCGCCGGGGCGGTCGTGCTGTCAGTCCTGGTCGGCGGCCGCCGCGACGCGGTCGGGACCGGGGCCCGGTTCACCGCCGACCGCGGGGGCCTTGGCGGTGACGGGGGCGCGGTGGGACAGGCTCGTCAGGCCGCCGACGGCCAGGGTGATCACCACGCCGATCGGTACGAGCCACTGGGCGGCGATCGCCGTGGGCACGGTGGCGCCGGCCACGGTGACGTCGATCTTGACGCTGCGCACGATGTACGTCATCACGCCGACCGTCACGAGGAACGCCACGACGGAGTCGATCTCGTTGGCGCGCCGGACGGTCCGGCCGAGCAGGAACGCGCCGAGCAGCGCGCCGTAGGTGTAGCCCGCGATGGTCAGACCGGTGAGGTAGACGTTGCCGGTACTGGTGCTGAAGGCGCAGGCGAACACCGCCATCAGCACGGCCCAGACCAGCGTCATCACCCGGGCGAGCCGGAGCAGGAACTCCTCGGAGGGCGTGCTGCGGAAGAAGCTGTGGATGATGTCGGCGACCGTCGAGTTCGACATGGAGTTCAGCGCCGAGGACAGCGAGCCCATCGCGGCGCCGAGGATGCCGGCCACGAGCAGGCCGGAGACCACCACGGGCAGGCCGTGCAGGATGAAGTTCGGGTAGAGGTTGTCGGAGCTGGCCAGCCCCAGGTCCTTGAAGCCCTTGCCCCCGTTGTAGGACCACAGCAGGGCGCCGACGAGGGAGAAGGCGGCGAACTGGAAGGTGACGAAGACACCGGAGGCGATCATGGCCTTCTGGCCGTCGCGCAGCGAGCGGGTGGCGAGGATGCGCTGGACGATCAGCTGGTCGGAGCCGTGGCTCGCCATGGCGAAGATGGCGCCGCCGATGATCGCGGTGGGCAGGGCGAAGGGGCTGGTCAGGATGTGCGCCGGGGCGAAGTCGGTGTCGAAGAGCTTGAACCGGCCCGCGTGCAGGGCGCGCGAGAAGCCGTCGCCGCCGACGTGGCCGGACAGCACGGCGATGGCGAGGACCGCGCCGCCCAGGTACAGGCCCATCTGGATCGCGTCCGTCCAGATGACCGCCTTGATGCCGCCGAGGTAGGTGTAGACGACGGTGATGACGGTGAGCACGATGATGATGGCGCGGTAGCTCGCGTGCACACCGAACTCGTCGAGCAGCAGCTTGATCGGGATGGCGGAGGCGAAGAGCCGGACCCCCTCGGCGAGGAGCCGGGTGAAGACGAAGGTCACCGAGGCGAGCCCCTGCAGCTTCAGCCCGAATCTGTCCCCCAGGTACTGGTAGGCGCTGACGAAGCCGCCGCGTTTGTAGAGCGGGATCAGCACGGTGGCCACGACGACGCGGCCGATCACGTAACCGAGGGCCAGCTCCACGTTGCCGAAGCCCTGCCCGCTGTAGGCGCCGCCGGGCACGCTGATGACGGTGAGCACGCTGGTCTCGGTGGCCACCACGGAGAAGGAGACGGTCCACCACGGCATGTGGCCTTCGCCGACGAAGTAGTCCTTGGCGGTCCTCTGCCGTCCGGCCAGCCGCAGTCCGATCGCGGCGATCGCCACCAGATAGACGACGACCACCACGAGGTCGAGTTGGCGCACGCTCACTCCTAAACAGCGGCCGGCGGGGTGGCCGGCGGGGCGGGGACGGTGTGCAGGGGCGTCGTCCGCCGTACGCGGACGACATGGGCTTCGTGCGGTGCCGACGCGTCCAGCGCCAGCAGGCGTGCGCCGTCCAGCGGATCCCCGAGCGGGGGCCGCAGGTGCAGGGGGCGCGGGGAGCCGGTGAGCAGCGACCGCAGCGGGCCGAGGAGCGGTTCGCCCAGTTTGGTGAGCCCGCCGGTGACGGTGACCGGGAGGGCGTCGCCGCCGATGCGGCGGGCGGCGGCCAGGACGGCCTCGCCGAGCGCGGTGGCGGCGTCCCGGACGATCGCGGAGGCGGCGGCGTCACCCGCGGCGGCCGCGCGCGCCACGTCCGGGGCGAAGGACGCGGCGGTGCGGGCCGGGTTGCCGTCCCGGCCGACGGCCGAGGGCAGCCGGTCGAGGTCGCCGAAGCGCTCGGCGGCGGCGGCCAGCAGCGCGGTGTCCGGTCCGCGTCCGTCGTGGGCGCGCAGTGCGGCGCGCAGCCCGGCGGCACCGATCCAGGCGCCCCCGCCCTCGTCGCCGAGCCAGGGGCCCCAGCCGTCGACGCGGGCGCAGGACCGGTCGTCCCCGATGCCGACGGCGACGGCGCCGGTGCCGATCGCGAGCACCACGCCGGTCCGGCCGCCGAGGGCGCCCGCATGGGCGGTGACCGCGTCGCTGGTGACGGCCACCTCGTCCACGGGCAGGTCCCCCAGGAGCAGACCGGCCAGGGCGCGTGCGGCCTCCGGCGCTGCGGCGGCCCCCGCGGCGCCCACGCAGAGCGCCGCCGGTCGGAGCGAGGGCTCGCGTGCGAGGAGGGGGAGGACGGCGGCGCGCACGGCGGCGCGGGCCGCCGCCGCTCCGTTGCCGGTGGCGAGCCCGGGCGCTCCGGGCACTTCGTGGACGTCGTGGGCGGGACCGGCGCCGTCGTTCCACAGGACGGCGCGGCAGCCGGTCTTGCCCAGGTCCACCGCCACTGCTGCTGTCATGGGGCATGCCTTCGCGTCCCTGCGGATCCGTCGCGTCGGGCGGTCGCCGGGGAACCGGAGACCGGCGCGGATCACGGTCCAGCGAGTATCGGAAGGCCAACATCTTCATGTCAATAAGTAACCTCACGTAATTCGGTGCGTAAATTTTTGACGCACAGCCGGGGCCTGGTTACCGTGTCGCCCAGCCACCGAGGAGGGAACGGTCCATGTCCCGCCAGGAACCGCCCCGCATACCGTCCCGGCCGGTGGAGGACACCTCCCCCGCCGGGACCTTGGCGCGCATACGCGCGGCACTGCCGTCCCTGGCGCCCTCAGAGCGGCGGGTCGCCGACGCCGTCCTGGCCGACCCGGCGCAGGCGGCGGAGCTGTCCATCAGCGCGCTCGGCCGGCGCGCCGACACCTCGGTGGCCACGGTGATGCGCTTCTGCCGCGCCATAGGGGTCGCCACCTACCCGCAGCTGCGCCTGGCGCTGGCCGTCGCCGCGGCCCGCGAGCACGCCCTTGGCGGTGAGCGTCCGGCGCCGGGCACCGACATCAGCGCCACGGACACCCTCGACGAGATCGTCAGCAAGATCATCTACAACGAGGTGCGCGCCCTGGAGGACTCCGGGGCCGGGCTGGACGTGGAGGTGCTGGGCCGCGCGGTCGACGCCGTGGCGGGGGCCCGGCGGATCGACATCTTCGGCATCGGCGCCAGCGCCTTCGTCGCCCAGGACCTGCACCAGAAACTGCACCGCATCGGCCACATGGCGTTCGTCTGGACCGACCGGCACGCCGCCCTCACCGCCACCGCCCTCCTCGGGCCCGGTGACGTCGCCCTGGCCGTCTCCCACTCCGGGGAGACGGAGGACACCGTCGAGCCCCTCCGGGCCGCCGCCGAGCGGGGCGCCACGGCCATCGCCCTGACCAACGCGCCGCGCTCCGCCCTCGCACGCAGCGCGGACCTGGTGCTGACGACCTGCGCCCGGGAGACTCCCTTCCGCTCCGGCGCGACGGTCAGCCGCATCGCCCAACTGGCCCTGATCGACTGCCTGTTCGTGGGCGTCGCCCAGCGTTCCTACGACGCCACGGCCGCGGCGCTGGAGAAGACCTACGGGGCCGTCCAGCGCCGCGGACGCCCGCAGCCGCAGCGCCGCTCTCCGGCCGGCGACTGACCGCCGGCCCGGGTTCCCCCTCCCCGCGGCACCGCTCCCGGGCGGCACTTGCGAACGGCCGGCTCCTGGGCGGCGGACGACCCTCGGGGGGCGCACCCGCGACGGGCGGGGCGGGGATCGGTCCGGGAGTTGCCGTCGAACGTCACGTCCGCGTCAGCAGGGAGGCGCGGGGGCGGCTGCCCGGGGGCCGCGCCGGGCTTGCCGTGGCGAGTGGTGATGCCGCGCCGCCGTGTCAGCCGGCTGGAGCGCCGTTCCAGCACGCTGCGGTGCTTGTGGATCCTCCGGATCGAAGGCGGGGGGACGGCCCCGCTGCGGCTGCCGCGCTCGGGGCGGTTGCGTACCGGTCGGCCCGCCCGGGGACGCCCCGCCAGACCGTCCCGGTGCGGGACTTCCGCACGGTCCCGTCGAGGACGGTGCGGTCGTCCCACCGCTTCCACCCCGACGGCTCGACCAGCAGCCGCCGGACGAACCACCAGCCGGTGGCCGGTACTTCATGGCGACGTGTCGTCCGGCCGTGGTCCACCACCCGGGACCGTTCGTCGGCGGCCCCCGGCCAACGCAAACCGTTCGGCGGTTCAGCCCCTGGTCAGGGGTCCGGCGGTGGCTTCGGGGTCCGGGTACAGCATGGGGCGCGTCCCCTCGGTGAAGACGGGCACGTACGGCCACACGACGCTCTGCCGGTCCCAGACCGCGGAGGTCACGGCCCACACGACGCCGTTGCGGTCGGTCACGCGCGGGGAGGAAGACGTCCAGCACCCACGGGGTTGTCCGTGCGGCCGGCCCGCCCGTCCGCGGCGGGTCGGCGGTTCGGTAGGGCGGCCGGTCGTAGGCGTCGGCAGCTGTCATGGTGAGTCCCCCGCACCTCGGTCGACAACGGCGCCATGATGGGGTGTCACGACCGGTACCGCGGCTGCTTTTCCGGGCCGTGGGCTCCGCCGCTGCCCTGCGCGGCCGTGACGGGGGCGCAGGGCACGGCCCGGACCCGCGGGCTCCTCCCCCACTCGTGCCGCGGGCGCCGGAGCCGAACTCGCGGACGGACGGCCGGCGGACACGCGGACCGGGCCGGGTGACCGGTGAGGCCGGTTCGACCCTCACCGGTCACCACGGGGCCGGCGGCACCTCCGCTACGGCGTGCCGGTCCTGTTGAAGCCCTTGTCGAGGTAGGGGTACTGGTCCACGACGAAGTCGTCGTGACGCAGGCGGGCGATGCCGCCCTGGTCCCGCCAGACCTCCTGGGAGGAGCCGAAGGAGAATCCGCCGAACTCCCGGTGGGTCTCGTTGGTGTGGACCCGGTAGCGCTGGCCGGGCTGGATGACCGTCCCCGGGGGGAAGGTGAAGGCGTGTCCGGTGGTCTTGCACTCCACGACCCAGCCGGTCAGGTCCTGGGGCGCGCCGCCCTTGTTGAAGATCTCGACGTACTCGTCGGGCTGGCCCTGGCCGGTGCCCAGGTAGCGCAGGTCGGAGATGATCACGTCGGGCTCGTCGGCGGTGAACATGCAGACGACCTCGGCGAAGTTGATCCCGCCCTCGGGGCTGCGGAACTGCCGGACGACCTGGCCGTTGCGCTTGAACCCGCTCAGGACCGCCTTGTACTGCTTGCCGGCGACCGTGACGGGCTGGGGGTGGACGAAGGTCTCCAGGTCGACCAGATCGTCGTCCGCGGGACTGCTGCCGGTGCTGTTGGGCGTCTCGTGGTGATGGAAGCTGAAGTCGAGGCCGGTCGTGCTGCCGTCCTCGAACATGACGTTGACGGTGAGCTTGACGTCGAACTGGCTCGGGCTGACGTTGGTGGGCATGTTGCGGTGCACGAAGGTGCCGACGACGAACTCGGTCCCGTCGAGCTGGACGTCGGCGGCCGCGCCGCGGAACTGGTAGCCGCTCTGGGAACCGCTGCTGCCCCACCTGATGTCCGCGGTGCCCAGCCCGTCGGCCTGGGAGAGGGACGGGTCGGTGGACGGGAAGGCACCGGAGGTGACGACGGTGGTCATGGCGTCTGGTTCCTGCTCTCTCAGTCCTCGTCCTCGATGACCTCGGCCTTGAGCTTGGCCGGGGGCGCGGTGCCGATCCGGGCGACGCCGTCGGTGCGGCGGCCGGGCTCGGCGCCGTCGACGGCTTCGAGGCCGCAGGTGTAGACGATGAGGTCCCTGTCCTCGTCGCTCGTGTTCAGGTGCACGTGGTAGGTGAAGGTCAGCGTGCGGCCGTCCCCGCTGACCTCGGCCCGGACGGGTGGCAGGTTGCCGCCCGTGGTCTGGTCCATGCGTTTGTACTGGGCGCCCACCGTGCCGTTCCAGCGGAATCCGGTGGGGGCGGTGAAGACGTGCTCGCGTTCGCCGGCGTCGACGGTGTCGCTCCAGTCCGGCGTACGGACGCAGATGTTGACGGTGGTGCCGAGGCCGCCCGGGGCGTCCTCCACCCCGCCTTCCTGCCACACCACGAGGTTCAGCTTCTGGGCGCGGGCCTGTTCGTAACCCCAGTCGTAGCCGTTCGCGTAATGGTCCTTCTCACCTCGTGCGCCGTCGCGCGGCGGGTCGGCGTACGGGTGGCCGGCGAGCGCGTCGGCGCGCCCCTGTTCCTCTCCCCGTTTGTAGGCTTCCTTCTTCGCGGACTGCACGTCGGTGGTCATCTCCGGATCCTCCTGGGACTGTGATCGAAGTACGCGATGGAACATGATGAGATTCCGCCAAGAGGTGCGTCCCGGCGCGGAGCACCCCGACCCGCAGGCGGCGGACAGGGCCTGACACCACGCGCCGCGCGGGTGCGCGGCGCACGGGACGCCGCGGGAGCGGCGTCACCGGGACAGGACGCAGGACGCCGCCGGTTTCGGCCGGGGTGTTGCGTACGCGAACAGCGCCACCGGACCGGTCGTCCGCGTTCATGGTTAGCCCGGGCTCAGCGGCGGTATGCCGCTATTACGCCGTTTGTGCATGCGGGATCGATTCTGTGTCACTTGTTCGAGTGGAGCTGGGGCGCGCAGGGGCGCGCGAGCGCGGAGCACAGCGGCCCCGGTGCCCGTGGGAGAGATCCCAACGACGGCTCGGCGAGGAGGAACCGCACGGACGGGCTTCCGGGTGCGGGAGCCGCGGAAGGTGGCAGACGCCGCCCGGGTGCCACCGCGCCGGTACGGCCGCACCGGCGTGTCCTGGGCGGGCAGCACCAGCACGTGGGAGAGCCGGAGTCGCGTGCGCCACTGCGGGAGCGGCATGCCGAGGTCGGCTTTGAACAGCCGTGACAGTGTGCGGTCGCCGGCCCTCGATCGGCCTGTACGTCCCGTTCTCGCTGCAGGTCACGCTCGCCCAGGCCCATCTGCCCACGCGCGTCGGCACAGCCGGCGGGATCGCCCCGGCCTCACGGTCGGCGTCGGCGGTCCGACCGGTCCGGTCATCGGCGGCATCACCGACGCCACGTCGCCGCGCACGGCCCCGACACCCCTGATCGTGATGCCCGCCCTCGGGTGGCTGCTGTTCCGCCCCCCCCCGTTATGTTCTTCGCGGTCCTGCAAGAGGGCCGCTGGCTTCCGGGCCCGGCATGACTGTTCCCCCCTGTCGAACGGATGACCTGGGGGGTGGTGTCACCGGGCCCGAGAGGCGCCGTTGGAGACGCTGATGAGAGGTCCGACTACCGCCTGGCCTGGCGCAATGCCCGGCCGCTTGCAGGCGGCAGGTCTGCATAACGTGGATGCGCGCATACGACGCCAACGCCCTGGCCAGCACCGCACGAACCCCGTTCCGGAGGATGGGTTGGACGACATCGACGACGTGGGCGTCTTCCTTGGCTTGGACGTCGGCAAGAGCGCCCATCACGGGCACGGTCTCACCCCGGCCGGCAAGAAAGTCTTCGACAAGCAGCTGCCCAACAGCGAGCCGAAGCTGCGGGCTGTCTTCGACAAGCTGGCCGCGAAGTTCGGCACCGTGCTGGTCATCGTGGACCAGCCCGCTTCCATCGGAGCCCTGCCCTTGACCGTCGCCCGGGACGCCGGCTGCAAGGTCGCCTACCTGCCCGGACTCTCGATGCGGCGGATCGCCGATCTCTACCCGGGCGAGGCGAAGACCGACGCGAAGGACGCCGCGGTGATCGCGGACGCCGCACGGACCATGCCGCACACCCTGCGCTCGCTCCAGTTGACCGACGAGATCACCGCCGAGCTGACCGTGCTGGTCGGCTTCGACCAGGACCTCGCCGCCGAGGCAACCCGCACCTCCAACCGGATACGCGGCCTGCTCACCCAGTTCCACCCCAGCCTGGAACGCGTCCTTGGCCCACGCCTGGACCACCAGGCCGTGACCTGGCTGCTGGAACGCTATGGATCCCCCACCGCGCTGCGAAAGGCCGGTCGCCACAGGCTCGTTGAGGTGATCCGGCCCAAGGCCCCGCGCATGGCCGCCCGGCTGATCGACGAGGTCTTCGACGCGCTCGACGAGCAGACCGTCGTGGTCCCGGGCACCGGCACCCTCGACATCGTGATCCCGTCCCTGGCCCGTTCCCTCGCGGCCGTCCACGAACAGCGACGAGCCCTGGAAGCGCAGATCGGACAGCTGCTGGAGGCTCACCCTCTTTCCCCGGTCCTGACCTCGATTCCCGGGGTCGCGGTCAGGACCGCCGCCACGCTGCTGGTCACCGTCGGCGACGGGTCCAGCTTCCCCACCGCCGCTCACCTGGCTTCCTACGCCGGCCTCGCCCCGACGACCAAGTCGTCCGGGACCTCGATCCACGGCGAACACGCACCCAGAGGCGGCAACCGGCAACTCAAACGCGCGATGTTCCTGTCCGCGTTCGCCGCCCTGCACGATCCCGCCTCCCGCACCTACTACGACCGATGCCGGGCCCGCGGAAAGACCCACACCCAGGCGCTTCTCCGACTGGCCCGCCACCGCACCAGCGTGCTGTTCGCCATGCTCCGCGACGGCACCTTCTACGAACCCAGAACCCCACGCCTCGCTTGACGAAAGACATAGAGGCACCCCCCCGCTCTGACCGGCCGTGCCGAAGCGGCTGGCGGACCACGGCGAGCAACCCCCGCCGGCGAGGTCAAGCGGACGCCGCTGTCAGCTTGCTCCTGCGGGCCCACCGCACGGCGGGTCCGATCGCGGCTGCGCCGGAAAGGAAGATCAGGCACATGGTGAGCCACCCCGAAGAGCCGTGGCGGATCACGAGGAACGAGACCACGGCCGGTCCGACGGTGGCCTGAACGACCATGTGGAGATGGAATGCTCCCAGGTACTCCCCTTTCGCCGACTCGGGGGCGAGCCCGAACCCGAGGCCGAACGCGCTGGACGACTGCCACAGCTCGGCGAACGTGAAGAGGAGAACCGCTGCCAGCGCGAAGAGGCCTGCGGCCCATGCCGTGGTGATGTTGCCGATCACCAGGACGAGGCATCCTGCCACGCTGATCAGCCCCGCCCTGCGTGCCGCCCCGACGGAGCCGTCCAGGGTCTCGGATCCCCTGGCGCACTTCACCTGGAAAAGTACGACCAGGATGGTGTTCAGCACGAAGACGACAGGAATGACACTGCGGGGAAGCTTGTCACTGGTCACGAGCCACAGCGGAATTCCGACCATGAGGACCGCGCTGTGCAGAGCCAGCAGGCTCGATGCGCCGATCACGCTGAGGAAGGACGTGTCCTTCAGCGCCCGGAACCGGGACACGCGTTCCGTCCCGGGCGGCGGGACAGGGGTGGCGGGCAACCGCAGCACGAGTCCTGCCGCCAGCAGGAAGGAGAGGGCGTTGCCCAGAGGCAGCGCCTGCATGACGGAGCCCCCCACTCCGATGAGGGCAGCAGCCACCAGGGCACCGACCGAGAAACCGACGTTGAATACCGAACGCAGGGCCGCGCGTGCACTCACCCGGTCGTCTTCCGGTACCAGTTCCATGATCAAGGTGTGGAACAACGGGCCACTGCCCCACTCGAGCGCTCCGACCAGGCCCACCACCGCGAAGAACGCCGGCAACGAACCGACTGCGGGGTAAAGGCAGTAGGCCCCTGCGATCGCCAGCATGCTGAGGAACAGCAGACGCCGAGCACCGATCCGATCGGCGGCCATACCCATGAGCACGCTGGACACGAACCCGGAGAAGCCCGCGAGTGAGAACCCGAGACCGACCTGGGCGGCAGGAAGGTCGGTGACCACGATGAAATAGACAGCCGAGCCGGAGGTGAAGATACCGCCGCCCACGCTGTCGAGGAAGTGCAGCGCGCCGAGCGTCCTGGCCGGGCCGTTCAGCGAGGCATAGTTGTTGCGTACGAAAGAAACGATCAAGTTGATCTCCGTGGCATGTCGGGCGGACGGGGATCGCCGAGGATCACTGAGCGCCGGGTTCTGTTCGGTGCGGGCCCGGCTCCCGGGCCGCCGCCATCAGCACCGGGGCGACCGCACGACTCGCACCTCGAAGCCGCTGGTCTCGCCGCGGGTTCGGCCGCGGCGGGCCGAACCCAGTCCACCGCACCGCACGGGACACGGTCCGGGCGCTCCGGGACGAGCCGCGCCCGGATCCGCCCGCCGGAGGTCCACGAGTGGGACGTCGTGGGCACGGCGCTTGCCGGTGTCGGCCGGTCTCCCCGTGCGGAGGCTCTCCTTCCCCTCGTCCCCGCCCCCGCGTCGCCGCGCTCGGCCGGCCCCGGGGCGGAGCCGGCCTTCGCCCCAACCGCCCGGCCGTGGTGCGCGCGTCAGGTGCTGGGCCGCGGTCCGCGGCAGCAGCGGGGCTCGACCTCACGGGAGCCTCGGGAAGTCGTCGTCCGGGAAGGGGATGCCCTCGGGGACGCCGCCCACCTCGGTGAGGGGCTGGCCGGCGGGGCGCTTGCGAGGGTCGTAGCGGGTGTCGGCGTCCATGTAGACGACCACGTGGGCGATGCGTGGGTCATCGGTGCGGTTCGGGGCGGCGCTGTGGGCGGTGAACGCGTGGTGGAAGGTGCAGTCGCCGGCCCTGAGGGGGACGGTGACGCGGGGTTCCCAGAGCAGTTGCGGAGCGACCCGCATCAGGTTGTCGGCGTCGTGCACGTCCTGGCGGCGCAGGCCGTCGAGGCGGTGTGAGCCGGGAATGAAGGTCATGCAGCCGCGCGCCGCGGGTACATCGACGAGGGCGACCCAGGCGGACAGGGAGTGCCGGGAACCGAGGTGCGGCCAGTAGGGCTGGTCCTGGTGGAACTCGGTGGCGGCGCCGTTGTGCGGTTCCTTGATCAGCAGATGGTCGTGGTACAGCCGCAGCGGGATGCCTGCCAGGGCGGTGGCCGCGGCGGCCAGGACGGGGCTGAGGGTGAGTTCGCGGAGGGTGTCGTCCTGCTGCCAGACCTGCGCCACGCGGGTGAAGGTCGGATCGGCAGGAAGGTCGCTGATACGGTCCCGGGCCGCCAGTGCCGCTTTGGCGTAGCGGGAGGCGTCGTCCTTGTCGATGATGTTGGGGATTCGGACGAACCCGTCGCGTCGGTAAGCGGCGATCTGATCTTCAGTCACGGAGTTGGTCATGCGTTCTTCCTGCCGGAATCCGTAGAACGGGGTCAGGCCCCTTCGCAGGGCCTGTGCATCCCCATGCGGTGAGACCGAGTGGGTGGACGGTCTGGTCGGGATGGCCGCGGTAGGGGACGTCAGCGGCGCTGACGCCGGCCGCCCGCGAACGTCCGGATGACGTGGCCCTGCGTCTCAGGACAACGCCGCTTGGACGGCTTCGAGGGCGTCGAGCCTCTTGCGGTCCCAGTGGTCGAGACGGTCAGCGGCGAAATGCGCTTCCAGGGCCGCCGCGGTGCGCCGGGGAAGCCCCCGTTTCCACTGCTTCAACAGAACGGAATGCCGTCTGTTCCGGAAGTTCAGGGACTTCGCGATCCCCAGCGCACTGCTCGCCTCCTCGGCGGAGATCTCTCCCTCCTTGGCCTTCTCCCCCAGCAGCCAGCGGACGTTCACCAGGGGAATGGTGACGGGGGTGAAGTCCTCCGGGTCGTAGAGGAGCGCCACATCGCCGTCGGACTCGATCGAGCCGTTCAGGTACTGCGCGTAGACCCAGCCGCTGCCGGTCATCCCGATCGTCCGGCACTCCACGGCCCGCAAGGCGCCCATCGAGGACGCGCCGGACAGCGGTTGCCCCGCGAACAGCAGGGCCCGCACCTCGGTGACGCTCACCGCGAGGCTCTGGCCGAATTCCCCGTCCAGCATGATGATCTTCCGGGGGACTCCGCGCCGATGAGGGCCAGCAGGTCGTGCCGGCGGACCGGGGGGCGCAGGTCGAGCGTCCGGTTCCGTTCACCGGCGAGGGCGTGCAGCCGTGTGAGGTCCGCCGGGCGCAGCGAAGGGCCCACGAACACCGTGACAGTGGGGCCGGCGGTCATGACAGGGGCTTCGCAAGGCCGGCCCGCACCATCTCGCGGTGCAGGCGTGTGCCCAGTCTCGCGCGATCGTTGTGGTAGACCTCGAGTCCGGGAACGATCACCTTGGTCACCGAGAAGGGAAGGTCGTCGGGCGCCAGTTCCGTCGCGAAGACCAGCGGGAGCCCGGCGCGTTGCAGTCCGGCCAGGACCACGTCGAGGTCGCCGTCCGTCGTGCCGGTGCTCGAGCTCTCGATCACGTCAAAATCCGCTGTGGGCCGCCCGCTGCTCCAGATCCTGTACATCTCCTGCAGGGCTTCGTAGGACGAGTGCCGGCGATAGGCCTGTCCCGTGAAGTCCTCCCGTGCGCCCGCGATGACCGCGAGTCTCGACTGGGCCGCCTCCGTCAGCGCGCGGGTCACCGCGACGACCGGATCGAGATGACAGCCCGCACCGCCGTTGAAGAGCATGCCGTCGCCGGCCTGGGTGTCGTCGGTCGTCGCGAAGAACGTCGGCACTCCGATGTCATTGGCATAGGCGAAGACCTGGACGTCGACCCCTATCCGGTGGAATCGCCCGACCAGTTCCCCGGCGGCGTCCGGCAGCGAGGACAGCTGGATGTTCCAGCCGCTCTTGAGGGTCTCGCCGAATGCCGTGCAGTCGTGCTCGATGGTCTCGAGCAGTCCGTGCAGCAGAGCTTCCTGGGGACTGTTGCCCACGGCGAGGCCGATGGTGTTCGAGCGGAACATCCCGCACTCGTTCGGGAAGGGGACGAAAACCGCGAGAGCGGGAATGAGGACCTCGGCGTTCGAGACCAGTTCCCGCACGGGCCACCAGCCGATGGACGCGTTCTCGGTCCAGGTGTGGCCGCGCTTGAGGATCAGGCGCCGCGGATCGAGGGCCGGGACACCCGCGTCGCACAGCTCGGCGTACGAAGCCCGGAGCGGGGGCTCACCCGCCCGCTGCTCGCACCAGGTCCGTTCGATCGCCTCCATCATGGCCGACACCCGGGCCGCGGCCGCGGTCATGCCCTTTCCGCTGGTCACCGTGTTGAGCCCCGGTGCCGCGGTGGGACGGAAGCTGTTGAAGACCGGGATGCCGAGGTCGTCGAGCTCGGTGACGTCGGCGATCCGGGTTATTCCGCACCGGGTGAAGCTGCTCCGGGCCAGCGCCTCCGTCTCCTCCAGCGTGCGCGTCCGCAGGGAGGTGCCGCAGGCGGTGGCGGGCGCGTCCCCTGCGGGCGGGAACCAGTGGATCCGGTCGAGGCTCGCGGGAACACCCGCAGGAAGAGCCGTGGGAACACCCGTATGAACGATCGTCATCTGACGCTGAAGTCCTTTCTGGCTGACCGGTCGCCGAGCGTCTCGCGACATGCTTGGGCGACCCACCGGTGCCAGGCGGCGGCATTCGCGGGTCTGAGGATGCTGTGCCCCTCGTGCGGGACGAGCATGAGCTCGACGTCCACACCCTGGGTTTCCAGCGTCCGGTACATGGCCCGTGATTCGCCGACCGGCACGTGGGTGTCCTCGCACCCGTGGGACAGGAGCACCTTCGTCCGCGGCGGGACGGCCTCGAGCGAGAGGCTCTCCGAGCGGTAGGACGGCGACGAGTCCACCGGGCCGTACTCGCGCAGCCAGTGCCAGTGCAGGTCGCACGCCCGGGCCACCGCGGGGAAGTCGGCCCAGCCGCAGTGGCTGACGATCAGGCGCGGTTCGGGCAGGAGGGTCCCCAGTGCCAGCGACAGGAAGCCGCCGAAGCTCGCTCCCATCACCGCCACCCGCTCGGCGTCGAGACGCGGATCGAGCAGCGCGTCCCTGACCTGCTCGGCGGCCACGGCGGCCACCTCGGAGGTCCATTTCCCCCACCCGCGCTCGATGGCGTCCTGGCCGTACCCGACCGACAGGGGAGGGTCGGGCATCAGCACCGCGTACCCGTCGGCGACGAACGGCCAGGGGTTCCACCGCCAGGACCAGTCGGTCCAGCTGAGCATCGGTCCGCCGTGGCACCAGACCAGGACGGGCAGTTCCCCGCTGACGTCCTCGGGCAGGCAGAGCCAGCTGCTCCAGCCGACTCCGTCGGGTGCCTTGTAGGTGAGGCGCTCCATCCTTCCCCGGGGGGTGGCCGCGGCGGCCGGGGCGAAGATCTCCGTCCGGGTGGCTTCCGGCGTGGGAAGCGCGAGCGCCACGACCGAGGGGGGCGACGCGATGGAGGAGCAGACGACCAGGGCCTCGCCCGCACGGGCCGTCACGGAGAGCGTCGAGCCGCCGGTGTCGATCCGTGTGACGGCGCCCGTGTCGATGGCGATCCGCCAGAGGTGGCGCTGCCCGTCCTCCTCTCCCGTGCAGAGGAGGTTCTTCGGGTCCTGCCAGCAGCGGGGCTGCAGCCAGTCGCGGTGTTCCTGGCCGACCTTGCGGACTTCGAGTCCGTCGCTCGACACCAGGGCCGCTTCCTGGCGGGGCGCCCTCCCGGGGACCGCGATCCGTTCCGCGGTACAGGCGAACCAGGCGCCGTCAGGGGAGGGAACCGTGTCGCTCAGGTCGTCGTCGGCCCATACCTGCCGGGCCTCGTCCGGCGTGGCCGGGGAGAAGAGGAGCAACCCGTAACGACGGTGGCCGCCGGGAAGGAAGCGGACCAACCCCGCGGCGCAGCGGCGGCCGTCGGGGGTCAGGGCGACCTGCCCGGACAGCCGGGTACGCCGGTCGAGGGGCAGTTGCAGCAGTTCCGGCTCGGCCGGGTCGTCGTCCAGGGACAGTCTGACCAGCTTGAGCACCTCGGTGCCGAACTGGTGGCTGGAGCGCGGCCAGAGGTCGCCCTCGACGGTCACCGCGGTCAGGCCCTCCCGGGCCAGCTTCTCCCGGCGGACTCGATCCGACGCGAAGGAGTCCGCCTCGGCGTGCACCCAGGCGGCCGCGACGGCCGTCCGCCCGGCGGCGGCGTAGCCCACCACGTCGCGAGCGGTGCCGAGCAGCGCCGCCGGTTCCTGCCCCTCGCGGTGCCGCCAGAGCGACCGGCCGCTCACGGAACCTCCCGCTCGCGGTCGCCGGTCCGAGAGGAAGAGGTAGTCGTCGTCACCGAGAACGGTCACCGACGAGGCACCCGCGTGGGCGTGCCGCAGGGTCGGCCGGCCGTCGCCGTCCGAGGAGTAGCCCAGCACGAAGGGAACGAGGTCGGGACGGTTCTCCCGCTCGATGTCGGATTCGACGAGAAGACGGCTGCCGAGTCTGTGTGCCGTCTTGAGCCGCTGCTGTGCTCTGATGAGTTCGTACAGAGCGGTCCCGGCGGCGCCTTCGGTGGTGGGCTCGCTCACGGTCCTAAGCCCTGCCTTCGCGTTGCCGGAGCAGCACGGCCTGTTCCGCCAGCGCTCCGCGGTCGTGGCCGGCCAGATGCGCGCGCAGCTCGGTCCGGAGCCAGGCGACCTTCTCCTCCAAGGACAGGAAGTGATGCGTTCCCGCGATCCCTGCCGCGGCGGGGCCCTTGAGGAACGTCGCCAGGGCCAGCTCGGCGAGGTCCCGGGCCGTGGGCTGCTGGAGGGAGATCACCAGGTGGAGCGCGTCGGCGCCGCACGGGGCTCCTTGCCGCACCTGTCCGGCGGGGACGTAGAGGATGTCGCCGGCTTCGGCAACGGTCTCGGACACGTGCTCGCCCTCACCCACGGACCAGCGCATCCGGCCTTCCAGCTGAACGGTGAGGGTGTGGGCGCCGTCGGCGTGGGCGGGCACCCCGCCGGATCCGGCGGCGCAGAAGTACGCGGCAGCGCCGGCCTGGGCACGGCACTGGGCACGGAGCGAGTCGACCAGTGCGCCGACCCTGCCGTTCCAGTCCTCCAGCTGGTTCAGCACGAAGACGTGGCCGGAGGCGACCAGTTGTCGCACCGCGGCCGGTTTCGCGTACCCCGGCCTGGGCTTCGTCTGGACGATCCGGGTCTCGGTGATGCCCGAGACCGTGGGGGTGGTGCCCTCCCGGAGGACGCCGAAGTAGGGAGCGACCAGCGAGCCGCAGTCCAGCTCGCGCCAGACGTCCGCCGTGGAGAGCAGCGCCTTCGCCCGCCCACAGCTGAACGTGGCCGTACGGACCCCCCACACCTCGCTGAGGAACGACTCGGCGTCGCCGACGAGGTCGGCGAGGTGCTCGGGCGCCCGGGTGGTCTCTTCCGCCGGTGAAGAAGCGTTGATCGTCATCGGTTCAGGCTCTCCGGTTCCGCATGCGCATCACGGCCGCGTTCACGAGTGCTTCCGGGTCCACCCGGTCCAGGTGGTCGAGCAACGCGCTGGTCACCGCCTCGGCCTTGTCCTCGGTGGAGATGCCGGAGGTGAGGGAGTCGAGGCGGTCCGCCTCGTCGCCGAAGCCCTCCATCAGGGACTCGACGAGCTCCAGCGGAGCCGGCTCCGTGATGGTCAGGGTCAGGTGAAGCGAGGTGCCCGTCCGGGCCGTCGCGACATGGGGGATGCCGTGCGGCAGGTAGAGGACGTCCCCGGGCTCCATGACGAAGGAGTGCGAGTGGCTGTCCGCATCCAGGTCGGGCAGGAGCCCGCCACGGGAGTCGACCTTGTCCGGGGCATCGTAGATGCGCCATTCCTTGGCGCCCGCGATCTGCAGGGCGAGCACATGGGACGGGTCCCGGTGCGGAAGCATGCCGGTGTTGTCGCACGGGGTGTAGAAGATGTACGCCTTGAGCTCGGCGGGGAGCCTGCTCTCGATCTCGTCCATGAGCTGCCGCGTCGGCAGGTGCCAGTCTTCGAGCTGGCTCAGCTTCATCGTGGCACCGCCGTCCAGGAGCTTCCGGACCTTCTTGGCGTCGGCGAAGCCGCTCACGCTCTGGCCGCGGACGTTCCTGGTCCGGGTGAAGTCCGAGATCGCGGGTTGGATCCCCTCTTTCAGGAGCATGAAGTACGGCCAGCGGAGCAGTCCGACGTCGAGTATTTCCTGAATGGCAGTCTCGTCCAGCATTCCCGCGACGGGAGAAGCATTCTTGAACAAGCCGTGTTTCTTGTTCCAGAAGGCATCCATGAGATCGACTTCATCAATGAGGCGAGTAAGTGGATGCACAGTTCCCACGAGAATCCCTATCGGTCAAATGGAAACCATTCGGAGACGACCCGGAGGCCGTCTCCGAATGGCACGCTCTCAGGCCTCGTTGATGACGCCGATGACCATCGGGCGCTCGTGCTCGGACAGCTCCGCGATCTCGGCCTCGGCCTCGGCGATGATGACCTCTTCGTTGGTGGCGGAGAGCTTGTCGTTGATGGACATCGAATACCCCTTTTCCTGATGATCGACTTCCCGTCGAACAACGGGCTTAGAAATATTAGATAGGAGTGTTGATCTCGCGTCAAGAGGCAAGAAATGAAGCAATTTTCTGACGCAGTCCCGCCGGGCCCAGGCCATGCGCGATAGCGTGCTGCCGCGGCGATCCGTAGTTCCTCAGCTCTTCTTTCGCGACTCCAAGAGCGAGGGTTCTGTGCGGCCTGTCCACAAGGGCGCCAGCGACTTCGGCCGCCGATGTCCCCGCCAGGTAGGGCTCGACCAGGACGACGGAGGCCACCGCTTGCTCGCGCACCGCCGCGCGCAGTCCCTCGCTGTCGAAGGGGCGGATGGTGGCGGAGTAGAGGACGGTGACGTCGAGGTGCTCGGTGGCCTGGAGCACCGCGTCGGCCAGGGGACCCACCGCGAGGACGGTGGCCCGGGTCCCCCGGCGCAGGACCCTGAAACGCCGCCCGGAGTCCAGACCGTACGGCTCGGCGTTCGACTGGTTGGACAACCGGACGTAGACAAGTCCGTCGCCCGTCGCGGCCTCGCGCAGTTGCGCCTCGGCCTCGTCCGGGTGGCCCGGCACGTGGATGGTCCAGTGGGGCAGCGTCGACAGCAGCGCGACATCGCCGGGCGACTGGTGGGACCGGCCGCTGCTCGCCATGTCGTAGGAGGCGCCTGCGCTGACCAGGACCGCGCCCACGTCCTGGTGGTTCAGGTCGAGCTTGATCTGCTCGAAGGGCCGCTCGATGAGGAAAGGAGCGAAACTGTGGGCGATCGGCCGCATGCCCGCCAGCGACAGGCCGCCCGCCACGCTCACCAGCAGCTGTTCCCTGATCCCCAGGTTGACGACCCGGTGGGGGTGGTTCTCCCTGGCCGCGCGGAACAGCCCCGCGGTGAGGTCGGCGGTCACCAGTGCAAGGTTCTCGTGGACGTCCAGCAACTCTGTCGTGACATCGACGAAGCGCTCGCGCATGATGCCGGCCAAGGACACTCCTCCGGATAGCTCTGATATCTGTGCGTCAGCGGTCGCCCGCGGCACCCACATCGGCGACGACCAGACCGGGCCGGCCGGGGTGCGGAGCGGTGAAAGCCGCTTCCAGCGCGTCGTGGTCGCGGCCGTCGACCCGCCGGGTCGCCCAGCCTTCGGCCGCGAACCGCGTCTCCAGACCGCCGGGCCACCCCTGTGTCGCCGAGTGGTTGTCGATCACCACCGCGTTGAGCCGGTCCAGACCGGCACGCGCGGCATAGGCGACCGCTTCGTGGTTCGACCCCTCATCGAACTCGCCGTCGCCGAGCAGGACCCAGAGCCGGGAGTCGGTGAGTCCGCGTGCCCGCAGCCCCAGCGCCGTTCCCACCGCGAGCGGCAGTCCGTGTCCCAGCGATCCGCTGGAGATCTCGACACCGGGGACGAGCGCACGGTCGGGGTGGTAGCCGAGCGGCGACCTGAACGCGCCGAACATGTCGAACAGTTCGGGCTCGAAGAAGCCCTTGGCGCACAGCACCGCGTAGTAGGCCTGCGGACCGTGGCCCTTCGAGAGGTAGAACCGGTCGCGGTCCTCGCGCATGGAGGGATCGACCTTCAGGACCCGGTCGTAGAGGACCCAGAGCACGTCCATCGTCGAGGTCGCGGCTTCGGAATGCTTCTCGTCCCCGGTCATCCTCGACATCAGCCCGGTGAGGTCTCCGAACCCAGACGGGGCCGGCTCCGCATCCCGTTCCCGCGTCAGGTCATCGCGCATGCTCGTCCTCTCCAAGGCCAAGCGAGAACGTACACCTGTTCTGGTCAACGGCGACCTCGAACTGGCGGGTTGGCCGAAATCATTCGGCGAGATCGCGCCATTGGCTGATTATGGCCGGGCGTACACTGCCGAGCCATGAAGCATCGAACACTTGGGCGTAGCGGGCTGAAAGTAAGCGAAATCGCCTACGGGAGCTGGATCAGCTATACAGAGGGATCTGCCGAACGAATCGCCCGCGAAGCGCTCGAGCAGGGCATCACGACCTTCGACACCGCCGATGTCTACGGTGGGACCCGGGCGGAAGTCGTGCTCGGTCGCGCTCTGGAGAGCGTGCGCCGGGAGTCCGTCGAGATTTCCACCAAGGTCTTCTCCCCGATCGGACCGGGGCCGAATGACCGGGGGCTGTCCCGCAAGCACATCATGGAGGCGGTACACGGGTCGCTGCGCCGGCTCAGGACCGATTACATCGACCTCTACCAGGCGCACCGCTTCGACGAGCGGACCCCGCTCGCCGAGACCCTGCGCGCCTTCGACGACCTGGTCCGGCAGGGGAAGGTCCTCTACGTAGGGGTGTCGGAGTGGACGGCGGGCCAGATCTCCGAGGCCCTGGAGCTGGCCGACCGGATGGGGCTCGACCGGATCATCTCCAACCAGCCCCAGTACAACCTGGTGTGGCGGGTCATCGAGGAGGAGGTCATCCCGCTGTGCGAACGCGAGGGGATCGGCCAGCTCGCCTGGTCACCGCTGGCCCAGGGCCTGCTGACCGGCAAGTACCTGCCCGGCCGGCCGGCCCCCGCCGGATCGCGCGCCGCAGGGGCGGCCGCCTCCCAGTTCGCCTCGGGGGCGCTGACCGACGACGTGCTGGCGCGCGTCGCCCAGCTCGGCGAGGTCGCCGCGGACCTCGGGCTGTCCATGCCCCAGCTGGCCATCGCCTGGGTGCTGCGCAACCCGAACGTGGCGTCCGCGATCGTCGGCGCGACCAAGCCCGAGCAGATCGCCCAGAGCGCCACGGCCTCGGGGGTCGAGCTGGACGACGAGACCGTCGAGCGCATCGACCGCATCCTTGGACCGATCGTCGAACGCGACCCCCGCAGGACTCCGGCGCAACCGACCGACTACGGCAACTGACAAGGCAGAACACCCGTGAGTTCCACGTTGATCCGCTTGATCGAGCCCTCCGACGGCCCCGTGCTCGCCGGTCTGCTCTCCCGGGACAAGCAGGCGTACGCACGCTGGCTGCCCGCGAGGCCCGCGGAGTTCTACACGCCCGACGGCCAGGCCTCGGTCGTCGAATCCCTCCTGGCCTCCCACGACAAGGGCCTCGCGTGGCCCGGCGTCATCGTCTGCGACGGGACCGTCATCGGGCAGGTCACCATCAGCTCGATCCTGCGCGGCCCGTTCCAGAAGGGGTTCCTCGGCTACTGGATCTCCTCCCTCCACCAGGGACTCGGGCACACGAGCCGTGCCGTCGGCCTGGCACTGCGGATCGCCGAGGACGAGCTGAACCTGCATCGGCTGGAGGCGCACACCCAGTTGGAGAACCTCGCGTCCCAGGCGATCCTCCGCAAACACGGGTTCAGTTCCTGGGGCATCGCCCACGAGCACTTCTACGCCGACGGCGCATGGCGCGACGAAGTCTTCTGGGAGAGGAAACTGACCGGCGGGCCCGCCTCCTGAGGGTCGTCCCGCAGCTGCTGGTCACGGCCGTGGTCAGGGGCGGGAACCGCACGGCCGCCGGGTCGGCCGTCCCGCTCGGCGGCCGGCGGTGTGCGTGCCCGACGGGGCGCCGGCCGGCGCCCCGGTCCGGGCCGGCGGGGCGGTGAGGTGAAACTCACCGAGTGGACCACGGCCGCACGTGCCGCAGTCCTGCTCCGCTTGCACGGTTGCGCCAACGGCCCCGAACTTGACCGGCCCACCGTGGACTGCCGGTGGGCCGCGGCGGTCCGCGACCGAGTCCGTGAGGGTGCTCCTGCCGCCGCCCGCCGCCGCGGTCGTCCGCGGGAGGTGGCGGGTGGAGCAGAGGGGATCAGCCGATGGCGGAGAGCAGGTGCGGCTTTCCGTGGCTCTCACTGCCCGGTGCGGCCGTGAAGTCTCCTCCCGGCGCAGCCCTCCGGTGCGCCGGCGCGCCCCCGGGGAAGACCGACGTCCTCGGGTTGCAGTGCCTCGCGTCGCGTGCGCAGGAAGTGGGCAAGCCGAGCTCGGTCCATCGTCTCGGTGTCCCCGGGCGGCGAACGCGACGCGGACCGGGCCGGGGCCGATCCCGTCACTCGCGCCGGTGACGACCGCGAGTTTGCCGCGCAGGTTCGTTCGGCTCATGAACCAAGCACGGGCGGACCGGCCGCACGGATGAAGGACCTCCTTGTCCACGGACGAATAGTCCGTGGACAAGAGTGCCGCCACCCGGAGTTCCACAACTTCAGAAGCCGCTCACCGGGGACTGCGGCGGCTGAGCGGTTCGGCGGGACCGGTCTCCGGGGACGGCGGGAGGTCGCCGGACGGGGGCCTCCGGCGGTGGACGCGGCCCCCGCCCGGCGCTGCCGGCCCCCGGTGGACACGATGACCACCGCGTCCCAGAATGCGGAAAGGCTGGTCCACGGGCGATCCGTGGGCCAGTCCTCGACGCTCCGGCGACACCCCGCGGCGACGACCACCGGCGTGGTCCGTCCGGACGGACACCTCCGTCGCACGCGGAAGCGGTCGGCCGGGCCGGACCCGGGCACTGCACCGCTCCCGGCACGGAGCACTCCCCCGGCTGCTCGACCGCCGGGCCCGGGTGCGCACCGGCCCGGCGGAGCGGTTCCGTGGGCAAGGCTGCACCACGCCCTGCCCACGGGACGCGCTACAGCGCGCGTTCGAGCCGGTCGGTGACCAGCTTGACGAATCGGCCGGGCTCCTTCGGCCGGCCTCCCTCCGCGAGGACCGCCAGGCCGTGGAGCAGTTCGGCGGTCTCCGCGAGGGCGGTGCGGTCCTCCCGCTCCTTGTACGCCTGGTTGAGGCCCTTGACCAGCAGGTGGTCGGGGTTGAGCTCGAGGATGCGCTTGGTCCGCGGCACTTCCTGCCCCATGGCGCGGTACATGTTCTCCAGCGCGGGCGTGAGGTCGTCGGCGTCGGAGACGACACAGGCCGGGGAGACCGTGAGCCGCGCGGACAGGCGCACGTCCTTGACCTCCTCCTGCAGTTGCTCCTTCATCCAGCCGAGCAGGCCGGCGTACTCCTCGCCGCGCTTCTCTCGTTCCTGCCCGGCGTCCTCGTCGCCGTCCGCGTCCAGGTCGACCTCGCCCTTGGCCACAGACCGCAGCCGCTTGCCCTGGAACTCGCCGACGGCGTCGACCCACACCTCGTCGACGGGGTCGGTGAGCAGCAGGACCTCGACACCCTTGGCGCGGAACGCCTCCAGGTGGGGGAGCTTTCGATGCTCTGCCGGGACTCGCCGGTCATGTAGTAGATGTCGGCCTGGCCCTCCTTCATCCGCTCCACGTACTGCTGGAGGGTGGTCGGCTCGTCGCCGTGGGTGCTCGCGAGGGTGGTGACGGCGATGATGGCGTCGCGGTTGTCGGCGTCGGTGACCAGCCCTTCCTTCAGGGCCGTCCCGAACTCCCGCCAGAAGGTGGCGTACTTCTCCGCGTCGCCCGCCTTCATGTCCTTGAGCGAGGACAGGACCTTCTTCGTCAGGCGCCGCTGGATCATCCGGATGTGCCGGTCCTGCTGGAGGATCTCGCGGGAGACGTTGAGCGAGAGGTCCTGGGCGTCGACGACACCCTTGACGAACCGCAGGTACGGCGGCAGCAGCGCCTCGCAGTCGTCCATGATCAGGACACGCTTGACGTACAGCTGCAGGCCGCGCCGGTAGCCCTGGGTGAACAGGTCGTGCGGGGCGTGCTCCGGGAGGAACAGCAGGGCCTGGTACTCGAACGTGCCCTCCGCCTGGAGCCGGACCGTCTCCAGGGGGGCCCGCCAGTCGTGGCTGATGTGCTTGTACAGCTCGTGGTACTCGTCGTCCGAGACCTCCTCGCGCGAACGCGCCCACAGGGCCTTCATCGAGTTCAGCGTCTCGGGTGCCGACGACTCGGACGCGGTGTCGCCCTCGCCCTTCTCCGGGGCCATCCGGATCGGCCACGTGATGAAGTCGGAGTACCGCTTCACGATCTCCCGGATGGTCCAGGGGGAGGTGTAGTCGTGGAGCTGGTTCTCGGGGTCGGCCGGCTTGAGGTGGAGGGTGACGGCAGTGCCCTGCGGGGCCTCGTCCACGGTTTCCAGGGTGTACGAGCCCTCGCCGCGCGAGGTCCAGCGGGTTCCCCGGGCCTCACCGGCCCGGCGGGTCACCAGGGTCATCTCGTCGGCCACCATGAAGCCCGAGTAGAAGCCGACGCCGAACTGCCCGATGAGGCCCTCGGCGCCGGCCGCGTCCTTCGCCTCCCGCAGTTCGCGCAGGAACTCGGCCGTGCCCGAGTTGGCGATGGTGCCGATGAGCCGCCCGACCTCCTCGTAGGACATCCCGATGCCGTTGTCCCGCACGGTGAGCGTACGGGCTTCCTTGTCGGCCTCGATCTCGATGTGCAGGTCGGAGGTGTCGACGTCGAGCGCTTCGTCCCGCAAGGCCTCGAGGCGCAGCTTGTCCAGCGCGTCGGAGGCGTTGGAGACCAGCTCGCGCAGGAAGACATCCTTGTTCGAGTAGACCGAGTGGATCATCAGCTGCAGCAGCTGACGAGCCTCTACCTGGAACTCAAACGTTTCGATGGGCATGGTGGGTGCTTACCTCACAGGTCCCGTCGTGGCCGGATTCGATGACTGTCACTTTAACGACTGAGTCGATTGCACGGACCCGTATTCGCCGGGGGCGAATGCCGGCCGCGGCGAACGACGCGCTCGCTCCCGGAACACCCCGGCCGGCGAACCGGGCCGTCACCGAGGCGGCGTCACCTGCTGGCGGGCGGCGTGTCGCCCGGGTCACCGGGGCAGTTCGACGGCACGCTCGGCGCGCCCAATGACCTCCGCAAAGTAACGCAAGAAATTGCGTATACACTGCAATTATTTAACAAAAAGTTGTCACTTGGGCCGACGAGGCTCGACGGACGCGTCGAGTCCCGTCGCGGAGCCCCGCATTCGCAGGTCGGTGGTGATGGGCGTGGTTCGTGACGGCCGCGGTCAGGACGACGGCCGGGGTGCCGGCGGACACCCGGGGCCCGCGGCGACGCGAGGCCCGGCCGCCCTCCGGGAAGCGCGACCCGTACCGCCTGCTCACCGGGGCTCACCAGCGGCCGGCCCCGTCCTCGTGCGGGCCGTGACGTGTTCCCCGGTCCCCGCAACCGGACACCGAGCGGGTGGAAGCGCTTCGCCGAGTGGCCGACGCGGCCTCCGACCGCACCCGCCGGCCCCTTCACCGGCCCCGGAAGCGCGCAGCCGCCGTCTCCCCCGCCGGGACGGATGCGACCGGTGAAAACTCGTGCTGTCGCAACCGTGGACGAACCCAAGAGCCTCTGCAATATTGCGATGAATAACTGCAAGAAGCTGCGCATGGGTTCCCGGCCTGGCCGCGTGGGCCCATCGACGCACGCACCTCCGGCTTCCCACGCCTTCGCGTGAGGCCGCTACAGCTGTGCCAGTGGCGGACGGCTCCGGCCCTCCCGCCCGACCGCGCCACCGCTCCGCCCCGTAATGAGCCGCCCTCGCGCGCCCCCACTGGTGCGTGAGCCTCTGCAGGGAGTGACCCCGCATGACCCGATACAAACCCAGTTGCAGGAAACGGCGCACGGCCGGCGTTGCGCTGGCCTCCACCGTCATGGTCCTCGGGCTGCCCGCCCTCGGCGCGCACGCGGCGGGCGGCCCGAACACCGGGGCCGGTGCCGCGGCCAGGGCCGGCAGTGCGCTCGGCGCGCACTCCGCGGCCAACGTGAGCGACGGCGACACCGGCACGTACTGGCAGGCCGGGAAGAAGTCCGCGCAGTGGGTGCAGACCGATCTCGGGCGGACCGAGCGCGTCCGCCGGGTCGTGCTGCGTCTGCCGGCCCGCTGGCAGACCCGCAAGCAGACGATCGCCCTGCAGGGCAGCGCCGACGGCAGAAGCTTCATCACGCTCAAGCCGTCGGCGCCGTACGTCTTCAGCCCCGGCAACGGCAACACGGTGACGGTCTCCTTCCCCGCGACCCTTGCCCGCTACGTACGTGCCGATTTCGGCGGCAACTCGGTCGCCGGCACGGCACAGCTCGCCGAGATGCAGGTGTCCACGACCGACGCCGCCACCCCCAACCTCGCGCAGGGCAGGCCCTTCAGCGAGAGCGGGCACGCCGACGTGTACGGCGCGGCCAACGCCGGTGACGGCAACCGTGCCACGTACTGGGAGAGCAGGAACAACGCCTTCCCGCAGTGGGTGCAGGTCGATCTCGGCTCCTCGGTCAAGGTGAACCAGGTGGCGCTGCGGCTGCCGAGCGGATGGCCGAGCCGCAGTCAGACGCTCAAGGTCCAGGGTTCGGCCGACAACCAGAACTTCACCGACCTGACGGCGTCCAAGGCCTACACCTTCGACAGCGGCAACGACCAGTCGGCGACCATCGGCTTCGACACCACCACGACGCGGTACGTGCGCGTGCTGGTCACCGCCAACACGGGCTGGCCCGCCGGACAGCTGTCCGAGCTGGAGGTGTACGGGCCGGCGACCGGTGACACCCAGGCGCCCACGGCCCCCACGAACCTGAACTACACCGAGCCCGGCACCGGGCAGATCAAGCTCACCTGGAACGCGGCCGGCGACGACACGGGCGTCACCGGCTATGACGTCTACGCCAACGGCCAGCTACGCGCGAGCGTCCCCGGAAACGTCCTGACGTACACCGACACCCAACCCGCCGGCAGCGACATCACCTACTTCGTCCGCGCCAAGGACGCCGCGGGCAACGTGTCCTCCAACAGCAACAGCGTCACCCGGAAGGGCTCCGGCGGCGACACCCAGGCGCCCACCGCGCCCGGGAACCTCGCCTACACGCAGTCCGGCGGCGACGTGAAGCTCACGTGGCAGGCGTCGAACGACGACGTCAAGGTCACCGGTTACGACGTCTACGCCAACGACCAGCTCGTCAAGTCCGTCGCGGGTGACGTCACGACGTTCACCGACACCCCCTCGGCGGCCTCCACCGTCACCTACTACGTCAAGGCGAAGGACGCCGCCGGCAACGTGTCGGCGCCGAGCAACAGCGTCACCCGACCCGGCTCACCCAGCGGTCCCGGCTCCGACCTCGCCCAGGGCAAGCCCATCGAGGCGTCCTCGGACACCTTCACCTACGTCGCCGGCAACGCCAACGACGGCCTCACCAGCACCTACTGGGAAAGCGCAGGCGGCGCCTACCCGGCCACCCTCACCACCAGGCTGGGCGCCAACGCCGACCTCGGCCAGGTCGTCGTCAAGCTCAGCCCGGACGCCGCCTGGTCCTCGCGCACCCAGACCATCCAGGTGCTCGGCCGCGACCAGGACGCGACGTCCTTCACGAGCCTGGCGGCGGCGAAGGACTACGCCTTCTCCCCCGGCAGCGGCAACACGGTGAGCATCCCGGTGTCCGGCTCCGCCGCCGACGTCCAGCTCAAGTTCACCAAGAACACCGGCGCACCGGGCGCCCAGGTCGCCGAGTTCCAGGTGATCGGCACCCCCTCCGCCAACCCGGACCTCAAGGTCACCGGCATCACCAACACGCCCGCCGCGCCGGTCGAGTCGGACGCCGTCGGCCTCACGGCCGCCGTCACCAACAGCGGCAGCAAAGCCGCGGCGGCCACCAGCCTGAACTTCACGCTCGGCGGCACCAAAGTCGCCACCGCGGACGTCCCCGCCCTCGCGCCCGGCGAGTCGAGGACCGTCACGGCGGGCATCGGGGCACGCGAGGCGGGCAGCTACCCGGTCGGCGCCGAGGTGGACCCCTCGAACAAGGTCATCGAGCAGGACGAGGCGAACAACGTCTTCACCCGCTCCGACGCCCTCGTCGTCAAGCCCGTGTCCAGCTCCGACCTGGTCGCCGCACCGGTCTCCTGGACCCCCTCCAGCGCCTCGGCCGGCGACCAGGTCGGGTTCACGGTCGCGATCAGGAACCAGGGAACGACGGACTCGGCCGCCGGCGCCCACAACGTGACGCTCACGATCCAGGACGCCCAGGGCGCCACCGTGAAGACGCTCAGCGGCTCCTACAGCGGCACCATCGCGGCAGGGCGGACGACCGCCCCGGTGAACCTCGGCTCCTGGACGGCCGGCAACGGCAAGTACACCGTCAGGACGGTCATCGCCGACGACGCCAACGAGCTGCCGGTCAAGCGGGCCAACAACACCACGGCGCAAGCCCTGTTCGTCGGCCGCGGGGCGGACATGCCGTACGACGTGTACGAGGCCGAGGACGGCACACTCGGCGGCGGGGCCAAGGTCGTCGGCCCGAACCGGACCGTCGGCGACCCCGCCGGCGAGGCGAGCGGCCGCAAGGCCGTGACCCTCACCGGAACCGGCCAGTACGTCGAGTGGACCACCCGCGCGGCGACCAACACCCTCGTCGCCCGCTTCTCGGTCCCGGACGGCACCGACACGACGCTCGACGTCTACGTGGACGGCCAGTTCCTCAAGGCGATCGACCTCACCCCGAAGTACGCCTGGCTCTACGGCAACGAGACCTCGCCCGGGAACTCGCCCGGCTCGGGGGCCCCGCGGCACATCTACGACGAGGCGAACCTGCTGCTCGGCAGGACCGTTCCGGCCGGTTCGAGGATCCGGCTCCAGAAGGACGCGGGCAACTCCTCCAGCTACGCCATCGACTTCGTCGACACCGAACAGGCGACGGCGTCAGCGAACCCCGACCCGGCCGCCTACACGGTCCCGGCCGGCTTCTCGCAGCAGGACGTGCAGAACGCGCTCGACAAGGTCCGCATGGACACGACCGGCAAGCTCGTCGGCGTCTACCTGCCCCCCGGCGACTACGAGACCTCCAGCAAGTTCCAGGTCTACGGCAAGGCGGTGAAGGTCCTCGGAGCCGGGCCGTGGTTCACCCGCTTCCACGCGCCCTCCTCGCAGGAGAACACCGACGTGGGCTTCCGGGCCGAGGCGAGCGCCAAGGGCTCCTCGTTCACGGGCTTCGCCTACTTCGGCAACTACACGTCCCGGATCGACGGTCCGGGCAAGGTGTTCGACTTCTCGAACGTTTCCGACATCACCATCGACGACATCTGGGTCGAGCACATGGTGTGCCTCTACTGGGGCGCCAACACCGACAACATGACCATCAAGAACTCCCGCATCCGGGACACGTTCGCCGACGGCATCAACATGACCAACGGCTCCACGGACAACCACGTGGTCAACAACGACGCCCGGGCCACGGGTGACGACAGCTTCGCGCTCTTCTCGGCCATCGACGCGGGAGGCGCCGACGAGAAGAACAACCTCTACGAGAACCTCACCTCGACGCTCACGTGGCGGGCGGCAGGCGTGGCCGTCTACGGCGGCTACAACAACACCTTCCGCAACATCCGCATCGCCGACACCCTGGTGTATTCCGGCATCACGATCTCCTCGCTGGACTTCGGTTACCCGATGAACGGCTTCGGGACCGGGCCCACGACGATCGAGAACGTCTCCCTGGAGCGCACGGGCGGCCACTTCTGGGGCTCGCAGGTCTTCCCGGCCATCTGGGCGTTCTCCGCCTCCAAGGTCTTCCAGGGCATCCGGGTCAACGACGTCGACATCGACGACTCCACCTACGGAGGCGTGATGTTCCAGACCAACTACGCGGGCGGCCAACCGCAGTTCCCGGTCAAGGACACCGTCTTCACCGACATCTCCATCACCAACTCCAAGAAGAGCGGGGACGCGTTCGACGCCAAGTCCGGCTTCGGCATCTGGGCCAACGAACTGCCGGAACCCGGCCAGGGCCCGGCAGTCGGCGAAGCCACGTTCCGCAACCTGCGGATGAGCGGCAACGCCGAGGACGTCCGCAACAGGACCAGCACCTTCAAGATCAACATCGAGTAGCGTCCGTCCGGACGGAACCGGCGGGCGGGGGCCGCCCCTCGTGAGCACGGCCCCCGCCCGCCGGTTCCGCGCCGCAGCGTGGAGGAGTTCCGGCAGGTCGCGGCGATCGCCTCGGCCGCCGGGCTCGGTGTCGTCAACGGCGGCTACACGTACGACCGCGAACTGGTCCACCGACTGCCCGAGATCAGGCCCGGGGTCAGCGTCGCCGACCTCGATCCGGCGACCCTCACCGCCCACCTCGACCCCGTCGACCGGGAGACGGAACTGGCCGCCGCGGCCTACCTCGCCCTGGCTCGCGACACCCTCGACGTCTTCGACTGCGACGTCGCGCCGCGCGCCTTCCAGCCCGCCTCCGCCCCCGCCCTGCTCGTCGACAGCCGCGAGGCCCAGCACGAGCGCACCCGCTCCCAGCTCGCCCGTGAGCAGGAGGGCGGTCTGTGGGGCGACATCCTCGGTGCTCTGCGCCAGGAAGCCCCGCGGGCCCAGCTGATCCTCAACCAGCTCAACCCGCTGGTGCGCACCGCCGTCGCCATCGACGAGCCCGAACTGGCCCGCACCAGCGCCGAAGCCCTCTACGGGCAGGCCGCGCTGCTGTCCCGGCGCCCGCTCAGGCCCGCCGAGTCGAGCTTCATCAACCGCTCCTTCCTCGGCCTCCTCGCCCACGCCCTCCGCAAGGACAGCTGACGATGCCGACCGCACCCGAGACCACCGACGAGCTGTACCGGGCGCTCCAGGAGAACGACCGGCGCCCCTACGGCCGCACCCGCACCGTCACTGCCGAGGAACTCGTCGACGCCGCGGAGCGGTTCGAGGAGCCCGTCCCGCTCGTCCACGCCCTCCTCGAACTCCAGGAGGCGTACACCTACGGCTCCGAGCCCCGGAAGTCGCCCGTGGTCTTCGCCCGCCTGCTCACCCTCTTCGACGAGCGCCTGCGCCACATGCTGTTCTGGCGGTTCAAGTGGGTGGCCGGCGCCCTGCGCGCGCTGCCCGAGATACCGCTGGTCAGCCTGCGCCAGTGGCTGACGGAGATGCGCGACCGGTACGAGAGGGCCGGCCTCGGCCTCCAGCCGTACTACGGACAGGCCTATCAGCTCACCGCCCACGTCGGGGAGGACACCGCCCTCGCCTACGAACTGTGGGCGGGCCGCGCCCGCACCCGGCTCAGCGACCGCGAGGCCTGCGGGATCTGCGAGCACGCCCTGCACCACCTCGCCGCAGGCGACGACGAGCGGGCGCTGCGCGCCTGGGAACCCGTCCTGGCCGGCAAGGAATCCTGCCAGGAGGAGCCGGTCCGCTCCGTGTCGTACGCGCTGCTGCCCCTGCTGCGCACCGGCCGCGCCGACCGGGCACGCGAACTGCACCTCGCCGGCTACCGCGGCTGCCGCCGCAGTCCCTCGATGTCCGGGGAGGTCGGCCGGCACCTGGAGTTCTGCGCGCTGACCGGCAACGAAGCACGTGGCCTGGAACTGCTCGCCGAGAACCGGAACCTGTTCGACGAGGTGGACTCGCCGCTGGACCTGTTGGACTTCCTCACCGGCGTGGAGGTCCTCCTGCAGCGCGTCGGGCTCCTCGGCCACGGCGAACTGCCCGCCGCCGGGTACGCGGGCCGCACCTGGACGGTGGCCGCCCTGCGCGCCGAGGTGCGGGGCCGCGCCGACGGCCTCGCCGCCCGCTTCGACGCACGCAACGGAACCACGGCCCACACCGACCGCCGCAGGGCCCGCCTCGACCGTGCACCGCTCCTGGACGCGCTGGAACTGACCCTGCGCACCCGCGGCATCGCCGACGTGGCCCCGGCCGCGCCGGTCGCCGTGCCCGCCGCCCCCACGGCCGCCGACTCCGGATCGCTGTCCGAACTCATCGTCCGGGCCAGGGCGCTGGACGAGCAGGGGCACCCGGACGCGCAGGCCTGCTGGGCGCGGCTGCGCACGCTCGTCGCCGCCCGCGACTACACCCACCCCGACGACCCGGCCGTGGGCCCGCTCGTCCGGCTGCGCGCGGACCTGCTGGCCGACGAGGCGAGCCGGGCGGGCGAGAAGGACGAGTTCGCCGTGGCCGCCGCCCTCCACGAGGAGGCCGCGGGCCTGTACGAGGACGCCGGAGCGCGGGGCCACGCGGCACTCGCCCGCGCCTGCGCCCTGCTCGCCTCCACCGGGGGCCCCGCGGAGGGCGCCGGCGGGACCGAGGCGAGGGCCGCCGCGCTGACCGCCGCCCACGCCTCCATGGTCCGCCTGCACGAAGGGCCCCCCGGCCTCGCCCCGTACCAGGAGGCACGTCTGCTGCGGCTGCGGGCGACCGCGCTCGGCCTGCGCCTGCAGACCTCGGGGAGCGAGGAGCACGTCGCGCCGGTCCTGGCCGAGGTGGACCTGCTGCACGCGTTCGCCACCCGGCACGACGTCGCCGGGCAGATCTCCGGTGCCCGGCTGCTGCGGGCCAGCACGTACGCCATCTCCGGCGACCTGCCCACCGCGGTCACCGAGATCGACGGTCTCCTCGACCGGCTGAAGGCACACGGCCCCGCCTGGCACCTGCCCCGCACGCTCGGGCTGCGCGGCCGGTTCCAGCTGGGCCTCCGCAACGCCGAGGCCGCGCACGCGGACCTCACCGAGGGTCTGCGACTGGCCGCCGACTGGCCGGCCGACGCGGTCGACACCGCCCGCCTCCACGGCGATCTGGCGGAGGCCTGCATGCACCTGGGCCGTCCCGACGAGGCACTGCGGCACCTGACGCGCTCGGCGGAACTGGACCTTCGCCGCGGCAGCCGGACGGACGCGTTCTGCGCCTACGGCAACGCGGCACAGCTCAGCCTCGACCTGGGCCGCGTCGAGGACTGCATCGCGCTGCTCGATTCCCTGCTGGCCGAACCGGACGTGGCCGCCGGCGAGCTGGACGACCGGCTCGTCGCCCAGCTGCGCCTGACCCGCGCCCGCGCGCTCCACGCGGGGGAGGACCTCAAGGCGGCCACGGCGGAGTTCGTCACCCTCGCGGCCGAGTCGGCCGGCTGGGACGACGACCCGGGGAGCCACGCCATGATCGCCGCGGAGACGGCCGTCCTCCTCGGCGAGTCCGGCGAGTTCGGCCGGGCCCGCGAGGCCGCGGACCAGGCGCTCACCGCCCACGCGCGGGCCCCGCGCTACGAGCAGCTCAGCAACTGCCTGCGCGAGCTCGCCCGGCTCCAGGCCCAGCGGCAGGGCGCCGACGGCCTGGCGGACGCCCTCGCCTTCCTCGCCGACGCCGGCCGGATCGCCGACGAGGCCCGCGCCGCCGGATTCGACGCCCGCGGCCGCTCCCTGGACACCGCTCTGGCCTACGAACACGGGCGGGTCAACGCCTACGCCGCTGCGTACGAGGACGCCCTGGCCGCCTTGGAGAGGGCCCTCGCCCTGCTCGGTGAGCCGGGACCGGAGCAGGGCCGCGCCGGCGAGTGGGCCGAGTGCGTCCGCCTCGCGGGTGCCGTGGAGGGCATCTACCTGGAGCGCCCCGCCCCCGCCCTCACCCGCCTCGACGCCGCGGTCTCCCGTCTGACCGCCCTGGGCCACGCCGGGGAGACCGAGCCGCTGACCTCCTTGGCGGCCCGGCCGCGCGACGGGCGGTGACGCGGCGGGCACGGTGCCGGGGCGGCAGCCCGCCGGCGGCGGACTCCGGACGGGCGTCCGCGCTGAGCGCCGCGGAGCGTACCGCCGGGGTCACCGGTGCGTGGCACGGGACCGCGCAGCGGCCCGCCCGCCGTTCGCCGCACTGCCGGCGGACGCCTGCGGCCACCGCCGGACCGCGTACGGACGGAGAACCCCCGCGGTCGGGGAGAACGGCCGCCCTCCGCACGGCGGCGGCTGCCGGGGCCGTGGGCGGGCACGACCGCCCGGGAGCGGTTTTCGGTCAACGCCCGCCGGTGGCCGGACCGGGGCCCCGACGGGGCTGTTCCACCTGACGGGCTATCAATAGCCTTGCACGTCGGAGACGTCAACGATCTGAGGAGCTGTATGCCCACCGCGCAGCAGGTGCCCGACATTCTCTCGCCCGAGTTCGCAGCGGACCCCTACCCCGCCTACCGCCTGATGCGCGACACCGCGCCCCTCATCTGGCACGAGGCCACTCGGAGTTACATCATCTCGCGCTACGAGGACGTCGAGCGCGTCTTCAAGGACAGGAACAACGAGTTCACCACCGACAACTACGACTGGCAGATCGAGCCCGTACACGGCAAAACGATCCTTCAGCTCAGCGGACGGGAGCACGCCGTGCGCCGGGCCCTGGTCGCCCCCGCCTTCCGCGGCAGTGACCTGCAGGAGAAGTTCCTGCCCGTCATCGAGCGCAACTCCCGTGACCTGATCGACGCCTTCCGGCACACCGGCTCCGCCGACCTGGTCACCGACTACGCCACCCACTTCCCGGTCAACGTGATCGCCGACATGCTGGGTCTGGACAAGGCCGACCACGCGCGCTTCCACCGCTGGTACACGGCCGTCATCGCCTTCCTCGGCAACCTCTCGGGCGACCCGGAGGTGACCGAGGCGGGCCGGCGGACACGTGTCGAGTTCGCCGAGTACATGCTGCCGATCATCCGTGAGCGCCGTGAGAACCCGGGCGACGACCTGCTGTCCACGTTGTGCGCCGCCGAGATCGACGGCGTGCGGATGAGCGACGAGGACATCAAGGCGTTCTGCAGCCTGCTGCTCGCCGCCGGCGGCGAGACCACCGACAAGGCGATCGCCGGCATCTTCGCCAACCTGCTGCTCCACCCCGAGCAGCTCGCCGCCGTCCGCGCGGACCGCAGCCTGATCCCGCGTGCCTTCGCCGAGACCCTGCGCCACACCCCGCCCGTCCACATGATCATGCGGCAGTCCGCGACCGAGGTGACGCTCAGCGGCGGCACCGTACCCCCCGGCGCCACCGTCACCTGCCTGATAGGTGCCGCCAACCGCGACGAGAACCGCTACCGCGATCCCGACCGCTTCGACATCTTCCGCGACGACCTCACCACCGCGACCGCCTTCTCCGCCGCCGCCGACCACCTGGCCTTCGCGCTCGGCCGGCACTTCTGCGTCGGCGCGCTGCTCGCCAAGGCCGAGGTCGAGACGGGCGTCAACCAGCTCCTGGACGCCATGCCCGACGTGCGCCTCGCCGACGGCTTCGATCCGGTCGAGCAGGGCGTCTTCACCCGCGGGCCGCAGTCCGTGCCGGTGCGGTTCACTCCGGTGTCCGCCTGAGGCGCGCCGCGGCCGAGGTGGTGGGCCCCGGCCGCGGGGCCCACGTGCCCGCCTACTGCACGACCGGCGTGAACTGCACCGGGAGCTCCGTCAGCCCCCGCATCCAGATCGACGGCCGCCAGGTCAGCTCCTCCGGCTCCACCGCCAGCACCAGGTCCGGCAGCCGTTCCAGCAGGGTCTCGACCGCCGTCCGCGCCATGACGTCCGCCAGCAGCGGGGCCGGATAGGGGCAGCGGTGCTCGCCGTTGCTGAACGACAGGTGGGCGGAGTTCTCCGCGCCCACGTGGGCCTCCGGCCAGATCTGCGGATCGGTGTTGGCCGCGGCCAGTCCCAGCACCAGGCAGTCGCCGGCCCGGATCTGCCGGCCGCCGAGCTGGGTGTCCCGCACGGCCCAGCGCCCGATGAAGTTCTGCGTCGGGGTGTCCAGCCACAGCACCTCGTTGAGGGCCTCGCCCACGCTGAGCCGGCCGCCCGACACGTTGACGGCGAACCGCTCGTCCGTCAGCAGCAGCCGCAGCGTGTTGCAGATCCAGTTCGCCGTCGGCTGCTGGGCCGCGGCGATCACCGAGATGAGGTCCTGGACGATCTCCTCGTCCGTCAGCCCCGCCGGATGCAGCAGCATGCGGGAAGTGACGTCCGGACCGGGGCTGGCCCGCTTGTCCTGCACCAGCTGCCGCAACCGCTCGCCCACGCGCGCGTAGGCCGCCACCGGGTCGTCGCCCTCCGCCGCGTCCAGCGAGATCCGCAGGTCGTCGACGAGCTGCTGGGTGTCCGCGCCCGAGGTCGGCATCCCGCACATCTGCACCACGGCCCGCATCGGCAGCGCGTGCGCGTACCCCGTCATCAGCTCGGCCTGGCCGCTGCCCGCGAAGTCGGCGATGAGCCGGTCGGCGATCAGCTGGCAGTCACGGCCGAGCTCGAACTGGTCGACGCCCTCCAGCGCCTCGGTGATCACCCCGGCCCGCCGCCGGTGCTCGTCGCCCTCGGTGAACAGCACCGACGGCTGGTACCCGACGAACGGCAGCAGCGGCCAGTCCGGCGGGATGTTCTCCCACTGGTTCCAGCGCCGGGAGTCCCGCGCGAACAGCTCGTCGTGGCTGGTCACGTACGTGACCTCGGAGTAGTCGAGCACCAGCCAGGCCGGCACGTCCCCGTCGAGCAGGATCGGCGCGACCGCGCCGTGCTCCCGGCGCAGCGCCCGGTACATCTGCGACGGCGTCTGCTGGTACTGCAGCCCCGTCAGGCGCACCGCGTCGGCGTGGGCGGGACAGCCCGAGGGCGCGGAGTGCACGGAAGAGGAACCGGTGTCGGTCACGGTGTCGCCTCCTGGGCCATGGCCAGTTCGTGAAGGTGGGCTACGAGGGTGATCAGCACGTCCTTGCCGGACTGCCGGACCCGGGCGTCGCAGTCGACCATCGGCACGTGCTCGGGCAGCGCGAGCGCCTGACGGATCTCGTCCAGGGAGTACCGGACGGTGTCGTCGTCGAACCGGTTGACGGCCACCACGAACGGCGTGCGGTGGTGCTCCAGCCGGTCGATCGCGTACCAGGAGTCGTCCATGCGGCGCGTGTCCACGAGCACCACCGCGCCCAGCGTGCCGGAGAACAGCCGGTCCCACAGGAACCAGAAGCGCTCCTGGCCCGGCGCGCCGAACAGGTAGAGGACCATGCGCTCGTTCAGGCTGATCCGCCCGAAGTCGAAGGCCACGGTCGTGGTCGTCTTGGACGCCACGGCGCTGGTCTCGTCGACGCCCACGCCGGCCTGCGTCATCACCTCTTCGGTGTTCAGCGGGCGGATCTCGCTGACCGAGCGGACCAGGGTGGTCTTGCCGACGCCGAATCCGCCCACGATGACGATCTTCAGGCCGGTGTCCGCCGCGTCGGCCAGCGGCGTGCGGTGGGAGGGCAGCTCAGAGGTTGCGGAGCCCATGGAGCACCTCCTTGAGAAGGGCGGAGTCGGGAAGCGAGGCGACGGACCGCGCCGCGCGTGGGTGGCGGGCGGTGATGCAGCCCATGTCGAGCAGGTCGCCGAGCAGGATCCGCACCACCGTGATCGGCAGTTTCAGCTCCGCGGCGATCTCGACCACGGCCGTGGGGTGCCGGCACAGCTCCAGGATCCGGACGAGCTCCGACTGCATCCCCGCCGTGGGCTGGCTTTCACTGACGACGAGGGTGACCAGGTCGAAGGAGTCGTCGGCGGTGCTCCGCCCGCCCGTGACCGTGTAGAGCCGGTCGGGGTCACCGGTGTCCACCGGCTTGCGCATCACGAGACGGCACTCCCCCGGCCGGACTCGCGGGGCTCGGCCCGCAGGTGCTCGCCGATCTGATCGACCAGTTCGGTCATCTGGTGGCCCACCACACCGGGATCGGCGCTCTCCTCGGCGACGACCGCGAGATGGGCCCCCTCACCGGCCTCCACGATGAACAGCAGGCCCCCGTGGAACGCGGTCATGGAGTGCCGGACGCCGCCGGTGCCGTCGCCGAACTCCACGGACGCTCCTTGGGCGAGGGCCTGGATGCCGGAGCAGATCGCCGCCAGCTGGTCGGCCTGGTCCAGCGTCAGATGCTCACTCCAGCACAGCTTCAAGCCGTCCCGGGACAGGGCCAGGGCGTGCCGGGTGCCGGGGGTGCGCTTCAGCAAGCTCTGCAGGAGCCAGGTGAGGCTGTTGTCGGTGGTCTGCATGTCGGGTGACGGGACGGTGGTGTCCGGCTGACCGGTCACCGCCGTCCCGTTCCTCCAATCTCACGTACTCGAGCGGGGAAGAGGGCACCGCAAACGGGCGGGGCTTGCGGCTACGGGGAGGCCGGCGGCCGGGCGTCCGGGGAGGCGGCGCCGCTTCCGGACTGGCGCCCGCGGTGGAAGGCGCCGAACCGTGATCCCGCGTCACTGGCCGGGCGCTGCCGCGGCGGGGTGCCGTCCGTCGTCTCGGGTGCGGACCGGCGCTGCTCGCGCTCCCGCTCGGCCTCGGCCATGGTCCGGCCGGGGGCGCGGACGGGCAGGCCGTTCGGCGTGGAGTCGGCAGAGCGCCGGTGCCGCCCCTGTTCGGGCGGCTCGGGCAGGGCGGTGGGCCGCTCCGCGGCGGCGAGGCGCGGGGACACGGCGGGTGCCGGGACGGAGGACGCGGCGGGTGTCGCGGCCGGGACGGAGGGCGCGGCGGGTGCGGAGTCCGGCGTGGGCGCGGTCAGGGCGGCCGGACGGGGGGACACCTCGCGCGGCGCGCGGCCGCGCTCCTGGGACAGCAGCTGCGGGGGCAGCAGGATGACCACGCCGGTGCCGCCGCGTGAGGAGGGGCGGTAGTTGACGCTGATGCCGTACTTCACCGCGAGCCGTCCGACCACGGCGAGGCCGAGCCGGGTGCCCTGCAGCGAGGCCAGGTCGGTCATGCGGCCGGCCACGGCCTCCTCCGCGCGGCGCATCGCCGCGTCGGCCATCTTCAGGCCGCTGTCCTCGATGGTGACGACGATGCCGGCGCTGCGCTCCTCGACGTAGACGTGCACCTCGTCGATGGGCGGGGAGAAGTTGGCGGCGTTGTCCATCAGCTCGGCGAGCAGGTGCATGACGCCCTCGGCGGCGAAGCCGGAGATCGAGGCGGTGGTGGAGCAGTGCAGGCGCACCCGCTGGTAGGCGGCGATACGGCCGACGGCGCCGCGCAGGATGCTCTCCATCACGATCGGCTTGTTCCAGGCACGGCTGGACCGGCCGCCCATGAGCAGCGCCAGCCGGTCGGCCATCAACCCGAGCTGGGAGGTGCTGTGGTCGAGCCTCAGCAGGTCACCGAACACCTCCCCGCCGTGCCGGTCCTGCATCTCCCGCAGGTCGGCGAGCATGCTGACGGCCTTGGCCTGGACGCGGCTGAGCGCCTTGGCGGAGGCGGCCTGTGCGGCGGCGGCGCGCCGCTCGCTGTGGGCGACTTCGCGGACGAACACCTCGGCGGGGGCGCGGACCACGGGCAGCTTCGGCAGGTCGAGTTCGGCGAGGACCGTGGCGGCCGACTGGCCCTCGCGCAGCCGGGCGACCGCGGCGGGCAGCGTCTCCCGCCCGAGCCGCTCCAGCTCGGCCGCCGCCTCCTTCAGCTCCTGCCGGGCCCGTCGGCGCTCGCCGTCCAGGATGGCCGCGTGCCGTACACCCTCTTCGACGGCGGTGGCGAACATCTGCGTGAGCCGGTGCAGCTGCGGGTCCGCCGGCAGCGGCAGGCCGCCCAGCGCGTCGGCGGCGCTGGCGCCGTCACGCAACCGCTTGGCCACGGCGGGCAGCGTCACGTTGACCAGGTGTGCGCTCTCCGCCGAAAGCCGGGCCACCTGTACCTTGAACTGCCCCGTCTCGGCATCCTGTGATGCCGCCGTCCGCCGGGCCCGGTGGACGAGCCGGTGGCCGGCGAGGACGGCGACGGCCACGCACACCCAGGCGCTCGCCACCACGGCCGACGTCCAGGCGCGGGCCCCGGACGGCGCCAGGGCGACCGCGGCGCCCGCGGCCGCGGCGCTCACCGCCAGTCCGGCCAGAGGCACGACCGGTGAGGTCCGCGGCGCCTTCGCCGATCGGTGCTGACTGGGCGGTGCAGGCACTGGCATTCCGCGGTCCCTCGGTCCGTGAGAGCAGAAAAAGTGAGGCGACCGACACACGACGGCCGCAGGCCGGGATGCAGCCGCCAAGAGGACGACGATCTTCCGACCGGTACTGGTTCATGCTAGCCGTCCTGCCGTGCGACGAGATCTGACTAGCTGCATAGTCGGCCCACCGCCCGAGTTCGTCGCAAATGCAGCGCTGATACCGCTCAGCATGGTAGGGGAGACAGCGTCAATTCGCTGGCCCAGCGCACTGAAAGACGTTCCAGGGACGCCTGACGGGTCGTCGAATGGCAAGCAGGCATGCTTCTCCAGGACGTCGATTCCTCATGTGAGCAACCAGTTTTCGGCCAAGTGCACCACGGAGGGGCCGGACCCGAACGACGGGCGTAGGGCCGGGTGCTTCCCGGTTTCCGCCGATGCCGCCGCAGCCTTCACCGGCCACCACCGACCCGCCGGCCGGGGCGAGGGCCATCACCGCACCCTGTCACCGCGTCCCCTGCGCGGTGGTTCGTTGCGCCGCACCGGGGCCGGCGTTCCATCCGTCTTCGAGCAGGCCGAAGGCGGCTCGACGGCTCGTTCAGGGCAGCGTCGGCGAGCGCCCGGCGCGTGGCGGCCCGGCCTGCGCCCGCCTCCTGCAGCGCCCCGGCGTCGACGTCACCGTCTACGACCTCGACGCCGACGCGACCGCCCGCGACCAGGGCGGCACCCTCGACATGCAGCCCGGGACGGGACAGTACGCCCTGCGCGCCGCCGGCCCGTGGGAAGACCTCACCTCCCTGGCCCGTCCCGAGGACGAGCAGACGCGCCTGGTCGCCCGCGACGGCCGCGCCCTGTTCGACGCCGGCCCGCCCCGGGACGGGCCGGGCAACCCCGGGACCGACCGCGGACAGGAGGACATCGATGGCGCCTTCGCCCCTGACAGCGCCGAGCGGACCTTCGCCCACATGACCGCCCACCGCTGACACCAGCCGCTCCCGGCCGCTCCTTCCGCAGCGGCGGCAGGGCGGCGCAGGGCCGCGGTGCCTGCCGGAGTGCGGGGGCGGCGTGACCGGGCGCGTCCCGGGGCCCTTCCGCGGCCGGCCGGTCGTGCGAGCTGATCGCGCACGGTTCGCGGTTCGCGGCCGAGCAGGTCGGCGAGCAACGGATCCACACCGGCGCGCACACGCACGTCCTCGGGAGACCGTGCGTGCCATGCCGTCCGACGGCGTCACGGCCCGCCCCGTCACCTGTTCCGGCGCCGGGGCGCCCTCCTGCGCGCGAGAACCGCGTCGACGAAGGAGCGTGTGAGCGGGGCCGCCCCGGCCGCCGTGACGTCCTTCGTCCGGCTGCCGGTCGCGCGCCCACCGCGGTCCGGCCCGAACCGGTGCGCCCCGGACGCGAGTTCCGGGTGACGGGCGTGCGGCTGCCGGCGTCAGCGTCCGTGCCGCCCGGCCCGCCGCAGGAGGGCCCGAACCGCACCCGTGCGCAGCCGGCGCCGACTGCCGGCGCGGCGCGGCGTCAGAGCCGCCCCGGGCGCCGTGCCCGGCGGGCGAGCGTGGCGAAGAGCAGGCACAGGGCGCAGAATCCCGCGAGGGTGAGCGGGATCGCCGCGGGCGGCCGGGTGTCCGTGAGTCCCTCCACCACCGCCGGGACGGTGGCGTTGCCGAGCATGCAGCACAGGGTGAGGACGGAGGTCGCGCGCTGGGGGACGTCGGCCACGCCCGACGTCCAGGTGATCACGGTGGGCAGCACGGGGGCGAGGCAGAGCCCGGCCAGGGGGTAGGCGGCCATCGCGAGGTGGGGGACGGCGGCCAGCAGGAGCGCTCCGAGCGCGCTGACGAGGTAGAGCGGGACCGTGGTGCCGGCCGGCAAGCGTGCGGTGAGCTGGGGGACCACCAGGCGGCCCAGTGCCATGCCCGCCCAGAATCCGGACGCTGCCATGGTCGCCGCCGCGAGGCTCCAGCCGCTCCTTTGCAGGTGGGTGGACTGCCAGGCACCGATGCTGGTCTCCAGGCCCGCGTAGAGCAGGCCGGTGACGAGGAAGAGGACCAGGACCGCGCTCGGGCGGCCGAGCCGGGGCCGGGCGCCGCCCGTCCGCGCGGAGGCCGGCTGCTCGAGCACGACGCCCATGCGTCGCACCAGGATGCAGGGCAGGGCCAGCAGACAGGCCGCCAGGGCCAGTAGCCGGATGTCCGTCCGGCCGACGGGACCGGTGGCCAGGGGGCCGAGGATCGCGCCGACGCCGAACACGGCGTTGAGGCGGTTGACCATGATGACGCTGTTGTGGCCGAAGCCCCTGGCGAAGGCGGTGTTGAGGGTGAGCACCATCCCGCCGTAACCGGCCCCGGCGACGGTGGTGGCGCACAGGTACGAGGCCCAGCCGGGACTGAGCGCCATGCCGGCGGTCGCGGCGGCGAACACGGCCAGCAGGAGGGTGATCGTCGGCCGGGGCCTTGCCCTGCGGCCGAGCAGGCCTATCAGGGCGGTCGCCGCGAGCGCCCCGAAGTTGTAGCAGGAAACGATGCGTCCGACCGCGTGCCCGGAGCCGAATTCGGTCTTCAGGTAAGGCAGCGACGCCCCCAGGGACGCGGTGAGCGCGCCGAGGACGAAGAACACGCAGAACGCGGAGACGACCGTGGTCCCCGCGACGTGCGGCGCGGACGCCGGCGCGCCGGTGGGGGCTTCGGGAACCGCGGCCGACGCGGCTTGCGGTCCGTCGGCGGGATCAGGCATGCGCGCGCTCCCCGGCGGAGGTGATGACGACCGGGACATTGAGCCCCGTGAGCACCAGGCTCCCCCGGCCGCGGGCGGCTCCGACGCCCAGACCGGTGAAGTCCGGGGTCACGGCCACGGCACCCGCCTCGGTCAGCTCGTCCCCGCCGATGCCGACGCAGACGGCGCCCGCCGACACGGCCGAACGCACCCCGCTGACCGAGTCCTCGAAGACGAGGGTGCGCTGCGGCCGGACGCCCAACCGCCGGCAGGCTGCCAGATAGGGGTCCGGATGCGGTTTTCCGCGTGTGACGTCGTCACGGGTGACCTGGATGGCGAACACGTCGAGGAGGTGCAGTCCGCCGAGGGCGTTCTCGATCTTGCGTGTCCAACTGCTGGTGGCCAGCGCCAGGGGGACGCCCTTGCCGGCCAGCCCGGTCGCCAGCGTGTCGGCGCCGGGCACGACCGGGTAGGGGGCCTCCTCCTCCAGCGTGTCGACCTCGGCCCAGATCGCCGACCGGTCGCTGTCGGAGTGGTGGGGGAACAGCAGTCGGACGGTCTCGGATCCGGTCCGTCCGTGCACGTACCGCTCGAGGTCGGCGGACGTCAGGGTCCTGCCGTGACGCCGTGCGACATCACGCCAGGCGTTCTCGATCACGGGTTTGGAGTCGATCAGGACCCCGTCCATGTCGAAGACGACGGCATCCACCTCGTACGGTGCACCGACTGCCAGTTGCATTGTTCTCCTCACCCGTCCGCTCGCGGGTCCGGTCGGCGTTGGGTCGTCAGGACGTCACGTCGTCACGTCGTCACGTCGCCCGCGAATCCGTTCGCGCCGTCCTTCCACACCAGGTACACGTCATCGATGAGCAGCAGGTCGATGACCTCGTCCCGCAGCGGATCCAGGGCGTCGCGGTGCGACTCCACGATGGGCTCCTCGTGCTTGTTGAACGACGTGTTGACGAGCGCCGCCTGTCCGCTGCGCTCGTGCCAGGCCAGCAACAGGCCGTGCAGGAAGGGATCGTCGCCCCGCCGTACGATCTGCGGGCGGGCGGTGTTGTCGACGTGCACCACGGCGGGACACGTCTTGGCGAACTGCTCGTGGCAGTCGTAGGTGATGGTCATGAAGAGGGCCGCGGGCTGGTCGGGTGCCCAGCCGCGGTAGCAGTCCGGAGCCAGTTCCTCCGCGGTGATGGGGGCGAACGGCATGAACTCGGTGCGGTTGAGGCGCTTGTTCAGCCAGTCGTTCATCGAGGGGTCGTCGGTGCGGCAGAGGACGCTGCGCCGGCCCAGCGCACGGGGGCCGAACTCCATGCGGCCGCGGTGCACACCGATGACCTTTTCCTCGTCCAGTGCCCCTACCAGCAGCTCCTGCAGACCGTGGTCGACCCGGCGGAAGCGGAGCTCGGGATAATCCTGGAGAATCTCTTCCAGGTGTCCCTCGGAAATGGCGGCGTCGGGGCCCAGCGCCATGGACGGGAGCCTGTGCCGCTGCCCGGTCTCGCGGTAGGAGACCACCGACGCCGCTTGCAGGGGAAGTCCTCCGTCACCCATCGGCGGCAGCACGTATATATTGCGTACGCCCGGGGTCTCGAATATGCGCTGATTCAGCTTGACGTTCGCGAAGACTCCGCCTGCCAGACAGATGTTTCCGCTCGGCACCTTTTCGATGTGCTGGGCCACCACGGCGGTCAGCAGGTTTTCCACGTGCATTTGCGCGGCGGCGGCGACGTCGGCCGGGTCGTGCTTGGCGATTTCGTTCAGGATTTCCTCGGAGTACCCCTCGTAGGAGGGCTGGTAGTACTTCCCGGTGCGCGCCCTGATGGCTCCGTCCCGGGTGATGTCGATCATGCTCTTCATCAGGGGGAGGAGCTTGTGGGGATCACCGTTGGCGGCCAGCCCGGTGATCTTGCCCTCGTGGCGGTTCGGCTTGAAGCCCAGCAGTTTGGTTATGCGGCCGTAGAAGTAGCCGAGGCTGTCGACGGAGGTCTCCCGCTGGAGGACCTCCTCCCCCTCCGGGGAGCAGCGCATCACGGTGAGGGACTGGAAGTCGCCCCGTCCGTCACAGGTCAGTACCAGTGCCTCGTCGAAGGGCGAGCAGAGGAAGGCGCCGAGGCCGTGGGACTCGTGGTGGTCCACGTGGACCGCCTTGCCGCGCAGCCCGTTCTTGTCGACGAACTCGTCGAACTCGGCGCGCTTCGCCTTGTCGTTGCGTATCTCGTCGGACACCCGCTTGCGCAGGTGGACGAGCCCCTCGGGGCGCTTCTGCGCCTCCTCGGCGACGCGGTCGACGTACAGGAGGAGGTGCTTGTCCGCGTCGAAGCCCGCGCACCAGCCGTAGGCGACGCGGTCGACCTCTTCCAAGGAGACGCCCGCCTCCCGTAAGACGTACTCGATGGAACGGGCCGGCCAGGTCTTGTGGTCCTTTATTCGGGTGAACCGCTCCTCGCTCACCGCTGCGATTATTTTTCCGTCCCGGATGAGACATGCGCCGGCAAGGTCATTGTTGGTGATGCCCAGGATCTTCACCCTGTATGCCTCCGAAACGCGTGTGGGAACCCGAGAATCAATGCGAGTTCCTCGGGATGCGATGATGCTAAGCAGGCCGTCCGCGATTCGACAACATCATGAGCGCTTCTTGGCCATCCTGTCCGCCGGTCGGAAAAACGACGACGGGGACTGTTGCGTTAACCCCGATTTTGCGTGCTGGTCGGCCGACGGGTTCGGCGCACCTTTTCATGCTTTGTGGCTGATGACGGGCAGGCCGGCGGCCCGGTCGCCGCATCGGGCGGACGCCGGGTTCCCCGCTCCGGCCCGGGGCGGCCGCCCGCCGGCGGTGTTCGTGGCGTGATCCGCACGCCGTCCGCATCCGTGGCCCGCACCCGGGTGTCATGGCACGGCCGTTCCTGTGGACGATCAGCCGCTTCCCCTTCGGCCGGCCGTCGGGGACGTCACCGGCCGGTCCGGTCGCCGTCCCGGGCACGGCCGCCGGTCCCGGTGGCCGTGCCCCGCCGGTACGGCGGGCGATCCGACGGCCCGGTGCCCGCGGGTCCTGTGCGGTGGTCCGGACCCGGCCGCCGCCCGTCGTCGGCGGGAGGCGGTGGCCACGGCGACGGGCCTGCCGACCGGTTCGCACGCCCTGGCCGCATTCCGGGGATCACACGCCTCAGCCCCCTCTGCAGTACCAATTATACTGTGTGCAAAGGTCGTTGATCGCCGTACATACGGTCCGGCCGCGCGCGGCCCCGGTGTTCGTCCACCGCGCGCGGGTCCGGCGCTCCCCCCGTCCGCACCCCATCCGCATCCCGGCACACCCACCCAACCGGTTCCGCCCCCAGGTCCCGTCTCGAACGGGCCCGGACCGAGGAGGATCATGCTCGACCGTTTCCCGACCACGAACTCCCCCTCCGACCCGCCCGGGCCCGGTGCCGCTCGCGTCGCCCCGGCCGGAGCGCGGGCCGGTGCCGACGGGGCGCCCCTGGAGTGGACGCAGGAGGGCGTCGTCGTCGTCGACCAGCGGGCCCTGCCGCACGAGGTGCGGCGGCTGTGCCTGCGGACCGTGGACGACGTGATCGACGCCATCCGGACCCTCGCCGTGCGAGGCGCGCCGGCGATCGGCCTCACCGGCGCTCTCGGCGTCGCCCTGTCCGTTCGCCGGAACACCGCGGCCGACGGGTCGGTCGACGAGAGGGCCGTCCGCGCCGACGCCGAGCGCATCGCCACCGCGCGGCCGACCGCCGTCAACCTCGCCTGGGCCGTCGCGCGCGTCCTCGAACAGCTCCCGGACGGTCCGGACGCCGTGCTCGGCACGGCCCTGCAGTTGGTCGAGGAGGACGTCACCGCCAACCGCGCCGCCGCCCTCGCCGCCGCCGACCTGGTCGCCGGCCTGTTGCCGGACCGGCCCCTGCGGCTGCTCACCCACTGCAACACCGGGCGGTTCGCCACGGCGGCGGGCGGCACCGCGCTCGGCGCCGTCCTGGAACTGGCCGCCCGCGGCCGGGTCGCGGAGGTGTTCGTCGACGAGACGCGCCCGTTGCTGCAGGGCTCCCGTCTCACCGCCTGGGAGCTGGGCGAGGCCGGCGTGCCGTACCGGCTGTGCCCCGACTCCGCCGCGGCGGCCGCGATGGCGCGGTCCATGGTCGACTGCGTCCTCGTGGGAGCCGACCGCATCGCCGCGAACGGGGACACCGCGAACAAGATCGGCACCTACTCCCTGGCCGTCGCCGCCGCCCGGCACGGCATCCCGTTCGTCGTCGTGGCGCCGGAGTCGTCCTGGGATCCCGCGCTGCCGGACGGGGCGGGCATCGTGATCGAGGAGCGGGACGCCGAGGAGGTCACCTCGGTCGCCGGGGTGCGGGTGGCCCCCGAAGGCGCCCGGGCGTTCAACCCGGCCTTCGACGTGACCCCCGCCGACCTGATCACGGCCGTCGTCTCCGAGGCCCGCGTCCTGCGTCCCTGCGCCGCGCCCGGCCCGGAGGCCGGGGCGGCCACCGCCCTCGCCGACTGCTCCCGCGACCTGTACCGGCGGGGCTGGATGCCCGGCACCTCCGGAAACCTCTCGGTGCGGCTGCCGGGCCCCGGCTCCCGCGCCCTGATCACCGGCAGCGGCCTGGACAAGGGCACGCTCGGCCCGGACGACATGGTGCTGGTCGACTCCGCCACCGCCCGGGCGCTGCGCCCGGGCGGCCGGCGTCCCTCGGCGGAGACCGCCATCCACACGGCCGTGTACCGCACCACCGGCGCGGACGCCGTGGTCCACGCGCACCCGCCGTACGCCACGGCCCTCGCCCGTCTCGCGGCCGTGCCCGGGGAGTTGGGCCGGATCCCGCTGAAGGGCCTGGAACTGCTGAAGGGGCTGGGGCTCGACGACCCCTCCGCGGCACTGCTGCCGGTCTTCCCGAACTGGCCCGACGTGGCGCGGATCGCCGACGAGGTGGCCGCCCACCTCAGCGGGGATCCCGCCGCCCCGCCGGCGCTGCTCATCGCCGATCACGGCGTCACGGTGTGGGGCGATGACCTCGCCCAGGCCCGCAACCGGCTGGAGTGCGTGGAGGCCATGTGCCAGATCCTCCTGCTCACCGGCGAAGGAACCGCCTCCCGCGCGGCCGCCTGACGTCTCCGCCGCCGACCCCTCCCGGAAGGAAACCCCGATGACACTGCTGCAGATCATGCCGGAGGACGCTCCGGACCGGGTGCTGCTGCGCACCCACGACGACGACCGCATCGTCACCGAACTCGCCGCACACGGAGTGGCGTTGCGCCGCTGGCCGGTGCTCGCCCCCGACGCGTCCGCCCTCGACGACCAGACCCTGCTGGACCTGTACCGCGACCGGATCGACGAGGTGTGCGCGCGGGATTCGATGACGCTCGTCGACGTGGCGCGGCTGCACCCCGAACCCACCGCGGAGTGGCGCGAGCGGGCGGCGAAGGCCCGGCTGACGTTCCTGGAGGAGCACCGGCACGGCGAGGACGAGGTGCGCTTCTTCGCCCACGGCCGCGGCCTGTTCACCCTGCACCTCGACGAGCGGGTGTACGCGGTCGTGTGCGAGGCCGGTGACCTGCTGTCGGTGCCCGCGGGGGTGCGGCACTGGTTCGACATGGGCGAGTGCCCCGACTTCGCCGCCGTCCGGTTCTTCCAGGAGGAGGACGGCTGGGTGGGCGACTTCACCGGCGCCCCGATCGCCGACCGCTTCCCGCGCCTGGACGAGCTGACCGGGGCCGGGCGGTGACGGTCTACGACGCGGACGTGGTGGTGCTCGACATCGAGGGCACCACCGGCTCCCTGTCCCACGTGCGGGACGTGCTGTTCCCCTACGCGCGCCGCGAGTTCACCGGGTGGCTCACGAACCACCGCGACGAGCCGCGGGTGCGGGAGCTAATGGACGCCGTGGGCCGTGAGGTGGGGCGGCCCGGGATCGGACCGGACGGCGTGGCGGCGGCGCTGGCGGCCTGGTCGGACGCGGACGTGAAGGCGGCCCCGCTGAAGACCGTGCAGGGCTGGATCTGGGCGGAGGGATACGCGGCCGGCCGCCTGCACGGCCATGTGTACCCCGAGGTGCCCGGCGTGCTGCGGGACTGGCGTGCGGCGGGCACCGGGATCGCCGTCTACTCCTCCGGTTCGGCGGCGGCCCAGCGGGACTGGTTCCGGCACACCGGGTACGGCGACCTGTCGGGGCTCCTGGACGCCTTCTTCGACCTGGACAGCGCCGGCGCGAAGACGGACCCGGCGTCGTACCGCGCCATCGCCCGCGCCGTCGGCGCACCGTCCGGACGGCTGCTCTTCCTCAGCGACGTCGCGGCCGAACTGGACGCCGCCCTCGCGGCCGGCTGGCAGGCGGCCGGGGTGCGGCGGGACGGCGACCCGCGCGGTCCCGAGGTGCCCGGTCACCGCACGGTGCCCTCCCTCGACCGGCTGCGCGTGTGCCGTCCGTCCTCCTCCGCCCCGTCCCGTGGACTCCCCGGGACGTCGTCGTCATGAGTGCCTCCCCGCGCCGCCGGAACCCGCCGGAACCGGTCTGACCGGCGGCACCGGTGTCCGCGAACCGCTGTCGGACACCGCCGGGGCGCGCGTCACCGTGCCCCCCGGCGGGCCGTCCGGCGCCGGCCGCCGGCGTGGTCGCCGGCCGCCGGCGCCGCGACCGCGCAGGACCTCACGGAGCGGTGCCGGACCGGCCCGCCGAGGGGCACGGGCCGTCAGGACGGGGCGGGTGACCACCGGCACCGCCCGGAGCGTCCGCGGGCGGCCGGCCTCCGGAATCGATCATCCGGGTGGCGGGGCGCTCATCGCCCCTCGGTGGGGGGCCGCCGCACCTCGAAGTGGAAGCACCCGTATTCCACTGCCCTGACGTGCACGAGCACCACTTCCGGGTCGTCGAACGCGTCGTCAAGGGCGGCGTCGAAGCCGGCCGTCGCGTCGGCCGGGATCTCCAGGAGGCGGCCACCTGCGATACGGCCCCGGGCGTCGTAACGGCGCGCGGTGCGCAGGGCCCCCGGCCGGTCGAAGGGATAGTTCCCGCGGGGAGTGAACCCCTCGCAGTCGTCGGCGTGGATGAAGACGGGACCCTGTTCGTCGTACGCGCCCGGATCCACGCCCCTGGCGGCGGCCCAGCGGCGCAACGGGGCGTACGAGACAAGGGCGATCCGCTCGCCGGACGTGACGGGACGCAGGCAGCACCGCAGCGGGGAGCCCCCGTCGTCGCGGGTCGCGGTGTACGGGGCGCAGGGACGGCCCGCGTCGTCGGCGGTCCGCAGTTCCTTGAGGACGGCTGGGTCGACGGGGAGGACGGTGTACCGGGTCATGTGCCCATGCTGGACCGGTACGCGTGTGCTCACCGGCGGGAAACGGACGTCATGGCGGTGCCTGCCCACCTCGGCCGCCGCTGACCCGCGGGATGCCGGGCGCGGTCCGGCCGGTCCCGGCACCCGGACCGGTGCCGGTCGCGCTCGGCGCCTCGTGGGCGCGCCTCGGCGGAGCGGTCCGTTGCCGGCGTGCCGGGCCACGAGCCGGCCGGTGGCAGACGGTCCGCCCGTCCGGGCATCGCCTCGCGGCCTCCGGTTCCGGCCGCACGACGGGCGCGGGCCGGGGACGCCCGGCCGGCCCCGCCGCACGCCCGCCGCCGCGGGAACCGGGGTCGCGGGAACCGGGGCCGTGGCGCCGTGCTCCGGGAAGGAGCGGCGCGAGCGGGGATCAGCCGGCCGGCTGGGGTGCGGGGTGGCGGGCCATGAGGTGTTCGATCAGGGTGAGCAGGACGTTCCGGCCTTCGGTCCGTTCGCGTGCGTCACACATCACCAGGGGAACCTGGGGATCGAGGTCCAGGGCGGCGCGGACTTCCCGGGGCGTGCGATCGCGGACGTTGTGGAAGCAGTTGACCGCGACGACGAACGGGATGCCGCGGCTTTCGAAGAAGTCGATGGAGGCGAAGCTGACCTCCAGGCGGCGGGTGTCGGCCAGCACCACCGCTCCCAGCGCGCCGTGCACGAGGTCGTTCCACATGAACCAGAAGCGTTCCTGGCCCGGGGTGCCGAACAGGTAGACCACCAGTTCGTCGCTGATGGTGATGCGCCCGAAGTCCAGGGCGACGGTGGTGGTGGCCTTGGCGTCGACACCGACCAGGTCGTCCACGCCGACGCTGGCGCGGGTCAGGTATTCCTCGGTGTGCAGGGGGGCGACCTCGCTGACCGCGCCGACCAGGGTGGTCTTGCCCACCCCGAAGCCGCCCGCGATCAGGATCTTCACGGCCTGGGCCGTCTGTGCCGGATCAGAGCCCGCGGAGCCCATTTCTCACCGCCTCAAGGATCGTCATGTCGGGGAGGGTGCCGTTGTACGCGAAGGCCAGGGGCGGCCGGGCCCGTACCCGGCCGGCGTCGATCAGGTCGCCGATGAGAATCTTGGTCACCGACACCGGCAGGTCCAGTTCGGCGGCGATCTCGGCCACCGCGACGGGCCCGCGCGCGCACAGGCGCAGGACGGTGCGGTGTTCCGGCTGCAGTGCGTGGCGGTCGGCCGCGGTGTCCGTGCCGGACGTGGTCTGTGCCGTGATCAGGGTGATCAGGGTCAGGTCGGCACGGCCGGCGGTGGTACGGCCGCCGGTGATGGTGTAGGGGCGGACCAGTGGTTCGTCCGCGTCGTCGTCCAGGTCCTCCGTCCAGTGCCTCATGCGCCGGCCCCGGGGCCGGCGGGCGGGGACGGGTCGGACTGCGGGGTACGCGCGTCGGTGCCCAGTTTCTGGCCCACCTGCTGGACCAGGGTGTGCATGGCGACCGCCATCACCTCGGCGTCGACCTCCTGGGAGGCGACCACGGCCAGGTGGGTGCCGCGGCCGGCCGCGGTGACGAACAGCCACAGGTCGGCCATCTCGACGATGACCTGGTGGACCGGACCGCCTCGGAAGAGCTGTCCGACACCACGGGCCAGGCTCTGCTGACCGGTGGCGATCGCAGCCAGGCGCTCGGCGTCGGAGCGCTCGACGGTTTTCGAACGGCTGATGACCAGGCCGTCGTCGGACAGGACGATGGCGTGCCGGGTGCCGGCGACCTGGTCGACCAGTCCGTCGAGGAGCCAGTCCAGGTCTGCGTCGGTGGCGATGGTTCGCTGAGTCATCCTCGGTCTTCCGTCGTGAGCGGTTCGGACTGGTCGGTGCTGGGCGTGGACGGCCGCGCGTCGGCGGCGCGGTTCTTGCGGGACTGCCGCTGGAAGGCGCCGATAGTAGCGCCGGAGCGGGTCGGGGCGCCGGGCGGGGCCTGGGGGGCCGGGGCGTCCTGCGCGTCCGGCGCGCGCAGTTCGGCCGCCAGGCTGGCCTGACGCGTCCGGCGGGGCAGCGGTGCGGGCCCGGTCCGCGGGTTCGCGGGGGCCGGCGCCGGTGCGGTGACGTCGGCCATCGCCTGTCCGCGCGACCGCACCGGCAGGTCGTCCGGACCGTCCGGGCGACGGGAGCCGTCCGCGGGGCGGGAGTCCGCGGACCGGCGCGGCGCGGGGAGGGGGGTGCCGGCGTCGTCCGGCGACGGGCCGTCGGCCGCGTCCGGTACCGACCGGGGCCGCTCGGCGACGAGGGCCTGCGGGACGAGGACGATGACGCGGGTGCCGCCGAACGCCGACGGCCGCAGTTCCACCTGCAGGCCCAGGGACGCCGACAGGCGGGCCACCACGTACAGGCCCAGGCGCGCGTCGTCGGCGCGGGTCATCACGTCCAGCTGCGGAGGGGCCTGCATCAGGGCGTTGGCGGCCTCGTACTGCTCGGCCTCCATGCCCAGTCCGCGGTCCTCTATCTCCACCGCGATGCCCCGGCTGACCGGAGCCGCCTTGATCTCGACCGGAGCCGGCGGCTTGGAGAACGCGGTCGCGTTCTCCATCAGCTCGGCCAGGATGTGGATCAGCGGTCCCACCGCCCGCTCGGAGATCCACGGCCGGCCCTCGACGTCGATCGCGATGCGCCGGTAGTCCTGGACCTCGCCCTGCGCGGCGCGCAGGACGTCCAGCAGCGGCACCGGTTTGCGCCAGCGGCGCCGCGGCTGGCCGCCGCCGAGGATCACCAGGTTCTCCTCGTAGCGGCGCAGCCGGGCGGTGAGGTGGTCCAGGTCGAACAGCCCCTCCAGCACCTGCGGGTCCTCGTGGCGGCGCTCCAGCTCGTCCAGCTTCTTCAACTGCAGGCCGATCAGCAGCTGGGTGCGGCGCGCGATGCGCTGCAGCAGCCGTTCGAAGCCGCGGTGCTGCTCCGCCTGGCGCACCGCGGTGCGCACCGCGCTGCGGCTGGCCAGGTTCAGCGCCCGGCTCAGCTCGCCGAACTCGTCCGATGCCGGGGCGAGTACGGGAACCTCCACCTCCACGTCCACGTCCTCGCCCTGTTCGAGCCGGGCGACCACCCGCGGCAACCGCTGCCCCAGGTCCTGCGCCTGATCGCGCACGGCCATGACCCGCCGGCGCAGCCTCACGGTCAGCCGCCAGGTCACCAGCACGACGAGGACGATCGCGAGCAGGCCCAGCGCGGCGGCGGAGTACAGGAACAGCCGCAGCTGCCGCACCTCGGTGGCGCCGGCGGCGTCGGAGACACCGCTGCGGACGTTGATGAGCCGCTCCAGCCGGTTGACCGAGGCGTCCGCCGCGGTCCGCCACTCGGTGCGGGCACGTGGCAGCGCCACGCCGTCGGGGCCGGCGTCGGCGGCCTGCAGCCGCTCCTCCAGCGCGACCCGGCTCCGCCACTCCTTGCTCTTGGTCATCGCCGCGTACAGCCGGCTCTCCGCCGGGGTGAGGTTCGGCGCCACCCGCGAGTCCAGCAGGTACTCCTGGGTGCCGACGGCGTCGGTGACCAAGTCGTAGTCGTCGGCCGACAGCCGGCCCGACGCCCAGCCATGCGCCAGTACCGCGTCCTCCCGGCTGATCATGTCCACGACCCCGTTCAGGTCGAACAGGACCTGTGACAGGTCGGCCACTTCGCCGTTGGCGCCGTGGGACAGGGTGGCGAAGACGTCGGTGCTGGCGCCGACGGCCTCGGTGTAGTAGGCGAACGCGCGGTCCTGGCCGACGGTGCCGGCGTCCACCGCGCGGCGTTCCTGCGCGAGCCGGTCGGTCACCCGCACCGCCCGGGCGAGCGCGTCGGCCAGCCCCCGCTGCCCGTTGCCGGTGTCCAGCGAAGCCAGTGGCCTGAAGGCCCGCACCGCCCGGTCGGTGACCGTACGCTGCCGGTCCAGGGCCGTCCGGGCCGCCCGGGGTGAGGCCAGTGCCTCCCCGGTCAGCCGGCGCTCCCGCTCCAGGGCGTTGAACAGCGCCGCGTTGGGCTGGGTCACGGCCGCGGTCAGGTCGTACTGGGCGGCCTGCTCCCGGTACTCGTCGCCCAGGTGGTACGTGCCCAGGCCCCACAGCGCGACCAGCGCCACGCTCGGCACGAGCAGCAGCACCAGCAGCGCCGTGCGCAGCGACAGGCGGCGTTCACCGGCCGTCCACGCCTGCTCGTCCGTCCGGTCCGTTCGTCGGCGGCCGGTCCGCGCGCTGCCCGCTCCGCGCCGTCCGGTCCTGTTCAATCCGCTCACACGCAGGACCCTCTCCTCGTCACTGGTCAGCCGCACCTGTGACGAGAACGCGCCAGACAGTAGCGGTTGGTGGCTTGATATTAGTCATACAGTCAGCGAAGTCCGAAAGTTCATCCGGTGGTACGCGCGAACACGGCGTCCGGAAACGGATCCGGCACCCCGCGAGGGAGCCCGGTCCCCCGCGTTCCCTCCGCCCCTCCACGACGGCCGGCCGGCCCGGCGACGGCCCCTCCCCCACCCGGCCGGGCTCGACCCGGCGGCCCGCCCGCGACGCCGACCGACGAGGCCGATGGCCGCCACCCCCGCACGGTGGCGCGCCGCAGGCACCTCCTCGACCGATCGGCGGGAACGCGTGCGGAGGTGTCCGGAAAACGTGTCGTCCGGGCACGCCCGACGCCCGCCCGACCCCCGTCCACCCGTGACCGCCCCCACGGCCGTTGTCCTGGATCGTGCGGGAAATGAGCTCCGCGCGACACCATGCAATCCTTGCGGAGCAGGACACCCCTGGATTCTCCGGTAATGGTCGGCTAGGGTTTGCCGGAACGGTTCCACGATAAAGGAGGGAAAAGTGTCCAGTTATCCAGGACTGACTGCGGAAGAGGAAAAGCTTCTGCCGACGCAGGCCGACGTCCGCCTCTACGAGGAGCGTGGCTGGTACTTGTCCGAGAAATTACTCAGCGACGCCGAGACCGACGCGCTCACGGCGGCCAGTGAGCGGTACTATGCAGGTCAGAGGGACCGCCGTCTGCCAGTAGAGCCGGACAGGTGGGCGGACTGGAAGCCCTCGGACGGTGACGTCCAGCGAAACAACGACTATGTGCACTACCAGGACGAGACAATAGCCGGAATCCTGCGCAAGCCGGTGATCGGAGCGGTCGCCGCACGCCTTGCGCGGACTTCCTCGATCAGGGTCTTCCAGGCAACCCTGATTTACAAGCCGCCGATTGCCGAAGAGCGGTCGAACATCGTCTCCTGGCATTTCGACAAATACTTCTGGCCGACCTGTTCATCGGACCGCATGCTGACGGCGTTCATTCCCTTCCACGACTGCGGGGAAGTGGACGGCACCATCACCATGGTGAACGGCAGCCACCTCTGGACCGAACGGCACGGCGCCGACCGGGGCAGCGGCGCGCCGGAGGACGTGGCGCGCGAGTACCTGCTGAGGAACGACGCCGAGCGCAACGGCAGGGCGGAGGTCGAGAGGGTGCCGGTCCACATACCCAGGGGCCACATGACCTTCCACCACTGCCTCCTGTACCACGGCAGCGGACCCAACCGCGGCACCCGCCCGCGCCGTGCCATCTCGTTCCACCTCCAGGACGAGGAGAACGCCTACCGGCCGCACCACCTGTCCGACGGGCGCCAGCAGCCCTACAAGCACGACCGCTTGGTCCGGACCACACCGGACGGCACACCCGACTACGCCGACCCCGACTTCTGTCCGCGGCTGTGGCCCGTCGCAGGGGCCTGAAGCCACCGCCGTCCGGGCCGGTGACGCCGGGACGCCGACCGCGGGAGGGGGTCCCGCGGTCGGCGTCCCGGCTCGCACCACCACGCTCAGTCCAGCATCCAGCTCTCGGCGTCGATGCCGCCCACCACGGTGGGGCCGTGCTCCTCGGCGAAGGCCAGCACCTCGGAACGGTTGCGCTCCCTGACGGCGGCGGCGTCCGCGTCCAGCGGGCGGTCCACCCCGACCAGCACGGAGTACAGGGGGGTCGGCTGGGCGCCGCGCGACATCTTCGCGTGGAAGGTGCCGAGCCCCAGGTGGATCGCGCGCACCGAACGCCCCGCCCCCGTCGTGATGGGGTGGTAGAAGACCAGGTTGAAGTAGTCCGCCAGGTTCGACGCGGAGTAGTCGAAGCCCGCGACCCGTCCGTAGAGCATGTCGTGCTGGCGGTAGCGGAGCACGCACCCCACGGGCCTTCCCGCGTCCTCGGCCATCAGCAGCGAGCTCTGGTCACCGAGGAAGCGGCCCTGCCGTTCGTAGACGGTCGCGACGCGCTCCTCGTCGAACGCGGTGTGACCGTGGCGCTGCATCAACGCGCTGTTGAGCGGGGCCATCTCCTTCACCGCTTCGGGCAGCCGGTACTCCTTGACGATCCGGTCGCTCTCCTGGAAGAGGCGCAGCTCGCGGAGGGCTCGTTGCCGGCGGCGGGCGGGCAGCCAGGCCCGGTAGTCGTCGAAGGTGTCCCACAGACCGAGCGGCAGCGAGGTCTCCACGTCGTGGAAGCGCACCACGGCACCGTCCCCGGCGTGCGCGCGGGCGACCTCCAGGGCCTGCTCGCGAGGCAGGTAGTAGTACGCCAGGACGCTCGCGCCGTTCGCCCCGGCGAACCGCATGGCCTCCGCGGTCAGGGCCCGCACGGCGGCCTCGCGGTCCGCGGCGGACACGTCCGCACGGCGGGGAAGCTGCCCGCGGAACTCCGACCAGCCCGAGCCGAACGCCAGCGGATTGGTGGCCACCCGGTGGTGCCGTTCCCCGGGCACCAGGCCCGTCAGCAGGTCGGCAGGTGTGTACAGGACGTGCGGAGGGGTGCGGAAGGAGTACGCCTCCAGCCCGGAGACCGCCGCGCCGCCGGCGTCGCGGGCCAGGAGGTAGTGGCCGTGGGCACCCTCGGGCAGCTCCTCCTCGCGGACCTTGAGGAAACCGCTGCTCGAGTAGATCGTCGCGTCGACGGTCAGCGAATCCCAATCGCCGGCCGGAAGTTGTCGGGATGTGCTGTGTAAGGAAACACGCATGGGGCTCTCGCAGAAAGATGGGGAGGAAGGGTCAGCTCCGGCCGTGGCCGACTAGTGACCGTACCCGGTAGGTCCGGGTGCGGACGAGCCGGACGCCGGAATCCTGCAGGCGGGCGAACAACTCCTCGTTGGCCCGCTGCTGGGTCCGGCGCACGCGCAGTGCGTACCAGAGGATGGAGCGCGGGCCGATGACGGTCCGCAGTGTCTCCCGGGTGCCGCCCCACAGCCGTTCACCGCGGATCCAGCGGCTCACGGTGCGTCGCACGAGGCGGGGCCAGGACACGAGGAGCGGGACGTCCAGCCAGATCACGCAGTCGGCCCGGTCCACGCACGCCGCGAGGGCCGCGGGGTACTGGCCGTCCGCGATCCACCGGGGACCGCTCAGCGCGGACCGCACCGACGCCACGAACACCTCCTCCGGGTTCGGGTGGCCGCCCGGTCCCCAGAACAGGTCGTCCAGCTGTACCGCGGGGGCCCCGGACACCTCGGCGAGCGCCGCCGCCAGGGTGGACTTGCCGCAGCCGGGACCACCGACGACCCAGACGGTACCGGCGGCGGCCGCATCGCTCAGATCGGGGTCGGACACTGTTCCTCCAGCCACACGGCCACGCCGTCCGCGGCGTGGTGCCCGGCCACCGCGTCGGCGGCCGCGCGTACTTCGGGGCAGGCGTTCGCCATGGCCACCCCCCGGCCCGCGGCGGCGAGCATCCCGGCGTCGTTGAGCGAGTCACCGAACGCGAGCACGTCCTGCCACGTCCGGCCCAGCCGGACGAGGACGTCCGAGAGGGCGGACACCTTGTCGGCCCCGGCGGCCGAGAACTCCAGCAGGCCGGGCTGCGAGGAGGTCCACACCACGGCGTCCTGCGGCCGGCACAGCGCGGCGGCGTCCGCGGGACCGCCCGTGACCATCAGGCACAGGGCGGGCTCCGGGTCCGCGGCGGCGGGCGGCCCGGCGACCGAGCGCTCGACGAGGGGGCCGGCGGCCAGGACGTCCGGCCAGCCGGGGCCCAGGAGCCGGTCCCCCTCGCGGTCCACGGCCCAGGCCGCGCCGGCCTCCAGCCGCGCGACGACCGCGCGTACGGTCGAGGACGGCATCCCTCGCACCCAGTAGGGCCGGTCGCCGTCGAGGTCGCCCGCCACCGCGCCGTTCGACGAGACGAGGACGGCTCCCAGACCTGCGGCCGGGGCGAGGACGGCGCGCGCGGACGCCGCGGGACGCGCGGTCGCGAAGACGATCCGGACACCGGCGGCGGCCAGCGCCCGCAGGACGCGCACGGTCCGCTCGCGGAGCACGCCCTCGGCGTCCAGCAGCGTGCCGTCCAGGTCCGTGACCAGGACGTCGAACGTCCTGCCCGGCCGCTCCGCGGTCCCCGGACCGGGGACCGCGCGTGCGGTGTCCGGCCCGGTCACCTGGCCACTGCCGTCTCGCGCGGCGGAGGCATCCGGTGGGTGATGACGGCGGCGTAGCGGTGGTAGTGCCACTGCTCGTAGCCGAGGTGGCTCTCGCCGTGGATCCCCAGGTCCGCGTTCTCGAAGAGCGTCCAGCCGGGCCGGTCGACGATCTTCTCCATCACCTCGGTCTCCGGGTAGTAACCGCACTCCCTCTCTTCGTCGTTGAGGCCGATGAGGTAGTCGCCGAAGAAGATGCCGCCCGGTGCCACCATGTCCATCGCGTGGTCGATGAGGGCCTGCAGGCTGTGTGCCCTGTTGGGCGCCATGGACCACAGGCCACTGCCCATGACCAGCTGGAAGTCCCCCTCCGCGGGGACGGTCATGTAGTCCTGCTCCACGATGGTGCAGCGGTCCGCGAGGTGTTCCGCGGCGAGCCGGTCACGGAGCCCGGTGACGACGTGGTGTCCGTCGAGCAGGTCCAGTTCGCCACCGCCGAGGAAGAGCTCGTCGGTCTCGATCGCGACGACCTCCCAGCCGGCGCGCAGCAGGGGCAGGGCGAACTTGCCGTCGGAAGCCCCCAGGACGCAGGCGCGCGGCCGGGTGAGCCGTGCGTAGTCACCCAGCGGGACGTAACGGGTCAGGGCGGGGAAGTAGGTGAAGTACTTGCCCCAGTAGCTCCCCCGGTCGACCTCCAGCGTCGGGGGGTCGGCGGGCGGACGCGGGATCGTCGGGTTCATGAGGCCTCGTTCAGGGAGTGGCTGTCGAGATTGCGGGTGGTGCCCCAGCGTTTCTCGGCGGACGTGTGGATGTACCAGATGTCGTCCTCGGTCAGCAGCCTGGAGACGACTTCCGGATATGCCTCTTCGAAGTAGGTGTACGGGGGCCGGTTGTCCTTGCGGGAGTGGTAGTCGAGCCGGTCCTGCCCGTGCTGCGCGGTGATGGCGGTCCCGGGGTGGTAGGTCAGGATGTTCGGGCTGGCCATGACCAGCAGGCCGTCGTCGATGAGACGGCCGATCTCCTCGATCGTCTCCTCGATCGTCTCCCGGTTCTCGCCGTCGAGGCCGAAGAGCACCGAGCTGCCCACTCGGATGCCGTGCCCCCTGATGGTCTCGAGCGCCTCCCGCACCTTGTCCACCCAGGCTTCGGGGTTGCGGCGCGTGAGGTTCTTCCCCACGTGGTCCATGACGCGCTGCGCCATGCTCTCGATCCCGATGTAGACGTACGTGCAGCCGCTGGCCGCCATCAGGTCGAGGGTCTGCGCGACCTCCGCCGCCTTCGCCCGGTTGAGGACCACGTCCACCGTGAGCTGGGCACCCCACTCGAACGGCACGGTGTCACCCTGCTCGGCGCGGCGGGCCTGGAGGTCGTGGCAGAAGTCGCTGATCGCCTTCCAGTTGCCGCCCCAGAACACGGGGTCGTCGAAGAAGGCGGCCTCCGCGCCCCAGTCGATCAACTGGGCCAGCCGGTCCGCGGCGTGCGCGGTCTCACTGACGGCGAAGCGGGTGGGCCGCTGGGACACCTGGATGCTCTCGGAGCAGAAGGTGCATTTGAACGGGCAGGAGTCCAGCGTCATCATGTGGGCCGTGCGGCTGCCGACGGGTGAGCTGCCGGCCCGGGTGAAGACGGCGAACCGGGACCGGACGGAGAACGCCTCGTAGGGCGAGGGGAGTTCGGCCGACGTGAGCCGACGCCCGAGCACCGGCTGCACCACGACCCGGTCCGCGCAGAGCCCGGCGATGGTGTACGAGCCGGTCAGGTCGTCGGTTCCGGCGGCGACGAGCGGCAGGGCGGCGAGGACGTCCTCGGTCCGGACGGGTCCCGGTTCCGGCGCGAGGACGAGGGAGAGGGCCTGTAACAGGAGGTCGAGGCCGGGAGCCCCGTCACCGGCCACGACGAAGTCCACGACCGGCGCGGACCGGCCGTCACGGATGACTTCCACGGTGCTGCTCCAGGACAGGTCGACGGTGTGCGAGGCGGGCGCGTAGCGCACGGTCTCGTCGGCGTGCCGTCCGCCGACCACCACTAAGCAGCCGGGTGAGTGGGTCTTGGCCAGCTCGGCCATCTCCAGTGCGTAGCGGTGCGCGGCGGACACCGCACTGAGCAGGACCACGGTGGGCCGCTGGGCCCGCAGTTCGGTGATGAAGCGGGTCCGGGCCGCGCCGTCCCAGACGCGCGGGTCGAAGACGTGGCCGTCGGTCGTCGGGTTGTCGGCGATCAGCGTCGTGCGGGGACCGCTCGCCGTCCGCCGGTACGCGTCGGTCGGGTAGTCGCCCCAGTCCGCACAGACGTCGTCGAGGGCGGGCTGTTCGGACAGTCCGGCCCGTGAGCGGGCGACACCGCGGCGGATCGCCAGTGTCAGCGCGGAGTAGAGGCACATCGGGTCACCGGGGTAGGCGACCTCTCCGCCCCTGCTGGTGGCCACCGGTACCAGCGCGGCCATGACCGGGTAGCGGTATCGGGCCCCGGGCGTGGAGTCGAACAGCCGCCGCCGGCGCAGCAGGCGGGAGGCCAGCTCGTCAACGGCCGTTTCTTTGCCGGGGCTTCGGGGTGAGAGCACGGGGCGGAGGGCGGTCTTCACGTGGGGGTCCGTTTTCCGCATGCTCAGGACGCGGCGATCAGGTCCGCGACTGCTTCGCTCGCCACGGGACTGGAGACGACCGTGGTGCTGTCACCGAGCTTCCGGTACGCCTGGGTGGCGAGGCAGGCGCGGGCCACGTCGGTGAAGTCGCAGCCGGCCTTGCGCCCGGCGATCTCGTCCACGGTGGCGCGGTCGCCCGCCTCGGCCGCCTCCCGCAGCCGGCTCTCCAGGAGGACCAGTTCACGGGCCGCCTCGCGGCCGGCCTCGGCGGTGCCCGGGAAGGCGGGCAGTGCGGCCGCGACGGGCGGCGTGTCCACGATCTTCCGGGCCATCGACTCCTCGTTCTCGTAGAAGTGGAAGGTTCCCGCCTGGTGGATGTAAGGACCGCAGGGGACGTTGAGCAGGGAGGCCGCGTACTGGTGCAGGCCCATGAAGAGGAAGGCGTCGTACGGCATGACGGTCAGTGCCTGCTGGGCCCGCATGACGGTGAGCCAGGTCAGCGCGCCGTCCCGCAGGAAGAGGTGCACACCGACGGCACAGGGATACTCGCGCGACTGGCGGAAGTTGTCCTCCGGCTCCAGGACCAGGGCGAAGGCACGACGGTGTGCGGGGTCCTGCTCGATGCGGCGCACCACTTCCGCGAGCTGGTCCCCGTTGTGGGTGATCAGCCGGTGGCCGAAGGCTCCGCTGAGGGTGTGCTGGTCGTCGGAGTACTCGTGCGCGCCGCGGCGGTAGTACGCCGGTGTGGCGACGTCGTTGCGGCCGTCGAGGGACCACGCCAGCAGGCCTAAGCAGTACGGCAGGTTGACGGGGAGGGCCGGGCTCACGGCGAGGCAGGACGCCGGGTCCTCGATCGTCGTCTGGTACCCGATCAGTTCCCGGTACGGGCGGTCGTTCCGCCCGAAGTCAGATGCCTTGGACAACGGGTCGCGTACCGAGGGGACGTGTTTCCCTTCGTCCAGAACCTCTTTGAGGCCCGCAACATAGGCGCTGGCGAAGCTCTGATGGGTGGCCATGGAAACCTTCTTTCGGTAAAAAGTCGGCAAGAATGCGGACCCTGTGGGCAGACAGCAAGGAATAACAGGTTCCACTTGGTGGCCCGTGCTGATTCCACGTCACAAATAGCGGGCTGTCAACCGGCGATTCGATCGCGTGATGGCTGATTTTGATGGCCTATCGGATCGGTCGGCGAGGACGTGTTGTAGGCACGTTTTCCCGCGGCGTCGACGACCCGCCGCATCGCCGTCCCCACCTCGAACGACCTCTTCCTCCCCACCCCCCGGAGCGCCGGTCGCCGAACCGGAGCACGGCGGGGAGAACCGCTCCGCAGGTGCCGTCCACCCTCACCGAATGTCGCACCGGGCGGACCTCCGCAACCCTGAACAGGCCATATGCAGAAGTCACGGAGAAGCCGGGGGCCGACCCCGCCCCGGCCGTGCCGACTTCGTCAAGGGTGTTTCACGCCCAAGGACCCGTCGAACACCCTGCGCGAAGAGCACGACCGGGACGCCGGCACCGGCCTTCACCGCAACGCCCGCGCCCCCCTCACCCATCGGGCCCTCCAGTCGAAATGAACATGAACCGGGCAACGGCCGACCAATGCCGAGTATGTGCACGGTAAACGAGCGGCACGTGATTTCGCTGTTTCTCACAGAGGACACTAAAAACCCAGGACGGCATTGACACGGATCGCGCGGACTGACGAAGGTGTCTGTCTCACAAGACGACCCGTGGTCCGGATATGGGAGCTCGTGAACCAGTGGAAGAAGACAAGCGCCCGATGCATGACCGGGCAGTGGCTGGGCATTTACGTGCGGGAGTCGGAGCGGCGGTCGTCGCGGCCACCTACGCGGTACTGATCGCGGTGCGCCCCACGTCCGAGCACGGGGTGGGCGGCCCGGCGGCCCTGCTGGCGCTCCTCGGGTACGCCGCCGGCGCGATGCTGATCGTCTCCGGCGCCATGGCCGGGATGGCGACCGCGACGGTGTCGCTGCTTCCGGTGGCCGTCGCCGTCAACATCGTCATGGGCAAGGTCGTCTACTTCAGCGGTCTGCCCCTGCAGCTCGACTCCATCGGCACCGTCCTCGTGGGTGTGCTCGCCGGCCCGGCGGCAGGAGCGGCCACCGGGGCGCTCGCCAGCATCCTCGTCGGCATGACGATCACGCCCGGCGCCCTCCCCTACGCCGCCACCGCGGCGGCGATCGGCTGTACCGCCGGCCTGCTGGCCCGCTGCGGGTGGTTCCGCCGTACCCCGACGGCCCTGCTGGGCGGGGCTCTGATCGGAGTGGTGGCCGGTACCGTCTCCGCGCCCATCACCGCCTTCGTCTTCGGCAACGCCTCGGGCTCGGTGGGGCAGTCCGCCCTGATCGCCACCTTCCAGGCGTACGGCAACGGCATGCTCAAGGCGGCCAGTCTGCAGGGGCTGGCCGCGGACCCGCTCGACAAGGCGCTGACCGTGGCCCTCGCCCTCGCCGTCCTCGCGGGACTGCCGCCCGGGTTCGGTCAGCGGTTCCCCTTCGTCCGCGCGCACCGCGTCCTGCGGTCGTCCCGGCGGCACCCGGAGGCGAAGGCGACGTGAACGTCCTGGCCAGCACCGGCACCTCCTGGGTGCACCGGCTGAATCCGGTCACCAAGCTCGTCTTCGCCGGCTCCCTCGGGGTGTGCGCCTTCGCCGACACGTCCGCGTGGTGGCCCGCCCTCATCCTGCTCGTGGCCGTCGTCCCGGTCGCCGTCTGTGCCGGAGTGACACGAAGGCTCCTGCTCCTGGTCGGATCGCTCGGCCTTCCCGTGGCGGCGGCCCTCTTCCTCGTGCAGGGCTTCTTCTACCCCGGTGCGCAGGACGTGCTGGCTCGCGTCGGGCCGCTCAGCCTCAAGGGCGAGGGGGTGCGGTTCGCCCTGGAGACCTCGCTGCACATCATGGTGCTCATCGGCGGATTCTGCTTCGTCCTGCTCACCACGCACCCCGCGCTGCTGATGGGCGCGCTGCTCCAGCGCGGCATGTCGCCACGCGTCGTCTACGTCCTCTCGGCGGCCCTGCAACTGGCTCCCGCCCTCGCCGCCCGCGCGCAGGGCATCCTCCACGCGCAACAGGCCCGGGGCCTGATGCTGAAGGGTGTCCGGGGCCGTGTCCGCGCGCTGCTGCCGCTCGCGGCACCCCTCGTCATGGGGGCCTTCACCGACGTGACGGACCGCGCCGCCGCCATGGAGGCGCGGGCCTTCGGGGCACCCGGCCGTCCGACCAGCCTGTCCGACGTGCCGGACACCGCCGCCGAGCGCGCCGCCCGCACGGTGCTGCTGCTGTGCGCGCTCGCCGCCGTCGCGTTCAACGTGTGGGGAGCCGCCCGGTGATCGAATTCAACAACTACTCGTTCGCCTATCCCACCGGATCGACCGACGCCCTGAGCGGTGTCCAGCTGCGTGTCGAACAGGGTGAACTGGTCGTCGTGGTGGGCGCCGAGGGCGCCGGGAAGTCGACCCTCGCCGCATCGATCGGCGGCACGGTCCCCCACCTGACCGGCGGTGAGACCACCGGGACGGTCCGTGTCGCCGGGCGCCCGGTCGCCGATACGCCGGTGGCCGAACTCGCCGCCCACGTCGGGCTGGTGATGCAGAATCCCTTCAACCAGATATCGGGAGCGCGTTTCTCGGTCCGGGCGGAGCTCGCCTTCGGCCTGGAGAACCTCGGGGTCGAACGCGGCGAGATGGGCGAGCGGGTCGACCAGGTCATGGCCGACCTGGGGATCACCGGGCTGGCCCACCGGTCGCCGTACGAACTCTCCGGCGGCCAGCAGCAGTTGCTCGCCATCGGTTCCGTCCTCGCCATGCGCCCGTCCGTACTCGTCCTGGACGAACCGACCTCCCAGCTGGACGCGGACGGAGCCCGTCTGGTCCTTGACACGCTGGGCACGCTCCGGGAGTCGGGCACGACCGTCGTGCTCGTCGAACACCGGCTGGAGCTGCCGGCCCACTGGGGCCCCCGTGTGGTGGTGCTCGAGAACGGCCGGATCGTTGCCGACGGCACGGCCCAGGACGTCCTGACCGATCCCCGGCTGGCGGACTGGGGCGTGGCCCCACTGGACTACACGACCGCCGCCCGGCGGGCCGCCGGGCACGGCCTGTGGCCGCGCAGCCGGCCACTTCCCATCACCCTGGACGCCGCGGCCGAAGGTTTCACCCGGGCCGGCCGCAGGCCCCTGGTCATCGGAGACGGTTCATGATCCTTCGTGTCGACTCCCTCACCCACCGCTACCCCGGTGGCACCCTCGCGCTGCGGGACGTCTCGCTGCAGGTGCGGGCCGGTGAGCGCGTCGCCGTCGTCGGGCCCAACGGCGCGGGCAAGAGCACCCTCGCCCGGCACCTGATCGGGATACTCCGCCCCACCTCGGGCGTGGTGGAGGTGGACGGCAGGAGCACCGAGGGGCTGCCCGTCGCCGCCCTGGCCCGCACGGTCGGCTTCGTCTTCCAGAACCCGGACAACCAGCTCCACGCCCGCACGGTGGCCGACGAGGTGGCCTTCGGACCCCGCAACCTCGGCTTCTCCGCCGCGCGGCGTGACGAGCTCACCGCCTGGGCGCTGCGGGTCACGGGGCTGTCGGGGAACGCCTCGGACCACCCCCATCACCTCTCCTTCAGCCGGCGCAAGCGGGTGGCTCTCGCTTCCGTCCTCGCCATGGACACCCCCGTGCTGATCCTGGACGAGCCCACGATCAACCAGGACCACCGCTCGCTCGAACTGCTCGGCACGGTCGTCGACGAACTCGCCGCGCGCGGCAAGACCCTCGTGGCCGTCACGCACGACATGGACTTCTGCGCCCGCCACTTCGACCGGGTCGTGGTGATGCACCAGGGGCGTGTCCGCTGGGACGGGCCGTTCGAGCAGTGGCTCGACGACCCGGAGCACGCCGCCCGCGCCGGCGAGCTGCCGCAGGTCACCCGCCTGGGCCGGGCACTGGGCTGGAACGCCCCACCGGCCACCGTCGACGCGTTCCTCGACCGGCTCCGGGCCCGCGACGGCGCTGCCTGACCACGAGGGTTCCCGGGCGGGCCCGCCGGAGGGCATCCACTGCCCCGGGCGGGCCCGCCGGAGGACCCCGGTGTCACCCGCCCCCGCCGGACGCGTCCTCCACGCCTCAACTGCTGGTGAACGTCCGGCCGTCGGCCGGAGCCTGCGCGATGATGCGGCCGTCCTGGTCGGCGCTCAGCAGCGGACGCAGCGTCAGTGCCAGCAGCGAGGCGACCAGGCAGCCCGCCGTCACCAGCCCGGCCCAGACCGTGCCGCCCCCGAGGGTCAGCAGCGGACCGGCGGTGACGGGACCGATCACCCCGCCGATCCCGAAGATGACGGACGTGAAGGAGTTGTACCGGCCGCGCAGTTCGTCCGTGGCCAGTGCGTTGGTGAGCACCGGAAGCACCGGCGACAGCATCGTCTCGCCGAATCCGAAGACGGCGGCGCAGGCCGCCACGCACACCGCCGCCAGCAGCGCGTGGTGTTCCGCCACGACACCGCCGAGGCCCAGCACGAGCCAGGCGGCGGCGAAGGTCACGCCCACCACCGCCAGTACGCCGGACCTGCTGCGGCGTTCCATCAACCGGATCATGAGCAGCTGCGACACCACGATCACGACGGTGTTGCCCGCCAGGGCCCACGCGACGATGCGCGGTGTCACCTCGACCACCCGGGTCGCGAACGCGGGGAAGCCGACCTGGATCTGGGCGTACCCGCACGTCGTCAGCACCAGGCCGTAGCCGACCAGCCGCCGGAAGGGACGGTCGCGGAGCACGGCCGCGTACCCGCCGGACCGGGCGCCGCCCGAGGCCGGCCGGACCTCCTCCTTCTCCGGCGTCCGGTGCCGGTCGCTGACTCCCGGAAGCGCCAGCAGGATCACCACCGGCGCGAGGAAGCTCACCGCGTCGATGAGGTAGACGGCCTGGAACGTTCCGGGCCTGGCCGTGTCCACCAAGGCGCCCGCCACCACTCCGCCCAGCCCGATGCCGAGGTTGAGCAGCGTGAAGTGGAGCCCGAAGACGCGCTGCCGTTCGTCCGCGCCGGTGAGGCGGGTGAGGATGGTGGACTGCCCGGCCAGGACGGAGGCGTTGCCCACGGCCACCGCCGACATCACCGCGAACGCCGTTCCCACCGTGTGGACCAGCGCCAGGGCCCCGGTGCCGACGGCTTCGACGAGCAGGCTCGACACGACCACCCGGCGGGCTCCGAACCGGTCGATGAGGGCGCCGCCGACCGGCGACAGGACCAGGCCGACCGCACCGTACCAACCGATCACCAGTCCCGCCTGGGTGCCGGACAACTCCCTGACGTCGCTGAGGTAAACGAACAGGAAGGGCAGGGTGAGTCCGCGGCCCACCGCCGACAGCAGCGTGCCGGCCAGGATCCAGCGTGCCTCCGTACGGCGGGGCAGCGCGCTGTTTAACATGAGGAGGCTTTCCGATGGTGTTCGCAGGGCCGAAGACGGTCGCCCCGATGACAGGCTGACAGTCTAGGACCGGCCGATCGGATGCCCGGGCCCGTTCGGCCACGCGGAGGGTCCGTCCGCGGGCGGCCGAGCAGGCGCCGGCACCCCCGCGCGCGGCACCGGCCGGTGCCGCGCAGTGCGCGCTGCGAACCCGCCCCGGCGGATCACGTCGGTCCGCCCTGCGGCGCCTTCCTGTCGAGGAAGGCCGGCGTGCCGCAGTGTTCGCCGCCGTCGGTCAGGTCGTCCCGCACCAGGGCGAGGAGCTGCGTCAGCCGCGGACGCTGGGAGCCGTCCAGTGAGCGGAAGAGGTCGTCCTCCGCTTCCCGCTGCGCGCCGACCGCGGCTCGCAGCCGCCGCTGTCCCGCTTCGGTCAGCACAACCAGGTGACGGCGCCGGTCGCGGGGATCGCGCGTACGCGCCACCAGCCCCTCGTTCTCCAGGGGGTTGAGGAGGGTGACGAGCACGCTGGCCGCGGTGTCCGTCTCCGCGGCCAGGGCGGTCTGCGCCAAGGGGCCCCGATCGTGGAGCAGTCCGAGGACGTGGAACCGCCGGGGCGTGAGGCCGTTGGCGGTGTGCGCACCCCTCAGACGACACGTGGCCCCGTGCCCGAGGGGGGCGAGCATGAGGCCGGGGCATGCTCTCCTTCCGGAGCGCACTGGGCCCTCCCGGGCCCGGGCGTCGGACTCCGCACCACGCACTTCGACCTCCAAGCCGCAGCCACCCAGCTCAGCCGGGACTCGTCCTACCCCGACATCACCGAGCGGACGGACCACTTCCTGCACGCCCGCGCGACCGACGCCGACGCCCTCGCGGCCTTCGTCCCACGGGACGGACGCGACCACGGCCCATGACGCTCGCTGCCCCTCCGCAGCCGGGGGAGCCGAACACCGACTGCACGATCAACGACGCCTACCGATCCCGGGGCCGGACGCGGAGCGAGGCCACCGCTCACCGCACGCCGTCGCGGTCCGGGATCCCGTTGGCGCGTCCGCCGGCCGGCGACGCCGGGCTGGAGTACCGGTCCGCCGTCCGGTCCGGGCGAACCGGGTGAAGCCGCGGGCGGCTCCCCGTGCGGGGCGGGTTCCCGCTTCGCGGTGCCGGCCCGCACGGGGTCAGCGGGCGAGGGGGACGGCGAAGGGCTTGAAGCCGTGCCGGCGCAGGATGTGGGGCACCACCAGGATCATGGCCTCGGTGGCGCGGGCTGTGGTGAATGTCCCCGAGGTCCTCGATCCACGCGGGCTGCCAGCCCAGGTCGCCGAGCAGGCCGGCGACGGTCTTCTTCGCGTGTTCGTCGTTGCCCGAGACGTAGGCGGTCGGCGGGGTGGCCAGGATTTCGGGAGCGGTCATGACCATGAACAACATGGTGTCGAGGGTCTTGACCACACGGGTGTCGGGGAGGGCTGCCTGGAGTTGCTCGGCGAGGCTGCCGCCGGGGCAGCACAGGTCGCCGGGCAGGCCGTCGTCGGCGTCGCGGGTGGCGTTGGAGACGTCGACGAGGATCTTCCCGGCGAGTTCGGTGCGCAGGTCGGCGAGGCGGTCCAGGGCGCTGCCGCCGGGCGTCGCGTTGATCACGATGTCCGCGGTGCGGGCGGTGGTGCGCTGGTCGGAGAGGGAGACGCGGGGATCGGCGCCCTCGCCGGCCGCTGCGGTCCGGTCCTGCGGGCTCCGGCGGCCGAGGACGACGTGGTGCCCGGCCGCGGCGAGCTTGCCGGCGAGGCCGGTGCCGACGCGGCCGGCCCCCAGGATGCCGATGGTGGTCATGAGGTGGTGCTCCTTGCGGTGTGTGCGGGGAGGGAACGGAATCGGGCCGCTGCGCGGTCAGACGATCGGTGACGGGACCTTGAGGGCGGCGGAGTGGATGCCGGGGCGGCGGCTCGTCGTCGCCGTCCGCCCCGGCCACCCCCTCGCCGAGGGTCCGCTGAGCCTGGAGCGCTACGCGGCCGCCGAACACCTCACCGTCTCGCGGCGCGGACGCCTGCGCGACCCGATCGACGACGCCCTGGCCACGCACGGGCACGAACGCCGCGTCGTCGCCGCCGGGCCCACCGTCGACCTGGCGCTGCGGCTCGCCCCCGGCACCGACCTGGTGCTCAGCCTTCCCGACGCGGTCACCCGCGCGGCACGGGACCGGCTCGGCCTCATCACACTGCCGCTGCCGCTCCCGATGCCCGCCGTCCCGCTGTACTTGCTGTGGCACCAGCGCCACGACGACGACCGTGCCCACGCCTGGCTGCGCGACCTGGCCACCGAAACCGTCCGGGCACTGTTCGCGCCACCGGCCGCCTCCCCGCGGTCCCCCACCTCCGTGACCGGGCAGTGAGGGCACCCGGGGCGAACGGGGCGGGAAGCCGGCAGCACCGGCGGGTCGTGGAGGTACGTCGCCGTGATCGGTGCCCGGCGTGACCACACGCGGGCGGACCCGGGGCGGGCAGGAGCCCGGCAGGGCGGACGGCGGTGGAACGCGCGGCGCGGCACGGGCGGGGAGGACCGACCGCGGCCGGCCGTCCCCGCCGCTCGGACCTCGTTTTGCCGGACCGGCAACAGGAATGGCGTCCCGGGACGCGCTGGGCGACGGTGGCCCCGTGAACGACGAAATCGCAGCGGAATCGACCGCGCCCAGCACCCCCTCGTCCACCGACGGATACGTCGGGGATCCCGCGGTGCGGGCGGAGTGGGACAACCGTTACGCCGAACGACAACAGCTGTGGAGCGGCCGGCCCAACGGTGCGCTCGTGGCCGAAGTAGCCGCGCTCACCCCCGGGCGGGTGCTCGACGTCGGCTGCGGCGAGGGCGCGGATGCCGTCTGGCTCGCGCGCCGCGGCTGGGACGTGACCGCGCTGGAGGTCTCGGGCGTGGCACTGGAGCGGGCGGCCGGACACGCGCGGGAGGCCGGCCTCGCCGTCCGCTGGGTGCACGCCGCGCTGACGGAGGCGGCGCTCCCACCGGCCTCCTTCGACCTGGTCTCCGCGCAGTACCCGGCCCTGCTGCGCACTCCCGACGCCGCGGCCGAGCGAGCGCTGCTCGATGCCGTCGCGCCCGGCGGTGTGCTGCTCCTCGTGCACCACGCGGGGATGGACACCCAGCACGCGCACGACAGCGGCTTCGATCCGGCCGACTACGTCTGGCCCTCGATGGTCACCGCTCTGCTCGACGACGACTGGGAGGTGGAAGTGGACGAGCAGCGGCCACGCGTGGCACCCGACGGCGGCGCCGGCGCGCACCATGCCGACGACCTGGTGCTGCGCGTGCGCCGGCTGCGCTGAGACCGCTCGCAGCAGGCGCACGGCCGGCCGGGCACATGGCGGTTCCCGTACCCCGCCACCCGGCCCCCGCCACCCCCCACTGCACCAGCGGATGAGTTGCTCGTGGTCCTGCGCTTCCACGTCCGGGCCCCGACCCTCCGGGAACGGCTCCGGCGGGGTGAGCGTGCCGAGGCGGTGGAGGCGGCCCCGCCGGCTGGGAACCGGCACTGCGCCCGCGTGCCGCCGCCACGCCTCGGCGAAAGCGGTGGCGGTGCCGTGTTCTGCGGTGACGCCGAGGAGGGGCCGGCCGAGGCCGGCCAGGTGAGCGGCGAGGGTGTCGGCCTGCTGGGGGAGACGGGGGTGAGGCTGAGGCGGTGGGACGCAGGACGGTAGAAGACGGCGCAGACCTCGCCCCCTCGCTCCAGCCGGCCGAGCACGGTGGCTTCGGCGCCCGGCGCGTCCGCCCCGCGCGTTCTCAGTTTCTCGATCACCGTCAGCGGCATGGTGTGCAGGGTGGGGCGCGAACGCAGGAAGTCTCCGGCTCGGGCGAGAAAGTCGTCGATGCCTTCGGTGAGGTGGCAGTCATCCGAACGCATGCCTCATCGTCCCTGAAGTACTCGGCCGCGGGGAGCACCTGCCCGGAAACGGTGCCCGTTCCCACACCGGCACGGCGATGCCCCCGGTCACCGCGTGACACGGGCCGGGGGCACTGCTGCCGGTCCCCGCACCGGTCAGCGGGACGGGCGGGGCGACGACCCGGCCGGACTCACCCGTACGGCCACCCGGACACCCTGGCCCGCGGCCGCCCTCCGGCTGGCCGCACTCGCTGACACCTGTACGGCATCAGGTCGCGTCAGCAGTTTCTACCCACCGCGTCCATCTTTCCGCCGAACCCGCTCAGGTAGTAGTCCCGGTAGTCGCCCTTGCGCACCGAATGGCACTCCTTGCCGCTGGCCCAGTCGATGAAGGCGCCGCCCGTGTTGGCCCGGAAGGAACCCACGTGGTCCGTGAAGTTGCCGGGCAGGTCGTGATAGCCGCCCGTCCACACGTAGCGGGTGCCCGTGTGGCGCTCCCCGCGCCACAGGCAGATCGCATTGCCGGGGCACAGGGCCCGCGCCTGCGTCCGCGCCTGCGCCTGCGCCTGCGCCTGCGCCTCGACGGGAGCACCGAGCGTCATCGCCACCATCGTTCCGGCGACCAGCGCGAAAATCGCCAATCGTTTCCTCATTCCGCCCCCCTTGATTCAAAAGCGATTTCCTTCATTGTCCGACTCGAAGGACAGAACGGGAATCCGGGTCATCAGTTCGGTTTGGTCTCGAAGGACTGACAAGTCGCCACTGCATCCGCAAGCTATGGTCATATGCAATATTCATTCGACGCAGGCGTGGCGGCATGCGGGGATTTCGACCACGGCGGCGGCCGGCCCCTTGGAGGATCCTTCCCGACTGCCGTCTGAAGGGCGACGGAGTTCGCACCGCCGTGCTCGGCATCGCCCGGCCGCACGACCTCGCCCGCGCGGAACGGCTCCCGCCCCGTGCGGGACCAGAGAGGCCCGAGGGATGCGGCTGCCCACCTCGCCGGCTCCGAGGACGGTCAGTCAAGACAGAACTCGTTGCCCTCGATGTCCAGCATCGGGATGCACGCGTCACTGCCGTCATACAGCGTTCGCACGTGTACCGCGCCGAGCGGGACCAGTCGTGCGCACTCGGCCTCGAGTGCGGCGAGGCGCTCTTCCCCCACGAGTCCGGTGCCGACCCGCACGTCAAGGTGCAGCCGGTTCTTGGCGGCCTTCCCTTCGGGAACGCGCTGGAAGAACAGTCGCGGGCCCACACCGGAGGGATCGACGCACGCGAACCGTGCGTCCCGCTGCTCAGGTGGCAGCGAGCGCTTGAAATCGTCCCACGTGGCGAACCCCTCCGGTGGCGGCGGTACGACGTACCCCAGCACCTCGCACCAAAAGCGAGCGAGACGTTCGGGTTCCGCGCAGTCGAAGGTGACTTGGAACCGTTTGATCGATGGCATCGGCGCACCTTACCGAGGACGAGGCAACCCCGGCCACGTGGCCCACCGGTGGGGCCCACGCCCCTCTCCCGACCACCCTCGGGCGAGGGGCGATCAGGATTCGTAGAACATCAGCCAGGTGTTGTGCGCCGCGTCGTGGATGCAGGTGGTGGCCTCGACCCACCAGTACTCGTTCTTGTACGCGGCGGCTTTGGCCAGGCAGGCGCCCGCCGTGGCGAACGTCGCGTAGAACGTCCAGTCCGTGTCGTACGCCGGCCGGCCGACGGCCGTGTACGAGGTGCTCGCGGGGGCGGCCGCCAGCGCCGCCGGCGCACCGCTGCCGCCCACGGCGGCGGCCAGCACCACGGCGGGCAGGAGCCGCTTGGCAACGGAGGTCATGCGCACCATCAGTCCCTCTCCCAGACGAAGACGTAGGAATGTCCACCGGACATCTGCTGGGTCGCGTCGACGATGTTGTACATCTGCGTGTGAACGCCGAACGTCTTCGCCTTCCACAACTGGAGTCCGTGGGCTCGGAAGTCGGAGACCGAGAACTGGGCGGCCGACGAGGTCTGGTTGTCCTGCGCCTGGCAGAGCACGATCGGTCCCGACTGGATGCCCTTCCACCAACTGACCCCGGCCAGCTTCAACTGGATCTTGATCACCCCGGGATCCACGCCGCCGGGCAGGTCTGTCGCCTGGATCATGTCTCCGTCGGACAGGCGCTCGCCGTTGAGGAGCTGACTGAAGCGGACCCCGACGGCGGCCCGTGCGGCCGGGGCGTCGGCCGCCACCTGTACGGCGGCGAGCATGACCGCGGACAGGCCGAGGGCTGAAAAACGTTTCATGGACACACGCATGATTCCACCTCACGCGGTTGCAGAATTACTGGCGGGAAAACGGCGTGAACCCGGGACAAACGGGCTCGCCTTTGCCTGCCCACCAAGGATCGCAGTCTTTCGCGTCGGTCCGAAAGGCGCAGAAGGGAGCGCTCGAAGCATACGGGTTTATCGCATGTTCGCTAATTCCTATGGAACCAAAACGCGTCGCGAAGGCCACGGGGTACGTGGAGACGTGCGGACGTCCGACGGCCGGGATCCTCGAGGCGCCCCGTGCTCCTCCGCCGTCGGAGCAACTGAGGACGTCCGTGGTGAGCACCTTCTCCAGCGTCGCCGCATCACCCGCCCGGGGGGCGCCGGGGAACACTTCCGGCAGGCGCCGGCGGTTGACCGGGCTGACGCGTTCCCTGCGCCCGGCGGTCGGGTGCTCGCGCACACGGCTCACCAAACGGCGGTTGCCCGTTCGATCGCCTCGGCCCGTTCGGCCCCGCGCGACGATGCCCTCGGCCTCGGTCCGAAGCGCACCGAAGTGTTGGGCGCACCGCACTTCCCCATGTCACGCGTGCGGTGCGGTCCCGTTTGGGAGTACAGGGGCCGAGCCGGTGACGGGGATCGTGATGGACGGCTGCGAGGTCGTGTGAACGTGAACCGGCCGATCGGCCTCCTCCCCCGCGGCAACGGAGCCGGGCCACCAGGACGGGTGGCCGGCGCCGCGGCGGGGAGCGGATGCCCTCGACGGGACCGGTCAGGTGTGCGGGGCGGCAGGCGGCGGGCGGCCAGCCGGTCCGTGAAGCGGCGGACCGGTTCTGCGGACAACTGCGCGGCGTGGCCGCCCGCCGACCCTCCCCCTCCGGGGCGGGACCCGTCCGGGAGCGGGTCACCCCGCGCCCCGCTCCCGGACGGGCCGGTCGTCAGCCTCCCGAGCACGCAGTGCCGTTGAGGCGGAGGACCGTCGGTTCCGGGTTGGGTCCGTCGTTGGCGCCGACGAACCCGAACGAGGCCGTCGACCCGCCGTCCGGGGCCAGCGGTCCCGCGCCCTCGGAGGCGGTCACCCGCACGTGCCGGCCGGTCTGGTGGAACGTGGCGTTCCAGCCGGAGGACACCGATTGGCGGTCGGTCGGCCAGTCCCAGTCCACGGTCCAGCCGGTGATCGGATCGTCCGAGAGGTTGCGGACGGTGACCGTGGCCACGAAGCCGTTGCCCCAGCTCGTGTCGTGGTGGTACGTCACCGCGCAGGTGGCGTCCGGCGGGGTGCCGGTGGTGAAGGTCAGCGGGGTGGACGGGGCGGACAGCCGTCCCGAGGCGTCGGCCGCCAGCACGTTGACCGTGTGGGTGCTGCCCGGGGGCAGGTTCCGCAGGGTCACGGACGTGCCGGTGGTTTCGCCGACCAGGTGGGTGTACGCGCCGTCGCGCTCCTGGACCAGGTAGCGGGTGGCGCCCGCGGCGCCCTCCCAGGACAGGCGCGCAGTGGTGTCGGTCGCCGCCTCCAGCTTCGGGGTGCCCGGGGTTCCAGCGGCCGAGGCCCCGGGCCCGGTGCCGGCTTGCGGTTCGAGGGTGACGGTGAGCATCGCGTACGGCGGCACGGTGACCCGGGAGGCGGACGCCTCCCCGCCGGTGACCTCGGTGATGCCGCTGTCGCCGCGTGCGTAGCGACTGACTTCGGGTGCGGCGGCGGACGGGGTGAAGCCCGCGTACTGGAGGTCCACGGTCCGTGCGGCGTCCGGGTCGTTGTTGATGAGCAGGACGCCCAGGCTCCCGTCGCGACGGTGCACGGCGTGTACCGAGACGTCTTGCGCGGAGGAGGTGGCAGCGACCATGGTGTCGCCCGCACTGCCCAGTTCGCCGGTCATCCTCATGCCGTAGTAGGGGTGGAACGGCGTGTTCGGCGCGGGCTCGCAGACGTCGCCGGTGCAGGCGCCGCTGGAGAGCATGCCCATGTCGCCGTAGTCGGTCTCGCCGTCGACGGTGGTGATCTGGCCCGCGCCGTTGTGGGTGTTCCACCAGTCGACGGTGAAGACGCCGTTCTCCAGGGCCGTCATGAACGCGTCCGCGGCGAACAGGCCGTTGGGGCGGGCGGTGAGCCGGGCGCCGCCGGTGTTGGTGTTGATCTCGGTGAGGGCGATGCCGATGCGCGGCGAGTCGGCGCCCGCGTACCGGTCGATCTGGTTGCGCACCTCACGCAGTTCGCCGGGCAGGCCGGACAGCCTGGCCGTGGCGTCCTGGGCGGTGGTGCCGGATCCACCCGCGTACCAGTGGACGCTCACGAAGTCGATGACGTCGGTGACTTCGGAGAGCACGGTGTGGTTCCAGTCGCCGGGGTCGCCCTCGCCGACCACGCCGTCCGGCCAGTAACCGGGGGTGGTGAGGACCGCGCCGATCTTGACGGTCGGGTCGACGGCCTTCATGGCCTCGGCATAGGCGCGGACCTGGCGGGCGTACTCACGGGGGCTCTTGTCCCCGTGCTCGTCGTGCTCCCAGCCGTTGCCGTAGTGGCCGTTGCCGTAGACCTCGTTGCCGATCTCCCAGTACTTCGCCCCGTAGTCCTTGGTGACGTTCGCGTACCGGACCCAGCCGGCCGCCTCCTCGGGCGTGCCGGAGCCGTAGTCGGCGATCAGGATCGGCTGCGCCCCGGTGGCGCGGACGGTGCCCATGAAGGAGTCGAAGTCGGTGCCCGGGGCGACGTACCCCCCGGGCGCCGTGTGCGTCTGCCAGTGGTAGATGTCCGCGTACGAACCGCCGGGGTAGCGCATCGCCCCGACGTCGGCCGCCTTCATCAGTGCGGCGGCCCCGAAGTCGTTCATGTGCGAGTCCCAGACCGCGGTGTTGACGCCGCGGGCGGTGCCGGACAGCCGGCCCAGCGATGCCTGGGTGTTCACCCGGACGCTGACGTCCGCCGCGGAGTCCGCCTGTGACGTGGCGGACGCGACGCCGGCGGCGCCCGGCGGGGACAGCAGGGCGAACGCGGCGGCCAGGACGACCGCGGTGCGCGCGGCGCGGCGGCGGCCGGTACCGGCCGGCCGGCCGGGTCCGTGCGGTAAGTGCATGGGGATCCTCCCTCGGGGGTCCGGCGGCAGGGTGGGGCAGCGGATGCCGGACCGTGCCGCCGGAGGGGCGGGGTGCCGGTGCGGCGGCAGGGCGTTCCGCACCGGTGGCACGGAGGGCGGAGCGGGGTTGCGGTGCGGTGGCCGACGGGCGGGGCAACGGCCGGCCCCATCATGGGAGCGCTCCCATGATGGGAGCGGTGTCACCTCCTGTCAACGCCCCGGACACCGGTGCGCGGGCGGTGGACGGAACCGGCCCGGCGCGGGCCGCGACGTCCCCGACGGTCACCCGTCGCTCGCCCACGAGGGATCCGCCATGGACCGGTCCAGTTCTCCTGCACCCTCACCCAACGGGCACGACCCCTTTCACTACGTGCCTTTTACTTAACTTACTCAACGTCTGGGCAACGATGTCCTCGGTCTGCAAAGTGTCCGGACAGCACCGTCTTCGGCAACCTGCCCTCCAGGGAAGGGAACTGTCCCGTGCGCGGAACGCCCATGCCCCGAGCACGCGGCATCGCGCTGCTCGCCGCCGCGCTCCTGGCGCTGGCTCCGACCCCGAACGCCCGGGCGTTCCCGAGTGGTTCCAAGCAGCAGGTGCTCGACCACCTGCGCTCCATCACCGGCTCGTACGTGGTGTCCGGCCAGCACAACAAGGAGCCCGCGAGCAATCCGGGCCAGTACACCCAGCAGGTCAAGGACGTCACCGGGCGGTACCCGGGCCTGTGGGGCGGCGACCTGATGTTCCGGGCCGAGGACGTGGCCGATCGGCAGCGGGTGATCGACCAGGCGGAGACCGAGTGGGCCAACGGCTCACTGGTGGCACTGACCTGGCACGTCTGTCCGCCGACCATGGGCAGCTCGTGCGAGTTCGAAGACGGTGTGAAGTCCGCCCTCACCGATGCCCAGTTCACGCAGGTCGTCACCGACGGCACGGCGCTGAACACCGCCTGGAAGCGCCGCCTCGACGAAGTCGTGCCCTACTTCCAGCAGTTGAAGGCCGTGGGCGTGCCCGTCCTGTTCCGGCCGCTGCACGGGATGAACGAGTCGTGGAACTGGTGGGGACACCGCCCGGGGACGAACGGCAGTGCGCGGCTCTACCGGATCACCCATGACTACCTCGGGGCCAAGGGACTGGACAACCTGATCTGGGTGTGGAACGTCCAGGACAATCCGGCGGGCGGTTGGTCGAACTACTACCCGGGCGCCGGTTGCGTCGATGTCGTGTCGCTCGACGTCCGGTACAAGAGCTACCCGAGCTCGTCCGACTACCAGCAGTTGCAGGGCATCGCCGGTGGCAAGCCGATCGCACTGGCCGAGATGGGCAAGATCCCCAATGCCGCCCTGCTCGACGGCCAGACCCGCTGGGCGTACTTCATGATGTGGTCGGAGCAGTTGCGGGGGAACAACACCAACGCCGAGCTCCAGGCCGGCTACTTCCACCCGCGCGTCCTCAACCAGGGAGAAGTGAAGTCGCCGTAGTGCCGCGGCAGGGGCGCCGCCACGGTACCGGGCGTCGTGGCGGCTCCCATCACCGTCTTCGTGGCCCCGAAACGGGGTTGCCGCCCGTCGGGGTCCAACGGCCTCGCCGGCCGGTTCGGTTGCGCGGGCAACCGGGAGGAGGCCGTCGACCCGGGTGCGGCCCCGCCCGGGACGCGTCCTCCTTGCCGCCCTGGCCGCGTTCGGGACCGAGTACGTCCAGCGCGGCACGGCCGCCGGCCGCCCGCCGGCCGTGGGGGACGCGCTTTCGCCCCGGCCTCGGCACCGCATCGGGTGGGCGGACAGAGGCGGGCAGGCGGGCAGGTCCGGACGACGCGGCAGGCCGGTCAGCGCGTCGTCCGGACGGCGCAGAGCTCGGCGGTGCCGTTGAAGATCCGCCGCGAGAGCACCTGCCCGCCCCCGTCCGCCGCCGGTCCCTGGCCCAACGGGCGCAACATGCCGGACCTGACCGCTCCGAGCTACGACAGCAGCGTCGCGCAGGGCTGCAGGAACCCCCTGACCGCTGCCGAGGAGATCCACTGCGAGGACCCGGAGCGCACGGCTCACGATCGCCGGCCACTCCCAGGGCGCGCAGGCCGCCGACGCGGTGCTGGAGACCATCGCGGCCGGCGCCCCCGGCATCCCGCGGGAACCGGTCAACGGCATGCTGGACGCCGACCCGAAGCAGCCCGGTACCGGCCTGCGGGCCAAGGCCCCCGGGGTCTGGACGCCCTCGGCTTCACCTCCGCGGGCCCGGGCCCCGAGGGGTTCCCGGGCGTCCCGGTGGCCCGCTTCCGCATCCGCGGCGACCCGGTCCGCGACGCCACGACGCCCGCGGCGCCGTCGGCCTCTTCCTCACCGACACGCACAGGCGCCACTTCCCGGACGGGAACGTCATGACCCGTACCCCCGCCGAGGAGGACCTCGACGGGGTCTTCCGGTACGAGTCGTGACCCCGTCCGGGCCGTGACGGGCCGGGGCCGGGTCCGCCCGTGGCGCACGCCGGTGCGGCTGCTGTTCCCGGCTTCGTCCCACCCGGGAGCCGAACCGGCCGTGCGCCCGGCCCACGCCTTTCGCGGCACGGTCACCGCAGCGGCGATCCGCCCGTGGTCCCGCCCGCGCTTCGCCGGACACCCTGCTCCGGTGCGATGTCTCCGGAACGGGACGGGACGGCGTCCAGGACGGAGAGCGTCGCCCCGTCCAGGGTGACCGCTCCGGCCTCCGCGTTCGCCTCCAGGTGTTCGGGGTCGGCGGTGCCGGGGATCAGCAGCACGTTCGGGGCGTGGTGGAGCAGCCAGGCCAGTCCGATCTGTGCGGGGGTGGCGCTCAGCTCGCGCGCGACGGTGACGACGGCGGGCTCGTCGGTCACCTTCGGCATCCCGTCGAAGGCGCTGCCGAGGGGGAAGTACGGAACCCAGGCGATGCCCTCCTCCAGGCACAGCCGGAGCATGTCCTCGTCGTCGCGGGCCAGGAGACTGTAGGCGTTCTGCACGCACGCGATACCCGCGGGAAGGGCGCTGCGCAGAACGTCGAGGGAGACGCTGCTGAGGCCGATCGCGCCGATCTTGCCCTCGTCCCGCAGGGCGGTCATCACGGCGAGCTGGTCGTCGGGGTCGACGATCTGGTCGCCTTCGGCGCGCAGGCCGGGGCCGACGTCCGTACGACGGAGGTTGACCAGGGGGATCCGTTCCAGCCCGAGGGCCGTCAGGTTGTCCTCGACACTGGCGCGCAGCTGTTCGGGGCGCTGCGCGAGGCGGAGGGGGAGCGGGCCGCCGGGGGCGGGTTCGGCGCCGACCTTGCTGACCACCATGACGTCGTCCCCTGGACGGACGGCTTCGCGGATCACCTCGTTGACGAAGCCGTGGCCGTAGAACTGGGCGGTGTCGATGTGGTCCATTCCCAGCTCGACGCAGCGGCGCAGCATCGCGATCGCCGCCTCGCGGTCGTTCCGCAGGCGCTCCAACTGCATCGCGCCGAAGCCGATCCGGGAGACGGTACGGCCCGCGAGCCGTCCGGCGCCGCCGGCGCGTCGCGCGCCGGACGCGGTGACCTGAGGGGATCGGGCGGGGGTGGCCATGGGTGTGCTCCCTCACATGGGACCATAGAGAAAACGGAGCAACTCCGTTTCACCCAACGTACCACTAACCGGAGGTCCTCCGTTTTGTCTGGGAGTGAACCCGCGGCCGCCGGCCGCGGCGCGGCAGTGCCGGATCGGCCGGTGCGCGCCGACGCGCGGCGGAACCGCGACCGGCTCCTCGCCGCCGCCCGGGACGCCTTCGCCGCGTCGCCGGACGCCGTACCGCTGGACGCGATCGCCCGCGCGGCCGGCGTCGGGATCGGCACGCTGTACCGGCACTTCCCGACCCGCGAGGCGATCGTGGAGGCCGTCTACGCCGCAGAGCTCGACGAGGTCGTGTCCAGCGCACCGGCGCTCCTCGACGAGCTCGGGCCCGCGGCCGCGCTGCGCGCGTGGATGACCCGGTACGAGGCGTTCCTCAGGATCAAACGCGGCATGTCCGACACGCTGCACGCGGGCTGGGCCTCGGGAAGCATCGCCACGCCCGCGACGCGGGAACGCATCACGGCCGCCATCGCCATGATGCTCCGCAGGGGCGCGGAGGCCGGTTCGCTGCGCCCGGACGTCGACCCCGAGGACGTCACCGTGATGCTCCTCGGCGTGTTCCTCTCGACTGCGGCGACCGACGCACCGGACAGGGTCGGCCGGCTCCTCGATCTGACCGTCGACGCGCTGCGCCCGCCCCCCGAACCGGGGAGCCGGTGACGGCGCGGACCGGCCGTCCGGTCCGGGCGGCGGCGCCGTGCTTCACAACCGGGTGCTCCACCTGCCCCCGAGGCGTGCCGCCGTGGGGTGCTCGGTCGCGGTGGGCGGCGGCACGCTGTCCCTGCCGACCCAGGCGGCCGAGCTGAACCTCGGCGACAACACCGCCTCCGTCCTGACCCGCCCCGCGCCCACGGGCGACTACACCGTCGAGAAGAAGCTGCGCTTCGCCCCCACCGCCTCCGACCAGCGGGCCGGACTGGTGCTGTACGGAGGGGACGACCGGTACTTCAAGCTGGTGCACACCGTACTGCCGGTGGCCCACACCGCGGGTGTCCTCACCCACGTCACCGAGTTCGCCGAGGAGGGCTCACGGCCACCGCCGCACCGTCGGCCCTCCCGGCCTACGGCCCGATGTGGGGCGGCCCCACGGCGGACACCCTGTGGCTGCGGCTGACCCACCGCACCGGCACCACCCCGGACGAACACGAGGTACGCGCCGCGACCAGCACGGACGGGGTGCACCGGGAGCGGACCGGTGCCTGGACCCTGCCGGACGAGGGCCCGCTGCGGATCGGCCTGGTCTCGATGAACACCGCCGGCGCGACGGCCCGCTTCGCGTACGCGCGCACCTACCACGGCTGGCACTCCGGTCGCGGTCGCCGTCCCGGCCGGGTCGCGTCCAAAAGCACCTTCGCCGTGCGGCCGGCCGGGCCGGCCGGGCCCATGCGGGCGCGGTGCGGGTTCCACCCGGAGGGGTCCGCGCCCGCTCCCGGCGGGCGGCGGGGAACGCGACGGGCGGCGTACGCCGACGCGGTGCCGGAAGTACGCCGCCCTCGGGCGGGACGGGCCGCGGGAGGCGGGTGAGGTCCTCCCGGCTACTTCGGATCGCGGTTGAAAGCCGCCTTCGCCCAGAGGTGGCCGAGCACCGTCAGACCCAGGCACCAGGCGACCGCGAGCCACCCGTTGTGGCCGATCCGGCTGCCGAGCAGCAGTCCGCGCAGGGTCTCGATGGCCGGCGTGAACGGCTGGTACTCGGCGATCGGCCGGAACCAGCCCGGCATCGTGTCGACCGGGACGAAAGCGCTCGAAATGAGCGGCAGGACGATCAGCGGCAGCGCGTTGTTGCTGGCCGCCTCGGCGTTGGGGCTGACCAGGCCCGTCCCGACGGCGATCCAGGTGAGTGCCGTGGCGACCAGCGCGAGCAGTCCGAACGCCGCCACCCACTCCAGGGCCGTGGCGTGGGTGGACCGGAAGCCGATGGCCACGGCGACGGCACCCACGAGGGCCACGCTGACGACCGACCGCAGCACGCCGCCGACGACGTGCCCGGTGAGCACCGAACCGCGGTGGATCGCCATGGTGCGGAAGCGGGCGGTGATGCCCTCGGTCATGTCGTTGGACACGGACACCGCGGTCCCGACCACGGTGCCGCCGATGGTCATCAGCATGATCCCCGGCACGAGGTAGGCGATGTACCCGGAGCGGCCGGCACCGCCGCCTCCCATGCCCGCGCTCATCACGTCGCCGAAGACGTAGACGAAGAGCAGCAGCAGGACGACCGGTGTGAGCAGGAGGTTCAGGGTGAGGGACGGGTAGCGCCGCGCGTGCAGGAGGTTGCGGCGCAGCATCGTGGACGAGTCGCGCACGGCGAGGGAGAGGGAGCTCATCGGACGGCCTCCTCGGAGGTCTGGTCGGTGCCGCCGGTCAGGGCGAAGAACACGTCGTCGAGGTCGGGGGCGTGCACGGTGAGCTCGTCCGCCTCGACGCCGGCCGACTCCAGCCGGTCGAGGAGGGCGCGCAGTTCGCGTTGGCTGCCGTCGCTGGGGATCTGCAGTGACAGTGCCTCGTCGTCCCCGGTGACCCCGCGCAGGGCGACGGCGGCGGACCGGTACGCGGACGGGTCGGAGAACCGCAACCGCACGTGCCCGCCCGGGACGAGCCGCTTCAGTTCCCCGGCGCTCCCCTCGGCCGCGATCCTGCCGCCGCTCAGTACCGCGATGCGGTCGGCGAGCCGGTCGGCCTCCTCCAGGTACTGGGTGGTGAGGAGGACGGTGGTGCCGCCCGAGACCAGTTCGCGGACGATCCCCCACGTGTCGTGGCGGCTGCGCGGGTCGAGGCCGGTGGTCGGCTCGTCGAGGAAGATGATCCGCGGTTCGCCGACCAGCGTCATGGCGAGGTCGAGGCGGCGCTTCATGCCGCCGGAGTAGCTGGAGACGGGCTTCTTCGCGACCTCCGCCAGGCCGAAGCGTTCGAGCAGTCCGGTGGCGGTGCGGCGCCCCTCGCGGCGCGGGAGGTGGTGCAGGTCCGCCATGAGGAGCATGTTCTCCTCGCCGGTGATCAGTCCGTCGACGGCGGAGAACTGCCCGGTGACGCCGATCACGGCGCGCACCGCCTGCGGGTCGGTGGCCAGGTCGCAGCCGCCGACGTGCAGGTCGCCGGCGTCGGCGGTGATGAGGGTGGAGAGGATCTTGACGACGGTGGTCTTGCCGGCGCCGTTGGGTCCGAGCAGCGCGCACACCGATCCGGCCGGGATGTGCAGATCGATGCCGTCGAGTACGGTCCTGCCGCCGTACGACTTGCGCAGACCGACGGCACGGACGGCGGCGGGCGGCTGCGGACCACCGCCCCATCTGGACGTGGACATGACAGAAGAAGGCATGGAGTTCTCCCTTTCGAAGGCTCGGGCGACCGGGGGGCGAGCGGGTGGCGGGGCCGGTGTTCAGGCCCGGGCGCGGCGCACGTCGATGTTGCCGTAGCGGGTCCGGGCGCGGACCTCGACGGTGTCCTCGGCCTCCCCCGGGACCTCGGAGGCGGTGAGCGTGTTGCGCACCTGTCCGTGGTCGGAGCTGACGTCGAGCCAGGCGGCGGTGCCCTCGCGGATGCCGACCTCGATGGCGCCGTAGGAGGTCTCCAACTGGACGGTGCCGCGGGCGACGTCGGCGACGCGCAGGGTGCCGTGGGCGGTGGTGGCGACGACCGAGCCCTTGGCGCGCGCGATGTCGATGTCGCCGTTGGCGCCGCTCACCCGCAGGTCGCCGGCCGCGGTGCCGACGGTCGTGGTGCCGTGCGAGTTCTTCAGGACGGCGGGGCCGTCGACGGTGCCGACGCGCAGGCTGCCGGAGCTGGTGGTGATCTCGGCCGCGCCCTCGATCCGGTCGACGGTGATCGAGCCGTGGGAGGCGGTCAGCTGGAGCGGTCCGGTCGTGTCGAGGCGGACGTCCCCGGAGGAGGTCTTCACCCGGACCTCGCCGAGCACGCCCTCGCCGAGCACCTGGGCCCAGGCGCCGGTCACGTCGGCGCGCGAACCCGTGGGCAGTTCGACCGTCACGTCGACGGTGCCGGTGCGGCCGACGAGATAGCGCTGCTTGGGCGTCCTGACGGTCAGCACGCCGCTCGCGTACGTGACCTCGGTCTGGCCGGCCGCCCGTACGTCCTGGTCCTTCTCCGGGTCACGGGGCCGCACCTCGACGGTGGTGTCGAGGCGGTCGCCCGCGGTGAACCGGATGGATCCGGCCTCCACGTGCGCCGTGGCCGAGATCGGTTCGGGAGTGTCGAAAGAAGGCATGGCTGTCCCGTTCTCGTGGGTCTTCAAGGCGTCCTCGCTGGTGGGACGTGGTGCAGGTGAAGTGGATGGCGTGGGTGGAGCGGTGCGGGCGGGGGCGCGGCTAGCGCACCCAGCCCGTGTAGCGCTGCCCGATGCTGCGGGTCCGCTCCGTCGCGCGCGGCCGGGTGCCACCGTCGAGCGCGGCCGACACGGCGCGCACCAGCCACGCGTTGACCGACAGGCCCTCGCGGGCCGCGGCCTCCTCGGCGCGGGCCTTGAGGTGGGCCGGCAGGCGCAGGTTGACGCGGGCGGTGCCGCCCTCGTCACCGTCGGCCGGGACCGGGGCCCCCTGCGGTTCGACGGGCGCGGCGGGTTCCGCGGGGGCGCCCCCGTGGGCGGGCGGCGGTGTCACCACGAAGTCGGGGTCGAGCCCGCGCAGCCGTACGTCGACCGAGCCGGGGGCGAGTTCGCGGGTGATCTCGTCCATCGCGGCGGAGAGCACGTTGAGCATGGTCAGCCGGGTCGCCGACTCCAGGGGGGCGGTGAGCCTCTCGGCCAGCTCGCGGGCTTCGTCACCGCCGGCTTCGGCGGCCACCGCGAGTTCGCGGCGAAGAGTGTCGACATACGGGGTGAGGTCCATGACGCCATCATGGCATCACTATGGCGTCATACACAAGTCCGCATGGCACCTCGCATGGGAGCAGGTCCACGAGGGACCCCGGAACACGCAACGCGCAGGGCGGCTCGGACGGCGGCCGCACACTGCGCGTTCACGCCCTTCCGGGAATCCGGAAGGGCCCTTCACGGGACCTCGTGGCGCCGGATGGCACTATCTGACGCCATCCGGTGCCGTCCGGCGCCACGAGGTGTCACCTGGTGTCGCAAGGAGGTGGCCTCAGCCCGTGACCGAGGCGGACAGGATCCGGGAGACCCGCACGGTGCCGCCGCAGGACTCGAAGGGGAAGGCGACCGTCTTGGCGGCGTCGGCCAGGGGGTCGAGCGGCGGGCGGAAGGCGAAGCCGGTCGCCTCCGGGCACGGCGCGTCGCCGACGGGCACGGTGATCCGGGTGAGGAAGAAGACCGCGCTCTGACCGGGCACGAGCACCACCGTCCCCCGCACTGGCCGAGGTCGCCGAAGGTGTCGGGGATCGGCGTCACCTGGACGGTGTCGCCGCCGGGCGTCTGCGGCACCACGGCCGGCATGCCGGTCATCGCGCACGAGGTGTGCGCCACGTCGGTGACGAGGAAGCGCTGCACCCGGGTGCCTGCGGCGCCCTGCGACGTCGACGCCACCACCTTCAGCCAGGGGTTGCGGATGACGTGGTTGACGCTGGCGGAGGTGATCTCCCGCTCGATCTTCTCCCGGCACTCCTGCGGTGAGCCCGCCACGGAGAGGCACCCGGCGACCCCGGGAGGCGTCAGGCCCCGGAGGCGGGAATCCTGGGAGCGGGGCCCGCCGGGGAGACCGGGCCATGATGCCCGCGGCGGATCCGCACGTCACGGGTGCGGGTCCGCCGGGGCGGCGGCTTCCAGGTCGGCGATGCTGCCCGACATGATCGTCCGCACGTGTTCGGTGATGTGCTCGGCGGGCCAGTCCCACCAGGCCACCGCCAGCAGCCGGGCGATCTCGTCCTCGCCGTAACGGCGGCGGACGAGGCGGGCCGGGTTGCCGCCGACGATGCCGTAGTCGGGTACGTCGCCGGTGACCACGGCGCCGGAGCCGATGATCGCGCCGTGCCCGATCCGCACGCCGGGCATCACCGTCGTGCCGTGGCCGAACCAGACGTCGTGGCCGACGACGGTGTCCCCCCGGTTCGGCAGGCCGGTGAGCAGGTCGAAGTGATCGGCCCAGGAACCGCCCATCGTGGGGAAGGGAAAGGTCGAGGGGCCGTCCATCCGGTGGTTGGCACCGTTCATGAGGAACCGCACGCCCGTGCCCAGCGCGCAGAACCTGCCGATGATCAGCTTCTCCGGTCCGTAGTGGTGGAGGACGTTGCGCGTCTCGAACGCGGTCGCGTCGTCCGGGTCGTCGTAGTAGGAGTACTCCCCGACCTCGATCAGCGGGGACTTCAGCAACGGCTTGAGCAGTACCACCCGCGGCTGCTCGGGCATCGGGTGGAGGACCGTCGGGTCGGCGGGTACGGGCATGGCGGACGATTCCTCAGCGGTCGTGTGCCGTCGGTGACCGTCCCATGATCGCCGCACCGCGCCGTCCAGGACACCGATTTCACCGCCTGGATGAGCGTGCGCCCGTCCCCTGCCGGCGTCGTCCCGGGCCCGCAGGGACTCCCGGCGGGCCCCGCAAAGGGGGCAGGACCGGCCGGTGGTGCGACGGCCGGCCGGTCCGGTCCGGTCCGCGGCGGACGGCGGCGGGGTCCGGCCCGGGCCTTCGGGCGCCCGGGCCGTCCGTCACGCCCGCGTCATCCGGCCTGCATCGCCTGTGCCATCCGGAGCACCTCGTCGCCCTCGGGCGCGTCGATCTCCACGTCGAGCACCGTGCACACCCGGGCCACGAGGAAGTAGAAGCCCACCAGGACCAGCGCCTCCACGACCTGCTGTTCGTCGTAGTGCTCGCTCAGCCGTGCGTAGAGGGCGTCGTCGACCCGGGGGCCGGCGGCCACTGCCGCGGTGAACGCCACGAGCGCCCGCTGCGCGGGGCTGAACGCCGCCGCGTCGTGGTCCAGGCGGCGCAGGGCCGCCCGTTGCTCGTCGGTGACACCGACGGCCCGGGAGATGGAGACGTGCTGCGCCCATTCGTACTCGGAGTCGAAACCGGTGGCGCAGGTGAGGATGAGCAGTTCGCGGTCCACCGCGCTGAGGCCGCCCTCCGTGAAGAGCGCGGCGCCGAGCCGGGCGATCTGCTCGACCGACTGCGGGGCGTGGGCGAGGATCCGGTACAGGTTGATGATGCGGCCCTGGGTGAGGGAGCGCAGGGCTTCGGGAAGGGCCTCGGTGTCGAGGCAGGGGATGCGGGACATGGTGACGTCTCTCCTCGATCGGTGTGCGGGGCGGGGATCAGCGGGTCCCGGTCTCCAACCAGTGGGGCTGCGAGGAGCCGCGGGGCACGAGGAGGGGGCCGCGCCAGGACGGCGGGGTCTCGCTCATGCGTACGGGAGGGGCGACGAGGCTCAGCTCGCCCAGGGGCGTGGACCGGGTGAACCGCTCGGCTGGGGGCAGGGAGTCCGGCGTCACCGACCGGGCCACCTCGTCCTGGCTGAACGTGCCCAGCTCGTAGGCCCAGTTGGAGACACCGGCGAGGGACACGCGCACCTCGTAGCTGCCGCCTTCCCGGGCCCGGCGCAGCACCGCGCTCATCACGCCCGCGGCGGCGAGGTACGCGGCCAGGTAGTCGTTGAGCATCCGCCCGTGCGGGAGCCTGGGCTCGTCCCCCTGCCGCTCGCTCCAGTTGATGCCGGTCAGTGCCTGGGCGTGCTGGTCGAAGCCGCCACGATCGCGCCAGGGTCCGCTGTGGCCGTAGCAGCGCACCGACACGTAGATCAGTCCGGGCGCGGCCTCCGCGCATTCCCGGGGCCCGAGTCCCAGCCGGTCGATCTTCGGGGCCCGGTGGTTCTGGACGAAGACGTCGGCCGTGCGCAGCAGTTCGTCGAACCTCCGGCGCCCGTCGCTGTCCCGCCGGAGGTCGAGCCGGGCGGATCGCAGGCCGATTCCGCACTCGTTCCAGCACACGTCGTGGTCGAAGGCGTGCGGTTCGCACACGTGCAGCACGTCCGCGCCCTGTTCCGCCAGGACCCGGCCGGCCGCGGTGCCCGCGAAGACGTGGGTGAACTGCAGACTGCGCAGTCCGGACAGCGGCTGCGCGCCCACCGGCAGGGGGCGCGGCGGGGCATCGCCGATGCGCTCGACCGAGACGAGCGGCTCGGCCAGCACCGCCCGCCCCTGCGGGTGGTCGAGGAACTCCTGCCTGCTGCGGACGACGGCGAGCGGCACGCCGCGCGCCGCCGCCGCCTCCTCCAGTTCCCAGGAGTTCCACTTGGCGATGGCGGCGGTGAAGTGCTCGCGCGTGTGGGCGGTACCCAGCAGGGCGAGCAGCTCGTCGCGGGAGCGCGGGTAACAGGCGATGGGGACGACCCAGCGGTCGTCCGCCGTGTGGTACAGGTCCCACAGGGCGGGGATGGGGGTGCCGTCCCCGCCGAGCACGCTGCCCATGTTGGAGCCGTATCCGTTCAGCGTGTTGCCGCCGCCCAGGTACGGCGTGATCTGGTGCACCGCCTGCCCCAGATCCAGTGCCAGCCGTTGCGGGCGCCCGGTGCCGGCCTGCCATATCTGGGCCGCACCGACGGCCGCGGACAGCAGGGAGATGCCCATCGCCGAGCCCATTCTGATGGTGGACGGCACCAGGGGGTCGCTTCCGCTGACGCTGATCTCGCTGACCGCCGTGTCCCGCGCGAGTCCCAGCACCTTCAGCGTTCCGTCTAATTCTCCCAGTAGATCGAATTTGTTTTCCGTCATGGGTGGGATCGTAACACCATCGCGTCGGCAGTAAAGCGGCCGGCGTGAAATGCCGGACGCCGGAAACCGCCATCAGCCGTCTATCAGTTGATTATCAGACGCGACTGTTCTGATGACAGGGAAGCAGTCGAATCGGAAAGGCGGTGATCGAGGTGTCGCATGATTTCCCCTCCATGGAGAAGCTGAGGCTCATGCCCCTGCACGAGCGGCGGGACATGATCGAGGACTTGGTGATCGAAGAGTTCAAGCAGGCACTTTTCATGACGGAGCGGGACGAGATGCCGCTCGATGTCGGCTTCTTCGACCTCGGCCTCACCTCGTTGCGCCTCAGCGAGGTGAAGCTCGCGCTGGAACGCAAGCTTGAATGCGAGATCTCCACGGCCGCCCTTTTCGGGCATCCGACGGCGGGCCAACTGATCGACCACCTCTCTGAATGACCGACCCTCCGGTTGGAGATAACAAATGTCAGACACGTCGAAGCCGAGGCAAGACGAATTGGCCACCGTGCTGGCCAAACTGCGGGACACGGAAGAAGCGCTCGCCGAGCTGACGCGCGAGAAGTACGAGCCCATCGCCATCGTGGGAATGGGACTTCGTTACCCGGGCGGGAACAGCACGGCCGACGCGTTCGCCGATTTCCTCAGGGAGGGACGGTCGGGCATCCGCCCCCTGCCGGCCGACGAGCGCCGGCAGCTGGCCCCGGACCCCGACTCCGACAAGGGACCCGCCGGCGAGCGGCCCAGCGGCGGCTTCCTGAGCGACGTCGACCGGTTCGACGCCGCCTTCTTCTCGGTGTCCCCCAAGGAAGCCCCGTACATCGATCCCCAGCAGCGTCTGGCCCTGGAGACGGCCTGGGAGGCGCTGGAGCACGCGGGCATCGACCCCACCTCCCTGCGGCACGGCGACACCGGCGTGTTCATGGGTGTCACCACCCTCGACTACATCTTCGAGTCCACCGACCTCGCCTCCTCCGATCTCGACGGCTACCTCGCCGCGGGGCTCACCCACAGTGCCGTGTCGGGCCGGCTGTCGTACTTCCTCGGCCTGCGCGGTCCCTGCATGACGATCGACACCACCTGCTCCTCGTCGCTCACCGCGACCCACCTCGCCGTCCAGGCGCTGCGCAACGGCGAGTGCCGCGTGGCGCTGAGCGGCGGTGCCAACGTCATCCACAACGCGCACAACCACAAGATCCTGTCCCTCGGCGGGGTCCTGTCCGCCGACGGGCAGTGCAAGACCTTCGACGAACGGGCCGACGGCTACGCCCGCGCCGAGGGGTGCGGTGTGCTGGTCCTGAAGAAGCTGTCCGACGCGCAGCGCGACGGCGACACCGTGCACGCCGTGATCCGCGGTTCCGCGGTCGGGCAGGACGGGGAGAGCGCGGGACTGGCGGCGCCCAACGGCGCGGCCCAGGAGCAGGTGATGCGCTCGGCCCTGGCCCGGTGCCGGCTGGAACCCGGTGACATCCAGTACGTCGAGGCGCACGGCACGGGCACGGCGCTCGGTGATCCCACGGAGATGGACGCGATCATCGACGTCTTCGGCCGGTCGCACAGCGCCGCCGAGCCCGTCGTCGTGGGATCGCTGAAGACGAACATCGGCCACATGGAGGGGGCCGCCGGTGTGGGCGGCATCATCAAGGCGGCCCTCCAGCTGCGGGAGGGGACGATCTTCCCGCACCTGAACCTCGTCACGCCCTCCCGCCGCATCGCCTGGGACGGAGCCCCGGTCACCGTCCCCACCGAAGCACGTCCCTGGCCCACCGCCGGCACCAGGCGCGCACTGGTGAACGGCTTCGGCGTGACGGGGACCATCGCGTCGATCGTCCTGGAGGAACCGCCGGTCCCGGCCGCACCCGTCGGCGGCGGTTCCGCCGCCGACGAGCGTCCCGACGCCGTGTTCACCATCTCCGCCAAGAGCCGCAAGTCGCTGCGCGCACTCGCCGAACGCCACCTCGACCACCTGGAGCGCAACCCGGGCCTGACGGTCGCCGACCTGTGCCGGACCTCCAACACCGGCCGGGCGCACTTCCGCTACCGCATCGCCGAGGTGGTCCGCGACCGGGAGGACGTCGTCCGGGTGCTGCGCAAGCGCATCGCGGCGCTCGAACAGGGGGACACCGGGGCCGGCAGGTCCAACGCGCCGAAGGTGGCGTTCCTCTTCTCCGGCACCGGGACGCAGTACCCGGGCATGGGCGCCGCCCTCTACCGCCAGTACCCCGTCTTCCGGGCGGCCCTCGACGCGTGCGACCGCGTGCTGACGCCGTTGACGGGCGTCCCGCTGGGCGAGCTGGTGCGCGGCGAGTGCTCCGAGCCCGAGCGCATCCACGAGGTCCGCCACCTCCAGCCCGCCCTGTTCAGCTTCGAGTACGCCTTGGCGCAGCTGTGGATGTCCTGGGGCGTGCGCCCGTCGGTGCTGATGGGTCACAGCCTGGGCGAGTTCGCCGCCGCCGCCACCGCCGGCCTGTTCTCGCTGGAGGACGCGGCCCGGCTGGTGGCCGCGCGCGGACGGCTCAGCGAACGGGTGCAGGTCAAGGGAGGCATGGCGGCGATCGGCGCTCCGGCCGCCGAGGTCGCCCCGCTCGTCGAGCAGTACCCCGATCTCGTGATCGGTGCCGTCAACGGGCCCGGCCAGTGCCTGATCACCGGCGCGAGCGCGTCCCTGGCCGAGGCCGGGCGGCGGCTGGCCGACCGCGGTGTCAAGGTCACGCCGCTGCGGGGAGCCGTGCCCTACCACTCCCCCCTCATGGCGGAGATCGTCGACGAGTTCCGCGAGGTCCTCACGACCGTGAAGTTCGGCGCGCCGACGATGGCCCTGGTGTCCAACGTCACCGGTCGCGTGGCCAGGTCGGGCGAGATGGCGACCCCCGACTACTGGATACGCCACCTGCTCGACCCCGTGCAGTTCGAGTCCGGGGTCCGGGCGGTGGACAAGCGCGGGCGGCACGTCTTCGTCGAGGTGGGCCCCTCGACCGCGCTCACCGCGCTCGCCCGGACGTCCGTCGGCGACTCGGACCACGTCTGGCTGAGCAGCGCCTTCCGCGACGACCACGACGCCAGCATGATCCGCCGCTCGCTGGCCAAGATGTACGAGGCGGGCGTCACCGTCTCCTGGGCGGGCTACCACCAGGGCGCCCCGCAGTACCGGGTGCCGCTGCCGTCCTACCCGTTCGACGGCAAGCGCTACTGGCTGCCCACCCCGCAGCGCCGGGCGGCCGAGGCGGCCCGGCTGGCCGGGCAGCGGCCGGAGGAGGAGCGGACGGCGGCCGGCCGCCTCTTCTACGAGCAGCACTGGACGGCCCGGCCCCTGTCCGGCGACCGGACCGGCAAGCGCCGCGTGCTCGTCCTCGGGGGCCCGGAACACCGGCCCCCGGGACTGCAGGACGCTGCCGCCGGGGCCGGCGTCGACCTCGCCTTCGCAGCCGACGTACCGGCGCTGGACTCCGCGCTGGCGGCGGAACCGCCCACCGACCTGTGCTGGTTCTGGCGCGGCGGCCCGGACGACGACGTCAGCGTGCAGGGCCTGCGCGCCGCGTGCGAGCGCAACTACCGCGACCTGCTCCCGCTCCTCGACACCCTGGCGCGCCGGGGCTTCGGCCGGGGCCAGCGACTGTGGCTGGTCGGCGAGGGAGCACAGCGGCTGCCCGGCGACGGGGACACGCGACCGCCGACCGCCGCGGCCACCCTGTGGGGCTTCGGCCGCGCCCTCGGCGTCGAGTGCCCGGGCTACCGGGTGACGCTGGTGGACCTGCAACCCGGCGCCGACAGCGTCACGGGCCTGGTGCGGGAGTGGACGGCGGACGGGGACGCCGAGTTCGAGATCGCGCACCGCGGCGGGCAGCGCTGGGTACGCCGGCTGCGCCCGGCACCGCAGACGCCCGAACCATCACTGCCGATCACCGTCCGTCCCGACCGCACCTACGTGGTGGCGGGCGGAACCGGCATGGTCGGACTGGCCGTCGCGCGTCGGCTGGTCGCCCTGGGCGCCCGCCACCTGGCGCTGCTGAGCCGCACCGGCGCGCCCGCGCCGTCCCTCGGTGACGGGGTCACGGTGACGGTCCACCGGTGCGACATCGGCTCGGCCGAGGACGTCGCCCGCACCATGGCCGGCATCGGGGCCCTCGGGCAGCCGGTGGGAGGCGTGGTGCACGCGGCCGGGGAGGGGCAGGACCTCCCGGTCGACCAGCAGACCTGGGAGACCCTCGACGCGGTGTTCCGGACGAAGGTCTACGGGGCCTGGCTGCTGCACGAGGCGACGGCCCGGATGCCCGAACTGGACTTCTACCTCGGCTGCTCCACGGCGGGTGCGCTGGTCGGTGCCCCGACCCAGACGAACTCCGGCGCGGGCAACGCCTTCCTCGACCACCTGATGGCCTGGCGGGCCGACACGGGCCTGCCCGCCACCACCGTCAACTGGGGGCCCTGGGCACCCGAGGACCCCGCGCAGCAGCTCAGCTCCTCCCTGCTCAGGAGCTGGGAGGGCCAGGGCATCGCACTCCTGGAGCAGTCCACCGCCGTGAACGCGCTCCCGGCGCTGCTGGACCGCGGCCGGGCGCAGGTGCTCATGGGGCTGTGCGACTGGGAGCGCTTCACCTCCCGCAGGGCGCACAACGCGCTCTTCGACGACCTGGTGACCGGCCGCGACCGGGCCGGGGGCGGAGCGGTGACCGACGTGAGCGACCTGCCGGCCGCGCCGGGCCCGGCCCGGTCGGCGGGGGTCAACGCGCTCGTCCGTGCCCGGCTCGCCGACGTCCTGCGCTTCGAGGGGGCCGACGACCTGGAGACCGACGCGGAACTGGCCGCCCTGGGAATGGATTCGCTCAACTCGGTCGAGATCCGCAACTCCCTGGAGGCGGCCTTCAGGGTCACGCTGCCGGCGTCCGTCGCTTTCGACCGGCCCCGCGTCGACCTGCTCAGCGAGTACATCGAACAGCTGCTGCCCACCGCGGGCGCACCAGCACACGAGTCAGTGACGGGAGCGAAGTGATGACCACGACAGTGCGACCGCGTACGCTGCAGGCCGTGATCTCCGGCCGGGCGCGGCTGCAACCCGACTGCCCGGCCGTCGTCTGCGAGGGCCGGACCGTCACCTACGCCGAGCTGGACCGGGACAGTGACCGCACGGCGCAGGTCCTGCTCTCGGCCGGGATCGGCCCCGGTTCCCGGGTGGGCTACCTCGGCAAGGAATCGGTGGAGTACTGGGAGCTGGCCTTCGCCTGCGCGAAGACCGGTGCGGTGCTCGTGCCCGTCAACTGGCGGCTGACCGCACAGGAGGTGGACCACATCCTGCGCGACTCGGGCACCGAGCTGCTCCTGGTGGACGAGGAGCACCTGCCGGTCGCCACCGCGGTGCGGGCGGGACTGCCCACCTTGCGCACGGTGCTGCGCGCGGACGCCGCCGCCGACGATCCCGACGGACTGGCGGCGCGCAAGGCCGCCGTGCGCGCCGGGGCCACCGATGCGGCCGCGGACGACGAGGAGAGCCCGGTCGTGCAGATCTACACGAGCGGTACCAGCGGTCTGCCCAAGGGTGTCGTCCTACCCCACCGCAGTTTCTTCAACGTGGCCGAGGCGATGGAGAGCCACGGACTGGACTGGTTCGACTGGAAACCCGGCGACCGCAGCCTGATCGGGCTGCCGGGCTTCCACATCGGCGGTCTGTCCTACGGCATGCAGGCGTTCAACGCGGGCGCCACCGTCGTGTCCCTGCCCACCTTCGTCAGCTCCCACGCGGTGCGGGTGATCGAGGAGCAGCGGGTCACCACCGCCATCGTGGCCCCCGCGATGCTGGAGCTGATGCTCGCCGAGCCCGCCGCCGCCCGCGGCGCCCTGGGCTCGCTGCGCAAGATCGTCTACGGGGGCTCCCCGATCAGCGAGGACCTGCTGCGCCGGGCGCTGGACGTGCTCGACTGCGACTTCCTGCAGATCTACGGCAGCAGCGAGACCGGCAACTTCGCCGTCTGCCTGCCACCGGCCGACCACGTCGTCGGCAGTCCCCGGCTGCGGGCGGCGGGCCGGCCCTACCCGGGCATCGAGATACGGATCGAGGACACCGACGGCAAGCCGCTGCCCGCCGGTGCGGTGGGGGAGGTCTGTGTGCGCACCCCCGCCAGGATGCTCGGTTACTGGCGGCTGCCCGAGGCCACGGCGAAGACCGTGGTCGACGGCTGGGTCAGGATGGGGGACGCCGGCTACCTGGACGAGGACGGCTACCTCCACGTCCGCGACAGGGTCAACGACATGATCATCGTGGCCGGGGAGAACGTGTACCCGGCCGAGATCGAGGAGGCCCTCGTCCAGCACCCGGCCGTGGCCGAGGCGGCCGTGGTGGGCCTTCCGCACGAACGGTGGGGCGAATCCGTCCACGCCCGGGTGGTGCTGGAACCGGGCGGGCAGGCCGGGCCCCGGGACCTGCTGCTGTTCCTCCACGGCCGCCTGGCCGGCTTCAAGATCCCCACGTCGTACGACTTCGCCGAGGCGCTGCCGCGCAATCCCAGTGGCAAGGTCCTGCGACGGGCGGTGCGGGCGGAACTGGCCGTCCCCGCGGCCGGCTGACCGGTCCCCCACGCGAGAAGCGGTGGCCGTTTCGGCCACCGCTTCGTCCTTGCCGGTTCGTGCCCTCATTCCAGGGCGTAGTCCTGCGGCACGAAGACCGCGGTGCGTTCCCGGTACTCCTCGATGCTGGACGGCCAGTTGTTGACCACCTTGCCGTCCTGCGTCTTGTACCAGCTCGCGCAGCCGGCGCTGAAGGCGGTGTCCGCCAGCTTCCGCTGGAGTTCCTCGTTGTAGCGCCCCTGGACCTCGGGATCCACGTCCACCCGCCCTGACGGGACGGCGTCCAGTGCCTCCAGCGCCTGCAGCACGTACGCGATCTGGCACTCCACCATGAAGAGGATCGAGTGGTGGCCCACGTTGGTGTTCGGGCCGTAGAGCATGAACATGTTGGGGAAGCCGTTGACCGCCATGCCGAGGTACGCCTGGGGGCCCTCCTTCCACACCTCGCGCAGGGACCGCAGGTCCCGTCCGACCACGTCCACCCCGCCGGTCCGGTCGAGCGGCTCGAAACCCGTGGCGTGCACGATCACGTCGACGTCGTGGAGACGGCCGTCCGCGGTCCGTATGCCCTCCGGCTCGATGCGGGTGATGGGCTCGGTGACGAGTTCGACGTTGTCGCGGCCCAGTGCCGGGTAGTAGTCGTCGCTGATGAGCACCCGCTTGCAGCCGAACGCGTAGCCCGGGGTGAGCACCTTCCGCAGGCCCTCGTCCGGCACCTGGGCCTCGAGCAGTTCCCGGGCGGCGCGCAGGAACTCCCCCCGGACCGGGTTGGCGTCGTTGCTCAGGGCCACGACCCATCCGTCGCGCTCGTGGTACATGGCGTCGCGCATCGCCTGGTAGCGGTCGGGCTCCGCGAGGAGCGAGGCGCGCTCCTCGTCGGTCAGCACCCGGTCCTGCCGGGCGATCAGGTAGTTGGGGGACCGCTGGAACACCGTCAGCCGCTCGGTCGCCGGGGCGATGGCGGGCACCAGCTGGACGGCGCTGGCCGCGCTGCCGATGCAGGCGACCCGCTTGCCGGTCACGTCCAGGTCCTCGGGCCAGCGCGCGGTGTGCACCTGCACACCCGTGAAGGTGTCCACCCCTTCGACGCGCGCCGGGGCCGGCCTGTTCAGCTGCCCCCACGCCGCGACCAGGACCCGTGCGCGCACCTCCTCGCCGCGCGCGGTGTGCAGGACCCAGACCCCCTCCCCCGACGACCACGACGCCTGGGTGACCTCGGTGCCGAAACGGATGTACTCACCGAGACCGTGGGCCTCGGTGAAGCGTTCGAGGTTGCGGAGGATCTCCGGCTGCCCGGCGTAGATGTGGCTCCAGTCGGGCTGCTCGCCGAAGGAGTACCAGTACAGGTGGGACCGCACGTCGCAGGCGGCACCCGGGTAGGTGTTCTCCCGCCAGGTGCCGCCGACCGACGCGGCCTTCTCCAGCACCGTGAACGCGTGCCGTCCGGCTTCCTTCAACCGGGCGGCCATGCCGAGGCCCGACATCCCGGCACCGATGATGACCACTTCGTAGTCTTCGCTCATCCTCTTCCCTCCGTGGCATCGATTCCGTCGTTCACTCTGACCAGTGGTGCTGATCGAGGACTGAGAATCGGCTGATGGTCCGCACCGGCGAAGACGGCGGCGACGGGCACCGGCGGGGGACGTCCGTGCTCTTCCGGACCGCCTGAAGGGCACGGGTCCGGTGGGGGACGGATCGTTGGGCTGTACAACCTTTCAGCGATCGATCAGGCGGTCATCAGGTGCCGTTGGTGGGATTGCCGGAACCGCTCCCCCTACTTGAGAGAGGTGCGTGATGGGTGTCTCCCGTCAGCAGTTCCGCACAGGGACCCCGCTGCCGGCCCGGGAACGGGCGGCCCCCGGTGGGGACGAGGCGTTCGAACAGGCCCTCCATGCCCGCGGCGACCGGCTGTCCTCCGGGCCCTGGGGCGGCCCGGCCGCCGGGGGGACGGCATGAGCGCCGCGGGGAGCGCGCGGCGCGCCCGGTGGTTCGTCACGTCCGACGCCGCCCCCGATGCCCCGTACCAGGTGTTCCTGTTCCCGCATGCCGGTGGCACGGCTCCCATGTACCAGGCGTGGGCGGCCACCCTGCCCTCCACGATGCACGTCCACACGCTGCAGCTCCCCGGACGCCAGGAGAGGCTGGGAGAGGAACCGTTCAAGGACGTGGCACCGCTGCTGGACGCCCTGCAGGAGGCGTTCGAGGCCGAGCTCGACGGCAGGCCCTACCTGCTCTTCGGGCACAGCTTCGGTGGGCTGCTGGCGTACCGGCTGGCCGTGGCCGCCGAGTCGAGCGGCCTGCCGGTTCCCGCGCTCCTGGCGGTGTCCGGCTGGGCTCCCGCGCTGGAATCGGCGAAGGAGCTGGAGGGCGTCGCCGAGATGTCCGACGACGGACTGCTGGCCCGGGTACGGCAGCTGGGGCTGATGCCGGACGACGCGGCGCTCGACCCGGCCACCCTGGCCACGATCATGCCGGCGCTGCGCAGCGACTTCCTGGTCGCCGGGGGTTACCAGGACGACGGGGCGCCGGCGCCCTGCCCCGTCGCCGCGTACTGCGGCACGGCCGACCCGATCGTGAGCCCGGGGGACATGGCCGGCTGGTCGGCACTGTCCCAGGACTTCCTCGGCGTCACCGAGTTCCCCGGGGGCCACTTCTACTTCTTCGAGCACGCAGCCGCGGTCCAGCACGGTCTCCAACGCCACCTGCGCCGGCTGGCCGCGCACATGTGAGCCTTCATCGACCGCACCGGACGACGGGCACACGGAGGGCGTCCGTCCGCGGCTGCCGCCGCGGGGACGCGCCCGGCGCCACGGGAGCGGGGAACGGACGGAAGCCGGAAGCCGTCCCGTGGACCGGGCGTACCGGCCGGCGTCGATCCGGCCGGACAGGTGCCGCCCGTTCGAGGACCCGCCCGCACCGACGCGTTGACCGAACCGCACGGCTCCGCGCGTCACCGCCTGCGCGCGAAGGAGAAGCCATGACGTACGTCCCGCCGCCGTTCGACCCCGAACTCGCCGCCGCGCTGGAACTGATGGGCGAGGCCGTCCAGCCCGGGCTGACTCCCGGGGAGATCGAGGCGGTCCGCCGGGGGCCGGGCATCGCCATGCTGGCCGACCTGGACCTGACCATGGGCGGTGCCTTCGAGGTCGAGGACCGGACGGTGCCGGGGCTGGGGGGCTCCCCCGACGTCCCGCTGCTGATCTGCCGCCCCGCCTCGCCGCCCTCCGGCGGGCCGCGACCGGTCGTCTACCACGCGCACGGCGGCGGCATGGTCATCGGCAACAACCGGGTGGGCATGGACGCGGCCCTGGGCTGGGCACGGGAACTGGACATGGTCGTGGTGTCCGTGGAGTACCGCCTGGCCCCCGAGCACCCCCACCCCGCGCCGATCGAGGACGTGCACGCCGGTCTGCTGTGGACGGCCGAGAACGCCAGGGAGCTGGGCGGGGACCCGGACCGGATCGTGCTGGCCGGGGCCAGCGCGGGCGGCGGCCTCAGCGCGGCGCTCGCCCTGCTGCTGCGCGACCGCGGGGGGCCGCGGCCGCTCGGCCAGCTGCTGATGTGCCCGATGCTGGACGACCGCAACGACACCGTCTCCTCGCACCAGATGGAGGGCCTCGGCGTCTGGGACCGCACGGCCATCAAGACCGGCTGGAACGCCCTGCTCGGCGGGGTGCGCGGCGGCCCGGCCGTCTCCCCCTACGCGGCGCCCGCCCGTGCCGAGGATCTGTCCGGTCTCCCCCGGCCTTCCTCGACGTGGGCTCCGCCGAGACCTTCCGGGACGAGGTCGTCGCCTACGCCACCCGCATCTGGCAAGCCGGCGGGGTCGCCGAACTGCACGTCTGGCCGGGCGGGTTCCACGGCTTCGACGGGTTCGCCCCGCAGGCCGCGCTGTCCCGGGCGGCCCGGGCGGCCCGGATGGACTGGCTGCGCCGGCTGCTCGCGGGGTGAGACGCCTCCCCGTGCGGCGCCTCCGGCGAGGCGCCGCACGGGGAGGCCGGGCGTCACCCGCTCGGGGCGCCGGGTTCCGGTCCGCCCCGGCGGCCCGGAACCGTACGGCGGCGAGTCCGGCGCAGGGCCGCCCGGGACGCGGGCCGCGGGCACGCCGCCGCCCGGGTCCGGTGACCGCCGCCGGCCCGGCCGGCCGCCGCCCGGGCAACCCGGTCCCGCCGCCCCCGGTCACCCGCCGTCGCCAAGCGGCCGGCCGCCCGGGAGCCGGCGGTCCCTCCCTCCGCTCCGGCGATTACCCGGCAGGTAATCGACCGGCCGCCCAGCGCCCGGCAGAGTGTCTGCACGGCCGCGCTGACACCGCGGCTCGGAACAGGAACGAAGGAGAACCCCATGACGACGTACGCCGCCGCTGCCGAGCGCTACTTCGCCGCCTGGAACGCCGACGGAGCCGAGGCGATCGCCAAGGCCGTGTCCGACGCCTTCACGGCGGACGCCACCTACACCGACCCGCTGGCCGACGTGTCGGGTCACGACGGGATCGCCGCGGCGATCGCCGGCGCCCAGTCCCAGTTCCCCGGCTTCGAGTTCCGGCTGAAGGGGGAGGTCGACGGCAACCACCACATCGCCCGCTTCTCCTGGGACCTGGTGTCGAGGGCCGACGGGTCCTCCCCCGCCGGCGGCTCCGATGTCATCACGCTGGCCGAGGACGGCCGCATCAGGTCCGTCAGCGGCTTCCTGGACCGGGTTCCGGGGGCCTGACCTCGCCGGTCATCTCCCGCAGGGCGGCGGCCGTCTCCGGGTCCGAAGGCAGGAAGGTCTCGATTGCCAGCTCGGAGACGGTCACGTCCAGGGGCGTGTTGAAGGTCGCCAGCATCGACACGAAGGAGAGCTGCCTGCCCCGCCAGTCGATCCACAGCGGCAGCGCGTAGGCGTTGCCGGAAACCGGCGCCGAGGGCCCACCGTCGGGGACCGGGTAGGCCGCCACTTCCCGGTAGAGCTCCGCGATGGCCGCCGAGCCGCTCAGCGCGATCTGCCGTTCCATCTGGCCCAGCAGATGGGTGCGCCACTGTGCGAGGTTGCGGATCGCGGGGGCCAGGCCCTCCGGGTGGAGCGTCAGGCGCATCGTGTTGATGGGCGGTTCCAGCAGGTGGGGGGCCGCGCCCGAGATCAGGGCGAGCAGACTGCGATTGGCTTCGACGATACGGTAGTGGCTGTCGTGCACGAGGGCCGGGTTCGGATCGTGGACGGCCAACAGCCGTTCGAGTTCCCCGCTGAGCGTCTTCATCGAGGGGTCATCGAGCGGAGTTTCGGGGAATTGCGGGGCGAATCCGGCAGACACCAATAAACTGTTGCGGTCCCTCAGCGGCATGTCGAGGTGTTCGGCGAGCTTCATCAGAAGGGTGTGACTGGGCCTGGCGCGGCCGGTTTCGATGAAACTGATGTGCCGGGCGGAGCTGCCGGCCCGGGAGGCCAGTTCGAGCTGGCTGACTCCCCGTCTATCCCGCCACCTGCGCAGAACGGCGCCGACGTCGGGGGTATCGGGTGACCGCAGCGAGGTGATCATTGTTCAACATTAGCCGATCGGTTTGGAATGTGTTCCGGGGAAGCCCGACCGTCATAGGACGGTGGCGAGCCCCTCCGCGACATCAGATATTTCTGCGCCGACGCCCCAGGACGCGCAGTCCCGTTGCTCCTGGATCGCACGCACGCCACCCTTGCCGACCGGGCCGACCGCCGGCGCCCGGGACGACGTCCCGGCCGGACGCACGGCCGCGGGAGACCGCGGACCCGGTGACGCCCCCGGACCGGGGCCGTGCCCCTCGCGGCGCCTGCCCGCGGGGCCACGTGCGGGGCGGGTCGCGCGCAGCCGGTCCGCCCCGCGGCGCGCAGGGCCGCGAACCTGCCGGGAGACGCCCGGAGGGACCCCGTCCACCGCCCCGTCCACGCGTCGGCCCTCGGGCGGGGGCGAGCCGGCGGGCCCCCGCCCGAGGGCCGGACGAGCGGCTCCTTCGAAGGCGTGCCCGGGCCGGCACGGACGGGCCCACCCTTGCGCGCCGGCGTCCGCGTACGGCGCCGGTCACGGCACGCCGGCCGGGCTCCTGTTACCGCCGATGTGCCGCAGGCGCCGGACCGTGCTCCACGCCGCCCGCACAGGCGCCGGCTCCGGCGAGCAGCCCGGCCGCCACGGGTGGACCACCGAGCGGACCGCCCCCCCGGTCGGCTCCGGTACTCCGCGCCGTCGCAAGCGCTGCGAAAATTCCGGCCACCGGACCGGGCCGGCAGGCGGGACACGGCCGGCGGCGCGGACGAGTCGCGCGCATCAAAAGCGCTTTCCTCGGCACCTCCTGGTAACCGCACCCATTACCTGGGCGCCCACAGGTAATGAAATAAATTACCCGGCCGACCTTTGAGGCCGCTTTTCAATCTGCCGCCGTTTTGCACCGCCGATTATTCCCGCTTTTCTGACGCGCCACTGACTCGGCTCTGACATGACACTGACTTGGCACTGACGCGCCACTGACTCGCCGCCTGGCGGAAAATGTAGGCCAGGGTGTCATTGGACTCCCTGCACAGCCGCCGCGAACACCGGACTTCCCACCTCGCCCGTCGGCGCGTCGCACCTCCGGGGCCTGTCAATTACCTTTGAGGTAATGGGCGGAGATGCCCCCCAATCACGCCGCCATTCCCCTGGCCGGACGCTCCCTGAGAATCGAATCCGTCAACGCCGAGTTGACAAAATCGAAGGGGCGTTGGTGAATAATCGTTCCTGCAATCAACGCTTCGCCCTTTTTACCCCTTATTTCATGACGGACTCATAAGATTTTCAACCTCTCACGCACCTTGGCCAATAATCGACTCCCACCATCCCCGCCCTCTTGCCCCTCCCTTATTTCGTCGTATTAATTAATATCTGAATAGGGGCCGTCGCTCATGCATGATCGGAGAATGTCTGTGCTGAAGAGGGTTGGTTCTTCGTACCGGGCTGTTGTCTCCAGTCGCTGCTCCGAAGGCAGAGAGGTGAACCCGGAAAAAAGCAAAGAGAGCAAGAGCGAATTGGACTTCAGGCTCCTCGGACCACTGGAGATCCGGGCCGGCGACCAGGTCAGTACCGTCGGAGGTGCCCGCCAGCGCACCCTGCTGGCCATCCTGCTCGTCGACAGCGGACGGCTGCTCTCCGTGGACCAGCTGTACGGAGAATTGTGGGGCGAGGCCCCGCCGCCCACCATGGGCAACTCGCTCCAGGCGCACGTGTACCGGTTGCGCCGCACGCTGCAGCAGATCTCGCACCCGACGGCCGGCCCCCGTCTGCTCAACCGCTCCTCCGGCTACGTCCTCGAACTGAACGGTGCGACGGTCGACACCAACACCTTCCACCAGACGGTCTCCCGGGCACGGGCCCGCATGTACACCGATCCCGTCGCCGCGCACGCCCTGTTCAAGGAGGCGCTCTCCCTGTGGCAGGGCGAACCGTTCCAGGGCATCGCCCAGGGTCCCAGGTGCCGCAGCATCGCCCTCCAGCTCAAGGAGGAGTACCTCACCGCGCTCGAGGACAAGCTCTCGCTCGACATCGACATCGCCGACCCGGTCCGCACCATCGGTGAACTCAAGAGGATGAGCGCCGCTCACCCGTGGCGCGAGCGCATCATCGAGCTGCTCATGCTCGCCCTGTACCGGGCGGGCCGCCAGGCCGAGGCGCTGGAGACCTACTACAGCACCCGGCGCCGGCTCGTCGAGGAGCTGGGCATCGAACCCTCCGTCCAGCTCAGGGAGCTGCTGCGGGAAATCCTCGCCCAGGAAACCCGGACGCACAGGCCGGCCTTCGCGCGGAGTGCCCGGGTCCCGGTGACCAGCGGCAACTGAGGGGCCCGCCGCCCGGTCGGCGGTGGGGTGGGGCTCGATGCGGCCGTCGGCGCGATCGCGCGCAGCCCGGCCGCTCCCCGCACACCGCGGTTCGACCGACACGACGGCAGGCGCGTCGCCCGCGCACACCCGCCGCACCACCACCCGGCCGGTCGGCGAACGCCCCGTCGCGGTTCCGCCCGTCCACCCGGCGCACCGGTGGACCGGCACCCGGGCAGGCCCGTCGGCGGAGACGGACGGGTTCCGGCGGCGCGACGGGAAGCCGGCTCCCGGCACCGCCGTACGCACCGGTTCAGTACGGGCTCGGCCCACTCGGCGGCCGGGGAGCGGCGCTCCCGCCGGTATGGGCCGGACCGTGCGGCACCTTGCGCACACCGGGCGCGGTGGCCGGTCATTCCTGGTCGCCGGAGCCGGGTTCGGCCATCTTGCGGTGGGCCTCACCCTTGAGCCGGTCCGGGAGCACCTTGTCGGCCAGTCCCTGCGCCTTGGTCTTCGCGGAGCCTGCGACGAGCTTGTCCTTGCCCGAGAAGAGGGCGTCCAGTCCCTGCTGCGCGACCTGGGCGGGGTCGTCCTTGTCCTGCTGGCCGATCCTGGTGTCGTCCATGCCGGCCCGGTGGAAGAAGTCCGTCTCGGTGGGGCCGGGCATCAGCGCGGTCAACGTGACGCCGGTGTCCTTCAGCTCGTTCTGCAGGGCCTGGGTGAACGACTGCAGGAACGACTTGGACGCGTTGTACACGGCCTGGAAGGAGCCGGGCATCGTGGACGCGATGGAGGAGGTGACGAGGATGCGGCCCTCGTCCCGGGCCGCCATGTCCCGCACGACGTGCTTGGCCAGGTGCACGGTCGAACGGACGTTGAGGTCGATGATGTCCAGCTCGTCGGCCAGGTCGGTGTCCGTGAAGGCGCCACCGCGCCCCACCCCGGCGTTCAGGACAGCGACAGCGAGCGGCCGGCCTGCCGCGGTGACCGCCCGGTGGAGGGCTTCGACCTCGTCGGCGAGGCGCAGATCCGCCCGGACCGCCTGCACCGTGGCGCCGGCCGTCCGGATCTGCTGGGCCGCCCGCTGCAGGCCGGCCTCGTCCTCGGCGTTGATGACCAGGTCGTGGCCCCGCTCGGCGAGCTGCTTGGCCAGTTCGAGACCGATACCGCTGGACGCGCCCGTGACGAGGGCGAGAGGTTTGACGTCGTTCATGAACGGTTCTCCTTCCGGGCGGTGATGACGCTGCCGCCGAGCGCCTCGGTGCCCGGGATCCGGGGGCGGGGCTGGGGGTGCCGTCGGCGACGAGCGTGCGCATGGCCCCCTGTTCCCCGATCCGCGGTCCCTGAACGGCGGGTCGCGCAGGTCTTCACACGGGCGGAGGCGGGCCTTCCGGCCGGGCGTCCCGAACGGCCTGCCACCCGACCCCGGCGCGCCCCGCGCCGCGGGCAACCGCTTCGCGGGGCGTCCCGCGCCGCCGGTGCAGCCCGCTCCGACGGCTTTCACCCGTTCGGCCCCTCGTCCGCGCAGGAGCGAACGTGCCCACCGGCCGCCCGGCACGCCCGGCCCCGGCGCCCTCCGCACGCTCCCGGACCCCCCGGGGCCCCTCGGCGGCCGGCACCGCCGAACACCTGGCGGGTCATACTCGACCGAAGGGGTCGGAACGTGTCGGTGACCCGCGGAGGTGCAGCCATGCACGACAACGCCGAAGGCGACGACAGCCCCGTCGAGGAGCGCGACCTGCACGACGGGGCCGGCGCCGGGGAAACCGGCGGGTACGTCGAGCCGGAGCCGGACGACGGCGAGGAGCCGGATTTCCACGGCGGGGACGAGGCGGCCACCGCCTACGGGGACGCCGTCGTCCCCGTAGGCGGTGGGAGCGCCGGTGCCGGCGTGGCGGCCGCTGCGGCTCCCGACGTCTTCCTCGACGTTCCCCTCCTGAAGGTCGACCAGATCGACCTCGACGTCGAGGACCTGCGGGCGCGCGTTTCACTGCAGGCCGAGGTGCTGGACCTGCTGAAGCTGAATGTGGGCGCCGACGTCGCGCTGGGCCGGGTGCACCTGGGCATCTCCGGTGTGGAGGCGCAGGCGCAGCTCGAGGTCCGTCTCGACAACGTCGCGGCGATCATCAGCCGGGTGCTCACCACGCTCGACCGCAACCCGCAGATCCTGCAGGAGCTGGCACGTGGGGTCGGGTCCGCCGTGCGGGACGTCGGTGGCGGGGCGCGGCGGGCCGTTGGTGAGCTGGGTACGGGCGCGGGCAGAGCCGTCGAGGACGTCGGCCGGGGCGCCGGGTCGGCGGTAGGGGACGTGGGCCGCGGCGCCGGCGGTGCGGTGGAGGACGTCGGCCACGGCGCCGCAGGGGCCGTCGAGGACGTCGGCCGGGGCGCCGGGTCGGCGGTAGGGGACGTGGGCCGCGGCGCCGGCGGTGCGGTGGAGGACGTCGGCCACGGCGCCGCAGGGGCCGTCGAGGACGTCGGCCGGGGCGCCGGGTCGGCGGTAGGGGACGTGGGCCGCGGCGCCGGCGGTGCGGTGGAGGACGTGGCCGGTGAGGTGGGCCGGACCGTCGGTGAGGGGACCGGTGACGCCACCGGAGACGTGGCAGAAGCGGTGGGCGGCGCGGCGCGCAAGGGCGGTGGCGCCGCCGAGGACGTCCAGGGCGCGGCGGGCGGCGCCGTGCGCCGCGCCGCCCCGGCCGGACGGGCCACGCCGCGCAGGGCCGCCGAGGGGGAACGCGGCCGGACGGCGCCGGGCCGGGACAGCGCTCGCGCGCGCCGGGTGCGCGCCGAGGACGGGAAGGAGCCGTCGCGGCCCGCCCGCCGTACCGGCGGCAGGCGTGAGGAGCCGCCGTGAACGGCCGGGGGCACGGGACCACGGGACGCCGGCCCGCCCGCCGCCGCCGGACGGGGCCCGGGCCGGGAGCACGTCGCGGGTGGGGGCCCGCGACCGGACATCTCGTTGCGGACGACGGTCGGGGCCGACCGCCTCCGCTTCGCGGAGGAACCGCGGACTTGCGTCGGCTTCCCCGGTACCGGGGAGCGGGAGTCGACGTCCCGGAGCGATCGGACCAACCTTCCCGGCAAGGTCGTTCCGGGTGAGGACTACCACCACGTCACCGTCAGCCACCACCTCGCGACCCTGCTCGGCGGGGAACCGCGGGGCGGGCGGGACGGGCCGGGTGGCACGGACGGGCGGTGAGCGCACCGCCGTGCCCCGCGACGGCGCCGCCCACCGGGGGCGGCGCCGCCCACCGGGGGCGGGCCGGTCAGCAGTAGAGGTTGGCGCCCGCCGTGGTGCCCAGGATCTGGACGAAGCGCTGGTAGGCGTCCACCCGGCTCTGGACCTGCGCGGGGTTCTTGCCGTCGCACTCCAGTGATCCGTTGATGCTGCGGATGGTCTGGCCGAATCCGGCGCCGTTGACCATCGCGTTGTGGGGGGTCATCGTGCCGGGGCCCGTCTGCGTGTTCCAGTACCACAACCCGGTCTTCCAGGCGACGGAGGCGTCCGTCTGCACCAGGTTGGGGTTGTTGAGCAGGTCGATGCCCAACGCGTCGCCCGCCGCCTTGTAGTTGAAGTTCCAGCTGAGCTGGATGGGCCCGCGGCCGTAGTAGGCCGCCTGCCCGGCCGGGCATCCGTAGGGCTGGCTCCAGTCGCAGTAGTGCGGGTAGTTGGCGGTGTTCTGCTCCACCACGTAGACGAGCCCGCCGGTTTCGTGGCTGACGTTGGCGAGGAAAGCCGCGGCCTCCTGCTTCTTCACGGTGTCGCTGCCCGTGTTGGCGAAGCCCGGGTACGCGCTCAGGGCCGCCTTCAGACCGTTGTAGGTGTAGAACGAATTCCGGTTCGGGAACATCTGGTTGAACTGCGCCTCACTCACGACGAAGCTGCCGGAGGGGTCGGTGGAGCCGCCGTCGCAGGCGTAGGGTTCCCAGTACCAGGTGCTGATGACCGGGTCGTAGCCGGGGTTGTCGTGCTCCGCGATGTAGGCCTTGCCGTCGGTGTAGCGGACGATGTCGCCGGTGACGTAGGACCTGCCGGCCGTCCAGCTCGGGTAGCTCGAACAGGACGCGGCGGAAGCTTCCGCGCCCGGCAGCAGCGCCGGAGTCGCGGTGCCGACCACGATCGCGGCCAGCAGGGCGGCAAGTCGGGCGGAGGGGCGGCGCTTCGACACGGGACCACTTCCTTTGCGTTGCCAGGCCGTACCGATGGCGAGGAAGGGCTCTGTGCGCACGCGCCGACGGAGTCGGCCACGGCATCGGTGCGGCCGCGGTGGGGGGTGTGGGGCCACACTCAACCGCTTTGGTATGTACCAGTCAAGAGTGTGGATCTGTCTTCGGACAACCCCGGCGGGCCGCGGTGGCGCGGGGAACGCGGCCTGACGGCGGGTCAACCGCCCGTGACGGACGGCGGATCCGTTCCGCCGGGTCGCCCCGGCCGCCCGCCCGGGGCGCACCGGGCGCCGCCGCCTCCCGTGCGGCCGACGGCGCGTCAGCCGCCGATGTGCAGGCTCCCGTGCACGTCCCGTGCCTGGACGACGGTGGTCTGGGTTCCTCCGGACACGGTGTTGCGCACGTCCCCCTCACCGGTGCGCACGGTGGTCCCCGCCTCGGCCTCGCGCCGCCAGGCGGCCAGTTCCCGCGCGAACGCGGGGTCCTCCCCGGCACGTACGGCCAACGCCCGCGCCAGGCCACGCGCCTGCTCGGGGCTGTCCGACGCCTCCTCCAGGGCCGTCAACTCGTCCTCCCCGCCGACCGGGTCGGCCGTAGGCCTGCGGCGGACGAGGTCCCGCAGGGACGCCCAGAGCTGCTGTCCCGCCGCGCCCGCCGTGCCGCCGGCGAGGGCCATGAGGAGTTCGGGTGCGACGGATTCCATGAAGAGCCTCCTCGTGCGCGCCGTGTGCTGCTTCCCGCACAGAGCGTAGGACACGCGGGGTGCCGACGGCCGCCCGTTGCGCCGGTGTCTCCCGGGCCGTTCCGCGCCGGGGAGCGCCGCGGTGCCCGCCGCCGGGACACCGGGGAGGCGGTCGGGGCACGTGCCGGGGCCGGGGGCCGGGCGGCCGTACCCTGACAAGGTGCACAGCGTGGAACTGCTGCCGGACCGTGCGACCGGGCGGACCGTCGAGGACGTGTGGCGCCGCCTGCTGGAGTCGGGCCTGCCCAGCCAGGCCGCGCACCGGCATCCGACGAACCGTCCGCACCTCACCCTCGCCACGGTCGACACCCTTGCGCCGCGGGTCCGCGACCAGCTGGAGCGGGAGCTGGCCGTCCTGCCCCTTCCGCTGTGCCTGGACGGCGTCGTGCGGTTCACCGGCCGGTACCGGGTGCTCGCCTGGGCGGTCCGGGCCGACGACGCCCTGCTGCGCCTGCACGAGACGGTCTGGCGGACGCTGCGCGACGCGCCGGGGAGCGGTCGGCTCAACCCACTGCACGACCCGGTCCGCTGGGTCCCGCACATCACGCTCGGCCGCGGACGCGACGCCGTCTGGCCCGGTCCGGACGACGACCTGTTCGGAGGGACCGCCGCGCCGTCCGCCGTCCTGACGGGCTGGTGGACCGACGCGCGGCACTACGACTCGGTCACCCGCGTGACCGGGCGCATCGGTTTCTGAGCCCGGCCACCCGGCCCTTGGGTCCTTCGACCGTCCGGGACGGAGTGGGCGGCCGTGGCGTCCGGGTCGGTTCGGGGCCCGCCCGCCGGAGGGACCGCGGAAGGCGACAGTGCCCGCCGCTGGCGCGGGGTGAGCCCGCCCCACACCCCGTCGGTTTCGCCGCAGCGCAGCGCCCACCTGCGGCATTCACGCAATACGGGACAGCGGTGACAGATCCGTCTGGCCTCTTCGATCTGACGCAGGGACGAGCCCCCGTCGCTGACGGGGAAGAACAGTTCGGGATCCTCGAAGCGGCAGGCGGCCATCTCGCGCCAGTTCACAACGCCCTCCTCTGGCGAGCCGGACGGGAGCGCGGTGCGGCACGGGGCATGTGGCACCGACGACATCCCACACGTCGTCGACCCGGCAGGGGTTCCGTCCAAAATAGGGGCGATTGGTTTTTTTGTCCAGCTTCCACCACTGATCACGATTTCGCCGGAGGCACGTCAGCACGCCGTCAGCACGCCCTGTCACTGTGGTGCACGTGAACGGCACGGGACACCGGACGCCGGACACGAGGAGAGGTGCCCGGAGCGGTTGATCGGGGACCGACGAGCACGCCTCGAAGGTCGGGCCACCCCGGTGGCCCACGCAGGTTCGAATCCTGCCCTCTCCGCCCACGGCCCTCCGCACAGCCGGACGGGCCCACGTGATCGGCCGGCCCAGCGCTCTTCGGACGCCCCGCCCGGTCGCCCGCGTACGCGTTCGCCGACGACGCGGAAGTCGTGTTCACTTTCCTGGCATGATCCGCAGAAGTCAGTTCCAGTGCCGGGCCGGAGCCGCCGATGGATGAAGCCGGGTCGGGGCACGCCGCGCGAGTGTCCGCCCACGCGGCAGTGGGAGCACGGCTGTCCCTGTTCAGCGACCGTCGGCTGCGGGACGTGGTGGCCGCCGCACCGGGTTCCGGTTCCGGCATCGGCGGCAGGTCGGCGGAGATCGAGGTCGAGGGCAGACGCGTCTTCGTCAAACGGGTTCCGCTGACGGACCTCGAACTGCGGCCCGAGCACGTCCGGTCGACCGCCAACTTGTTCGGTCTCCCGCTCTTCTACCAGTACGGGGCCGGGTCGGCGGGTTTCGGCGCCTGGCGTGAGCTGGCCGCACACCTCATGACCACGGCCTGGGTGCTGAGGAACGAGTACGCGGGTTTCCCGCTGCTGCATCACTGGCGCGTCCTGCCCGACAGCGCCCCCGTCGGTTTCGCCGACGCGTTGGGGGGCGTCGAGGGGGCCGTCGCGCACTGGGAGGGGTCGCCTGCCGTGCGCCGCCGGCTGGAAGCCATCGGGAGGTCCTCCACCAGCCTGGTCCTCTTCCTGGAGCACGTGCCCCGGACGCTCGCCGCGTGGCTCGCCGACAGGCACCGCGCGCAAGGACCGGGACCGGCGGACGAGGCGGCCTACCAGTGGGTCGAGGAGGCGCTGTCGCGGGGCACGGAGTTCATGAGCGCGCACGGAATGGTCCACTTCGACACGCACTTCGCCAACCTGTTGACCGACGGCCGGCAGGTCTATTTCGCGGACTTCGGGCTCGCGTCGAGCCGGGAGTTCGAACTCTCACCGGAGGAGGGCGCCTTCCTCGCCGAGCACCTCGTGTACGACCGCTCGTACGCACCGAGCCACCTGCTTCGCCACCACCTGCCCGACAGCGTGCGCGGCGGTACCGAACCCGGGGCCTTCCTGCGTGCGTGGGCCGGGGGTCACCGGCCCGACGGGGTCCCGCCCGGCATCGGGGAGATCATCGACCGCCACGCCCCGCACGCGGTCGTCCTGGACGACTTCCACCGGCGGCTGCTCACGCGGAGCAAGCGCACTCCGTTCCCCGCGACCGCGATCGAACGGGCCCTGGCCCGCGCATCGATGCCGGGGAGGTGAGAACCGCCTCCGGCGGGCGGCCGCGGGACGAGGGGCCGGCTGGCGGGCTCGCGCGACGGCGGTGCCCCCTCCCGCCACGAGCAGGACGGGCAGCGGTGCCGGCCGGGACCCCTCGGCCGGGGTTCCGGCCGGCGGCCCGTCCCCGCGCCCGTCTCCCGAGGCGGCCGGTGTTCGGCGGTGGTTGCGGTCCCGGCCGGGACCGGCGTCACCGGAACACCCCTGGCCCCCGGCGCGTCGCGCCGGGGGCCAGGGGTGTTCCGGTGCGGGTCAGCGCTCCGTCGTGTCGTCGCCCCCGTAGGAACGGCGCACCGCGTCGGCGGCCTTGTCGGTCTGGGCGTCGTACTTGTCGCCCGTACGCTCGTCGATCATCCGCTCGGCGCCCGCGACACCCTTGTCGGCCTGGTCGGGGTGGCCCTTCGCCAGTTCCTTGGCCTTGTTCGCCATGTCTCCCAGCTTGCCCATGGGTACCTCCTGCGATAGCGCCGGCGTCGTACTCGACCGCGGGTACCCCCGACGTCCCGTCCCTCACCCCCCGATCCCAACGGGCGACGTCCATGCGCTGTGTGCCGATGACCGACAGCAGGCGCAGCGCTTCCCCGGACGGCGAACCCGGGGCGGTGGTGTAGATCACGACCTGCTGGTCGCGGTCGGCGATGCCGAGGGCGTCGCAGTCGACGGTGACCGGGCCGACGATCGGGTGCTGGAAGGTCTTGCGCAACGTGGACTCCGCCGACACGTCGCGGGAGGCCCACAGCCGGGCACTCGGGGCTGCCCACGAGGAGTTCGTCCACCAGCTCGGGCACCTCGGGCGCCTCGGTGTAGCGGGCGGCGGCGCGCAGGCGCCGGGCCGCGCGGCGGGCGAACGCGTCGGCGTCGGAGACGCCGTACAGGCGCCGGCCCTCGGGGGGCGGCCCGAGGAAGACGCGGCGCACCAGGTTGCGGTCGCGCCGCGGCAGGGCCGAGAAGTCCTCCATGAGAGCGGCCGCCCATTCGTTCCAGGCGAGCACCTCGAGCGTCGCCGACGTCACGAACGCGGCGGCCTGCGGCAGCCTGTGCAGCAGCCCGAGGATGCTCCGCCGCACCTCGCGCGGGGGCCCGGTGGCGAGGCGGGCGGAGCGCCGGCGAGGTGGTGGAGGTGGGCGCGCTCGGCGTCCGACAGGCGCAGGGCCCGGGCCAGCCCGGCCAGCACCTCGCGCGACGGGCGCGGGCCTGCTCCAGCCGCGTGCAGTACTCGGTCGAGACGAAGGCGGGCTGTGCCGCCTCCTCACGGCGCAAGCCCGGGGTACGGCGCCTCGGCCCGGTGGGCAGGCCCACGTCGGCAGGCCTGATCCGCTCGCGCCTGCTGCGCGGGAAGGCCGCCAGTCCTCGTCCGTCCACACCCCCGGTGCCCGCGGTGGCGCAGGGGCGATCCGGGTACCGCCCGTGCCTGGATCGCCCCCGCCGCCGGCACAGGCTCCTCGCCATGGACAACACACCCGCCACCGTCTCCACTCCACCTCCACCGCGGGCCTGCAGGCCGGGAAGGTCGCCTTCGTCAGCGGTGCCGGTCGCGGCATCGGGGCCGCGGCGGCGCGGCTGTTCACCCGGGAGGGCGCCCGGGTGCTGCTCGCGGCCCGGACGGAGGCCCGGCTGGAGGAGGTGACCGAGCAGGTCCGCGCGGCGGGCGGCACCGCGGACTACGTCGTGTGCGACCTGGCCGACCCGGCCGGCGTGCGCGCCGCCGTGGACCGCGCCGTGGGCCTGTACGGTCGGCTCGACGTCGCCTTCAACAACGGGGCGGCCATCCAGCGGCCCGGCCCGATGGACCAGCTCCCCGAGGCGGACTTCGACCACGTCCACGCCGTCAACCTCAAGGGTGCCTGGCTGGCCGTGGTCGCCGAGGTGGCCGCGGTCCGGGTCACCGCCGGCACGGGCGCCGTCGTCAACAACCCCTCGGTCGGCAGCCTGGCGGGCAACCCCGAGCTGCCCGCCCACGGCGCGATGAAGCGGGCGGTCAGCAGCCCCACCGAGTCGGCCGCCATCACCTACGGCCCCGAAGGCATCCGCGTCAACGCGATCGCCTCCGGCAACGCGCTGACCGGGATGATCCGCGCGTGGGAGGCGGACTGCCCCGGCCCGCAGGAACGGTTGCGGGCCCACACACCGCTGCGCCGCGGGGCCGATCCGGCCGAGATCGCCGAGGCCGCCGCCTGGCTGCTCAGCGACCGCTCCTCCTGCGTGACCGGTGCGGTTCTGCGGGTGGACGGCGGTGCCCGGGCCTGAGCCGGGGGCACCCCGCCCCGGCCGGTCCTGCGGCCGGTCCTGCCACTGCGGGACCGGCGGTGCGAGGAGGCCTGCGCCGGTCGGGGTCAAGGGGCTGCGAAGGCACGGCAGTTGTGCGCAGAGCGGCCGGAGGTCCCCTCAGTGGCCGGAAAGCCACTGTCCGACGACCTCTTGACCTTCTTCCGATCCCCGGCTTAACGTTCCGGCGTTTACAGGGAATTGAAACGATTCAACCCCTGATTCGATCCGGACGACCTGTTCGCAGCGTCACCGAGCACTTGGGGCGACACATGCAGAAGTACATCCCGCAGCGTGGCGGGACCTCCCGGCGCGCGGTACTGGCCGCCTCCCTGGCCGCCGGCGCCGCCGTGGCCCTCACGGCGGTCGGTGCCCCGGCAGCCGGCGCCGCCTCGGCCCTCCCGTCGGCCGGTGCCGGGAACCCGTCCGACGACTGGTTCGCCGCCGCACCGCGCTCCGTGCGCCCCAAGTTCCGCTGGTGGTGGCCCGACGGCCTGGTCGACCCGGCGGAGATCGCCCGGGAGATCGACCAGATCGCGGACGCCGGCTTCGGCGGTGCCGAGATCGCCGCCGTCCACCACAGCGTCAAGGACAAGTCCGTCCTGGACACCGCGCACCACGGCTGGGGCAGCGCGCCGTGGCGCGAGGGCGTCGAGGCCGCCCTGCGCCAGGCCGCCCGCCGCGGCCTGACCATCGACCTCACCCTCGGCCCCAGCTGGCCCGTCGCCGTCCCCGGCGTCACCCCCGACGACGAAGCCGCCGCCCAGGAACTCGCCCACGGCCGCGTCTTCGTGGCCGCCGGTGCCACCTACCAGGGGCCGGTCCCCGAGCCCGTGCGCACGGCCGCCTCCGGCGTCACCCGGCGCAACCTGCTCGCCGTCCAGGCGGTCCGCGTCGAGCCCGCCAACGCCACCCGCAAGGAGACCGGCCTCGACCTCGCCAGCGTCCGCGACCTCACGGCCACCGTCCGCGACGGCGCCCTGGCCTGGACGGCCCCCGCGGACGGCGACTGGGTGCTGCTCTCCCACTGGCAGCGCGGCACCGCACAGCAGCCCGAGTCCGGCCCGCACTCCTCCCCGGCCGCCTACGTCGTCGACCACCTCAGCCCCGCCGGCACCGCCGCCGTCACCGGCTTCTGGGAGCGGGCCGTGCTGACCGGCACCGTGCGCCGGCTGCTCAGGGCGGCGGGCGGCGCCTTCTTCGAGGACTCCGTGGAGCTGGAGACCGACGCCCTCCTGTGGACGTCCGCACTGCCCGACGCCTTCGAGAAGCACACGGGCCACTCGCTGCTGCCCTACCTGCCCGCCCTCGTCCTGGACAAGGGCAACCAGGTCTTCGCCTTCGAGGCGCAGGTCACCCGGCAGATCCGGCACGACTTCTGGGAGACCGTCTCCCAGCTCTTCAACACCCACCACGTCACCGCGCTGCGCGACTGGGCGCACTCGCACGGGATGGCGCTGCGCTCGCAGCCGTACGGGCTGCAGACCGACGCCATCGCCTCCGCCGCGATCCTGGACATCCCCGAGGGCGAGTCGCTCGGGTTCAAGAACCTGGACGACTTCCGCTGCCTGGCCGGCGGGCGCGACATGGCCGGGCACACGGTGCTGTCCTGCGAGTCGGGCGCGTACACCGGGTCCGCGTACAGCACGACCTGGGACCGCTTCCTGCGCACGATGGGCGGCGCCTACGCGGCCGGCGTCAACCAGACGGTGGTGCACGGCTTCTCCTACGCCACCGCCCCGGGAGTGAGCTGGCCCGGCTTCGCCGCCTTCAGCCCGTACAACGGCGCCTCCGGCTACGGCGAGTCCTGGGGGCCGCGGCAGCCCACCTGGCGGCACGCCGAGGACGTCGCCGGCTACCTCGGCCGTGTGCACCAGGTCCTGCAGACCGGCAGCCCGCGCGCCGACGTCGCCGTCTTCCGGCAGACCGGCTACACCGCCACCGGCATCGGCGCCTCCTGGTTCACCGCGACCGGCGTACCACTCGGCTGGACCCACCAATTCCTGAGCGGGCCGCTCCTCGACCTGCCCGGTGCCCGGGTCTCCGACGGACGCCTCGCCCCGGACGGCCCCGCCTACAAGGCCCTCTTCGTCGAGGGGGACTTCTTCTACGGCTCCACCCCGACGCTCGCCCTGGCGGACGCCCGCAAACTGCTGGGGCTGGCCGCGGCGGGGCTGCCCATGGTCCTGCTCGGCGCCTTCGACCAGGCACTCACCCCCGGTGTGCCGGACCAGGGCGAGACGGAGCAGCTGCGCGACGTCCTCGCCCGGCTCCTGGCCCTGCCGCACGTCACCGCCGTCACCGACAAGGCGGCCGTGGGGGACGCCCTGGCCGCCCTCGGCGTCGCCCCGGACGCCCGCTACGCGACGCCGTCCACGCTGCTGAACGCCCATCGCGTCAGCGGGGACACCGACTTCTACTACCTGTGCAACGGCAAGCACGCCGAGACCGTCAAACCGCCGGTCGCGACGATCGACCACGACATCACCCTGCGCCGCACCCGGCGCGGCACCACCGTCCCCTACCTCCTCGACCCGTGGACGGGCGAGGCGGCCCGCATCGGCCGCTACACCGAGGACGGCGACGGCATCACCGTGCGCGTCACCCTCGAACCCGGTCAGGCCACGGTCATCGCCCTCGGCAGACCCGGACTCTTCGGGGACCGCAACGGAGACAGTCCGCACGCCGTGGGCGGGGACGCCGAGCGCGTGCTGTTCACCGCCCGCGGCCTCGCCGTGCGCACCACGACGGCGGGCACCTGCACCACCGAGCTGTCGAACGGCCGTACGGTGACCACCACCGTCCCCCGGGTGCCCGAGCCCGTCACCCCCGCCCGCTGGCAGCTGGAGGTCGAGGACTGGCGTCCCGGCGCCGGGCCGACCAGCACCGAGATCGTCCGGCGCACACTCCGCCTCGACGCCCTGCTGCCCTGGTCGCAGATCCCGGACCTGGCCGACTCGGCCGGCATCGGCCGCTACCGCACCACCGTCGTGCTGCCCTCCGACTGGACGTCGTCGCACGGCGCCTACCTGGAACTGGGCCAGGTCAGCGACACCTTCCGGGTCACCGTCAACGGCACTCCCCTGGCCCCCGCCGACCGGCTCCACCCGGTCGTCGACCTGGGCGGGCGGCTGCGCAGTGGCGACAACGTGATCGAGGTCGAGGTGGCCACCCCGCTCATCAACCGCCTCCGGGTGGCCCAGCCGGCCGTGTTCGGTGCCGTCGCCCGCCAGGCGTACGGGCTGACGGGCCCCGTCCGGCTGGTGCCCTACGTCCAGGAGGTGCTGGGCTGACGGTCCCTCCGCACGCCGGAACCGCCCGGCCCCGGCCCGGCCGCCTCGGGGCGGCCGGGCCGGGACGGCCGGGCCGGGGCCGGGCGCGGCACGGAAAAGGGCCCCTCGGAGACCACGACCTGCTCGTGCCCTCCGGGAGGCCCCTGCTGTGGCGCCGCCCGCACCGCTGCGACGGCAGCCGCCCGCGCCGGTCCGGCGGACCGGCGCGGTGGTCGCTCAGCGGGTCACCATGTGTCGTTCGTCGGGGACGCAGTGCGTCATCGTGATGCCCTCGACGTCGCGCGGCGGGTTCTTGCCGAGGTTGGAGAGCCGCTCCTTGTCCTCCGCGGTCAGGTCCTGACTGGCCAGCGGTTCCAGGTCCGCGACGTCCTCCGGGCGGATGCCGAGGCCCTCGCCGACCCTGAGGCCGAGGTCGTTGTCCACCAGCAGGAAGTGCCAGACCATGCGTTCCTGGATGGGCCGGTCACACCGGGAGAGCTGGCCCACGAGGTTCTTCACCAGGTCGTCCCGCTCCCACTGCTCCATGAGCAGGTAGCGCTGACCGGCCTGCTGGTAGTCGTTGGTGCGGGGGATGCGCTTGCGGGTGAGCCGGCCGCGGATCTCCGGGCCCTGCTCGTCGTGCATCGGGTACTGCGCCTCACGCAGGCCGCCCCGGATCGACGGCTCGTAGTTGACGTGGGGGTTCTCCCCGCCCCCGTCGACGTGGTAGGTCATCAGTCCGTCGCGCTGGTTGGTGCGGACCTCGGCGTTCTTCGCCTGGTTGACCGGGAGCTGGAGGTAGTTGGGTCCGACGCGGTAGCGCTGGGTGTCGCTGTAGGAGAAGGTGCGGCCGATGAGCATCTTGTCGTCGGAGAAGTCCAGTCCGTCGACGAGCACACCGGTGCCGAAGGAGATCTGCTCGTTCTCCGCGAAGTAGTTGTCGGGCATGCGGTCCAACACCATCCGGCCCACCGGCTTGGGCGGGAAGTCCTGCTCGGGCCAGGTCTTGGTGTCGTCCAGCGGGTCGAAGTCCAGTTCCGGGTGCTCGTGGTCCTCCATCATCTGCACGAGCAGTTCCCACTCGGGGTACTCGCCGCGCCCGACCGCCTCGTACAGGTCCTTGGTGGCGTGGCCGAGGGAGTCGGCCTGGACGTTCGCGGCGTCCTCCTCGGTCATGGAGCGCACGCCCTGCTTGGGCATCCAGTGGTACTTCACCAGTACGGTGTCGCCCTCGGCGTTGACCCACTTGTACGTGTTCACACCGAAGCCCTGCATGTGGCGGTAGTCGGCGGGGATGCCGCGCGGGCTGAACAGGTTGACGAGCATGTGCATGGATTCCGGGGTCTGCGACATGAAGTCGAAGATCCGGTTCGGCTTCTGCTCGAAGTCCACCGGGTCCGGCTTGAGGGCGTGGATGACGTCGGGGAACTTGATGGCGTCACGGATGAAGAAGACACCCAGGTTGTTGCCGACGAGGTCCCAGTTGCCGTCCTCGGTGTAGAACTTCACCGCGAAGCCGCGCGGATCGCGTGCCGCTTCGGAGGAGTCCCGGCCGCCGATCACGGTGGAGAAGCGCACGGCGAGCTCCGTGCGCTTGCCGCGCTCCTGGAACAGCTTGGCGCGGGTGTAGCGGCTGATCGGCTCGTCACCCCAGGCGCCGTACGCCTCGAAGTAGCCGAACGCGGTCACGCCCCGCGCGTGCACCACGCGCTCGGGGATGCGCTCGCGGTCGAAGTGGCTGATCTTCTCCAGGAACTGGTAGTTCTCCAGGGTCGCGGGCCCCCGAGCGCCGACGGTGCGCTGGTTCTGGTTGTCGTAGACCGGGTGACCCTGCCTGTTGGTGAGGGTCTTCCGGTCGTCTCCGGGCTCGGGGCCGCTGCTGGCTACGTCCGTCATGGTGTTTCGGCTCCTTCGGATTGTGCCTGCCGCCGGGCGGGAACGCGGCAGTGGCGACCGGCGGGTACCCGGCCGGGGTGCCGGCCACTCGTGCGGGCGCGCACTCATGGATCCATATCCGCCACCGCTGGCTCCAGCCTTGCACCGCGGCCTGCCGGGCACGGCGCGGGCTGGGCCGAACGGGCCGGGAAATCGCCCGCTCGCCGTCCGGGCGCCGTGGGCGGGGGACCGTGCCGGGCGCACCGGGGGCCGGGGGGGCGTGCCGCCGTTTCCCTGCCGTGGCGTGCGGGAACCCGGGCGGGCCGGTTCGAGGATGCGGGGGACGGACGTGACGGAGCACACCGACGACCCGGTGGGCGGGTACGAACGCGCACGCGACGAGGGTGAGTCCGGGGCGCGCTCGGGCGGTGAGAGCCAGCCGCGCGAGCGGACGGTCCCGGGAACGGCGAGTGCCGCGGAGGGTTACCGGCCCGGGTGGGGCACGGCGGGCGGCGAGCCGCTGGAGGGGGTGGCCGGGGCGAACGAGGAGGACGGGGAGGAGGAGTCGGAGGAGCGCGGCCGCGGGTAGCCGCGTCCGGGCGCGGGTGGCGCGTGGGCGGGCACCGGGTGGCGGGCGGGTCGCGGGGCTTCAGATCCGGTGGCCCTGCTCGGCCAGCCACTGGTGGACGTCCTCCTTGTCCGCCGGGGTGATGCGGGCCGGACCGGCGACGTCGGGGCCCTCGTCCTCGTTGAAGCCGGTGTCCGTGATCCTGGCGGTCACCCACATGGCCAGGTCCTGCGCGGCCTCGGGGGAGAGCTCCCCCTCCCGCCAGCTCTCGCGGGCCCGGCGGGCGGCGTCGGGGTCGTGCTGCTCGGTCTCCCGGAGCCAGACGGGGACGAGCCGGTCGACGGTGCGCCGGCCGGACGCCCGCTGGTCCTCCTGCGCGTTCGGGTCGCTCATGCCGTTCACCCTGTTCGTGCCCTTGACGGTGTTCCTGGCGGGCGGGTTCCCGGAACGCGCCCGCCCTACCGCGGTTCGGGAACCGGCCGCGTCCGGGATGCGGACCGCCACCCGTGAGCACTCCCCCGCCCCGGAAACCGGCCGGAAACCGCCGGGTGCGGTGAGCGCGGAACACGGGAGCAATCAGTGCGGTCGGCGGGGGTAGCCGGTAGTGGCCCGATTCCCCTGCACGAAAGTGATCCCGGTCATGCCCGAAACGCACGATGTCGTCGAGCTCATCCTTCAGGACCACCGGCGTATGGAGGACCTCTTCCGCCTGATGCGAAGCGTCGAAGCCGACCGAGCCGCCGCGCTGGAGGAGTTCGCGGACCTGTTGGTCGCGCACGCGCTGGCCGAGGAGGCCGAGGTCTATCCGGCCCTCAAGCGCTACAAGAACATCGACGACGAAGAGGTCGAGCACGGCGAGCACGAGCACGACGAGGGGAACGAAGCCCTCCTGGCCCTCCTCGAGGTCGATGAGGTCGGCTCCGAGGAATGGGACTCGAAGCTGGAGGAGCTGGTGGAGGCCGTCACCCACCACGCCGACGAGGAGGAGCGCACCATCCTCAACGGCGCGCGCGAGAACGTGGCGATGCGGCGGCGCGAGGAGCTGGGCGTGGCCTTCCGGGAGGAACGGGAGCGCCAGCTGAAGGCCGGCTGCGGCTCCGTGGACAACCTGCGCCGGATCGTCGGGCCCTGATCGCACGCGCTCCGCAGGTCGTCAGCGGCCGGCCGCTCGTCCGCGGCCGGCCGCTGACGTTCGCCGGTGTCAGGGGCCCGGGTCGGGGTTGACGGCACGGCCCAGGCCCGCCCGCGCCGCTTCCAGCTGGGCGGCGAACGCGATGCCCAGGAACAGCGCGACGCCCGTCAGGTTGGCCCACAGCAGCAGGGCCACGAAGGCCGTGAGGGGGCCGTACACGGCACCGAAGGAGCCGCTTCGGGAGACGTAGAGCGTCAGCAGCCAGGTGGCGACGACCCAGAGCACCAGGTGCACCGCGGAGCCGAACGCCAGCCAGGTGTAGCCCGGCTGGTCCCTCCGCGGCGACCAGCGGAAGATGACGGCGGAGGCGATCCAGGCGAGGGCCGTTCCCACCGGGATCTCCAGGGCGCCCCACCAGCCCGGCGGCCGGGACCAGCCGAACGCCTCGGCCGTCGAGGCGCCGACGGCCTCGCCCGCGACCAGGGCGAGGAAGCCCAGGACCATGGGGACGCCGGCGGCGAAGGCGAGGAGCACGGCCCTGCCGTACTTCTGCGGCAGGGGCCGGTCCCGTTCGACGCCGTAGATGCGGTTGGCGCCCCGTTCGACCTGGCCCATGGCCGAGGCCAGGTTGACGACGGAGAAGACCAGGCCCAGGCACAGCGCCACGGTGCCCCACCTGTCGGAGCCGGCCGCGCGGCGGGTGCCGCGCAGCGCGTCCTCGATCACCTCGGCACTGGCACCCGGCACGATCCTGCCCAGGGTCAGTTCGATGATCCGTCCCACGCTCTCCGTGTGCGCGGCCGAGGCGAGGCCGACGAGCGCGATGGTGAACGGCACCATGCCCAGCACGATCTGGAAGCCGAGGGCGCGCGCGTTGGTGAAGCCGTCGGCGTAGCGGAACCGGGAGAAGGCGTCGAGCAGCAGTCGGACACTTCCGTAGTGCCGCAGCGCGGTGAAGGCCTCGTCGCCGGAGAGCTCGTCCCCGATCATGTCCCGCGTCTGCGGGACGTGCACCACCGTCCCCATGGCCTGGTCTTCTCCTCGTCGGTGTGAGAGCGGCGGCGTACGTGCGCGCCGGGGCGCCCGCCGCTCGCGGGGCCCGGCTTACCGTCTCCCCTGCCGCGGGCGATTCAGCCCTCGGGGCCCCTGCCCGCACGGCCCCCGTCCGCACGGGCTCCGGCCCTGTCCGGCGCGCTGACGCCGCGGGAGCCGGGGCAGGTGTCCCGGTCCCGTGCCGCGTCACCCGCTCACGGGTGCCCGCCGGCCGGCCGTCACCGCGGGTCCGGGTGGTTGCCGGGTTCGCCGCCGGGGCCGGCCAGCGGGGTGGGCGACAGGGTCGTGGGTTCCTCGCCCGGTTCGAGCAGGGTGTCCGCCGCGCCGACGATTAGCGGATCGGGTTTGCCCACGGCCGCGTGGTCCTTGGCCGGGTAGTCGAAGCGGTCCAGGAGGCTGCGCATCGCTTCCAGCCGGCCCCGCCGTTTGTCGTTGTTCTTCACGACCGTCCACGGCGCGTGCGCCGTGTCCGTCGCCCGGAACATCTCGACCTTGGCGGCGGTGTAGTCGTCCCAGCGGTCGAGCGAGGCCAGATCGGTGGGGGAGAGCTTCCAGCGGCGCACCGGGTCGACCTGGCGTATCGCGAACCGGGTGCGCTGCTCGGCGCGGGACACCGAGAACCAGAACTTCACCAGCAGGATGCCGTCGTCGGTGAGCAGTTGCTCGAACATCGGGGCCTGGCCGAGGAACTGCCGGTACTCGGTCTCCGTGCAGAAACCCATGACCCGTTCGACACCCGCCCGGTTGTACCAGGAGCGGTCGAAGAAGACGATCTCGCCGCGGGCCGGCAGGTAGGTCGCGTACCGCTGGAAGTACCATTGTCCCGCTTCGCGCTCGGTCGGCTTCTCCAGTGCCACCACGCGGGCCCCGCGGGGGTTCATCCGCTCGGTGAACCGCTTGATGGTGCCCCCCTTGCCGGCCGCGTCGCGCCCCTCGCAGACCACGACGACCCGCTGGCCGGTGTCCTTCACCCAGCGCTGCAGCTTGAGCAGTTCGATCTGCAGGATCCGCTTGGTACGTTCGTACTCGCGCCGGCCGATCCTGCGGTCGTAGGGGTGGTTCTCGCGCCAGGTCTCGATCGGCCGGCCACCGGCGTCCAGGAGCACCGGCCGCTCCGGTTGCCGGTCGTCCACCTCGAGGCCCCGCAGCAGGTCGTTCCCGTCCCCCGTGCCGTGGGTCTGCTCCCCCTTCGTCACGTCCCCGCCCTCGTGCTCGTACTCGTGCTCGTACTCGGCCACGACACCGCCTCTCCCCGCTCCGCCGCCCGCAAGGGCCGCCGTGACGGGCCGCCCGCCACGGTCATTCACCGCGTGCCCACACCGGGCGGACCCAGACGCGCGGCGCGCGGGGGAAAGCGCGCGGGAAGCGGCACCGGTGCCGGGTGCAAGTCCGGTCCGCCACGGGGTAGCCGCTGTGGGGCCTGGGGGCGGCCATCGGCCGCGGAGCCCTGTACGGTCTCCTCGGTCCTTCTTTACCGTACGTGCAAGACAGGAGGGCGATCACCGTGGCCGAACTGCGCCTGGGTCCACTGCTGAGGTACACCGACGGCTCGTGCGCGACCGTCTGGGTCGAGACGAGCGGTCCCTGCTCTGCGGAGGTGCGCTGTTCCGACGGCGCGGGCGGCACGGCCGCCACCTTCCAGGTGGCCGGGCACCACTACGCGCTCGTCACGGTGGACGGGCTGCGGCCGGGCACCTCACCGTCGTACGAGGTGTTCCTGGACGGCAGCCCGGTGTGGCCCCTGCCCGACTCCCGCTTCCCGCCCTCCGTCATCCGGACCCCCGCCGCCGGCGACGCCGTCCGGGTCACCTTCGGGTCCTGCCGCTGGGCCGCGCCCCCGGCCGACGGCAAGGACCCGATCGGTGCCGACGCCCTCGACGCCCTCGCCACCCGCCTGTCCGCCGATCCCGGGGCCGAGCGTCCCGACGTCCTGCTGCTGCTGGGCGACCAGGTCTACGCGGACGAGACGTCCGAGGAGATGCAGCGCTGGCTGGCCACCCGCCGCGATCTCGACGAGGACCCCGGCAGCCAGGTCACCGACTACGAGGAGTACTGCCACCTCTACTACGAGTCCTGGCTCGACCCCGAGATCCGCTGGCTGCTGTCCACCGTGCCCAGTTTCATGATCTTCGACGACCACGACATCGTCGACGACTGGAACACCTCCGCCGCCTGGCTCGCCGACATGCGCACCACCGACTGGTGGCAGAAACGGCTGGTCAGCGGCCTGATGTCGTACTGGGTGCACCAGCACCTGGGCAACCTCTCCCCCGCCGAGCTGGCCGGCGACCCGACCTACGCCGCCGTGTGCGCCGCACCGGACGGCACCGAGGCGGTGCGTGCCCTGGCCGTGCAGGCCGACGCCGACCTGGCCTCGGTCCGCTTCAGCTACCGGCGCGACTTCGGCCGGACCCGGGTGGTGATGGTCGACTCGCGGGCCGCCCGGGTCCTCGAGGAGGACCGCCGTGCCATGCTCGACCCGGGCGAGGCCGACTGGCTGCGCGAGCAGGTGCTGGCCGACACCGGAGCGTACGACCACCTCCTGATCGGCACTTCCCTGCCCTGGCTGCTGCCGCACCTGGTGCACGACACCGAGGCCTGGGACGCGGCCCTGTGCGCCGGCCGGCGCGGGCGGCGCTGGGCCCGCTTCGGCGAGTACCTGCGCCGCGCAGCCGATCTGGAGCACTGGGCCGCCTTCCCCCGGTCCTTCGCCGACCTGGCCGGCCTGATCGCCGAGGCCGCCGCCGCGCCGGAGGGCCCGGCGAGCGTGTGCGTGCTGTCCGGAGACGTGCACCACGGTTACGTCGCGCGGGCCTCCTGGCCGTCCGGAGGACCCGGCATCCCCGTCCTCCAGCTCACCTGCTCGCCCGTGCACAACTCCGTGCCCCTGTCGATGCGGCTCGGTTTCCGCTTCGGCTGGAGCGCTCCGGCCCGCCTGCTGGGGCGGGCCCTGGCCCGGCACGGACGCTGCTCCCGGCCGCCGGTGACCTGGCGCAAGGAGGGCGGCCCGTGGTTCGGCAACCAGCTGATGACGCTGACCCTGCGGGGGCGTTCGGCCCGGCTGCGGCTGGAGCAGACCGGCACGGGCGCGACACTGCGCACCGTGCACGACCGTGACCTGACGCCCGCGTGAGCGCCGGCCGCCGATCGCCGGGGGTGCACCGCCGGGGTCCGGCGCGGCGACCGCTGCGCTATGGCGGCGGGCACCGGCCACCGGTTGTCCTGCGGGCGGGTCCGGGCCCGAAGGGGCGCACGCGGCCCGCTCGCGGATGACGGCGGCCCCGTCCCGGACGGCGCCGGGACGGGGCCGCCGTCGTACCCCTGGGGTCCTCGGTTCGGATCGGGTCGGACCCCGCGGGCCCGGCGGGGTCCGAACGAGGGGTCCTAGCAGGGGCGGATGTAGAAGACCGGGGTCCACGAGGCGGTGCCCGTGGCCTTGGCCACGTTGGACCAGCGCTCCGATCCGTCGGAGTTGTAGAACCGGGCTCGCGTGCCGGAGGTCTGGTTGTTGTTGAAGACGCCGTCCCCGATCCCGTTGAAGCTGTAGTAGCCGCAGCGGTAGTAGTCGTAGACCTGGCCGCGGCCGTCCTGGATGCACAGGTGGCCGCTGCCGCACGCGATCGCGGCGGTGCCGGCGGCGCCCTTGCCCGTGATGGTGACGGTGCCGCCCGGGATCTTCAGGGTGTCGGCGTCGATCTGCTGCGCGTTCGGGTGGGCGGCCTTGAACGCCGCGACGTTCTCCCGGAGCCGGGCGTCGCCCGCGGGTGACGCGGAGGCGGTGGTCGCGGCCAGGGAGCCCAGCAGCAGCGCTGCGGCGGTCGCGGCGGTCGCGGCGGTACGTGAGAGGTTCATCGGTCCCCGTTTCTCTTCGTGGGAGCTGACCCGGACGACGGACAGCTCGAAGCACGACTTACCGTGCCAGGAACGAAGGCTCCTCCCGTAGGGGCATTTCGGTCGTAAAAAACGGACTAGAGAGGAGAAAATGTAAAATCCACCTTTGATTACGGAGGGTGATCGAGCGGTCCGTGCGGCGGCGGGGAGTCCGGCGACCCGGTCCCGCTCCGGATGCAGGACCAGCCGGGTCCGCCGACGGTGCGCCGCGCGGAGCCTTGGGCACGGCATTCGGCCGAGCACAGCGGAGTCGCCCGCGCCACCCGCCCCAACACCCCCACCGGTGTGGCCGAAAGCCCTCCTTCCGGACCACGCGTCCCGATGGAAGCGCAGCCGCGGCGCCCGGCCGGGGCGCCGCGGCCCGGCCCGCGAGACGCCCGATCGCGCAGCCGGCCCCGCGGCCCCACCCCCGGCGGCCCCCGGACGGCACGCCGCCCGCCGGAGCGCCGCCGCACCGTCCGCCGACAACGCCGTCACGTATCCGTACGCCACAGCCGGATCTGTAATAGCGCCTCCCCGCACGCCGCGTTTGAATCGATTCAAACAATCGCGAGGATGAGTTCCCATGTCATCGAGTCCCTGGAGGGACGGCTGGTCCTCCACGACGGCGCCAAGCGCGACCGCGCCCCCCACGTCGGCGACCTCGCCGTCGCCGCGCGCACCCTCCACCTGACGCACGCCGAGGCCGCGGACGCCGCCCGCAACGTCCTGGCGGACCCCGCGGAGCACCAGCGGTCCGACGGCTGGACACCACCGGTCTCGATCTCCGGCTACGCCCTCCCCCTGTTCGACTGTCCGCCGTGGTGGGTGACGTGCAGCTGGCACCACGCCCTGTACACCGGCGACCGCGCCCACGCGACGCGCCACTGCCCGGCCCTGCTCAAAGTGCTCGACGACCGGTGCCCGGGCGTCACCGACGAGACCGGCCCGCTGAGCAAGGGGCTCAACGGCACGGGCGGCTACGGCGACTACGCCCTCCTCCCCCGCTCCGGCCGGGTCACCTACCACAACGCCCTGTACGTCCAGGCGCTCAGCGACGGTGCCCGGACGGCGCGTTGGCCGGGACACGAGAGCGACGCCGGTCGCCGGAGCCGACGGGCCCCGGACGTCGCCGACACGATCAACCGGCACCTGTGGGACGGCGCGGCCGGCGCCTACCTCGACTCCGCCACGGACGCCGTGCGCCACGCCCAGGACGCCAACGCGCTCGCCATCACCACGGGCGTGGCCCCGGCGGAGCGCGCGGCCTCGGCCCTCGCCCGCCTGGACGCCACGACGAAGCGGGACTACGGGAACGCGTTCGTGGACAACGACACGCTCTTCGCGGGGGCGTCCGAGCGCGTCCACGCCTTCCCCTCCTACCCGGAGATCGTGGCGCGGTTCACGGCCGGCCGGGCCGGCTCGGCCCTGGACCAGATCAGACACACCCACGGCTGGATGGACGCGCACGACCCCGGGATCACGAACCGGGAGGGCAGCGGCCCCGGCGGATCGCTCTACGAGGGGACCTGCACGAGCATGGCGCACGGCTGGTCGACCGGCGTGCCGCCCGCGCTCACCCACCAGTCGCCGGGCGTCCTGCCCACCTCGCCCGGCTACGCCACCCGGGGCGTGCGGCCGCATCCCGCGGACGTCGACTGGGCCGAGGGCCAGCTCCCCACCCCGCAGGGATCCCTGCGCGGTGACACGGCAGAACACGGCCGCGCCCTTCGTCCTGACCGTGTACGTCCCGCCCCGCACCCGCGGGACGGCCTCGCCGCCCACCCGCGGGGGTCCGCGCCGCCCCTGCGGTCCGACGACGGCGTCGTGCGGGACGCGCACGGCGCCAGGGGACGCGGTGTCCCGGCGACCGGCGACCGCGTCGAGGTCGCCGGGATGGGTCCGGGCACTCCAGGCCTTGGGCCTGGCCCACTTCGAGGGCCGCACCTGGAACGGTTGGCACCACCACGTCACCCTCGTCTCCGCCGCCCATGCCTTCTGCGCGCTGCAGCGACTGACGCGAGACCCAAGAGATCCGGTGCCGGCCTGAGCCTCTACCAGGTCGTCCGCGAGCTGCAGACACCCCTGGCCACCTGGACCGGCGCCTGCCCCACCTGCCACCGCGACATGCCCACACCCATACGGACCTGACCAAGCCCTACTAGGGCTGCTCCGCGGAAGTCCGTGGAGGGGTGTTGATCGGATGGTCGATCCGCCGAGGTAGAGGCCATCTGCGCAGTAGAGAGCTCTCTCAGGAGAGCCAGCGTGCAGTCCGCTGGGCAGGATGTTGTCCCGGTTGCTGTCGCTGCGGGCCAAGTTGGGGTGACGTTGACGGGTGGGGTACCAGCCGTCATAGCGGCTGGTACCCCACTCGTCAACATCACCTTAAGCCGGTTGCGGCTTGTGGCTGTCGAGCAGCTTGGCAAGCAGGGAGTGAAGCTGTCGTCGTTCCGCGGCGTCGAGGCCGGCGAGGAGTTCGGCCTGGACGGCATCGGCGTGCTGTTGGAGTTCCTCGAGGTGCTGCCTTCCGGCGGCGGTGAGGGTGACGACGTTGCGGCGCCGATTGGCGGGGTCGGCCTGCCGGTCGACCCGGCGGCAGCCTTCCAGGCGGTTGAGGATGCCGCTGACGTCGTTGCGGTCAAGGCCGAGGCGGCGGCCGATCTCGGCCTGACTGAGCGCCCCGTACTCCTCCAGTGCCGCCAGGACGGCGAAGTCGGCGCGGGCGCTCAGCGGCATGCGCTGCGCGGTCAGCCGAGCGCCGAGCGTCGACACCTTGCCCGCCTGCCAGCTGGCGAGCTCACGCAGTCGGGCCGGGGGTTGCAATGCGTGATCCATGTCCCCATCCTAACCGTTGGCCAACCCAACACACACCTGTTATGTTGGACTAGCCAACGTTGGCCTGGCCAACGCTTAAGTGGGGTCAGTGGAGGACCGCCGGTCGACTGCCCCGCACCGCTCCCGAGGAGTCATCTCATGCACAGCAACAATGCTCTTCCCGATCTGTCCGGTCGCAGGGTCGTCGTTCCGGGCGGCACGGGAGCCGTGGGAGAGGGTGTCGTCCGCAGCTACCTCGCCGCCGGTGCGGACGTCGTTGTCCCGACCCGCACCCAGGAGCGGGCGGAGGAGTTCCGGCGCGTGCTCGGTGACGCGGCGACCGACCACCTGCACCTGGCGGTTCACGACTACACGACGTTCGCCGGCGCCGAGCAGCTTGCCGAGGAGATGGAGCGCAGGCTCGGTGGTGTCGACGACGTGGTGGCCCCGATCGGTGGGTGGTGGGCCGGCAAGCGGCTCTGGGAGATCGACGAGAGCGACTGGCAGAACGCCTTCGTCGGGCTCGCGACCGCGCACGTGGCCGTCCTGCGGGCCTTCCTGCCCAGGCTGGACGCCCGCGGCGCCTACACGTTGATCGTCGGGGCTTCCGCGTTCACGCCAGTTCCCGGTAGCGGCCTGGTCAGCATGGAGCAGGCCGCCCTGCTGATGATGCGGCAGGTGGTCGAGGCCGAGGTGGCAGGACAGCAGCGGGTCTTCGCCCTGGTCCTCGGGCCGGTCAGGACCCGCCTGGTCGACTCCGGCGATCCGGACTGGGTCAGTGCCGAGCAGGTCGGTGCGGTCGCCGTCGCGGCCTCGGCCGCAGCGACAGTGGGCGGCCTGGAGATCCGGCTGCGCAGTCGGGTCGAGGCAGACGAGGCGCTGGCAGTGCTCCAGGGCGACCAGCCGATCAGGACCGGCGCGGTCGTTGCCGTGTCCACGATGGAGCCCAGGAACGGACGGCGCGAGGACCTCCTCGAGGTGCTGGCCGAACTCGCTCCGCAGATCCGCGCCGAACCGGGGTGCCTGTGCACCACTCGGTACACCGACCACACGGCGATGCCGACGGACCACTGCTGATCATCCAGAGGTTCGCTTCGATCGAGGCGTTCGAGGACGGTGACCTCTGCGAAGTCTCAGGTTCGGGCGGTGTTGCGGGCCCGGATCGTGCTCGCGGCAGCGGACGGGCTCGCCAACGGCGCCATCGCCCGGGAGCTGGAGATCAGTACGAACACGGTGCGCAAGTGGCGGGGACGGTTCGCCGCCTGTGGGCCGGCCGGCCTTCGAGATGCCGAACGGTCGGGACGGCCGAGGACCTACGGGCCAGCGGTGCGCATGACGGTCGTGGCCACCGCGACGAGCGAGCCGCCGCACCCGGAGGCGACCTGGTCGCATCGGGCCATCGCGCAACGGGTGGCCAGCACGTGCTTCGCGTCGGTGTCTGCCTCCCAGGTCGGCCGGATCCTGGCGGACCTGGAGCTGAAACCGCACAAGGTCCGAGGCCGGCTCACCCGCCGGGACACCCCCGACTTCTGGCAGCGGGCCGCCGACGTGTGCGCTCTCCATCTGGAACCGCCTAAGGGGGGCAGTCGTGCCATCGATCGACGAGAAGACCGCGATCGCCGCCCGCTCGCGCCGGTATCCCGGGCGCCCCGCGCGCCCGGGAGAACCCGTCCGGCAGGAGTTCGAGTACCGGCGTCACGGCACCGCCTCCCTCGTCGCGGCACTCGACGTTCGCAGCGGTGAAGTACTCACCGAGGTGATCACGCGCAACGACGCGGTGACCTCCACCGGCTTTCTGGACCAACTCGACGCCGTCATCGCCCCGGGGCACGAGGTCCACATCGTGCTCGGCAACGGCCCCTCGCACACCGCCAAGCGCACCAAGGCTTGGCTGGCCTTGCACCCGCGCGGGCAGGTCCGCTGGACCCCACCGCACGCCTCTTGGCTCAATCAGGCAGAGCTGTTCTTCTCCGCCCTGACCCGCGGGGTCGTGCGGCACGGCGACCTCGCCGGCCGCAACGACCTGATCGAGAAGCTGGAGGCATACACGATCGGGCACAACGAGACCGCCAAGCCCTACCGGTGGACCTACGAAGGCACCCCACTCAAGGCAGCCCGACCACCACCCCTCCACGGACTTCCGCGGAGCAGCGCTAGCGGACGGACCGGCCCGCGCGGGCACGCCCCCCGTCCCGGCCGGCCGGCAGGTCGACACCGTCCACGCCGGCCGGCGCCCGGCGGGCCCGGCGCGCTGCTCCCGGCGCGTGCGCGTCGGGGGTGTGCGGGGCGGGCTCGTGGAGCGGAGTGCAGTGGTTCGGGACCGGGCCTTCGGGGGTGCCTGCGCGCGCAGGGACCCGGCCGGTGGCCGCGGTTCCGCGAACGCCGGGCGGGCCGGCCGGGCGGCCGCCGGCGGACCGGCGCTCCGGGCCGGCCCTGCCGCCGAGCGGCCCGTGGTGGCCGGCCCGGGGCCCTACGGTCTTCGCGGACCGGCCGCCACGGGCCGCTTCCACCGCGCCGGCTCCGCGCGCAGGTCGCGGCACGCGTCCGGTGTGCCGCACGTGTCCGGGACCTCCGGCTCGGCGCGCGGACGCGCCCGCTCCAGCCATTCCCGGTAGGCCGGCGCCTCACGGGCCGCCGCCCAGTAGGACTTCTCCAGCTCCGGGTACGCGTCCTCCAAATCGTCCTCCGTACGGGCCGCGAGCAGCAGGCGTACGCCGATCGGGTCGCCCTCCAGGGGGCGGATCGCCAGGTCGGGGCGGGGGTGGGCGATGGGCTGACTGACCGTGACCACCTCACCGGTGGCGGCCAGTGAGTAAGCCGTGAGGTAGTCGCCGTGCAGCATCTCCGACTCCAGGCCCACCGCGCGCAGCGCCCGGCACAGGGCGTCCCACTCGCCGTCGACCGTGGAGTCGACCATCCAGCGGTCGCCGGCCAGGTCGGCGAGCCGCACCTGCCGCCGCGACGCCGCCGGATGATCTGCGGCGAGCGTGACGAACTGCGGTTCGCGCTCGACGAGTACGCGCAGGCACAGGCCCGGCGGAATGCGCAGCGGACTGCCCTCGACCTCGTGCACGAAGGCCACGTCGAGCCGGCCCGCGGCGACCATGGTCAGCAGGGAGTTGGCGGACACGTCCATCTGGAGCGTCGGTTCGATGCGCGGCACCCGGGCCCGCAGCCGACGCAGCCAGCCCGGGATGGCCCGGCTCGCCGTGGCGCCGATGCGCAGGTGGAAGCCGCCGGCGGCCCGGGCGGCCGCCGCCCTGGTCTCGGTGACGACCGCCGCGAACTCCGCCACCAGCGGCCTGGCCCGGCTGAGCACCGCCAGCCCCAACGGGGTGGGACGGCAGCCGGTCCGGTTGCGCACGAACAGCTGAGCATCGAGCGCGTGCTCGATGCGCCGCAATTGGGTGCTCAACGACGGCTGTGCCATGCCGAGTTGCCGAGCGGCTTTGTGCAGGCTGCCGGTGTCGGCGATGACGCAGAGAACGCGCAGGTGCCTCACCTCGAGCTCCATGGGGGGAGCGTAGGGCGGCGCGCGGCATGGCACCAGATGTTCAAATCCGACTGGAAGTGAACGAGTCGGCCGCCGATAGTCCCGTGTTATCCCCGGTTGCCATCATCCGCGCTCCCGTCGGCCTGCCTGAGACTCACTGGCAACCGACCGTTCGACCCCACAGGACGAGTAGGAGTCCCCCCATGGCATCCTTCCGCACGCGCAACGGTTCGAAGAACCCCAGGAGACTCCTGGCCCTCGCGCTCGGCCTCGGCCTGGCCTCCGCCGCACTCGGCACCGCCGGCCCGGCGAGCGCGCAGGGCACCGCCCCGGCCCCGGCCCGCTCGGTCACCGCCGGCTACGTGGGCTCGGCGCAGGGCACCGCCGACAAGGCGTTCTTCGACGCCGTGCTGAAGTCGGTCGCGAAGCGGCAGGCCGGCCAGCCGTCCCTGAAGGCGGTGACCGTCTACTACAACGCCTCCCAGGCGCCGAGCTTCCGTACCCAGATATCGAGCGCCGCCTCCATCTGGAACAGCTCCGTGACGAACGTCAAGCTCCAGGCGACGTCGGGCAGCGGCGACTTCAACTACTACGAGGGCAACGACTCGCGCGGGTCCTACGCCTCCACCAACGGCCACGGCAGCGGCTACATCTTCCTGGACTACGCGCAGAACCAGCAGTACGACTCGATCCGCGTCACCGCCCACGAGACCGGCCACGTGCTGGGCCTGCCGGACCACTACAGCGGCCCGTGCAGCGAGCTGATGTCGGGCGGCGGCCCCGGCCCGTCCTGCACCAACCGGTACCCGAACGCCACCGAGCGCTCGCGGGTCAACCAGTTGTGGGCCAACGGCCTGGCCAAGGCCCTCGCCGAGGTGAAGAAGGCGGGCTGACCCTGCCGAACCGGGCGGGTGCGGGCTCCCCCACGGCCTTGTCCGCCCTCCGGGGCCCGGACCGCGGTACCGAACCGCGGTCCGGGCCGTTGTCGTGCCCGGCGGCGGCCGGCCCCGACCCCACCGCCGCCACGCCCCCCGCGACCGGCGTGGCGCACGGGGTGGCCGCCGGGTCGGCTCCTGTCCGCCCGCTCCGGCCCGTGACCGGCGCCGGGTTCAGTCCCTGCGCACGTCGACGTCGCCGTTGACCGTGGTCAGTGTCATGGCGGGGCCGCGACCGGTGTTCCGTGCGGGGGCGGCCACGGTGGCGCGGCCGTTCTCGGTGCCCGCGGTGACCCGGTACGCGGGGCTGTCGTGCGGAACGGTGACGTCGACCGAGCCGTTGGTGGTGGTCGCGGTGACGCCGGACGGCGCGGTGACACACGCCAGGACGACGTCCCCGTTGGTGGTCGCGCCGGTCAGCCGGCCCGCGGCGAGGGCGGAGGTGCGCACCGAGCCGTTGTGGGTGGACAGCCGCACCGCGGCGGCGCCGCGGCCGGAACGCGTCACCGTCACGTCGCCGTTGACGGTCGTCAGGTCCAGGGCGGCGGCGATGCCCGCGACGTCGATGCCGGCGTTGCGGGCGGTCACGGTGACGCCGACTCCGCCGGGGACGCCGACCCGGGGCATACGGGGGCACGGACCCCCGTCCGGGCTGCGGTCGGCGCAGGACAGGTCGAGGGTCCAGGTGTGGTCGCGGTGGGACCAGCGGTGCTCGACGCGGTCGTCCACGGTGGCCCGGTCGCCGTCGGTGGGGCGCAGTCGCAGCCCGTCGTCGGTGGTGATGATGAGGTTGTTCCCCGGTGCCCCGAAGACCGGGGCTTCCGTCCCGGCCCCGCCGCCGGACCCCTCGTCCCCGTGGCCCGCGCACGACACGGCGGCGGGTAGCGCCGCCAGTACGGCGGTCAAGCGCAGCAGGTGCCTTCTCGTCCTCGCCCTCATGCCTGTGCTGGTGCCCCGCCTCCACACCGGCATGACCGCGGCGGACACCTGCGGGCGGTGCCCGCGCGCTCAAGCCGCCCGGCGGGCGGCGCCGTTGACGGTGGACGACGCGGGCCTGCCGGTGTCGCCGGTGTGCGTGGCCCGGAAGCCGAAACAGCCCCCGCCGCGGGCGGCCGACCAGGAAGCCGTACCGGTCGGCCGGGAGAAGCCGTACCGGTCGGCCGGGGACGCGAACCCGGTGCCCGGATGGAAGGCGGGTCCGGAGCCGGTGCAGTGGTCCGGGGTGGCAGCGGCGCGGGGTGGACCGACGCGCTGTCCGGCCGGTGGACGTACCTGCATGGGTTGCCGGGTTCCCGCCCGAACCGGTCACCTCGGTGAGCGGGCCGGCCTGGGCGGCGGGGGCGGCCGGTGAGCGCCCGAGCCCCGGGCCTCGGGGCATGTCGGCGCCCTTTCGGCTGCCGGAGGAGTTGGGCTTTCGAAACTTTCGAAGGAATTTCCGGAAGGTGTCGCGACACGCCAGGGATCGGACGGACCCGCGTCAACCACTCCAACACCGGTACGCACGGCGGCAGTCACGAAAGAGCCCACGTTCGGACATCCGCCCTCGACCGACGCGCAAACGGTTGACCCGGCCCATCGGTGTTCGTATGGTCTGCGAAGCAATTCGGTAACATATTCGAAACTTTCGCCGCCCCTCGGTGCGCGGCGACCACCGCGCACGACCACCGAAAGGAATGTCATGACCATGATCAGAAAAGGACGGGGCGGTGTCCGCTCCGCGCTGAGCGCGGCCGCGGTCGGCCTGCTCGCCGCGGCGGCGATCCCGGCCCTCGCGCACCAGGCCGCCGCGGCCGACACGCTCGGCTCGGCCGCGGCCGGCAAGGGACGCTACTTCGGCACCGCCGTGGCCGTGAGCCACCTGGGCGAGTCGGCCTACGCCGGCACGCTGGACCGGGAGTTCACCGCGGTGACCCCGGAGAACGAGATGAAGTGGGACGCCACCGAGAGCAGCCGGGGCACGTTCACCTTCGGCTCCGCCGACCAGATCGTCAGCCACGCGCAGGCCCACAGCATGAAGGTCCGCGGGCACACGCTCGTGTGGTACTCGCAGCTGCCGTCATGGGTGTCGAGCCTGTCGGCGACCGACCTGCGCACGGCCATGAACAACCACATCACCCAGGTCATGCAGCACTACAAGGGCAAGATCTACGCCTGGGACGTGGTCAACGAGGCCTTCCAGGACGGCGGCAGCGGTGCCCGGCGCAGCTCGCCGTTCCAGGACAAGCTGGGCAACGGCTACATCGAGGAGGCGTTCCGCACCGCCCGCGCCGTCGACCCGAACGCCAAGCTCTGCTACAACGACTACAACACCGACGGCGTCAACGCGAAGAGCAATGCCGTCTACAACATGGTCAAGGACTTCAAGTCCCGTGGCGTGCCCATCGACTGCGTGGGCTTCCAGTCGCACTTCAACAGCGCCTCCCCGGTGCCGTCCGACTACCAGGCCAACCTGCAGCGCTTCGCCGACCTCGGCGTCGACGTGCAGATCACCGAACTGGACATCGAGGGCTCCGGCACCGCGCAGGCCACCAATTACTCGAACGTGGTGCGGGCCTGCCTCGCGGTCAGCCGCTGCACCGGCCTGACCGTGTGGGGCATCACCGACAAGTACTCCTGGCGCAGCAGCGGCACCCCCCTGCTGTTCGACTCCAACTACAACAACAAGCCCGCCTACGACGCCGTCCTGTCCGCCCTCGGCGGCTCGGGCTCCGGTGGCGGGGACGGCGGGGGCGGCGGCACCGGCGCCACGTGCAGCACGTCGTACACCAGGACCCAGGAGTGGAGCGACCGCTTCAACGGCCAGGTCACGGTCACGGCGGGCTCGGCGCCGATCAGCGGCTGGAGCGTGACGGTCACCCTGACGTCCCCGCAGAAGATCTCCACGACCTGGAACGGCTCCCCCACCTGGGACAGCAGCGGCAACGTCATGACGATGCGGCCGAACGGCAACGGCACGCTGTCGGCGGGCGCCTCGACCAGTTTCGGGTTCACCGTCATGAAGAACGGCAGCTCCGCGGCACCGGTGATCGGGGCCTGTACGGCCTCCTGACCGGTCCGCCCCCGCGTGCTGCCCGGGTCACCGTCGAGGGGGGACGACGGTGACCCGGGCAGCAGCCGGTACGGGCCGGACGCCGGACCACGGCTCCTGCGACGGCGTCGGCGCCCGGCCCCGCGCGGGGCCGGGCGCCGAGGTGTTTCTCGAAGGGCAGCAGGCCGACGGTCCCGGGGCCGGCCTCCGTGTCGGACGACAGCCGGTGGCCGGAGACGGGTTCCGGGCCTCCGGCTGGCCCGGCCCGGTGGTCGGGTGCACCCGCCGGCGTCCGCCGCTGCGCCCGTGCCCGCGTGCCGGACCACCCGGCCCCCCGTTCGGGCCGGAGGGGCGCGGGGCCCGCCACCGCGTCCGCCGGCACCGGCACGTCGCGCGGGCGGCGCGATGCCGCCGGACGGGCCGGGATCGCGAACCTTTTCCGCACTTACCGCGAACCTTTTCCGCACGTGCGGCATCTCACCGGGGGAAGGCGAACTCAAGAGCCGAAAACGAAGGGGAGAACGCTCATCATGACCCAGCACCAGAGCCGCACGCCTCGGACCGCCACGGCCACCCGCACCGGCCGGCGCCGCCCGCACCTCGTACGCGCGACGCTCGCCGCGACCACCGTCGCCGCACTGGGCGTCGCGGGCGCGGGCGCCGCGCAGGCCGCCGGGGCGGCCACCGCGACCGCGACGCCCACCTGCTCCGTGTCCGGCCTGAGCGCCTCGTTCGGCGAGAGCCTGGCCGGTGGCATGAACCACCAGGGCGTGGTGGTCAAGCTCCGGAACACCAGCGCCCGCACCTGCCTGCTGCGGGGGTACCCGGGCCTCGGCCTGGAGGACTCCGCCCACCGGACGCTGCACTCGACCACCCACTGGGGCGACACCTGGTACACCAGGAGCCCCGCCAAGTCCACGCTGACCCTCCGGAAGGGGCAGAGCGCCGAGGCGGTCATATCCTGGACGCACGCCAACACCGGCACGCCCGACGCCGTCCACGCCGCGTACCTCCAGATCACCCCGCCGGCCGCGACCGGCCACAAGACCCTCGGGTTCCCGCAGTGGGTCGACAGCGGCGACCTCCGGGTCACCGCCCTCGCCTACCGGGTGCACGTCGACGGCTGAGGGCGGTGCGGGCGGGCCCTGCCGGCCGGGCGTCCGTCGCCGAGCCGTCGCCGAGTCGTCGGGGACGGACGGGTCCCCGTGCCGGCGCCCTCCGGCGGCCGCGTCGGGCCGCCGGACGGCGGTGAGCGCAGCGGCTGCGGCAGGGCCGAAAGGCCGGTCACGTCCGCGCCCTGCGCGTCGCCGGCGGTACACCGGCTCGCGGTCCTTGCCCGACGGCCCCCGCACGGGTGGCGGGCGCCGTCAGGGGCAGTCGCCGGACCAGTCGAAGCGGCCGCGGTCGCCGGGGCGCGGGTCGTACAGTGCGCGCCCGCCGGCGCCGAACGCCCCCAGCTCGGTGGGGAGGGAGACCCCGGCCCCGATCTCCTCGGCCGTCCAGCCGGTGATGTCGAGCAGCAGGCCGTCCAGTGGACCGCCGACCAGTTCGGCGTACGTCTGGCCGGGGCGCGGGCCCGGGTGGTCGTGGTCGGTGCCGTAGACGCGGCCGCGCAGCAGCTGCTCATCGTCGCCATTCATGCCGTCCAGCTTTCCAGCCGCCACTGACAGCGCGGCTGTCCGGGGGACGGGGCCCACCCTCCGCCCCGGGTTCACCGGCCCGGGCGCGGAGGCGCGGGAGCCGGGCGCCGGCTCCGCGGCACCTGCCGCCCAGGAGGGGCGGCAGCGGTCCGCGGGTCCGCCGGGCGCCGGGAGGGCGGCTCACTCCTCCCGGGGCCCGATCTCCTTCCCCGCCGCGTCCCGGACGGTGATCGCCAGCATCGGGCAGATGTCGGAGGCCTCCAGGGCCCGGTCGTCGCCCTCCGGGATGCGCTCGCTCACCGGGCGTGCGCGATCGTCGCCGTTCAGGGTGAACAGGTCCGGGGCGGCGCCGGCGCACATGCCGGAGCCGATGCAGCGGTCGGGGGCGACCTGCAGGTGCCAGCTCATGCGCCGCCTCACCACCCCACCGGCATGACGCGGGGGCCGCGCACCAGCATCTCGGTCTTCCAGGTGATGTCACCGGCCAGGTGCAGCCGGGGGAACCGGGCGACCAGCGCGCCGATGGCCTCCTGGAGTTCGAGGCGGGCCAGGGGCGCACCGAGGCAGTGGTGGACGCCGTGGCCGAAGCCCAGGTGGGGGTTGCCGGTGCGGGAGATGTCGAGCGTGCCGGCGGCGGTGAAGCGCAGCGCGTCGCGGTTGGCCGCGCCGATGGCGACCAGCACCGGCTCCCCGGCCCGCACCAGGGTGCCGCCGACCTCGACGTCCTGTGTGGCGTAGCGGGGCTGGCCGGCTCCGCTGCCCAGGGGGACGAACCGCAGCAGTTCCTCGACCGCGCCCGTGATGAGCGCGGGCTCGGCGCGCAGGCGGGACAGCTGCCCGGGGTGGTCGAGGAGGGTGAGCACGAAGTTGGGGATCTGGGTGGCGGTGGTCTCGTGGCCGGCGACGAGGATGCCGACGCACAGATCGACGAGTTCCAGCTCGGACAGCCGGTCGCCGTGATCGCGTGCCTCGATCAGTGCCGTCATGAGGTCGTCCCGGGGCTGCTCGCGGTGCCCGGTGATCAGCCGGGCCATGTACGCGCGCAGCTCGTCGCGGTTGCGGTGGAACTCCTCGGCGGTGAGCGAGCTGGTGGACAGGGCGGCGTCGCTCCACTCGCGGAACCGCGGACGGTCCTCCTCGGGCACGCCGAGGAGACGGCAGATCACCGCGACCGGAATGGGCAGGGCGTAGCGGTCGACCAGGTCGGCCGGCGGGCCCGCCGCCTCCATCCCGTCCAGCAGGGTGGATGTCAGCTGCCTGACCTGGGGGCGGAGCTTCTCGACCTGGCGCACCGTGAACGCCTTGGCGACCAGCGAGCGCAGCCGGGTGTGGTCGGGCGGGTCCATGCTCAGGATCCCGCTGTCCCGCCTGCCGGCGGAGGCGCGCGGCTCGTCGTGTTCGCGGCCCAGCGCCCGGCTGAAGCGCTGGTCGCCGAGGACCAGCCGGGCGTCCGCGTAGCGGGTGGCGAGCCAGGCAGGCTCCCCGTAGGGCATCTGGACGCGTAAGAGGCCCGGGGTGTCGCGGGCTCGTCCGTACGCTTCGGACAGTGCCAGGCCCCGGCTGGAGTTGAAGGGGTAGGCGAGGGGTGCGTGGTCCGCCGTCGTCATCGCTGCCTCTCTGTAAGCATGTGCTTACAACCTAGGTGGCGTCCGCCGGGCGGGCAACGACGCTAACCAGCCGTTACGCTGACGGGCCCTCGGCAGGCGCGAGCGGGCCACGGCGGGAAGGAGCACGGGGTGGACACCAGCGGGCACACGGGCGGTCACGAGCGGCCCGGAGGCGGTCTTGCGCACGAGGAGTCGTTCCACCGTCCCCGCGACGCCCGGGCGACCCGCACCCGCATCCTCGACGCGGCCGGAGCGCTCTTCGCCGAACGCGGGTACGAGGGGGCCACGGTCCGCGACATCGCCGGCCGCGCCGGGGTCAACCAGGCGCTGATATTCCGTTACTTCGGTTCCAAGCAGGCGCTGCTCACCGAGGTCATGGCGCAGGGGGGCAAGGAGCAGCTGACCAGCACGCCCCCGGACCGGCTGTTCGAGACCGCCCTGCGGGGCGTTCTGGCGGGGGGCGGCGCGGCCGGCCCGGACCGGCTGCTGGCCGTCTACCTGCGCTCCATCGGCAGCGCCGACGCCGCCCCCGACACGGTCCGCGCACTGGGCGACGAGTACGCCGCCGTGCTCGCCGCCCTCTCCCCCGCCGACGACAGCGGCCTGCGCGCCCAGCTCGCCATGGCCTGGCTGCTCGGCATCGGCCTGATGCGGGTGGTGGTCCACCAGGAACCCCTGGCGAGCGCGGAACCCGACGAGGTCTGCGCCCACGTCCTCACGGCACTCGAACAGCTCCTGGGCGGCGGGGAGGGGTCCGGTCGCGTCCGCCGGGCCGGCTGAGGCGGAGCGCGGTGCGGGCGCCGGGTCAGACGAAGGCGCTCTGCCCGGTGATCGCCTTGCCGACGATCAGCGTGTTCATCTCCCGGGTGCCTTCGAACGAGTAGATGGCCTCGGCGTCCGCGAAGAAGCGTGCGACGTCGTACTCCAGGACGATGCCGTTGCCGCCGAAGATCTCCCGGGCCCAGGCCACGACCTCGCGCATGCGGGCGGTGACGTGGGCCTTGGCGAGTGAGGAGTGCTCGTCCCGGAACACCCCGGCGTCCTGCAACCGGGCCAGTTGCGACAGCATGCCCCAGCTCGAGGTGATGTTGCCCAGGCTCTTGACCAGGAGGTCCTGGACGAGCTGGAAGCCCGCGAGCGGCCGGCCGAACTGCTGCCGCTCGGTGGCGTAGCGCAGGGCCAGTTCGTAGGCGCCGATCATGACGCCGAGGGCCTGCCAGGCGACCCCGCTGCGCGTGGCCCGCAGGATCTCGGCGACGTCGCGGAAGGAGGACGCGTTCTGCAGGCGGTCCTCCTCCGGGACCCGGACGTCGGTGAGGGTGATGTCCGCGTTCTCGACGATGCGCAGGGAGGTCTTGTGGGCGATCTTCTCGGCCTTGAACCCCGGTGTGCCCCTGCCGACGACGAATCCCTTGACCTGGTCGTCCTCGACGTCCCGGGCCCACACGACGACGTGGTCGGCGAAGGTGGCGTTGCCGATCCAGCGCTTGGCCCCGTTGAGCACCCACGTGTCGCCGTCGCGCCGGGCGGTGGTGCGCATGCCGGCCGCTATGTCGGAGCCGTCGAGCGGCTCCGTGAGCGCGAAGGCGCCGATGGTGTCCATCCTCGCCATGCCGGGCAGCCAGCGGTCGCGCTGGGCCTGGTCGCCGCCGGCGTGGATCGCGTACATGGCGAGGCCGTTGTGCACGCCGAAGAAGGTGGCGACCGAAGCGTCGACACGGCTCATCTCCATCGCCATCATCCCCGTCAGCAGGTGGCCGGCGGCGGGGCCGTGCTCGCCGTAGCCCTCGTAGGGCAGCCCGACCAGACCGCTCTCACGGAACCGGGTGATCAGCTCTTCGGGGAAGGTGCCCTCGGCCCAGTGCCGGGCCACCAGGGGCTGGACCTCGTCGCGCATGAACGCCCGCGTCCTGAGCAGGACCTTGCGCTCCTCCTCCGTCAAGGAGGCCTCGAAGTCGTAGAAGTCGGCGGCGTTGCGCTGTTCCGTGGGAGAAGTCATGGGGCCCTTCTTCCACGCCCGCGCCGTGCGATGCGTGGCCGCGGCGGTGCCCTGCCCGTCCCCGCGCACAGCCCCTGCGGACGCCGAGCGGCTCACCGGCCGCCCGCCGGCCCGCACCACCGGGGGACCGTGAAGGACACGGCGCGCACCGGGCGGGGAACGGCCTGGGCGGCGGGCGGGGCCCCGCGCCGGTGCCACCGACGGCATCGCCCGGTACGCGGTCGGGTGCTCCTCGGAGCCGACCACGGACGCGCCCCCGAACCGGTCGCCGGGGGCGCGGGGCTCACGGTCGACGGCGAGCTGTCGCGGGCGGACCGGGAGGGCCCGGCAACGGCCCCGGGCTCCGGCCCTTGCGGGCAGGGGTCCGGCCCGTCACGAACCGGACCGCGGTACGGCGTAGTAGAGGCGCAGCCCGTCCAGCGGCACGGACGGCCAGTGGCGGGCGTACCCCGGCGGCCGGGAGTCCGGCGTCACCAGCGTGGCCACCGGGGTGTGCCGGGCGGTGCGGGTGATGGCGCCGGCCGTGCTGTTGGCGTTGTGCCCGGCGGTGGCGGCCGAGGAGCAGCCGGCGTAGAAGGCCACCGGAATGGCCTCGTGCCCGGTGAGCAGGCAGGGCGGGCGGACACCGAGGCCGTGCAGGGTGGCGGCGGTGCGGGACCAGGTCCGGTGGGACGTGGTGGTGTGGTCCACGGTGTGCGCCAGGACGACCAGTTGCACCGCGAGGTGGGCCGCGAGCCCGAGCGCCACCAGCGTCACGGCCACCGGCCGCGGGCCGCGGCGCGGCGCGGTCGCCAGGTGGACGAGCGCGTCGGCGACGGGGATCGCGCACAGGGCGTAGGCGGGCAGCAGGAAGCGGGGCGCCGCGTAGCCGAGCATGAACAGGTAGGGGAAGGCGGCCGTCGCGGCGCAGGCGAGCGTCAGCAGGGTGGCCGTCGTCCGCCGGGCGCGGACCGCGACCGCCAGGCCGAGCACGGCGAGCAGGGGCAGGACGAACCACCAGGCGGTCACCGCCGGGTGGGGCGGCGGGACCGTGCACGGCCGGCACAGGGTCCGCCCGCCCAGGCTGCGCAGCTGGTCGTCGACGGCGAGGTGCAGTCCGAGGCCGCCCTGGATCTCCGATCCCTCGGCCAGGCGGCGGCCGAGCCCGCCGAAGCCGACGTACGCCTCGACCACCCATTCGGCCGCCCCGGCCGCCAGTCCGGCCAGGAGGACGAGCAGCGTGCGCCGGTGGCGGCGCGGCAGGCCGAGGGCGAGCAGCGGCAGGGTGACCCAGACCGCGTCCATGGGCCGCATCCACGCCATCAGCGCGCCGCTCACGGCCAGCCCCCACCACGCGGCCCGGTCCCGGCCCGGACCCCTCGCCCCGCTCACGCCGGGCGGACGGCCGGAGTCGGCGCGGGCGCGCAGGAAGCAGGCGACGGCGGCCAGGGCGCCGACGGCCACCCAGTAGTTGGGCATGGCCTGCGGGCCGTAGAAGAGGGTCACCCACAAGGAGGCGAACAGGGCACCGGCGAGGGTGAGGACGCGGACGGGGAAGAGCCCCCGCCACGCCCGCAGGGCCAGGAACAGGGCGAGCCCGGACAGGACCGCCAGGTGGACGCGCAGCAGGACCGTGGAGGACGACCAGGAGGCGACGGGCGCGACGAGCAGGGTGACGCCCCGCGCGCGGGGTGCGCTGAAGTAGGCCGCGGGCGCGTGCCCGCTGACCTGGCTGACGTACACCGTCTCGTCCCAGCCCAGGCCCATGCCCGGGCGGACGAGGAGGAGCTGGGCCAGGGTGAAGGCGGCCGCCAGGGCCGCCAGCGGCCGGTCGGCGCGGGTCCACCGGGTGCCCGCGGCGGCGCGGCGCGAGCGCTCGCGCCGGGTCCCGGCGAGTGTGGCGTGTGCGCTGTCGGCCATCATCACCCCTCCGTCCCCACGGCGTGCGGGATCGCTGGCTCCCGCAGCCCGCAGGGCCGAGGGCGGAGGCGGGGAGAACACGGCCAAATTAACGCGGACCGCTCGCTCCCGCCTCGCGGGCGCGGCCGGCCGGGCCACGGCCCCGCCGGTGGGGCGCACGGACGGCGCTCCCCGCCCTCCGCGGGATGCGCGCAGCGGCCTTCCGCGGCCGTCGCCCGGCTCCCGGCACCGGTCCGTCCCCGGCTCCCGCCCTCACCGGCGGCCCGCTCGTTCGGCGAGCGCGGCGTACCACTGGTGGGTGTCCCGCCCCGCGGGGCGGTCGTGTCCGTGCCTGTCCGCCTGCTGCCGTGCGATGCGCCGCAGTTCGCCGAGCGGATCGCGGCCGGGCGGCAGACGCCGGCCGGCCGGTGCCAGGGCGCGGGCGACGGTCAGGTACTTGTGGGTTTCGAGGGTGTCGGGGTGGTCGGGTCCCAGTTCGCGTGTTCGCCGGGCGGCGACCGCGTCGTATTCGTGTCCGGCTTCCCGCCAGCGTTCCTGGCAGGCGACGGCCCGGGCGAGCATGCACCGGATGTGCAGGCGCAGCGACGGGTCGGCGTGCGGGTGCTGCGCGATGCGGGCGCCGAGGTCGCGCAGCCGGGCCTCGCCTTCGGCGAAGCGGGCCGTCTTGACCGGGCCCGGCCCAGCGGGCGGCGGGTGGGGAACGTGTCCGGATGGCCGGGCCGTAGGTCCGTGCCTCGCCCCGGCCCGGTTCCTCCAGCAGGGCGGCCTGCCGGAAGCGGCCGGGTTCCAGGGTGCGCGGGCCTGCGCGCGGCGAACGCCGAGGACGGCCGGGCGAAGGGGGCCCAGGGTCGCCGCCAGCGGACCGGCGGTGTCCGCGAGCCTCTGCGCCGCGCGTTCGTGTCCGAACCGGTCGGCGGCCCGGCCTCCCACAGCACCTCGGTCATGGTGTCGGCGCCTCCCGCGCGCGGTGCCGCCCCGCGGATCACCGGAAGGCACCCGGGCGCCGCCCGGGGTCCGTACCGGCCGCGGGCCGTGTCAGACGCAGTACCAGCCGATACAGGTGCTGGCCGCCGCGCCCGCGCGGTCCGGGATCTCCTGCTCCAGTTCGCCGATGACGAGGTCGGGCTCCTCCTCGGCGGACGGCCGGGTCTCCGGGCGGGCCTGTGCTTCGTGCGTGGTGGCCTGAATCACGATGATCCTCCTGGGGGCAAGAGACGATCGGGAGGTGACGCGCGACCCGGCCGAGCTTTAGGCGCCCGCGGACCGGCAGCGCAGGGTCCGCGTGCGTCAGTTTGCGCCAAGTAGCGCGCATGGGGTGCGACTTGTCCCGCGGGTGCCGTCACTCAGCACCCGGATGCCCCCTTCGTGTCCCCCTCCGTGTCCGAGGAGGGCGCGGGGGGCCGCCCGGAGTAGGCCGCCCACCGCCCGCCGTGCCGGACCACGGTGACGGGCCGTCCGAAGCACTGCGTCAGCCGTTCCCCGGTCAGCACCTCGCCGACGGGGCCGCCGGCCAGGACCCGGCCCTCCCGCAGCAGCAGCGCGTGGCCGACCGCGGGGGACAGCTCCTCCAGGTGGTGGGTCACCGTCACGCTGGACAGCTCCGGCCGGGTCGCGGCCAGCCTCTGCAAGGCCTCGACGAGGTCCTCGCGGGAGGGCAGGTCCAGCGCGTTGAACGGCTCGTCCAGCAGGAGCAGGCGCGGCGCCGCCATCAGCGCCCTGGCGATCAGGACGCGCGCTCGCTGGCCGCCCGAGCACACCCCGTAGGGCCGGTCGGCCAGGTCCTCGATCCCCAGTTCCGCGAGGAGTTCGTACGCGCGCTGGCGCACTTCGCCGTCGTAGGTGGCCCACAGCGGCTGCACCGTGCCGCTGTGGCCGGTCAGCACGATCGTGTGCGCGGTGGCGTCCTGCGGCACGCGCTGGGCCGGGGTGACGTGGCCGATGCGGGCGCGCAGTTCGCGGACGTCCACCCGGCCCAGACGGCACCCCAGCAGTTCGACGCTCCCGGAGGTCGGGTGCATCAGCGCTCCCAGCAGCCGCAGCAGCGTGGTCTTGCCGGCGCCGTTGGCGCCGAGCAGCGCCCAGTGCTCCCCCGCCCGCACCGTCCATCCGATGTCCGTCAGGATGGTCCGGCCGCTGGTGTGACGGCGGACGTCCACGTCCTCCAGGGACACCACCACGTCCTGCGCCGCACGCTTGCGGTCGGTCGGCACCTCGGTCACGGCCACGCTCCTCTCGCCTCGACGGGATCACGGGGATCCCGGGAGCATCCTGCCGTCCGGGCGGCGGGGCCGTGAGACCGGCCCGGCCGGTATGCGCTCCCGGGCGGTGCGTCCGCGCACGCCTCGGGAACGCGCCCCCGGCGCACGCCGTATGCCGACGCGCAGGGGCGTGCACCCGAGGGCCCGCATCATCCGCCGCCCGCTCGGACAGCCTTAGGACACCCCTGCGGGCCCCTGATGACTGCTGAGGAGTTCCGGTGACGGATCGTGCGGAGTCGGTCGAATCGATGGAACAGCTCGCCACGGTCTGGCGGGCCATGGTGCTCGACCGGAATCCGGAGGCGGACGTGCGGGACCTCCCGGGCATCGCCGTGCGCTGGGCCGACTGCCGGTTCGCGTTCTGGAACTGCGTCACGCTGACCGACACGGGAGCGGACGCCGGCCTGCTGGAGCGGCGCCTGCGCGAGGCGGTGGACGTCATGCGCTCGAAGCGGCGTCCCGGCTTCCTGTGGCTCTTCGAGGACCTGCTGGCCCCGGAGGCACGCGCGAGGCTGGAGCGGACCGCGGAGGAGGCGGGCCTCCAGTACGCCTTCCCCGGCACCGGCATGGCCGGCGACCTGCTCCCCCTTCCCGAACCGGCCCACCCCGAGCTGACCTTCGCGCGCGTGAGCACCGACGAGCACCTGCGGGCCTACGCCGACCTCAACTCGCGCGCCTACGGCTTCCCCCTGGAGGACGGCCGCGACGGGCTCGAAGGCTCCCGGCTGTGGAAGAAGGACGTGCACGCCTACCTGGGGCTGCGGGACGGGGTCCCGGTGACGTGCGCGGGAACGGTGGAGGCCGGGGGCCGCCTGTTCGTGGTGCTCGTCGCCACGCGCCCGGACTGCGAGCGCCGGGGCTACGGCGAGGCGGTGACCCGCAAGGCGCTGTACGAGGGCGCCCGGGCCACCGGTCTCACCCGCGCCACCCTGCACGCGACCGCGGCCGGGGCGCCGGTGTACCCGCGTATCGGTTTCAGGCCGAACTCACCGATCCGCTTCTACGGCCTGAAGGGCTGAGCTCCCCCGGCGCCCGCACCTGCCCGCCGCGTGTCCCGCGGCGCCGGTGCCCGCGCGGGGACCCGGGGCACGACGACGTGGAACCGCAGGAGGAGAGACATGACCGACACCGTCCGAGTGGACGCCGACGGCGTGGTGGACGTGGGGCTGACCGCCCTGATGGCCGCCGCGGCGCGGGCCATCGAGGCGTCCCGGCCCGATGCGCTGGCCCGGGACACGTTCGCCGAGCACTTCGTCCGGGCGGCGCCCGCCTGCGCCGGCTGGCCGCGACGCCCGGAGGACGTGCCCGACGCGGAGGCCGATCCGCTGTGGGGCCGTCTGGCCCGCTTCTTCGCGCTGCGCACCCGGGTCTTCGACGACTTCCTGCTGTCCGGGGCCGCCGCCGGCAGCCGTCAGGTGGTCCTGCTCGGTGCCGGTCTCGACACCCGCGCCCACCGGTTGCCGTGGCCGGACGACTGCGTGGTCTTCGAGATCGACCGGGAGCAGGTGCTCGCCTTCAAGCAGTCCGTCCTGGACTCCCTGGGCGCCGCACCGCGTGCCGAGCGCGTCGCCGTCGCCGCCGACCTGCGCGAGGACTGGATCGGCGCGCTGGTCGCGGCCGGCTTCGATCCGGCACGGCCGTCGGTCTGGCTCGCCGAGGGGCTCCTGCCCTACCTGCCGCCGGCCGCCGAGCGGGAGGTCCTGGCGACCGTCCACGCCCACAGCGGCCCGGGCAGCGCGCTCGGCTGCGAGGTCAAGCACGGGGTGGACCCGGCCGGGCAGCGCGACTACCCCATCTACGCGGCGGCCCGCGAGAGGGCCGGCATCGACCTGCTCGCCCTGTTCAGCGCGGAGCCCCGTCCCGACTCCGCCGCGGAGCTGGCCGCCCGCGGCTGGGCCACGTCCGTCCACAGTCCGTTCGACTTCACGCGCCGCCACGGCCGCGGCCCGCAGCCGGCCGAACACGACGCGCTGGCCGCCAACCGCTGGATCCTCGCCACCCGCCCACCGGTCCGCCCTCCCGCGCGTCACCGCCTCGACGGGTGACGGTTGCCGTGTGAGCGTGGGGGCACCGAGTCGGGCGAGGAGCAGTCGGCTCCGCTCCCGACCCAGTGGAGGCCGCCCCGTGAAGAACGACGACGCCCCCGGCCGCGCCGCGGTCCGCCGGACGAAGTTCGGCAAGCCGCCCGAGCGCGTCCCCTACGCCGACATGACCACGGAGAAGCCCGTCGGTCCGAGGAACCCCGCAGGGGACGGGTACAGCCTCGAGGGATCGTGGAAGCACTTCTCCCGGCGCGGACGAGGCGTCGGTACGCGAGATCACCGAGAACACCACCGCGCCCGGTGTCCGGCTCAAGACCTTCGTCCCGCCGGAGGCCCTCGAACCCTGGCTCGCCCCGGCTGGAGCCTCGCGGGTGGTGACGGTTTCCTGATGTGCGCCGGGTCCGCCCCGATCGACGCCCCCGAGGGCTACCGGGTGCGCGCCTGGACCCGTGCCGACGTCACCCGCGCCCTTGGTGCGCACCACCGGCGGTGCCTTCGCCGCACGCGGTCAGATCGCCGTCACCGGCCCCACCGCCGTCGTCGACCGGGTGGAGACCGACCCGGCCCATCAGCGCCGTGGCCCGGGGCGCCTGGTGAGGCGCGCGCTCACCGGTGCCGCCGCGGACCGGGGTGCCGTGGCGGCCGTGCTGGGCGCGGCACCGGAGGGCCGGGCGCTGTACGAGAGCGCGGGGTGGCGCGTGCCGGCCCCGCTGACCGGCGGCGTGTCCCCCTCGGGCGGCGGTCGTCGAACGAGCGCGCCCGGGAGGCCCGCGGGCGGCGGCCGGTGACGTGACCGGCCGGTGGCACAGCCCCGTCGGCGGCGCGTCAGTGCGGGGTCAGCGGGGCCTGCCACGGTGGTGACCGTGAACGGCACGGGAGACCGGGGGCCGGACACGGGGAGAGGTGCCCGGAGTGGTTGATCGGGGACCGGCGAGCACGTCTCGGGGTCGGGCCCCAGTGGCCCACGCAGGTTCGAATCCTGCCCTCTCCGCCGCACGACCGTCCTCGGCACGCCGGTCATCCGCGCACGGCCAGGACCACGAGGAAGAGGTTCAGCCCGCTGACCGCGGCGCAGATCACCACTGCGGCCCCGGTGGTGACGCCCCGGTTGACGAGCGGGCCCATCAGCGCCCGCCGCGCGGTGAACCACAGCAGCGGCGCGAGGGCGAAGGGGATGCCGAAGGACAGCACGATCTGGCTCAGGACCAGTGCCCCGGTCGGATCGGTGCCCAGCGCGAGCAGGACCAGCGGCGGTGCCATGGTCAGCAGCCGGCGGACCGTCAGGGGCACCCGCCTGCGCAGGAACCCGCGCATGATGACCTGTCCGGCGAACGTCCCCACGCCCGCCGAGGCCAGGCCCGACGCGAGCAGGGCCAGCGCGAAGGCCAGGGCCGCGCCGGGGCCCAGTGCGAGGCCGAGGCCTTCGTGGAAGCCGTCCAGGCTCTCACCGCCACGGCCGGAACGGTGCAGCGTCGCGGCGGCCAGGGTGAGCATCCCGGCGTTGACCAGGCCCGCCAGCCCGAGGGCCACGCCGATGGAGAGGCGGTGCGCGCGCAGCACCCGGCGCTTCTGCGTCAGCGGGGTGCCTGCGGGCAGTTTGCCGAGGGAGGAGTGCAGGTAGATCACGTGCGGCATGACCGTGGCGCCGATGATGCCGGTGGCCAGCAGCAGGCTCTGCGATCCCGCGAGCCGGGGCTGCATGCCGGCCAGGGCTCCGTGCCAGGAGCCGGCCCGCAGGGACTGGTAGACGAAGCCCAGGACGAGCACCAGCAGCAGGAGCGCGGTCACGACCTCGAAGCGGCGCCGTCCTTCGGGTGCCACCGCCAGCAGCACGAGGGAGGAGGCGGCGACGATGACCGCCGCCGGCAGGGTCGGCAGTCCGAACAGCAGGTGCAGGGCCACCGCCCCACCGACGAACTCGGCCAGGTCGGTGGCCATGGCCACCAGTTCGGCCTGGACCCACAGGCCGTGGGTGAGCGCGCGCGGTGCGTGCTCCCGGCACAGTTCCGGCAGGTCCCGGCCGGTGGCGACGCCGACCTTGCAGGCGAGGTACTGCACGAAGACCGCCACCACGTTGGCCAGGACGATCACCCACAGCAGCCGCGGGCCGTACCGGCTGCCCGCGGTCATGTTGGTGGCGAAGTTCCCCGGGTCCATGTAGGCGACGGAGACGACCAGGGCCGGCCCGAGCATGGCCAGCCCCGCCCGGGCCCGCCCCGGTGCGCGTGCCGCCCGTTTCCCGGGCGGGGGGACCGGTCCGGCACGGGGGGACCGGGGCGGGGTCCGCGGGAGGGCGGCGGGCGGTGCCTCCCCCGGACGGGGTCCGTCCGCTGCGGCGGGCGGCCGCAGGGTGCCCGTGGGCGCTTTGCGGTAGGACCGCGGGTCGAGCATCACGGCCGGCTCCCCTCGCTCCCCGGCTCACGGCCGGCTCCGCTCCCCCGGCCACGGCCGGCTCCGCTCCCCCGGCCACGGCCGGCTCCGCTCCCCCGGCCACGGCCGGCCCGCCTGCCCGGCCGGCGGCCGGCGCGTCCGGCCGGCGGGCCGTACTGCTCCGCTGTCCGGACGGTCCGCCTGCGCGCGGTGGCGCGGTGCGCGGCCACGTGGTGGACGGCGGCGGCCAGCAGCACGGGGGCGAGCAGCCGCTGCGGCCACCCGCCCAGGGCGAGGCCGGTCACGGCGGCGGTCAGGTAGAGGCAGACCAGGACGGGGCACGCCCGCACCGAGCGGGGCCGGTGCCGTGCGGCGGCGGTGGGGGACGGGACTGCCATGGTCGCTCCCGGGAAGGCGGGTGACGGGTGACGGGCCCGCTGCGGCGGGCCGGTGGGCCACGGGGCCCGGCGGGCCCCGTGGGCCTGGTTCATTCGTCCGGGGTCAGCACGTCCTTGATCTTTCCCTTGACCCCGGTCTCGGTGCCCAGGACCGGACCCCTCGGCTGCCCGAGGCTCCCGTCGTAGGTCGCGAACAGCTTGGGGTCGGGCGGGGGCGCCATGCCGATGTCACCGAGCGGTTGCGGGGTGTTCAGGATCGTCAGCTCGTGCTCGCCGTCCGGTGCCGGGCCGGTGGCCCACAGTCCGGCCCCGGCCTCGGTGCCGTCGGAGAGGTGCCACAGCGTCTGCGCGTGCTCCCGGTACTCCTCCTCCTCGAGACCGCCGGGTACGACCACGCCTTCCAAGCCGTCCTCGCGCAGTTGCTCGATGGCCGCCAGCCACTGGTTCTGGTGGACCGTGTCCCGGGCCAGGTTGAACCGGAGCATGTCCTTGACCCCGGGATCGTCGGTCATGTTGTACAGCCGCGCGGTCTGCAGCCGGCTCTGCGCCTCGGCGGCGACGTTGGCGTAGAAGTCGGCCAGCAGGTTGCCGCTGGCGACGGCGTAACGGCCGTTCCAGGGGTAGCCGTTGCTGTCGGCGGGCAGCGCACCGCCGCCGGCGATGATGGCCTGCTGGGGGTCCATGCCGCCCAGGACCGCGCCGACGGCCGGGTCGCTGGTGGCCATCTTGGTGGTGGCGGTGGCCGGCGCGCCCTCCAGGAGCCTGGCCACCATGGTGGCCAGCATTTCCACGTGGCCGATCTCCTCGGTGGCGATGTCCATGATCAAATCCTTGTACTTGCCCTTGATGCGGGCGTTCCAGCCCTGGAACAGGTACTGCATCATCACCGACATCTCGCCGTAGGCGCCGCCCACCAGTTCCTGCAGCTTGTGCGCGTAGGGGGGATCGGGCTTCTCCGGCTTGGCTTCGAACTGAAGACGTTGGGTGTGGGTGAACATCGGCACTCCTCGTCCGGGACGTGGTCGGTGTCCGCCGGCCGGAAGGACGTGGGCGCCCCGGTCGCCGGAACAGGTGTCGTCGACGCTAGGAGGGGGGCGTCACCGGCCCGTCTCCAACGGTGTACGCATCCGGGGCCGACCGCGTCGCCGGCCTCCGTCCGCGGCGGGTGCGGCGTGTCCGGCGGCCGGCGGACGGGACGGCGGCCGGGCGGGGCTTCCCCGTGCCCGGCCGGGCGGGACACCCCGTCCGGCACCCGGGAACGGCACGGGTGACCGCGTGGAGACGGGCGCCGCCTCGATCCGCGCGGGCACGGGACCGCCCGTTGGAAACACCGTGGCCGGTTTAGGCCTGCCGGGGCCGGTTACCTGGCTGCGGACGGGTGGAAAAGGCAGCGACCCGTCTGCCACACCGCAGGAGCGGACGCCACGGGCACCGCCGCGCACCACTTTCCGCAGCGGAGCCGGCACGACCCGGCGACGGCACTCGGCGTGCGCCACTCGAGCCAGGTGCGGAGCGATGAGGCCTCAGAACGACACTCCCCGCGCGGACCAGGCCCCGGCCGCCCTCCTCAGGCTGCTGGGGGACTTCCGCCTGGAGGTGAACCGGCGCAACGTCTACCTCCCGCCCTCGGCGCAGCGGCTCCTGGCCTGTCTCGCCCTGCACGCCGGAGGGGTCGCGCGCGAGCGGGCCTCGCAGCTGCTGTGGCCCGACCTGCCGCACGCCCGCGCGGGAGCGAGCCTGCGCTCGACGCTCTGGCGGATATCCCGGCGCAGCGATCAGCAGGGGCTGGTGGACCTGGGCGCCGCCCGGCTGTCCGTGTCCGGCCGCGTGGACGTCGACCTGCACACCGCCTCCCGCTACGCCGCCGAGCTGGCCAACGGCCCCACCCGCGACGCCCCCGGCGTGGAGATCCCGCCCGTCCTCCGCCAGGACCTCCTGCCCAGTTGGTGCGAGGACTGGCTCACGGACGCCCGCGAGCACTTCCACCAGACCCGCCTGTACGCGCTGGAGGCCGTCAGCCGGCACCACCGCCGCCAGGGACACATGTGCACGGCGCTGAGGTACGCGATGACGGCGGTCGAGGCCGAACCCATGCGGGAGAGCGCCCACCGCGAGGTCACCGCCGTCCACCTCGCGGAGGGCAACACGGCGGAGGCGCTGCGGCACTTCGAGAACTACCGGCGCCGGTTGCGCGGCGAACTGGGCCTTCCCCCGTCCACGGGCTACCGCCGCCTGCTGGCTCCCTACCTGGGCCGCCCCCTCGACTGAGCACGGCGGCGGGGCCGCTCCGCGGCGGGCGCCGGGGTCCGGTGGTTCGGAGGCGCAGGTCCCACTGCTTCACCGGGCCCCGGCTGTGGCCCCGGGTGCCCTGACGGGTGACCCCTACACCGGTTCGCCCGAAGAACGCGTCCGGCCGGGAACAGGCCCGTGGGCCCCGGGGACGTTCCCCGGGGCCCACGCAGCAGCGCTCCCGCGATCTACCAGCGGTACCAGCGACCCTTGCGGCCACCGCCGTCCGCACTGCGCACGACGAAGCCCAGCAGCCAGACCACCAGCACGATCACCGCCACCCACCACAACGCCTTCAGCGCGAAACCCGCACCGAACAGGACCAGGGCCAACAGCAGAACAAGAAGCAGGGGAACCATGTGCATCAACCTCCGGCCCTCCTCGTGCCCGCCCCACGCACGAACACACGGCCGAACCACACGGTTTCTCCACCACTTCCCCGGGCACCGGAACGGGTTGCGGGCGCCGGGGACCGCCCGGTCGGCCCGGGTGCGGGCCGTGGCCTCCGCCGTCACAGTGGTAGTCGGGCACGCAATCGCCGGCAAGGAGGAACGACCATGGCGAAGCCGAAGGACACCTCGGGGAAGCGGGAGCCGTCCAAGGGCGACAAGGTGGCCTGGAACAGTCACGGCAGCGAGACCTCGGGCACCGTGGAGAAGAAGATCACCAAGCGGACGGAGGCGGCGGGACGCACCGTGGACGCCTCGCCGGACGAGCCCCAGTACGAGGTGCGCAGCGACAGGTCCGGCCGTTCGGCCGTGCACAAGGCCTCCGCCCTCAAGAAGAAGAAGCGGGGCTCCGAGTGACGTCCGACGAGGACCGGGGCGAGGTGTGGGACACCTTCCGCGAGCTGGTCAACATGACACCGTCCGCGCTGGAAAAGTGGCTGGACACCGAAGACTCCCGGACGGCCGGGCAGCACAAGGACGGGGGCGAGTCCACCGGTCACGCCTCCGGCCGCGCCATCGTCGGGATCCTGCGCAAGAAGAAGGGCGACCTCACGGACGCGGATTACCAGCACATGCGCAAGGTGAACGGTTACATCCACCGTCACCTGGCGCAGCGCCCGGCGGGGGACGTCCGCGACACCCGGTGGCGCCACTCACTGATGAACTGGGGCCACGACCCCCTCACCGACAAGTAGGGCAGATGGACAAGGCACAGTTGATCGAGGCGACCGCGGACTGCACCACGGACACGGCCGACGGCCGCAAGCACGCCGCCGAGGACGTCGAGCGGGTGCTCGACGCGCTGTTCGGGACGGTGGAGCACCCCGGAACCATCGCCGAGGCCCTCAGGCGGGGCGAGACGGTGCTCGTGGGCAGTTTCGGCAGTTTCCAGAGCGACGGTCGAAGCGCCGTCTTCCGCCCCGGCAGGGCACTCACGGAGTACCTGCACGGCACGACCCGCTGAGCGGGGGAACGCGTACCGCGCGCGGGCCGTGCCGCCTGCGTCAGAGGGGCCGGTATCCGGTGACCGCACCGCCCGGGTCGTCCAGCAGGGCGAGGCGGGCGGTGATGCGCTTGCCGACCGGCTCCCGCCGCGCCTCGAAGCCCTGGCTGACCGCCATGACGATCTCCAGGCCGTGCTGGCCCACCCGTCCCGCGTCGGCCGCCCGGGCCACCGGCAGCACCGGGTCGGAGTCCCACACCGCCACCTCGATCAGGTCCCCCACGACCCGCAGGTCCAGCAGCACCGGACCCGGCGCGTACTTGCGGGCGTTGGTGACCAGCTCGCTCACCACCAGCTGCGTCAGGTCCAGGGCCCGGGCGGACACCGGCAGCCCGTACTCGCCCTGGACGCGCGTGAGGAAGCCGACGGCCAGATGACGGGCCCTGGCGATGTCCGAACCGTCCCCGTCCAGGGCCACGGTGGTCCGTATGGCCCACTCGTCCGGCACCGTGCCGTCCTCACCCACGGGCACCGGTTCCCTCACGGCCGCCTTCACTACCCTGTTCACACCCCGCGCTTACCCGCGCGTTCGCGGGTGATGCCTCATTTTCGACTGTGGGCTGCGCCACACCGGCGCATCGGCCCTGACATGCGGGGCAGCGATTCCGGGTGAAGGTCAGGTGTGCGAGTATCACCGGCATGGCTGAGGGAAGAGTGGCAGGGACCGAACGAGCTGAGCACCCGAGCCGGCTGTCGGTCACGGCCACCGTCGCCGAGGGTGTCCGCGTGCTGAGCGTGGCGGGGGAGATCGACCACCACACCGGCGACGCGCTCCGCCGGGCCCTGGACGTCCCCGACGGCCCCCCGCGCGTCGTGGCCGACCTGCACCGGGTCACCTTCATGGACTCCAGCGGCATCAACATCCTCCTCGCCGCCCACCGCACCCTCACCGAGGCGGGCGGCTGGCTGCGCCTGGCCGCACCCACCCCCTCCGTCCTGCGCACCCTGCAGATCGTCGGCATCGACAGCGTCATCGACTGCCGGGACACCCTGCACCAGGCCCTCGACGGCTGACCCCGCCCGACCGGGACGGGGCCGTCCTAACCGGCCGTGCGGGCACCCTCCCCCGGCCGCGGGCCGGCCGGCTGGACGGCCAGGGGGGCGGCGCCCGGTGTGATGAGCAGGAAGGTGTCGAGGCCGAGGCGGCTGAAGACGCGCTGCAGATGGTCACCGACGCCCGTGAGGCTGAGGGATCCTCCGCTGCCGGCGAGCCGCTGGTACCAGCTGAGGAAGACGGTGATGCCGGTGGAGTCCCAGTTCTGGACCCGGGAGAGGTCCAGGACCAGATGACGGCAGCCGTCGTCGATGAGGCGCTCGCCGGCCGAGTGGAGCTCGGGCGAGGTGTACAGGTCGACGTCTTCGGGCAGGGCGGCGGTGACACGTTCGCCCGTACGCCGGATGTCCTCCAACACAGCCGTAGGCCTTTCCCTGCCGAGGCGGACAGACATGTGAGCTGCAGTGCTACGGCAGACCACCCTACAGAAGGCACCGCTCCCCGACCGACCGGAGGCCCGTTCAGCGGGGTCTGGGCCCGGGACCGTCCTCCTCGCCGGGGTGTTGGAGCGGCAGGCCGGTCAAGTCGGCCGCCCCGTCGGCCGGTTCCGGTTCCGGACCGAGCCACTCGCACAGCAGGACGGTGGCGTCGTCCTGCAAGTGGCCGTCGTGGTACTCCAGGACGGCGTGGATGAGGCGGCGCAGGGTCTCGGCCACCGGCAGGCCGTCGGCGTGGTGGCGGATGAGGAATTCGGTGAAGTGCTCCAGTCCGAATTCGGGACCGCCGGGGCGCCGGGTCTCGGTGGTGCCGTCCGTGTAGAGCACGATGCGGTCACCGGGCCGGAGTTGCTCCTGGCACACCTTGGCGGGCAGGCGGGGTGGGAGCTCCAGCGGCCGTCCCGGATGATGATCGGCGGGTGGTGGCCCCGGTTGACCCACTTCAGGACGCCGGTGCGGGTGTCGAGGGTGGCGAGGATGCCGGTGACGTAGCGCCGCCGGCCGTACTGCTCGATGAGGGCGGCCTCCACCGCCTCGCTCCTGCCGACGAGGCCGGCTCCCCGGCGGCGAGCGTTGCGGCAGGCTCCCGGTGCGAGGGTTCCGGACAGGCCGGCGGCGGTGTCGTGGCCCATGGCGTCGAAGACCGACAGGTGGACGAGCGGTCCGTCGATGGCGTACTCGAAGACGTCGCCGCTGATCTGGTAGGCCGGTTCCAGCGACGCGGAGATCGCGACGCGTCCGTCCGCGTAGGAGCGCGGGGGCAGCAGGTTCCACTGCATCTCCGCGGCCAGGCTCATCGGCTGCGCCCGCACCAGTTTGGCGAGCGCGTCGCTCGTCCCCCGCTTGCTGACGATGATCAGTGCGATGAGGGCGGCCAGCGCCTCCATGTCCTGGCGGGCGCGGGCGTCGTCGCGGTCGGCGGTCATCCGCAGCAGCCCGATGCGTTCGGTGCCGTCCAGCAGCGGGACCCACCACACGGACACGCCGGCGTCCGCCGGCGCGGCGGGCAGGACGTCGCCGTACTGGAAGGCCCGCCCGGCGACCGTCCCCTCGATCTGCAGTTCCCTCCCGTACCGCTCGCCGGACGCCTTGGCCGGCAGCAGTTCGACCGGCATGAGGTGGCTGGCCTCCAGCGGACTCGCGAGCATCACCCGCCCGTCCTGACCACTGCCCTGCATCCGCGCGCGCCTCCGGTCCCACCGGGCGTGTCGGAACGACGCCCTTCAGCAGTTCTGTCCCACCTGGGCGGCCCCCGCGGCCCCGCCCCGGACGACTACCCCCTGATGCCGACGAAAAGGCGGCCACATCCCGCTCCCCCGGCGGGAGGGCCGGCCGCGGGGCGGTGAAGCGGTCCGCGGGGCGGTGAAGCGGTCCGCGGGGCGGTGAAGCGGTCCGCGGGTCCGCGGTCCGGTGCGCGCCGCGGGGCCGGCGGGCGGGGGTGCGGGCTCCGGACGGTGACCATTCGGGAAGGCCCGTCATTTTCACCACGAACGGCAGTAAGGTTGTCACTCCTGGCAGCGAGGCCTCGCTACCACGTTCTAGCTCGGTGGGGACATGCGCGCCGGTGATGCGGAGGTTCGACTGTGCTGGTCGTCACCGAACGCGCGGGGGACCGCGTCACCGCGGCCCTGCCCGAGGACGTGAGCCTCTTCACGGTGCCCGGCCTGCGGGCGGTGGGCGACCGCATCATCGACGAAGGCTGCCGGCACCTGACCCTGGACGCCTCCCACACCCAGGACCTGGACTCCACCGGCATCACCGCCCTCGTCACCTGGTACCGGCGCCTGGAGGACCTCGGCGGCACCCTGGCCGTGATCGAGGTCAGCGACCACCACCACCGCCTCCTCACCCGGCTGGGCCTGCACACCGCCCTGGCCGTCTCCCCCCGCACCGGTCCCGCCGGTCCGTCCCGGCCCGCGAACTGACGCCACGCCGGTCCGCGCGGGACGGGCGGCGCGGCACCCCCGCGCCGGCCGGGTCCCGGGGACGGATCAGGCGGCACCCAGGCCGGCCCGGGCGGCGTCCAGGTCCGGATAGTGGGGCAGCACCCCGCCGGTGCCGGTGATCTCCAGCAGCCGCTTCACGGAAGTCCGGGGGGCCACCAGCCCGACGGGACGCGTCCGCACCGTGCCCAGGAGATGGTTGAGCAGGGCGGAGTCGCAGAAGGTGACCTCTCCCAGGTCGTAGACGAGGGGTCCGGCGAAGGAGCGCAGGGCGCGGTCGGCGGCGCGCTCGACACCCTCGATGGACTCCAGGTCGAAGGAGCCGGACAGAGTGATCACCCATACGTCGCCGTCGGGCGCTGATGCGGCCACCCCCTCCGGTGCGGGACCGAGATCAGATGTCATGCGACAATGGTCTCCGCAGGTGCGTGCAATGTACAGCCAGCCGACAAAACCGGACACGCTCCCGGAGTTCCGGCCAGGATGCGCCGCCCCTTCGCCGCCGTGCGATCCCCCGCGAACCGATGACGACCGGCCCCGGTCGCCCTTCGAGCCGTTCTCCCCCGCGCGGACGGGACACGCCAAGCCGCCGCGGCGGCGGCCGCGTGCGGCGGGAGCCCGGAGACCACGAGCGACGCGCCGGGGCGCGCGGGACCGCGTCCGTGGACGAGTCGGCACGTCAGGCGGAGCCCGCGGCTGCGGACGGGTGCCCTCAGGCCCGGACGCGGTCCTGCGCGGCACCGGTGCCGTCCGTGCCCGCGACCGGCTGGAGTTCGCTGGTGCAGTGCCCGCACCGCCGGGCCCGGACCGGGACCGGATTGAGGCAGGCCGGGCAGTCGCGTTTGTCGGCCTGGACGTCCTGGTGGGGCGCGAACCGCTCGTGCAGCTTGTTCACGGGCAGCACCACGAGGAAGTACAGGGCGCAGGAGACCAGCAGGAAGCTGACCACCGCGTCGACGAAGGCGCCGTAGGGGAAGACCGTCCGGCCGACCGTGAACGTCTTGCGGTTGAACTCCCCCGTCATCCCCGCGGCCAGCCCCACGACCGGGGTCAGGAACGCCCGTACGAATCCGTTGACGACGGCGGTGAAGGCCGCGCCGATCACGATGCCGACGGCCAGGTCGACGACGTTCCCGCGCAGCACGAAGCTCCGGAACCCCTTCAGTAGGTCCTTCACCGGCCACTTCCCCTTCCTGTCGGCTCCCCCTCGACGCGCACGGACCGGCGGACCGTCCGGTGCCGGACACCGGCGGCCACACGGCCGCTCCTCCCCCGTTTCCCGTCCGGCGGCGGGCATGCTTGGCACCACCCGGCCCGAAGGCTTGTGGGGTCCGCCTTGCGGGCAAGCGGAAGCGCAGGGGAACCCCGGTAGTTCGAGAGCACGGTCACGAAGGAGGTCGGCAATGGTGTGGTGGGGCTGGATGGTCCTGCTCGTCGCGGTGATCGGACTGGCAGCCGCGGCGACGCTGGTGGTTCAGGCCAAGCGCCGTGCCGGTACGGTCATCGCGGTGCGCGGAGGTCGCAGGTCGGGCCGGGGAGGTGTGCGGTGACGTCACTGGTGCTCGCCTCCGAGCTGACCAAGCGGGTGGTCGTGACCCTGGGCGGCGAGGCGGTGGCGCAGATCAAGGACACCGTCTTCGACGCCGGGGCGGGCCGCGTCACCGGGTTCACCCTCAGCGGGCGGGGCCTGCTGTCGGGTCCGCTGAAGCAGGCCCTGCCGTTCTCCGGGGTGCACGCCGTGGGCCCCTCGGCGGTGATGATCCCGAGCGAGGCCGTCCTGGAGGACCGGGACGCCGTCGTGCGGTCCGGTGACGCCGGACACGGCCAGGTGATCGGCGCGCCGGTGGTCACCGACGAGGGCACCGAAGTGGGCACCGTGCGGGACGTGGTGATCGAGGCCGGCACCGGTGGACGGGTGATCGGCTTCGAGATCGCCGCCAACGAGAACCTGGACCGCCGCCAGCGCAAGGTGTTCATCCCCCGCGGACAGACACTGTCCGTCTCCGGTCAGGCCCTGGTCGTCCCCGCGCGGGCCAGCCACTTCGTCGCCGAGGACCTTCCCAGCTTCGGCGCCCAGGTCGAGGCCTTCCACGCGCAGACCGGCCGGCCGTACGCGGACACCCGCTCCCCCGTCGAAGGAGGCCTCGCATGATGCTCTTCACACAGGCCCGGGGTCTTCCGGTGATCACCGCCGAGGAGGCGGTGACCCTGGGCACGGTGAAGGACCTGACCATCGACCCCCACACGCGCGGCATCGCCCGGCTGCGCCTGTCCGGGGCGGCGAAGGACGCCGCGGTCGTCGACTGGCAGTCGGTGGAGGCGGTGGGGCAGGACGCCGTGATCGTGCGCTCCGGTTCCGCCGCCGGGCTCGGCGCGAAGGACGCGCCGGAGCACCACGAGGCCGTCGGGAGCCGGGTCCTGACCGAGTACGGCGCCGAGCACGGCACCGTCAAGGACGTCGCCTTCGACCCCGTGTCGGGGCGGGTCCTGACCCTGTACACGGCGCTCGGTGACATCCCGGGGGAGCGCCTCATCGGCCTCGGCTCGTACGCCGTCGTCGTCCACGCCGAGCGCCCCTGAGACCCCGAGCCCCGGCGGCCCACGGAAAACGGCCGGCCGGGCCGGCGCCCTCGCGGCGCCGGCCCGGCCGGCCGTTCCGCGGTCCCCCCTCCCGGTCCGCCGCCCGGTCCGCCGGGTGACCGGCGACCGGTGTCCGGGCGGCCCGGTGCGCGTGCGCCGCGCCCGGGCCGGTGCCGGGACGCCCGGTTCCGTGAGCGGGCCGCGCACGCGGCCTGCGGCCCCGTTCCGCAGCGACCGCACGGCGCCGCAACCCGCGGTGACGGCCGCCGCCGAGGTCCGCGCGGTCTCGGTGCCGAGGGGCCTCGGCCCCGGGCGGAGACGCCGGCGTCGGCCTCCTCCGTGGTTCCGGCGCCCGTGCCGGACCGGAGCGCGAGCGGCCCGGCTCCGCCGGGACGGGATGCGGCAACTGTTGACATGGGCATGCGCTACCTCCATGCTCCTGCTCATTGTTTCCGTTCCTCTGGACGCGCCACCCCACTCGCGCTCCCCTTCGCACCGTTGCCCGAGTGCTCCCGTTCTGCGCCCAGTGAAGCGGGACTTTCCCCCACACCGCTCCGGCCTCCCCGTCGGAGCACAGGAAGGACAACGTTGTCAGCTCTCCCTGCCAAGCGTCTGGTCGCCCTGGGCGCCGCGCTCGGTTCCCTCGTCCTCGCCAGTGCCACGGCCCAGGCCGCCGGGCGGCCCGCCCCCATTCCGTCGGCCCGGACGGTCAGTGCCGCCCAGCAGTCGGCGGCGCTGGCGTTCTGGACTCCGGAGCGCCTGGCCCACGCCGTCGACCTGGACGCCGCGGTGCACGCCGGCCCGGCGCCGCGGGGGTCCGGCGCCGCCGGTGCCGCTCCCCGGCGGGCGCTCGAGCCCACCTCGGTCCCCGCGGCGATGCCCAAGGACGAGGCGGCCCGCAAGGCGGTCGCCGCCTCCCCGCGCGTCGCCGAATCCTCGCCCCAGCGCTACACGGGCGGCGGCCTGATCAGGACCACCGCGGGGAAGGTGTTCTTCTACAACCCCAAGACCGGCGGCTCCTACGCCTGCAGCGGCGACGCGGTCAACAGCGGCAACAAGTCCGTCGTCGCCACGGCGGGCCACTGCGTGGTCGACACCGACGGCACGGCCTACCAGAACTGGGTGTTCATCCCCGCCTACGACCACGGCAACCGGCCCTTCGGCACCTTCGCCGCGACCTCGCTGCACTGGGAACCGCAGCGCATCGGCGACGCCGACGCGGCCTGGGACGCGGCGTTCGCCACGGTCGGCACGGTCGGCGGACGCACGCTGGTCGACACCGTCGGCGGCCAGGGCATCGGCTTCGACCAGGCTCCGGGGCAGTACGTGTACTCCTTCGGCTACGGCGGCTCCGCGGCCGAAGGCGGCGGGGAACAGATGAACTGGTGCGCCGGCACCGAGGTGTTCCAGACCGGGCACGCAGGCGGCGGCGTCTGGGGCATCGACTGCGTCCAGACCGGCGGGTCGAGCGGCGGCCCCTTCCTGGCCCGCTTCGACACCGGGAACGGGACCGGCATGCAGATCGGCAACATCAGCATCAGCGTCGGCTCGTACGAGTACCACCCGTACTACGGGCGCGAGGCCGCCGGCGCCTACAACGAGGCGGCGCGCTGACGCGGGACCCCCCGCCCGCACCGCCCGGCCCCGCCCCCCGCACCGCATCCAGGCGCCCGCGCACCCCGGCGGGCGCCCCCTTCCCCCTCCGCGGAGAGCCGCATGCCGCTCGACCGGCGCCAGTTCCTCGGCCTGACCAGCACGTGGTCGAACCGCTGCAGACGAGTCCGGCACCGAACACCCAGCCGGTGGAGACGGTCACGCCGATCCCGCTGGGTGCGGCGCGGTTGCGCATCTCGGCCTTCCCGCTCGCCTCCGCGTCCGGCACCCGGTGGCACGCGGCCGGGGCGTTCTTCCGGCTGGCCAGCCGCCGCAGCGGCAAGGTCCTCGGCGTCCACCTGATGTCCCACGACGACAGCGCCCCGGTCGTGCAGTCCGCCGACAACGGCACCGCCGACACCTCTGGCGCCTGCTATAGGCCCGCGCCGCGGTGAGGCGCCGCGGTGCCTCCGGCGCCGTCCCGGCGGGCCGGGCGCCCGCGGGCCCGCAGCGGTGTGCCGTGCGTACGCGCACGGGTGCCCCGGCCGGCGGAGGGTTCCGCCGGCCGGGGCACCCGGTCCGCTCGTTGCCGGCACGAGGCGTGCCCCGGGGGCCGGCCGGGCGGGGAAGGGCCGGGGGGACACGGCCACCGCCCCGCGGGTGGAGCGGTCAGATGCGGGAGCGGTCGGTGCGGCGGCTCAGCAGGAAGGCCAGGGCGATCATGCCGATGCCGAGGACGAAGTGCAGCCAGTTGTCGGCGGTGTTCAGCGGGATGAAGTTGGCGTCACTGCCGTGGCTGATGATCAGGCCGTAGATCCACAGCACCAGGTAGATGGCGCCGCCTCCCATCAGGTAGGCGTAGGCGCCCGAGGCGGTGCGGGCCATGGCCAGACCGGCGACGCCGAAGGCGAGGTGGACCAGGTTGTGCAGGATGGAGATCTGGAAGATGCCCAGCAGCTTGGCGCCGGAGGTGTGGGTGGCGAACTCCATCGAGCCGTAGTGCGTGGTGATACCGGGAATGAACCCCAGCACACCGACCAGCAGGAAAACCGCGCCGACCAGCAGAGCGGCTTGCTGGATCCGGGTTCGGTCGGTCGCGGGACGTGTATGCGTGGCCATGGCGGCATCCTTCACTCGTGCGCTCTACGAACGAGCCCGTGCGGGCGTGCTCTTGGGCGTCGTGTACCACACTGGTCCGAGGTCATACTCCGGCGCGCGGAGCCTTTTCGGCCCGCCGGCCGCGGTGGTGCCGCAGCGGGCGTGCCGGTGGTCACCTCGGCAGCGGGGGTCACCGGAACAGCGGGGTGGCGGAGCGGGCGTGCTCCCAGAAGCCGTGCATCTGCTCGAAGGGACGCTGCTGCTCGCCGTGCAGTGCGTTCAGCACGACCAGGCATCCGGTGAGGGCGGGCACCGCCCACTGGAAGCAGACGAGCTGGCGCGCGGCCTTGGCCGTGTCGATGGGGTGCTGGGCGGCCTTCTCCAGGTCCTGGGGGTCGGAGGAGGAGGCCAGCTCGATCTTCTTGCCCAGGACGCGGGCGTAGGCGGTGGCGGCCAGGGCCGCCGCGGTGACGGCGGTCTTGGCCGTGGTGGAGGCGGCCACGCCCTTCTGCCCGGTGATCCGGTGGGCGTTCACCGCGAGCAGTCCGCCGCCGCCGAACAGGTGTGCGCCGATGGCGGCGGCGTTGACCGGGGTCCACTTCGCCCAGCCCGACGAGGAGATCCGCGCCACGGCGGTTTCCGAGCCGCCCTGGTCCTTCGCCGCCCCGTTGAGGCCGACCGCGCCCATCAGGGAGCCGCCGAACCACGTTGCGAGGCCCACGTCGTGCAGGCTGCGGATGACGGTGTTGCGTCCGGACATGGCTGTGCTCCTTTGCCAGGGGTGAGGTGAGCCGACAGGGGTGTCGAGCACTCCTCCACCCTCGCCGGACCGCGCCCCCACCGCTATCGCTGCTGGTCCAGACGGGCTCCGGCGGGTGAGCGGCGACCGGCCCGCCCAGCGGCGCGCACGCCCTCGACCTGTCGGTACGAAAAATCTCGGTACGAAAAACCGATGGGGCGGATTTATGTGTCAATTTCGGCCAGCTCGTTACTCGTCAGTGAGACGACAGCACTTCGGTGCCGAGGAGGATCACTGATGAGTGAGACCACGCAAGAAGGGGCCGGGAGGCTGAAGCAGACCGGTGAGACCGCCAGGACAGAGGCGTCCACCACGGCCGGCCAGGCCAAGCAGGCCGCGAACCAGGTCGCCGGAACGGCTGCGGAGCAGGCCAGGACCGTGGTCGGGGAGGCACGGCAGCAGGCCGGCACGGTCATCGACGAACTGCGCGGCCGGGTGATGGACGAGGCCGAGGGGCAGGCCCGGCGTGCGTCGGGCGCCCTGCGCCAGTGGTCGCAGGACATGACCGACCTGGCCGACAACGCCCCGGGCGACTCGTCCGCCCGCAACCTCGCGGCCCAGGCGGCCGACAGGGGACACCGCGCCGCCGACTACCTGGAGAGGCAGGGGGTGGACGGGGTGGTGTCCGACATACGCGACTTCGCCCGCCGACGCCCCGGGGCCTTCCTCGGGGGCGCACTGCTCGCCGGGGTGGCGGTCGGCCGGCTGGCCAAGGCGGCGGGCCGGGCCAAGCAGTCGTCGGAGCCGGAGCGGCGGACGGCCGGCGGCGGGCGGTTCGAAACGCAGGACGAGCCGCTCACCACGCCGGCTCCGCCGGCGGGAGCGGTGCCGCAGGCCCCGCCGATGCCGCCGGTCCCGCCGGGCCCGGTCCCGCCGGCGGAGCCCTCGGTGTCGCCGCAGGCCCCGCCGCTGCCCGTCGATCCGCCACCGCCGACCGGCACGCCCGTCCGGCCCTATCCGGAGGTGTGAGGTGTCGTCGATCCCCCCCGGCCCCGCGGAGCGCGGGCAGGACCCGTCGGTGGGTGAACTGCTGTCGGTGGTGACCTCCGACGTGCAGACCCTGTTCCGCCAGGAGGTGGAACTGGCCAAGGCCGAGGTCCGGCAGGAGGCCGCCAAGGCGGGCAAGGCGGCCGGCATGTACGGCGGTGCCGGGTTCGGCGGCTACATGGTGCTCCTGTTCCTGTCGCTGGCGGCCGTGCTCGGGCTGGCGAACGTGATGGACGGGGGCTGGGCCGCCCTGATCGTCGCCGCCGTGTGGGCCGTCGTCGCGGCCGTGCTCTACCAGCGGGGCCGCACGCGGATGCGCACCGTGTCACCCAAGCCCGAGCAGACCGTCGAATCGTTGAAGGAGGATGCGGAATGGGCACGTCACCCGACCAAATAAGGGCTGAGATCGACGCCACCCGCGACCAGTTGTCCGTGGACGTGAACCAGCTCGCCGACCGGACCAGTCCCCGGCGCATGGCGCAGCGCCAGACCCAGCGTGCGCGGGGCAGGCTCACCGGTCTGCGGGACCGGGTCATGGGATCCGCCTCGCAGACCGCTCACGGGGTCACCGGTGGTGCCCGCTCGGCGGCCGGCTCGTTGCAGGAGGGCGCCGGACAGGCGACCGACTCCGTCCGTGAAACGGCCGGTCAGGTGGGCGATGCGGTGAAGGAGGCGCCCGGACAGGTGAAACGCCAGACGCAGGGCAGCCCGCTGGCCGCCGGACTGATCGCCTTCGGCGCCGGTGTGCTGGTGTCGTCGCTGCTGCCTGCCTCGCGGGCCGAGGAGCAGGCGGCCTCGGGCCTGATGGAGCGCGGCGGCGAGGCGCTGGAGCCGGTGAAGCAGGCGGCCCTGGAGTCCGTGCAGCAGGTGAAGGAAGACGCCAAGGAGGTCGCGCAGCAGGCCACCGAGGAGGTCAGGAGCACCGCCGCGGACGCCGCTCGCACGACGCAGGAGGAGGCGCGGGGGCAGGGCGAACACCTCACGTCCCAGGCGCGTGAATCGGGCCGGCAGGTCGCCGACGAGGCACGTCGGCAGCCGGGGGGCTGACGGCCCGGCCGACGGCCCGCTCAAGTGGGACGCCGCGTGCGCGGCACCGGCACGGTCGCACCGCGTGCGGCCACAGGGGGCGCGCGAGCGCGTCCGTCCTCGTCCGCCCGGGCGCCGGATCGATTCCCGATCCGGCGCCCGGGCGGACCGCGTGCGGCGCCGGTGCGTGCCGGCGCATGAGGAGCGCGCGGTGCATCCGTTCCGCCCGGCGATCCGGAAGTGCTGGTGGGGCCGTGCCCTCCGGAACCGGGGACGCGCTCCGGCGCCCTCCCGCCGGGCCGGCCGCCGCGACGGCACGTGCGACGGTGTGGTGCCGTCCACCCGCTCCCCGCCACCCGTCCCGGAGGCGCCATGTCCGCGACCGACCCGCCCGGCGAGCGCCCGTCCCCCCGCCCGGGGCGGCTCCGGCTCAGCCTGACCGTCCACCTGGTCGTCAGCGCCACCGAGGGCCTGGACGTGGAGACGCGCTTCAGCTACGACTCCACGGACCCGCTCGCCGTGCGCATGGACTTCCCGGACGCCGGCGGCGCGGCACCCTGGGTGCTCTCCCGCGACCTGCTGCACGAAGGCCTGCGGTCGCCCTGCGGCGACGGCGACGTACGGGTCTGGCCGCCGTGCCGCTGCCACGGCACGACGACGGCGCGCATCGCTTTGCGGAGCGCGGAGGCCGCCGCCGTCCTGTACGTCCCGGCCGAGGCCCTCCGGCGGTGGCTCACGGCGACCTACCGGGAAGTGCCCGCCGGCGACGAAGGCCGTCACGTGCGGTGGGACGACCTGGTGGCACGGCTGCTGCGTCGCGACCGGCCGGAGCCGGGTACCACCGAGTAAACGATGCAGAATCGATGCGAGTTGTTCGATGCATCGTTTTACCGGACGGTGGTCCGGACGGCGGTGCACGACACGGCCGTCACTCGTCCGCGGGTGGCGCGGAACGCACCTCCGTCCGAGCAGGAGTGGTCGCCGTGACAGCAACGCAGGCGGTTCACGCCGAAGGCCGCGACGCGCCCGCCCCCTCCCCCGCCGTCGCGTCGGACCTGACCGACCGCTTCACCGCCGGCGACGAAACGGCGCTGGCCGAGATCTACCACGCCTGGGGCGCGCTGGTGCACACCGTGGTGCGCCGCACGCTGGGCGATCACTGCGAGGCCGAGGACGTCACCCAGAACGTGTTCCTGGCCGCCTGGCGCGGCCGGGCGGGGTTCCGCCCGGAGCGCGGCAACCTGTCCGCCTGGCTGATGGGCATCACCCGGCGCAAGATCGCGGACGCGCTGGCGGCCACGCTGCGGCGGATGGGGTTCGCCGCCGTGGTCCTGTGGTCCCAGGCCCGCTCCACCGCGAACCTGGCGCTGGCACGGCACATCGCGGCCACGCGGTGGGGGGTGCGCGGCGCCCGTACGCACAGTCCCGTACTGCTCTGCGGTCCGGGCTGGGGCCTTCCCGGCAGGTCCGAACCCGGGCTGTCGCGCCCCGGGAGCCTGCGGGAGGCGGTCGGGATCCTGGCCGGCCCGGACCACGTCCGCGGGGACGGCGAGGGAGCCGGGGCCGGCGCGGACGCGTGAGACCGGCGGCGGTTCAGCGGGCGTCCGGAAGGGCGGCGGAGTGGGCGCGGGCCCGGGGCGGCCCGCCGCGGCGAAGACCCAGCGGTCGGCCGCCAGGGCGTCGTCCGCTCCGGGAGCGGACCGCGGCCGTGCAGGCGGGCGAAGTCGTACGGACTGCGGACCGCCACCGTCCAGCCGCGGCCGGCGAGTTCGCCGGCCGAGTCGGGACGGGGCCCGGCGGCGAAGAGGGACGGCAGGTCGACGCCGAGCCCCTGCCGCGCCGCGACGTACACCGCGCCGGCGCGCACCCGCGGCGACTCGCCTGCCTCCTTGATCTCGTACGCCAGGGTGCTGCCGGCCGCGCTCAGCCGGTCCACCGTGGCGATCAGGAGCCGCTCGGCCTCCGCCGGGAGCTAGAGCAGCAGTCCCTCGGCGAGCCAGGCGGCCGGCGCCCGGCCACGGGCACGGCCCCGGCCCGGCCGAGCACCGCCTGCCTGAAGGCCAGCACCTCCGCGGTGTCGACCTCGTGGACGGTGCAGCCGGTCGGCCAGCGGAGCCGGAACGCCCGGGTGTCCAGGCCCGCGCCCAGCAGGACCACCTGGCGCACGCCCGCCCGCGCGGAGCGGAGCAGGCGGTCGTCCAGGACGCGGGTGCGCAGGCCGAAGTACCGGCCGAGGCGGCCCCAGAGCGGGTCGGCGGTCCCCCCGGGCACCTGGTCGGGGTGGACCGGCCAGCCGGCCGAGACCGGTGCCGCGCGGACGGAGTGCTCCGCGAGCGGGTCCCGGGCCAGGGGGTCGGGGCGGTGGGTCCCGATGGCGCGGGCGGCGGCCACCAGCAGGGCGGTGCGGCCCACGCCCGCCGCGATCCCCGCGCTCAGCCCGGGGACGGTGCACATGGTTCCCCCCTCGGGCCGGGCTCCTGGCCCGGGACGGGCGCGGCCCACGCCCCGGGGTCGTCCGCGGTGGTGGTCCGGGCGCCGTAGACGACGCGCATGAACCGCAGGACGGCGTCGTACGGCAGGTGCAGGGCGGCGGTGAGCGCGCCCAGGACCCGCTCGAAGACGGCCGCGAGCTCGGGGCCCGTGCCCCGGCCGACCGCCAGGCCGATGACGGGCCCGGTGGCCGGCGGTTCCTCGCCGGTCCCGCCCCGCGGGCCGGGCCGGGTCACAGGACCGCGCCCGCGGTCAGGTGGTCGCCGGGGATCCCGGTCTTCTCGGGGTGGTGCTAGCCCCTGATGCCGCCCGCCCAGGTGGACACCGGGACGCGGTCGCCGTCGACCGGGCCGAAGGCGTCGAAGAGCGCCTCGGTGCCGGACGGGCCGAAGCCGATGGCGGCCATCAGGGCGAGGAAGTCGGCGCGGGTGACGAAGCCGTCGCCGTCCGGGTCGCCCAGGGCGGCCAGGGACTCGGCGAACTCGTCCACGACGGCGACGATCCGCTGCGGGTCGAGCGTGACGGCGGTGAACTCCCCGGGGCTGATCCGTCCGTCGCGGTCGGCGTCCAGCTCGGTCGCGAGCGTGTCCCCGTACCGGCGGAGGGCGCCGAGGAACCCGTTCTTCGCGGCGTCGGTGGCCGCCGGCACCGCCGCGACGACCCGCTCGCCCATCAGCTCGAAGTCGGCGGGTTCCAGGTAGCCGTTCCCGTCGGCGTCGAAGAGGGAGAAGACGAGCTGGACGCGGTCGCTCGCCTCGCTGGTGGGCATGCTGGTGCACCTCTGCTTCCGGACGGAGCGCGCCGGTGCCCGTGCCCCGGCGGCTGATCCACTATCCGGCCGCCCGGCGGCTTGGGCGGAGGGAAGCGGGGCCATGCATACGATCGAGGGAATTCGCCGGCCGGTGCATGAAACACCGCGCTCCCGGGAAGCGTCCGGCGGCGCACCGGCCCGGTGCCGGGCGGGCGCCCCGGCGCGGGGCCGGGCGGGCGCCCCGGCGCGGGGCCGGACCCGGCGGGTCAGGCGCCCGCCGCGGGGGCGGCGGTGTTCCAGTCCAGGCGCAGGATGGCGAGGTCGTCGGTGTGGCGGTCGGCGTTGAGGGTGCGGGTACTGGCGATGAGCTGGTCGAGGTGTGCTCCGGGGTCCGGCGTGCGGATCGTGTCGATGATCCGCAGCAGGCCGTTCACGCCGAGCCGGGCGTCGGTGGTGTCGGCGAAGCCCTCGATGAGGCCGTCGGTGTAGGCGATGAGGGCGCCGCGGGCCGGCAGGGCGAGGGTGGTGGGGGGCCATTTGCCCAGCCCGGGGACGATCCCGAGGGCGACCCCGTGGGCCGCGTTCACCTCCCGGGCGCCGTCGGCGGTGACGAGCAGGGGTTCGTGGTGGCCGGCCAGGTGCAGGGTGAGGGTGGCCGCGTCGGGGTCCAGGGTGATCAGGGTGCAGGTCGCGAACAGGTCGTTGCCGGCGCGTTCGGCGATGTGGATCTGTTCCAGCAGGTGCAGCAGGTGCTGGTCGCGGTGGCCGCCCAGGGTCAGCGCGCGCCAGGCGATGCGGAGGCAGACGCCGAGCGCGGCGGCGTCCGGGCCGTGGCCGCTGACGTCGCCGATGACGGCGTGCACCTGTCCGTCGTCGGTCTGGACGACGTCGAGGAAGTCGCCTCCCAGCAGCGCCTGCGCCCGGCCCGGGTAGTAGCGGCTGGAGACGGTGACGGCGGAGGAGGTCAGCAGGGGCTGGGGCAGCAGTCCGCGCTCCAGCCGCGCGTTCTCCTCGGCCCGCAGCCGGCCGATCTGGAGGGCGGCGTTGGCGCGCTCGGCCTGCTTCCGCTGGACGGCGTAGCGGACGGCGCGCTGCATCAGGTCCGGTTCGACCTTGCCCTTGACGAGGTAGTCCTGTGCGCCGGCGGCGAGGGCCTCGACTCCCGCGCGGGGTTCGGCCAGCCCGGTCAGGACGATGATGGCGGCCTGGGTCTCCGTCTGGACGGCCTGGACCGTCTCCACTCCGGAGGCGTCGGGCAGGTGCAGGTCGAGCAGGACGCAGTCGACGGGGCCCGCCGCGAGGGCGGTGCGCGCGTCGGCGGCCGTGCGGCAGCGCGCCAGGGTGTACGGGAGGTCGGTGTCGAGGAGCAGTTCCTCGACCAGGAGGGCGTCCCCGTCGTCGTCCTCCACCAGCAGGATGCGGTACTGCTCGGCGCGGTCCGGGGCCTGGTCGGTCACGACTGCGTCTTTCTCTCCGGGGCCGCGGGCGCGGTGTCGGAGACGGGGAGGGTGAAGACCACGCGGGTGCCGGTCCGGTGGCCGGGGTCGATCCCGATCGTGCCGCCGTGGAACTCCACGACCTTCTTGCACATCGCCAGGCCGATGCCGGTGCCCGGGTAGGCGTCCTTGGTGTGCAGCCGCTGGAAGAGGATGAACACCTTCTCCTGGAACTCCGGCGCGATGCCGATGCCGTTGTCGCTGACCGCGAACTCCCAGTGGTCGCCGACGGCCGTGACGCCGAAGTGGATGCGCGGGGCCCGGTCGGGGCTGCGGAACTTGATGGCGTTCGACAGCAGGTTCTGCCAGAGCATGCTCAGCTGGGTGGTGTCCCCGACGACGGTGGGCAGCGGGTCGTGGGTGATCTCGGCCCCGCTCTCCTCGACGGCCACGCTGAGGTTGTCCGCGGCCCGCTCCATCACCTCTTCCAGGTCCACGGTCCGGTGGTCGTTGTGCACGCGGCCGACCCGCGAGAAGGCGAGGAGGTCGTTGATGAGGACCTGCATGCGGTTGGCGCCGTCGACGGCGAAGGCGATGTACTGGTCGGCCCGCTCGTCCAGCTGGCCCCCGTACCGCCGCTGCAGGAGCTGGGTGAAGCTGGACACCTTGCGCAGCGGCTCCTGCAGGTCGTGGGAGGCGACGTAGGCGAACTGCTCCAGTTCCGCGTTCGACCGCCTCAGGTCGGCGGCCTGCTCGTCCAGCAGCGTCCGGGATGCCTCGCTGAACTTCAGTTCCTCCACCAGGCGCCGGCGCATCGAGTCCATGTCCGAGGCCAGCCGGCGCAGGTCGGCCGGGCCGCTGCTGTCGAGGGCGCGGTCGAAGTGGCCCTGCGCGACGTCGCGGGCGGACGAGCCGAGGCGGTTGAGCGGAGTGGTGATGCCGCGGCGCAGCCCCTCGAAGACGAGACCCGCCACCAGGAGGATGAGGCCGGCGATGATCGCGAACGTCCAGTTCCGCAGGGTCACGGCCTGCCGCAGGTCACGGGTGGCCGCGGCCCGCTCGCCCTGCAGGTGGGCCTGCTGGCGGCTCATCGCGCGGCGCAGCGAGTCGAAGGTGGTCTTGCCCTCCGTGGCCCGTTCGGTGGCGAGTTCCACGGTGTCCTCGGCCGACGCGGTCGAGATGGGCCGGGCGATGCGCTCCTGCCAGGTACCGGCCAGTTTCTCCACGTCGGCGAGGTCGGCGCGGGCCCAGGTGTCCCGCGCGACCAGGGGCCGCAGCCTCCTGAGGGCGGTCTGCTCGTCGGTGACGCCCTGCGCGTAGGGTTCCAGGAAGTCGGCGCGGCCGGACAGCCCGTAGCCCCGGATCCCGGTCTCCTGGTTGACCAGGGCCTCCTCCAGCCGCATCGAGTCGATCAGGGCGGGCGACCGCCGGTCCACCAGCTCGGACGTGATCTGCGAGGTGCGCCACATGGCCCAGCCTCCCAGCGTTCCCAGCACCGCCAGGACGACCAAAGTGGTGGCGACCCCGACCCGCAGCCAGCGTCGGGTGGTCCAGCCGGAGAAGGCACCCCTGGTGCCGGACGGCTCGCTGGTCATCGCGGTTCGACTCTTTCCCTCGGCGCTCTGCGCCACGCCTGGGCGCGCGGCAAGCCAACCATACCGGTGGCCCGACAACGCATGTTGTCCCTGGTGAGATCAACGCCGTAGGGTGATGCCATGCCTGGTTCGCCGTCCACTCCGCGTGCGTCCGGCGGGGAAGCCGCCGCGCTGGTGACCCAGGCGGTGGACGAACTCGCCCGCCGTCTGGCGCGCAGCACCGTCCCCCCGCCGGCCGGGTCCAGCGACGAGACCGGTGACGCCCGTCGGCGCGCGCTCGTGCGGCTGCGCGTCCTCGCGGGCGTCAAACAGGCCGTCCGGCACCTGGAGGACCAGGCGGCCCTCGCCGCGGCCGCGAGCGGCGCGGGTTATCCCGAGATCGGCCAGGCCATGAGCATGAGCCGGCAAGGAGCCCGTCGCCGCTGGCCCGGGCTGATCACTTCCAGCACACCCCGTCCCACCCCCCATCGCACCCCCCGGAGCTCGTGAAATCATGGCTGCCGCCGCAATCCGCCCCTACGACGTGCTGCTGGTCGAAGACGACGTAGCCGACGCCATGCTCATCCAGGACGCCCTCGCCGAGCGCGGCACCCGCAACCTCACGCAGGTCCCCGACGGCATCGCGGCCCTGGACTACCTGCGTGACCCGGACAAGGAGCGGCCCGACCTCATCGTGCTCGACCTCAACATGCCGCGCATGAACGGCCGGGAGTTCCTCGCCGTGGTGAAGGAGGACCCCGAGCTGCGCACCATCCCGGTCGTGGTGCTGACCACCTCCGCCGCCCCCGACGACGTCAGCGGCGCCTACCGCCACCACGCCAACGCCTACGTCACCAAGCCGGTGAACCTCGAGGAGTTCGAGGCGGCGGTCCGCAGCATCGACGCCTTCTACCTCGACATCGCCGTGAAGCCCCCGAAGGAGTAGGGCGCGGCGTTGCGCGGAAGGACCCGAACCGTCCGGCACCGCCGGCCCGCTACCGGGGGCGGCGCCGGCCGGCGGCGGTCCCGCCCGGGTCGTCCAGCAGGGCGAGGCGGGCGGTGATGCGCTTGCCGACCGGCTCCCGCCGCGCCTCGAAGCCCTGGCTGACCGCCATGACGATCTCCAGGCCGTGCTGGCCCACCCGTCCCGCGTCGGCCGCCCGGGCCACCGGCAGCACCGGGTCGGAGTCCCACACCGCCACCTCGATCAGGTCCCCCACGACCCGCAGGTCCAGCAGCACCGGACCCGGCGCGTACTTACGGGCGTTGGTGACCAGCTCGCTCACCACCAGCTGCGTCAGGTCCAGGGCCCGGGCGGACACCGGCAGCCCGTACTCGCCCTGGACGCGCGTGAGGAAGCCGACGGCCAGATGACGGGCCCTGGCGATGTCCGAACCGTCCCCGTCCAGGGCCACGGTGGTCCGTACGGCCCACTCGTCCGGCACCGTGCCGTCCTCACCCACGGGCACCGGTTCCCTCACGGCCGCCTTCTGCCACCCCGTTCACACCCCGCGCTTACCCGCGCGTTCGCGGGCGACGCCCCATGCCCCTCTGCCTGCTTTCCCGCATCGGCGCATCACCCGTTTCAAGCTGGGCAGTGATTCCGGGCAAGGGTTCTGCTGTGCCAGTATCACCGGCATGGCCGAAGGACGAATGACGGACTCCGTACGAGCCGAACCGAACCGGCAGCCCGACGCGCTGTCGGCCGACTCGACCGTCGCCGAGGGTGTCCGCGTGGTGACGCTCGCGGGGGAGATCGACCACCACACCGGCGACGCGCTCCGCCGGGCCCTGGACGTCCCCGACGGCCCTCCGCGCGTCGTGGCCGACCTGCACCGGGTCACCTTCATGGACTCCAGCGGCATCAACATCCTCCTCGCCGCCCACCGCACCCTCACCGAGGCGGGCGGCTGGCTGCGCCTGGCCGCACCCACCCCCTCCGTCCTGCGCACCCTGCAGATCGTCGGCATCGACAGCGTCATCGACTGCCGGGACACCCTGCACCAGGCCCTCGACGGCTGACCCCGCCCGACCGGGACGGGACGGGGGCCCAGTGGTCACCAGGCCTTCACGTACGGGGCCGACTGGCCGCCGCCGGGGCGGGGATCCGGTGTGGTGTCGTCGGCTGTGAGGGGCTCGTGGTGATCGTCGTCGCTGTTCTGGTGCTGCCGGTGGTGGGAGCACTGATGTACGGGATGGACCGCCTGCTGCCGGGCCCCGGGAGCGCGCCACGCGCGGGGCCGGCACCTGCGGCTGGTGCGCAGCGCCGGCGCCTCCCCTTCCGCCCGCCGGCGGGCCGGACGCGGGGAGCGGGACGCCGACGCCGCCTGAGGCGTCGCACCGGGCCCTCACGGGACCCGCGGCCCGTGCCGCCGCACCGCGTGCGCCGGCGGGCCGGTCACCTCGCGGTGCCCGTCCGGCTCCACGGCGGTCCGGCCGGACATGGAACCGCCCGGCCGGGCAACCCGTCGACCGGTCCGTGCCACAGGGGCCGCGGACGTGGACGAGGGGGTTGTCATGCCGTTCGACTCACGCGACGCGCTCGCCATCGCGACCGCGGCGCTCGCGGGCAGCGGGGCCGCCGTCGGCGCTCTCCTGTGGTGGTCGCGCCGCCGGCCGCCCGTCCGCCGGCACACGGCCGGCCGTGACGGGGCGAAAGCCCTGCACCTGACCCGCCGGGATCCCGCCGTCCCGCTCCCGGAGGAGCCCGAGGACGAGCTGCGCCACCAGTGGAGCAAGCTGCAGCCGCTGCGCCTGGCCCGGTGAACCCGCGCGGCACGAGCGCGTTCCGGCGGCACCGCGGGCGGCACCACCGCGCGCCCGGCCCCCGGCCGTGCCGGGGCGGTGGCGCCGGTTCCGGGCACTCCCGGCCCCCGTGACCGGGCGGGCCCCGGTGCGGTGGTCACGGCCCGTGCCGGGGGCCTTCGCCCGCGGGTGCGCCGCGGTCACGGCCGCTGGGCGGATTCCAGTTCCCGCTTGAGGTTGCGCAGCGTCCTGTCGATGTTGTCCACCTGGAACTCGGCGAAGGTCCTCCCGGCGGTGACCACCCGGTCGAAGGCGACGGCCACCGCGTCGGGCCACGCGCGCCGGTCGTCCGTCCAGGTCTCCGTCACCCGGGTACCGGCTCCCTCGGGCTCGAAGCGGTACTCCCACGTGGCGATCGGGCCCCGCAGCCGCGGACGCCCCACCCCGATCGCGTGCACGCGGAAGGCGAAGCGGCGGCCCGGATCGGCCGCCGTCACCGTGCACCGCGTCACCCACCGGAACGCGCCCCGCCTGTTGCGCCCCACGAAGGTCGTTCCCGGCACGGCCGGGCCGTCCGGCGTCCCCGCCACCGTGCCCAGGTTCTCCGGGCTCCAGCGGCCCATGTCACCGGGGCGCGACACCGCCTCGTAGACGGTGCCGGGCGGGACGTCGACGAAGATGCCGCGGGTCACGGTGAGGACGCGGGCCACGGTGGCACCTTCCGTGGGAACAATGAGGCTGCTGACAAGCAGCAGCATGGCACGGGGAGGTCCGCCCGCCGCGTGCCGGGAACAGGCCCGTGGGCCCCGGGGACGTTCCCCGGGGCCCACGCAGCAGCGCTCCCGCGATCTACCAGCGGTACCAGCGACCCTTGCGGCCACCGCCGTCCGCACTGCGCACGACGAAGCCCAGCAGCCAGACCACCAGCACGATCACCGCCACCCACCACAACGCCTTCAGCGCGAAACCCGCACCGAACAGGACCAGGGCCAACAGCAGAACAAGAAGCAGGGGAACCATGTGCATCAACCTCCGGCCCTCCTCGTGCCCGCCCCACGCACGAACACACGGCCGAACCACACGGTTTCTCCACCACTTCCCCGGGCACCGGAACGGGTTGCGGGCGGGACGGCGGGCGGGGCCGCGGCCGGCCGCCCGGCCGCACGAGCCCGCCGGCGGGCTCGTGCGGTCCCCGGCCGGTGCCCGGCGCCGCGCGTACGGCGCTCCTCAGGCCGCCGACGGCTGCCAGGCCTCCTGGAAGCGGCGCCGGGCGCGGTGGAGGCGGGAGCGGACCGTGCCGACGGGCAGGGACAGCGCCTCGGCCATCTCCTCCTCGTTGAGGCCGTAGACCCGCAGGGCCAGCACCTGGCGGTGCGCCTCGGACAGCCGGTCCAGCACGTCGTTGATGTGGACCGCGTCCAGCGGGTTGGCCTCGTGTCGGGACTCGACCTGCGATATCGCCGGCTCGTCGCCGAGCCGCTTGACGGTGCGCAGGGCCGCGCGGGCGGCGACCGAGCGGACCCAGCCGTAGAGGGCGGCGGGCTCGCGCAGGGTGGCGAGCCCGCGGTAGATCGCCAGCAGCGCCTCCTGCGTGGCGTCGGAGCCGTTGTCGCGGGCGATCGAGGCGCAGACCCGCGCGACGTACGGGGTGATGTGGGTGAGCAGGTCGTTCATGGCCTGCTCGTCGCCCGCCTGGGCGCGCGGCAGCAGGAGCACGGCGGACGGGGTGAGTTCGTGCACGGTGTTCATGTCGGGGTGGTGCTCCTCGGGGGCGGCCGGTGGGGGTGCGGCGGGGGCCGCCCTCAGGACGCGGCCGCGGCGGGTTCGGTGCCGGCGGAGCCGGTGAAGGCCAGCAGGGCGGCGCGGACGTCGTCGCGGAAGGCGCGCATGAAGGCGGGGGTGAAGCAGGCCGTGTGGTGCGGGAACTCGATGGTGAGACGGCCCTCGAAGGACACGACGCAGGCCATGACGGGGCTGCGGCCGGCCTGCGGGAAGTAGTTCTCGCGGCCCGGTACCAGGCGGACGTCCTCCAGGGTGAGTCCCTCGGGCAGGCGCGGGCCGGGGACGACACCCATGTTGGTGACGATGACGGTGCCGCGCTGCAGGACCGGGTGCCGGGCGGCCTCCGGCATGATCCGCGTCTCGCGGAAGAGGTCGCCGCTCCCGACGAACTGCCGCACCCGGCCGGCGACCTCGCGTGCGAGGACGAGCGGGTCGGTGTCCTCGGCCACCTCGACGGTCTGGTTGTGGATGGTGACGGCGGCCACCATCTCCGAGGCCGGCACCGGCGGCGTCAGCCGGGAGCGGAGGTCGACCGGTGACATGCAGCCGAGGGTGCGCGCCCCGGTGCCCCCGATGCGCCGCCGGGCCGCGGTCAGGACGGCCGCGGCGACCAGGCCGTGCACGGAGACGCCGGCCGCGCGGGCCGCGCGGCGCAGCCCGGCGGTGCGCTCCGCGTCCAGCGTGAGGCGCCGCACCTCGATGTGGCCGGGGTAGGAGGGGGCGCCGGCGGACGTGCCGGACGGCTCCCTCGGGGTGTCGTAGGCGACGAGTTCCAGGTCGTGCCGGGACGCCTCCTCGACGCGCTGCCGCAGGTACTTGGCGATCTCCCCCCGGTCGCTGGGCGGCAGGAGCGTGCTGACGGGCACCGGCCAGCGGACCTCGTCGTCCTGCGGGGCGTGCGCGGTGGCCGCCTGGCCGGACACCAGTTCCCGGTAGCGGTCCCAGACCGCGTTCTGCAGGGTGACGGCGCTGTGTCCGTCCGTCACGGTGTGGTCGACGCACAGCACGAGGAGGTGGCGGTCGCCGTCGGGCGTGCTCGCCAGGACGGCGCGGGACAGCGGGCCGCCGACCGGGAGCGGGGTGTTCAGCTCCTCCTCGTACGCCTCGTCCCCGCCGATCCTCGTGATGAGCCGGGGGCGCTCGTGGTCGGGGAGGAGTTCGAGCGCGTAGCCCTCGCCGTCGGGCACGATCCGGGTGCGCAGCGTCGGCTGCGCGGCCGTGACGGCGTCGAACGCCGCCGACAGCGCCGCGGTGTCGAGCCGTCCGCGCACGACGGTGGAGAGCACCGCCCTGCTCCTCTGGGCGACATAAAGCGATTCCACCGGACACAGCGCACGTCGCATGCGGCCAGCCCCTCTTCTCGTCGTGATCCGTCGACCGCGGTCGTCCGGGCTGCGCCCGCCGCGGTCCGTGAGCCCCGATCCCGGCAGAGAACCGGCCTTCCCCCGACGGCCCCTGGTCGGCGGGCCGTCGCCCCGGCCCCGGGCGGGCGGTGCGCGTCGGCGTGCGCCCGCCCGAGCGCGGCAGTGCGGAACAACCGGATCGGTACCCGGTCATTGTGGGCACCTCAAATCTCGGGATTTCCCTAGACAGATGACGGATCGGTCCCGAGCGGTGCCCATGCGGACATAGGGATGGAGGGGCCGTCCCCGTACCGGAATCCGGGCATCCGCCCGCTTCTAAGGATTCACCTGAATTGCGCCCGCGCCCAGCGGGATCCGCTTGACCTGCGTGTTCGACGTCGCCGAACGTGGTGCGACGTGGACATCGCGGTGGGCCGCGCGGTGTCCGGAGCCTGGAAGCGTGCGGCGGTCGTCCGCACCCGCGTTCCGCGTCCCGGCGGCGCCCCTGGCGGCACCGGCGCGGGCCGGCAGCGACGGACGGCGCACCGAACCGGCCCGGCCGGGCACTTCCCTGCCCGGGTGAAAAACCGCTCGCCACTGAGGGTTGGTGCTATGTCAGTCCACGACGACGATCGTCGACCGCTGTCCGGAGCCCAGGAAGGCCTGTGGTTCGCCCAACGGCTCGCGCCGGGAAGTGCCGCCTACAACACCGGCGAATGCGTGGAGATCCACGGTCCCCTGGACACCGCCCTGTTCGAGCGGGCGCTGCGCCGCGCCGTGGGCGAGGCCGACACCTTCGCGCTGCGCTTCTTCGACACCGACGACGGCGTCCGCTGCCGACGGGCCCCGGACGCGGACGACTGGCCGCTGCACCGGATCGACGTCAGCGACGCGGCCGATCCCTCCGCGGCGGCCATGGAGTGGATCCGCGCGGACCTGGCGACGCCGGTGGACGTGGAGAAGGGCCCGCTGTTCTCGCACGCGCTGCTCACCCTGGCGCAGGATCGTTTCATCTGGTTCCTGCGCGCGCATCACATCCTGCTCGACGGCTACAGCTACAAGCTCCTCGGCCGCCGCCTCGCCGACGTCTACGACGCGCTCGCCGCGGGACGCGAACCCGCCGGCTCCCCCTTCGTGCCCGTGGACCGCTTGCGCACCGACGAGGAGGCCTACCTCGCCTCCGAACGGTACGCGCGCGACCGCGACCACTGGACGCGGCGCCTGGCGGGGCTCCCGCCGGAGCCGGCGCGGCTCGCCCGGCGCACCGCCGATCCCGTCGCCCCGTTCGTGCGCCGCGCCGCGGAGCTGGCGCCCGCCGAGGCCGAGGCGCTGTCGCGGGCGGCGAGCCGGTTCGGCGTGTCCCGCACCGACCTGTTGACGGCGGCCTTCGCCCTCTTCCTGCACCGCATGACCGGCGCCGACGACCTGGTGCTGGGGCTGGCCACGATGAGCCGGCCGGGCAGCGCCGCGCTGCGCACCCCGGGCACCGCGTCCGACATCCTGCCGCTGCGCGTGGCCGCCTCCGGCGGCACGGCCGTCGGGGACCTGGTGCGGGCGGTCGCCGCCGAACTGCGCGAGCTGCGCGGGCACCAGCAGTACCGCGGCGAGTTCCTGCGCCGCGACCTCGGCCTGCTCGGCACCGGCCGGCGGGTGCACGGGCCGGTGCTGAACATCATCCCGTTCACCGAGGAACTGACCTTCGGCGGACACCCGGCCACCTGGCACCACCTGTCCGGCGGGGCCGTGGAGGACCTCCAGGTCAACGTCCGGCCCTCGGAGGTCAAGGGCGGTCTGTGGCTGGCCTTCGACGCCAACCCGGCGGTGTACGAGGAGGACGAGCTCGGCGCCCACCGCGACCGGTTCCTGTCCGTGCTGCGGCAGCTCGCCGACGCCGACCCGGCCACGGCCCTGCGGGAGGTGGACCTGCTGCTGGCGGGCGAGCACCCGCGGGACGCCGTCGTGCGGGAGTTCCCGGTCACCCGCACCCTCACCGGGCTGTTCGAGGAGCAGGCCGCCCGGGTGCCGCAGCGGACGGCGGTGACGTGCGACGGCGAGTCCGTCACCTACGCGGAGCTGAACGCGGCCGCCAACCGGCTCGCCCGGCTGCTGGCCGGGCACGGCGCCGGCCCCGGCCGCTTCGTGGCGCTGGCGCTGCCCCGGGGCATCCGGCTGATCACCGCCCTGCTCGCCGTGCTGAAGACGGGCGCCGCCTACCTGCCGCTGGACACCGGCCACCCGGCCGAGCGGCTGCGGCTGGTCACCGAGGACGCCGGGCCGGCCGTCCTGGTCACCGAGGGCGACCTCGCCGGGCGGCTGCCGTCCGTGCCCGTCACCGTCCGGCTCGACGACCCGCTGGTCGCGGCGGACCTCGCCGGGCGGCCGGCCGGCGACCTCACGGACGCCGAGCGCACCGGTGCCACGGGCCCGGCGGACATCGCCTACGTCATCCACACCTCGGGCTCCACCGGCCGGCCCAAGGGCGTTCCGGTCCCCCACGCCAACGTGGTGCGGCTGTTCGCCGCCTGCGCCGAGCACTTCGACTTCCGCGAGGACGACGTGTGGACGCTGTTCCACTCGTACGCCTTCGACTTCTCGGTGTGGGAGATCTGGGGTGCGCTGCTGCACGGCGCGCGCCTGGTCGTCGTGCCGTACGCGGTCAGCCGCTCCCCCCGCGACTTCCTGCGGCTGCTCGGCGAGGAGGGCGTGACCGTGCTCAGCCAGACGCCGTCCGCCTTCGAGCAGGTGGTGGACGCCGACGCGGCCGGCGAGAGGGGTGCGCACGCGCTGCGGTACGTCGTCTTCGGCGGTGAGGCGCTGCGCCCGGAGCGGCTGCGCCCCTGGGCCGACCGGTACGGCCTGGACGCGCCGGCGCTGGTGAACATGTACGGCATCACCGAGACGACCGTGCACGTCACCCACCACCGGGTGACGCGGGCCGACCTGGACGACGCGCGGCGCGGCAGCGTCGTCGGCACGCCGCTGGCCGACCTGCGGGTGCACCTGCTGGACGCCGAGCGGCGCCCGGTGCCGCCGGGCGCGGTGGGCGAGATCCACGTGTCGGGCGCGGGCGTGGCCGTCGGCTACCTCAACCGGCCCGAGCTGACCGCCGAGCGGTTCCTCGACGACCCGTTCGGGCCGGCCGGGGCACGGATGTACCGCTCCGGGGACCTGGCGCGGCGCCGGCCCGACGGCACCCTGGAGTACCTCGGGCGGGCCGACCAGCAGGTGCAGATCCGCGGCTTCCGGGTGGAGCCCGGCGAGATCGAGGCGGTGCTGGCCGCGCACGAGCAGGTCGCGCGGGCCGCGGTGGTCGCGCGCCGCGCGGCGGACGGCACGCAGCAGCTCGTCGGGTACGTGGTGCCCGCGGCCGGCGCCCGGCCGCTCGCGGCCGACCTGCGGGCGCACCTGGCGGCGCTGCTGCCCGAGCACATGGTGCCGGCCGCCTGCGTGCTCGTGGACGACCTGCCGCTGACCGCGAACGGCAAGCTCGATGCGGCGGCGCTGCCCGAGCCGGACTTCGCCGCCGCCGCGGGCGGTGCCCGCCCGTCCACGCCCGAACAGGTCCTGGCCTGCCGTCTGTTCGAGGAAGTGCTGCAACTGCCCGGGGACACCGTGGGCGTGGACGACAACTTCTTCGACCTGGGCGGTCACTCGCTGCTCGCGACCCGGCTGCTGGCGCGGCTGCGCGCCGGGACGGGCGTCGAGGTGCCCATCACGGCCCTGTTCGACGCGCCGACGCCGAGCGCCGTGGCGCGCCGGCTGGCCGCGCAGCCCGGCGTGGGCCCCCGGCAGCCGGCTCTCGCGGACGTCGTGCGCCCGCAGCGCGTGCCGCTGTCGTTCGCGCAGGAGCGCATGTGGTTCCTCAGCCGGTTCGACGACGCGTCGGCCACCTACCACATCCCGCTGGTCGTGCCGCTGCCCGACGGTGTGGACACCGAGGCGCTGCGCGCGGCCCTCGGGGACGTCGCCGACCGGCACGAGACGCTGCGCACGGTGTTCGCCGAGCACGACGGGAAGCCGTACCAGCGGATCCTGCCGCCCGGCGCGCTGCGCCCCGCACTGCACTGCGTGGACTGCCCCGCCGACGAGGTGGACGCCCACGTCGCCGCGGCCTCGCGGCGCCCCTTCGACCTGAGCGCGGAAAGCCCGCTGCGGGCCGCGCTGTTCGGCTCCGGCCCGGCGCGCACCCTGCTGCTCCTGCTGCACCACGCCGCGGCCGACGGCTGGTCGCTGCGCCCGCTCGCGGACGACCTGAGCACCGCCTACGAGGCGCGCCGGGCCGGCCGGGCACCGCGGTGGGAGCCGCTGCCGGCGCAGTACGCGGACTACGCGGTGTGGCAGCGCGCCGTCCTCGCGCCCGAGCCCGGGGGTGCGGGCCGGCTGGAACAGCTGACGGCGCACTGGCACCGGGCGCTGGCCGGGCTGCCGGCCGAGTGCACCCTGCCCACCGACCGGCCGCGCCCCGACCAGCCGCGCGGCGGTGGCGCGAGCGTCACCGCGACGGTGGACGCCGGGCTGCACCGGCAGCTGCTGTCGCTGGCGGACCGGGAGGGCACGAGCCTGTTCATGCTGCTGCACGGCGCGGTCGGGGCGCTGCTGACGCGGGCCGGCGCCGGTACGGACGTGGTCCTGGGCACGCCGGTCGCGGGCCGCTCGGAGCCGGTCCTGGACGACGTGATCGGCCTGATGACCAACACGCTGGTGCTGCGGGCCGACACGTCGGGCAATCCCGCCTTCCGCGACCTGCTGGCGCGGCTGCGCGGCACCGACCTGGCCGCCCTGGACCACCAGGACCTGCCCTTCGACCGGCTGGTGGACGAACTGAACCCGCCCCGGCATCCGGCCCGGCACCCGCTGTTCCAGGTGATGCTAGCGCTGCAGAACAACGAACGGGCCGTGCTGCGGCTGGACGGCACGCGCGTGGCGCTGCGGCCCACCGCGACGGGTACCGCCAAGTTCGACCTGTTCGTCGACGTCCTGGAGCGCCACGACGCCGGGGGCACCCCGGACGGCCTGGAGCTGCACGTCGAGTACGCCACGGACCTGTACGACGCGGCCACCGCCGAGGCGTTCGCGGCCGGCCTGCACGCCGTGCTGCGCGCGGTGTGCGCCGACCCGGGCGTCCGCGTCGACGCGCTGCCCGCGCCCGGGCGGCCCGCCGCCGGCACCGCCACCGGGTCGTACCGGGCCCGGGAGGCGGAGCGCACGGCACTGGCCGTGCCCGGCGTCCGGGACGCCGTCGCGCTGTCCGCGCCGGACGGCGCAGCGGTGCGGGTGTATGTGGTGCCGAGCCGTGCCGGTGCCGCGGACGCCGTCGAACAGGCCCTGGCCGCGGCCGGTTCCGCGGCACGGGTCACCGCCGTCAACGGTCTGCCGCTGACCCCGGACGGCCGGGTGGACGCCGACGCGCTGCGGGCGGTGCCGGTGGTCGACCGCGCGGCGGCGGACGCCTGGCAGCGGCACCTCGCGCGCGTGCCGGGTGTCCGGGAGGCCGAGGTCGCGCTGGAGGAGGTCCCCCAGGAGCTGGGCCGGCTGCACGTGGGCACCGCCCGCCGCGCCGGCCGGCCAGAACCGGGGCAGGAGACGCGGGAGCGGCCGGCCGCCGGGGGCGTGCCGGCGCTCAGCGAGGGACCGCGGCTGGCGGAGCCGTCCGTGCCGGGCTGGGCCGCGGCGCTGCTGCGGGCGGCCGGGAGCGCACACGGGGAGATCGTGCACGTGCGCGCCGACGGCACCGAGACGCGCCGCGATTACGCCTCGCTGGTGACGGAGGGGTCCAGGGTCCTCGCGGGCCTGCGGCGGGCCGGTCTGCAGCCCGGTGACCGGGTGATCCTGCAGTGCGGCGACACCGAGGACTTCCTCGCCGTGCTGTGGGGCTGCATCCTGGGCGGCTTCGTCGCCGTGCCGCTGACCGTGCCGGCCTCGTACTCGACGCCGTCGGCGGCGCTCACCAAGCTGGAGGGCATCTGGGAGATGCTCGGCCGGCCGTGGATCGTCTGCTCCCCCGGCAGCGGGCCGGGGCTGCGCGACCTCGCGGCGCGGCAGGGGTGGCCCGGGCTGCGGCTGGCGACGGCGGACGTACTGCGCGCGGCGCCCGAGGACCGCGACTGGTACGAGGCGCGGCCCGACGACCTGATCCTGATGCTGATGACGTCCGGCAGCACCGGGCTGCCCAAGGCCGTCCGCCTCACCCACCGCAACGTGCTGACGCGCTCGGCCGCCGCGGCGGCGATGAACGGGCTGGGCGAGCGGGACGTCACGCTGAACTGGATCCCGCTGGACCACGTCACCGGCGTGGTGATGTTCCACCTGCGGGACGTCTACCTCGGCTGCAAGCAGGTCCACGCGCTGACGCCGTGGATCCTGCAGGACCCGGTGCGCTGGATGGACCTCGCCAACCGGCACCGGGTCAGCGTCACCTGGGCGCCGAACTTCGCGTTCGGTCTGTTCGCGGAGCACGCCGACCACTTCCGGGACCGTTCCTGGGACCTGTCGCCGATGCGGCTGGTCATGAACGCCGGTGAGGTCGTGGTGGCCGCGTCCGCGCGCCGGTTCCTGCACGTGCTGAAGCCGTTCGGGATGCCGCAGGACGTGATGCACCCCGGCTGGGGCATGTCCGAGACGTGCTCGGTGGTCACCGACTGCGTACTGCCGGGCGAGGAACCGGAGCACGACGAGTCGTTCGTCAGCTGCGGCCTGCCCTACCCCGGTTTCGCCATGCGCGTCGTCGACGAGCAGGGCACCGTGCTCACCGAGGGCGAGGTCGGCCGGCTGGAGGTCCGGGGCACCTCGGTGACCCAGGGCTACCACGACAATCCCGGGGCCAACGCCTCGTCGTTCACCGAGGACGGCTGGTTCGACACCGGCGACCTGGCGTTCCTGCGCGCGGGCGAGCTGTACATCACCGGCCGCGCCAAGGACGTCATCATCGTCAACGGCGTCAACCACTACAGCCACGAGATCGAGGCGTGCGTCGAGGAACTGCCCACCGTCGTGCGCAGTTTCACGGCGGCCGTCGCGGTGCGCTCGGACCCGTCGTCGCCGACCGACGAACTCGCCCTGTTCCTCCACCTGGCGCCGGGGCAGGACGCGGCGTCGGCACTGCGGGAGATCAGCGGCAAGGTGACCCGCGAGATCGGGGTCAGCCCGGCCTTCCTGGTGCCGGTGGAGCAGGACGCCATCCCGAAGACGGAGATCGGCAAGATCCAGCGCACCAAGCTGCGCAAGGGTTTCGAGGCGGGCGACTTCGACGAGCAGGTCCGCGCCGCGCAGTTGCTGCTGGGCACGGCGGCCACGCTGCCCGACTGGTTCCTGCGCCCGGTGTGGCGGCGCGCCGAGCGCGCGCACCCGGCCGGTTCGCCGGCGGGCCGGCACACCCTGGTCCTCGCGGGGGCCGCGCCGGCCGCGCACGCGCTGGCCGAACGGGTCGCCGAACGGCTGCGCGCGGACGGCGGGCTGTGCACCGTCGTCACGGACGGGGCGGCGTACGAGCGCGTGGACGCGGCCCGTTACCGCGTCCGGCCGGCCGAGGAGGCCGACCACGCGGCGCTGCTGGGGCAACTGGCCGAGGACCACCGGCCGGTGGACGCGGTGCTGCACCTGGGCGGCCTGGCAGCCGGGGCGGACGGTGCCGCGCGGGCCGGTGCGCCCCGCGGCGGCGCGGCGAACGGCCCGGACGGTGCGCTGTCCGGGAGCGCGGTGTCGCTGCTGGTGCTGGCGCGTGCGCTCGCCGGGGTGTCCGGGCCGTCGCGGCCCGTCACGCTGCTGTACGTGACGGCGGGTGCCCAGGCGGTCGCGGAGGCGGACCGGCCGGTGCCGGCCCACGCGGTGGCGGGCGCCCTGCTCAAGTCGCTGCGGGAGGAACTGCCCGCGCTGCGCGGGGTCCACCTCGACCTCGCGGCGGACGCCCTCGACGGCGCGGCGGACGGCACGGGCGCGGCCGACGTCCTGGTGGCCGAGTCGCTGGCCGTGCCGGCCGAAGCGGAGGTCGCCCTGCGCGAGGGGGCGCGGTACGTGCGGCGGCTGGCCCCGCTGCCCGATCCGCTGCCCCGCACCGAGCCCGCTCCGGTCGAGGGCTTCCACCTGGTCAGCGGCGGCCTGGGCGGCGTCGGCGGCGAACTCGCCGCCCACCTGCTCAAGGCGCCGGGGACCCGGCTGCTGCTGGTCGGCCGGGCCGAGGAGGGCGCCCGCGCCGAGGAGCTGGCACGGCTGCGGCAGCTCGGTGAGGTCCGGTACGCCCGCGTCGACGTCACCGACGAGGCACGGGTGCGGGCCGCCGTGGACGCCGCCGCCGAGGCGTGGGGCGTGCCCCTGGCGTCGGTGCTGCACCTGGCCGGCGCCTTCGACGAACGCCCCGTCGGCGCGCTCGACCCGGACGGCTGGCGGCGGGCCCTGGACGCCAAGGTGCGCGGCGCCTGGACCCTGCACCGGGTCGCCGCCGACCACCCGGTGACGCGGTTCGTGCTGTTCTCCTCGGTCAACGGCTACTTCGGCGGCGCCATGAACGCGGCGTACGCCGCCGCCAACGCCTACCTCGACGCCCTCGCCCTGCACCGGCGCGCGCTCGGCCTGCCCGCGCAGAGCCTGGCGTGGAGCATGTGGCGCGAGCGGGGCATGAGCCGCGGCTACGGGCTCGCGGCGCTGACGGAGGCCCGCGGCTACCGGGTGCTCGACGCGCCGGCCGCGCTGCGCAGCTACGACCTGGCCCGCTCCCTGGACGAGCCGCACCTGCTGATCGGCGTGGACCGCGGCGCCCCGTGGGTGCGCAGTCACGTCGTGGCGCCGGTGCGGCAGGTGCGACGGCTGTCCGGACGGGTGGCGCTGGAGGAGGGCACCGATCTGGCGGCCCTGCTGTCCGCCGCCGGGTCGGCCGCCGACGCGGGCGCCTGGGTGCTGCGCTCGGCGGGCAGCGCCGAGCGGGCCGCCGACACGGACGCCGGGGAACGGCTGCGCCGGCTGGAGCAGCGACTCGCCGAGGTGTGGTCCGGGGTGCTGGGCCGCGACCGGGTGGGCCGGGACGAGAACTTCTTCGACCTCGGCGGCAACTCGCTGCTGCTGGTCGCCGCGCAGAGCGCGGTCAACAAGGCGCTGGGCTGCGAGCTGAGCGTGGTCGACCTGTTCGGTCACCCGACGGTACGGGACCTGGCCCGCTACCTGGCGGAGCGCGGCACCGCGGCACCCGCCGGTGAGGCGGCGCCGGCCCGGGCCGGCGCGCCGGCGGCCGGCGGCCTGGACCGGGCCAGGGAACAAGCACAGCGGCAGCGCGCGGCCCGTACGGCGCGCCGCTCCGCACGGGACAGGAAGGACCGAGGCCATGACTGAGACGGCCCCGCAGGACGAGGAGGTGCCCGCCGTCGCCGTGATCGGCATGGCGGCCCGCTTCCCGGGCGCGGACGACGTGGACGCGTTCTGGGAGAACCTGGCGGCCGGGCGGGAGTCCGTACGGCCGGTGACCGACGAGGAGTTCGTCGCGGCGGGCGGTGACCCGCGCGACCTCGACGACCCGTCGCTGGTGCGCATGGTCTCGGCCGTCGACGGCATCGACCGCTTCGACTCGGGCTTCTTCGGCTACAGCCCGGCCGAGGCGGCCGACGTGGACCCCCAGCAGCGGCTGCTGCTGGAGACGGCGTACCACGCGCTGGAGGACGCCGGGTGCGTGGACGCGGAGGCGGCCGGCACGATGGGCGTGTACGCGGGCAGCGCGGACAGCCGGTACTACCCGGCCCACCTGTACCCGCGGTTCGCCGGGCAGCCGGGGTCGGTGGCGCTGGTGCACGCGGCGACCGCCAACTCCCTGGGCACGCTCGCCACCCGGCTCTCGTACGAGCTGGGGCTGACCGGTCCGAGCCTGTCGCTGCAGACGGCGTGTTCGACGGCGCTGGTGGCGGTGCACACCGCCTGCCAGGACCTGCTGGACTACCGCTGCGACACGGCGCTCGCGGCGGCGGTGTCGCTGAACCCGTCGGCGTTCCTGGGCTACCGGCACGTGCCCGACGGGCCGTTCTCCCCGGACGGTCACTGCCGGGCGTTCGCGGCCGACGCGGCCGGCACCTCCTCCGGCGACGGCCTGGGCGCGCTGGTGCTCAAGCGGCTGGAGGACGCCCTCGCCGACGGCGACCGGATCCGCGCGGTGATCAGGGGCAGCGCCGTGAACAACGACGGGCGCCGCAAGGTCGGTTTCACCGCGCCCAGCACCGCCGGGCAGACGGAGGTGATCCTCGCCGCGCAGGCCCAGGCCATGGTCGACGCGGACACGATCGGCCTGGTCGAGGCGCACGGCACCGCGACGAAGCTGGGCGACCCGATCGAGGTGGCCGCGCTCACCGAGGCGTTCCGGCAGAGCACCGACCGGCGCGGCTTCTGCGCGCTGGGCTCGGTGAAGACGAACATCGGGCACCTGGGCGCGGCGGCCGGCATCGCCGGGATCGTCAAGGCGATCCTCGCGCTGGAGCACGGCCAGATCCCGCCGAACCTGCACTTCGACCGGCCCAACCCGCTGATCGACTTCGAATCCGGGCCGTTCCGGGTGCCGACGGCCCTGGAGGAGTGGCCGCGGGGCGCCCACCCGCGGCGGGCCGCCGTCAGCGCGTTCGGCATCGGCGGCACCAACGCGCACGTCGTCCTGGAGGAGGCGCCGCCCGTCACCCCCGCCCCGCCCCGCCCGCCGGAGGACGGCCGCCGCCTGGTGCTGCCGCTGTCGGCGCGCACGCACGGCGCCCTGCGCGGCCAGGCCGACGCCCTCGCCCGCCACCTGGAACGCCGCCCGGACCTGCGGCTGGACGACGTGGCGCACTCGCTGCGCGTGGACCGGCCGGCGCTGCGCCACCGGCTGGCGGTCTCCGCCGCCTCCCGCGCCGAGGCGCTGTCCGCGCTGCGCTCGGCCGTGCCGGACGTGCCGCCGGTGCCCGACGAGCCGCCGGCGGTGGCGTTCCTGCTGCCGGGCGGCGGCGCCCAGTACCCCGGTATGGGCGCGGAGCTGTACCGCGACAACGACGTCTACCGCGACACCGTCGACCGGTGCGCGCGCATCCTGCGCCCCGCGCTCGGCAGCGACGTGCGCACCGCGCTGTTCGAGGAGGCGGAGCCGGACAGCACGTCGTCGTTCCTGACGCTGGTGGTGACCGAGTACGCGCTCGCGCGCACCCTCATGGAGTCGGGGGTGCGCCCGGACGCGCTCATCGGGCACTCGCTCGGCGAGTACACCGCGGCGTGCCTGGCCGGTGTCATCGACCTCGACGACATGCTGCCGCTGGTCACCGAGCGGATGCGGCTCATCTCCTCGGCGGGCGGCGCCACCGTCGGCGTGGCCGCTCCGGCCGAGGACGTCCTGCCGCTGCTGGACGAGCGGTTGTCGCTGACCGCCGTCAACGGGCCGGCCGCGTGCACCGTCGCCGGGCACACCGGGGCGGTGGAGCGGCTGGAGGCCGAACTGGCGCGCCGGGGCGTGCCGTTCCGCCGGCTGCGCATCCCGCTGGCCGCGCACTCCCACCTCCTGGACCCGGTGCTGGAGACGTACGCGGGCCACCTGCGCGGCGTCACCCTGCGCCCGCCGCGGATCCCGTACGTCACGAACGTGACCGGCACCTGGGCGACCGACGCGCAGGCGACGTCGGTGCGGCACTGGATCGACCACACGCGGGAGACGGTCCGCTTCGCCGACGGCATCACGGCGCTGTGGGAGCGCGGGCGTCCGGTGCTGGTGGAGATCGGACCGGGCGACACCCTCACCAAACTGGCCACCGCCCAGCTGGAGGAGCACGCGCCGGTGACGGTCACCACCATGCGGCACGCCAAGGCCGACGCCTCCGACGGCTTCGTCCTGGCCGAGGCCCTGGGCCGGCTGTGGAGCGCCGGCGTCGACACCGCCCTGCCGGACGTGCCGGGCACCGGTGACGGGCCGCTGCGGGTCCCGCTGCCGGGCTACGCCTTCGAACGCCACCGGCACTGGATCGACGCCCCGGGCGCCCGCGCCGGCGCGCAGGACGACCGGGAGGCGGCGCGCGCGGTCCCGGAGCTCGCCCCGCGCCCCCGGCTGGCGACCGAGCCGGTCGCCCCGGCGACGGACCGCGAGCGGGCCGTGGCGCGGCTGTGGGAGGAGACCCTCGGCATCGCCGGTATCGGTGTGCACGACAACTTCTTCGACCTCGGCGGCGACTCGATGCGGGCCGTGCTGCTGGCGGGCCGGCTGCGCCAGGCCGGTGTGCTGGACGTGCCGGCCGCCACGCTGCTGGCGGCGCCCACGGTGGCGGGCGTGCTGAAGGCGGCCGAGGAGGACGGTACAAAGGCCGCGGGTACGGGTGCGCAGGCCTTCGGACCGCTGCTGCCGCTGCGCACGGAGGGTGGCGCCACACCGCTGTTCTGCGTCCACCCCGGTGCCGGTGTGGCCTGGCGCTACACCGGTCTGCTGCCCCACCTCGGCGGTGACCAGCCGGTGTTCGGCATCCAGGCGGCCGGCCTCGACGGCTCCCGGCCGCCCGCGCCCGACGCCGCGGCCATGGTCGCCGGGTACCTGGAACTGGTCCGGCAGGTGCAGCCGCACGGCCCGTACCGGCTGCTGGGCTGGTCGTACGGCGGTTTCGTGGCGCACGCGATGGCCTGTGCGCTGCAGGAGGCCGGCGAGCGCGTGGAACTGCTCGCCATGCTCGACGCTCCCCTCCCCCACAGCATGCCCTTCGACCCGGTCACGGCGGAACGGCAGGTGGCGTCCCTGCTGATGCGGGTGGCGGGACTGCCCGTCGATCCGCAGGACGTGCCGGGGGTCGACACCGTCCTGGACCTCGTCGACGCGAGCGTCCGGGCGGACCCGGGCAGTTCGCCGGTCACGCGGGCGCAGGCGGCGGCCATCGCCGCGGTGATGCGCAACAACCTGCGGATCGCGCCCCGGTTCGTCCCCGGGATCTACCACGGCGACGTGCTGTTCTTCAGCGCCCGGGAGGACGCCCGGTCGTCCTTCGAGGGTGACGTGTCCGTGATGACGGGGAAGGCCGACAGCTGGCGCGCCCACGTCAACGGGACGCTCGAGGACCACACCGTGCCCTGCGGACACTACGAGATGACCGAACCGGACCCGATCGCCCGCATCGGTGCGGTGGTCGCCAAGGCGCTGCGCGGAACGACCGCCTGACCGACGCCTGGGCAATGCCGGGTCGTATCCGCGTGCCCCGGCGGGCCGGGGCCGCCGGGGCACGGGTCCTCGGCGGCCCCGGCCCGCCGGATGTCGTGGGGGCGGCCGGTGGGGAGGTGTGCGCCGGCCGCGCCCTGGCCCGCGGCACCTGCGTGCGCCGTGCCGGGGCGGGCCGGCTGTCAGGGGTGGGGAGCTTTCGTCGCACGGCGACGGCCGACCGGGGGCGGCGGGCGGCCCCGGCCGCGGCGGTGTGGGAAACACGGCGGAACACGCCTTGAACCGGGACGTCGGGGCGTCGGGACGTCGGGGCGTCGGGGCGTCGGGGCGTCGAAGAACGGTTACGGCCGCTCGTCGGCGGGGCCGGCCGCCCGGCCCAGTACCCAGCTGAACACGCCGTCGACGAGGGGCACCACCCGCACGTCCACCGCGCGTTCCGGGGCGGTGCGGGACCACACGCGCACGCGGTCGCCGAGGGGCTCGGCCCGCAGGTCGCGCAGGGTGCCGCTGGAGTGGGCGGGAACCGCCGGGACGGGTCGGGCGCAGTGGGGCGCGAAGCCGTCGAGGCCGTGCGGCTCCGGCACGGCCGGGCCGGGACCGCCCCGGCCGGCGCCACCGCGCACGGCGGACGCCTCCCGTGCCGCCGCACACGCGGCGCACGCGGCGGGCACGGTGCTGACCGCGCACGCGGTGGGCCCGGTGCGGGCCGCGGGGACGGCGTGGTTCACGGGCGCGGCCGGCCCGGCGTGTGCCGTGGGCGCGTGCAGCGCCTTCCACGCCGCCTCCTTCGCCGAGAACAGCGCTGTGAGCCGGTCGCCCAGGTGCTCGGCGGGGCCGGCCTCGCGCAGCCACCGTTCCTCGTCCTCGCGCAGCACCAGACGGGCCGCGGCGCCGGGCAGCGGGCGCAGTTCCAGGTCGCAGCCGGCGGGCCCCAGGCGGCCGGGCACGCGGGCCACGGCGACCGCGAGACCGTCGCTGTGGGTGATGGACGCCGTCCGGCCCGGCGGGAACACCGGCGCGCGCCCGGCGCGTGGGATGTCGCCGCAGTCCAGCCCCACCGCGCACAGCGCACGCCGGGCGGCGAGGCGGCCGGCGAGGAACTCCCGGCGCCGCCCGTCCGGCATCGCGGACGCGGCGGCCTCCTCGGCGGGGCCGGCCGGGCGCGCAGCCGGGTCGGCCGTGCCGGCGAGGCCCAGGCCGAGGCCGCAGGCCGTCAGCACCGGCCGGAGCGCGAGGAGTTCGCGCACCGCGCCGTGCGCGACGGCCGACGGCACCGACAGGGCGTCGAGCGGCGAGGCACCCCCGCCCCCCGGCGGCAGCCGCCCGGCGTCGAACCGTACGGCATCCGCCGGGACAGGCGTCACCCGTCGCTCGTCCACGGCCTCAGACCCGCAGCAGCTTCTTGATGATCTTGCCGGCGGGGTTGCGCGGCACCTGCTCGATGAACTCGACGTGCCGGGGCCGCTTGTAGGGCGCGAGGAGACCGGCGACGTGGGCGATCAGCTCCGCCCTGCCGGTGCCCTCCTCGGCGACGACGTAGGCGAGCGGGACCTCGCCGTAGTCCTCGTCGGGGGTGCCGACGACCGCGGCGTCCCGGACCGCAGGGTGGCTCATCAGGGCCCGCTCGATCTCCGAGGGGTAGACGTTCTGGCCCGCCCGGATGATGACGTCCTTGCTGCGGTCGACCAGGTGGATGCGGCCGTCCGCGTCCACGAAGCCGAGGTCGCCGGTCCTGACCCAGCCGTCGAGGGTGATCTCCCGGGTGGCCTCGGGGTCGTTCCAGTAACCCTGCATCAGACCGGGGCCCCGGACGATGATCTCGCCGATCTCGCCGCGCGGCAGCTCCTCGCCGGCCTCGTCCACGGCACGGGCCGACATGCCGGGCACGACCCGTCCGCAGGGGATGCGGGCGGTGACGTCGCCGGGCTGGGGGTGTTCGTCCGGGCCGAGCGTGACGAACGGGCCGCCGACCTCGGTCATGCCGTAGACCTGGCGGAAGCCGCAGCCGAAGCGCTGCACGGCGTCGGCGTACACGTCGAGCGGCATGGGGGCGGCGCCGTAGAGGATCTCGCGCAGGGACGACAGGTCCGTGCTCCGCGAGGCCTTCGCCTGGAGCATGAAGCGCAGCATCTGCGGAACCAGCCAGACGTGCGTGGCCCGGTGCTTCTCGACGGCGGCGAGCGCCCGCTGCGGCGTGAAGCCGGGCAGCAGCACGATCGTGGCGCCGGCGGCCATGTAGGTCAGGGAGACGACCATGCTGCCGTGGTACAGCGGGCAGCAGTTGACCATGACGATGTCGTCGGTGGGCCGGGCCATGACCAGCCAGCCCAGCGCGATGGCGCGGAACGAGCCGGCGTCGACGGTGACGCCCTTGGCCTGTCCCGTGGTCGCCGAGGTGTGCAGCACGGCGGCCGGGTCGGTGTCGGTGACGTCCGGCAGGTCCAGCGGCGGCGCCAGGGTGCCCAGCGACTCGAACCCGGGCTTGTCGAAGGCGATGCGGAGGCGGACCGACTCCGGCAGCGTGGCGTGCCGGTCGAGCAGTTCGGACTCGCCGAGGACGGCCACGGCGCCGACCCGCTCGACGATGCCGGCGACCTCGGGCACGGCCAGGCTGTGGTTCAGCGGGACGAACAGCGCGCCGAGCCGGGCGAGCGCGAAGTAGCTCTCCAGCACCTCGATGCGGTCCTGCGACAGGACCGCGACCCGGTCACCGCGCCGGATGCCCGACTCGGCCAGACCGCGCGCGAGCTCGATCGTCCGGTCGTGGAACTCGGACCAGGTGACACTGCGCCGCTCGTCCACGAGGGCGGTGCGGTCGGGGTGGCACTGCCGGTTGCGCTCCAGCAGCTGGGTCAGCCACATCAGGCACCGCCGGCGGCGACCGAGCGCTCGGCGACGAAGTGCTCGTAGTCGGCGATGGTGTGCAGCTTCTCCATGTCCTCGGCGGTGATCTCCACCCCGGTGCGCTGCTCGACGAGCAGGACCAGACGCACCAGATCACCGGAGTCGATGCCGCTGGCGGCGAGGTCGGCGTCGTCGCCGATGGCCTCGGCGTACTCGGCGGTGCCGGTGAGTTCAACCAGCAACTCCCTGATGGTGCTCATGGGTTTCCTTTCGCTGTGCCGTACCGGCGGCCGTCGCGGGCCACGCGTGTGTCACCCCAACAAGAGACCCGCGGGCCGCCGCGCACTCCCCCGCACCCGGCGTGACGCTTGTCACGCACCGGAAGCGGGACGCCGGGGATAGCGGGCCCGGCCCGCGGACTCTTTCCGGGGTGGAGGTCACGTCCGGCCTCGGGGGACGGACGCGATCCCCCGGCGAGTTCGAGGCGAGGGAGTGATGCGAGTGCGCGGGCAGTGCCTGCGGGCCGGCGCCGGAAGGCGGTACGGCCCCACGACGGCAAAGACCGGCCTCGAGGACGGTGCGGCGTGAGCGCCGGAGCGGCCGTCACTGCGACGGCGGACACGGAGGACGGGCTGCAGGCCCGCTTCGAGGCGCTGGTCGCCGGGGGCGGGACGGTGGAGCCGCGCGACTGGATGCCCGACGGCTACCGCCGGATGCTGCTGCGGCAGATCGCCCAGCACGCCCACTCCGAGATCATCGGCATGCAGCCGGAGGGCGCGTGGGTGACGCGCGCGCCGTCGCTGCACCGCAAGTCGGTGCTCATCGCCAAGGTCCAGGACGAGGCCGGGCACGGGCTGTACCTGTACTCGGCGGCCGAGACGCTGGGCGTGGACCGCGCCGACCTGCTGGACGCCCTGCACCGGGGCCAGCAGCGCTACGCCGCGACCTTCAACCACCCCGCGCTGACCTGGGCGGACGCCGGAGCGGTGGCGTGGCTGACGGACGGCGCGGCCGTGATCAACCAGGCGCCGCTGTGCCGGACCTCGTACGGCCCGTACGCGCGGGCGATGCGCCGGGTCTGCCAGGAGGAGGCCTTCCACGTGCGGCAGGGCTACGACCTGATGCGCGCGCTGTGCGAGGGCACGCCGGAGCAGAAGAGCATGGCCCAGGACGCGGTGAACCGCTGGTGGCTGCCGGCGGTGGCGCTGATGTTCGGCCCGCCGGACACGGAGGCGGGCGGCGCCGACGCGCGCACCGCCGCCCTCGGCGCCGCGGTCTCCCGCCGCGCGATCGCCTGGGGCATCAAGCGGCACACCAACGACGAGCTGCGCCAGCGCTTCGTGGACCAGGTCGTGCCGCAGGCCGAGCGGATCGGCCTGACGCTGCCGGACCCGGCGATCCGCTGGAACGAGGAGCGCGGCCACTACGACTTCACGCCGGTCGACTGGGAGGTGTACCGCGGGGCGCTCGGCGACGACACGCACTGGGCGCGGCAGCGGATCGCGCACCGGGTCGCCGCGCACGACGACGGCGCGTGGGTGCGGGAGGCGGCCACCGCGTACGCCGCCCGCACGGCCGCCGGGAAGGACCCGGCGACGCCCGCGGACACCGATGACCGCGGCGCTTCGGACGACTCGGAGAACGGGAGGCGGGCATGAGCCGCCGGACGGAGGGCGCGCCCGCGTCCTGGGAGGTGTTCCTGCGGCCCCGCCGGGGGCTCGCGCACAGCCACGTCGGGTCCGTGCGGGCCGGCGACGCCGACATGGCGCTCGCCTACGCCCGCGACCTGTACACCCGGCGCGGCGAGCCGCAGTCGCTGTGGGTGGTCCGCTCGGACGCCGTGCACACCTCGTCGCCGGACGAGCGCGATCCGTTCTTCAGCAACGCCCGCCACAAGCCGTACCGGTACCCCGAGCACTTCACGCCGCTCACCGAGAAAGGCCCCGACGGTGACGCCGACGACCACTGACCCCGCACCCGGCGCGGCCCGCACCGACGCCGACACCGCCGTGCAGCTCAGGCGGCTCGGGGACGACGCGCTCGTCCTGGGGCAGCGGCTGTGCCAGTGGCTGACCCGGGCGCCCACCATCGAGGAGGACCTGGCGCTGTCCAACATCGCCCTGGACCTCATCGGCCACGCCCGGACGCTGCTGGCGTGGAGCGGACGGCTGGACGGCTCCGGGCGCAACGAGGACGACCTGGCGTTCACCCGGTCGGACCGCGAGTTCACCAACGCCCTGCTGACGGAACTGCCGAACGGCGACTTCGCGGTGACGGTGGCCCGGCAGCTGGTGTACACGCACTACGCGGTGCCCTACTACGAGGCGCTGGCCGGCTGCGCGGACGCGGAACTGGCCGGGTTCGGGGCGCGGGCGGCCAAGGAGGTCGCCTTCCACCGGCTGCACGCCGAGAACTGGACGGTGCGGCTGGGGCTGGGCACCGGGGAGAGCGCGCGGCGGATGCAGGCGGGCCTGGAGCGGGTGTGGCCGTACGCGGCCGAACTCTTCGAGGAGGACGAGGTGGTGGGCCGGCTGGCCGGGGCCGGTGTCCTGCCGTCACCGGCGCCGCTGCGCGCGGTGTGGCAGGAGCGGGTGGCCGAGGTGGTGGGCCGGGCCGGGCTGGCCGTGCCGGCGCCGCGCTGGGTGGCGCGGGGCGGGCGGGCGGGCCTGCACAGCGAGGAGTTCGGGCCGCTGGTCGCCGAGATGCAGTCGGTGCACCGCCAGTTCCCCGGGGGTACCTGGTGAGCGGGGCGGTGACGCGTGCGGCGCTGGACGAGGTCCGGGCGCGCGTGGAGGCGGTCCCCGATCCGGAGCTGCCGATGATCGGACTCGGCGACCTGGGCGTGGTGGGCTCGGTCGCGCGGGGCGCGGACGGGGCGGTCGAGGTGGAGATCCTGCCGACGTTCCTCGGCTGCCCGGCGCTGCCGGAGATCGAGGCCTGCGTCCGGGACGTGCTGGCGGCGTGCGGCCATCCGGACGGCCGGGTCCGGCAGGTGCTGGCGCCGGCCTGGACGACGGACCGGATCACCCCCGCCGGGCGCGCGAAGCTCGCCGCGCACGGCATCGCCCCGCCCGTGGCGGCCGGCCGGGGCGGCCCGGTGGACGTCCGGCTGGGCGTGCCCTGCCCGCACTGCGGATCGCTCGCGACCCGGCCGCACAGCCCGTTCGGGCCGGCCCGCTGCCAGTCGGTGATGCGGTGCTCGACCTGCCAAGAAACGTTTCCGCACATGACCACGCTGTGAGGCCTCCCGTGGACACCGCACGCCCCTCAGGGACCACCGCCGGGCCCCGCGCCGGCGCCCCCCGCACCGGATGGCACCGGCTCACCGTCACGGACGTCCGGCGGCTCACCGACGACGCCGTGGCCGTGACGCTGGGCGTTCCCGGCACGCTGCGCGAGGTGTTCCCGGGCCGGCCCGGGGCCCACGTCGTCGTCCGGCACCGGCTCGGCGGCGCGGAGGTGCGCCGCAGCTACTCGGTGTGCCCGCCGCCGGGCGACCCGGCCGCGCTGCGGCTGGTCGTCAAGCGGGGCCGTCCCGACGGGTTCGGCGCCTGGGCCGCGACCGCCCTCGCGCCGGGCGACACCCTCGAACTGTCCGCGCCCGTCGCGAACTTCTCCCTGCCCGACCTGCCCGGCGGGCACCACGTGCTGGTCGCGGGCGGCTCCGGCATCACACCGCTCGCCGCGCTGGCCGCCGACGCCCTGCGCACGGACCCCGCCTGCCGGGTGTCGCTCGTCCACGCCGTGCCCACCGCCGCGTCCGCGCTGCTGGCCGACGAGATGGCCGAGCTGAAGGACGCGTTCGTGGACCGCTTCACCGCCCTGTACGTCCTCACGCGCGAGGACCGGGAGAGCGAGCTGTTCACCGGCCGCGTCGACGGCCCCAAGCTGCTGCGGTTGCTCACCGCGCTCGACGCCCGCCCCGGACCCGGCACGTCCTTCGCCCTGTGCGGACCGGCGGGCCTGACGGACACCGCCCGGCGGACGCTCACCGCGTGGGGCGCCGAACCGTCCGCGGTGCGCACCGAGGTGTTCACCGCCGACGGCGCGCCCGCGCCGCCGGTGCCGGTCCCCGCCGACGCGGCACCGGACACGAAGGTGACCGCCGTGATCGCCGGACGCAGCAGCGTCGTGGCGGTCGAGCCGCAGGACGCGGTGATCCTCGACGCCCTGCTGCGGGTCCGCCCCGACGTGCCGTACGCCTGCCGGGACGGCGTGTGCGGCAGCTGCCGCGCCAAGGTCGTGACCGGCGCGGTGGTGCTGGGCAGCCAGCAGGCGCTGGACGCCGGGGACCTGGCCGCCGGCTACACGCTCGTCTGCCGGGCCCGGCCCCGCACCGGCGAGGTCACCGTCGACTTCGACGTGTGACCGGCGCACCGCCGCGCGACCGCCACCCGGGCGCGGCGGGCCCCTCCCCCATGCCAACCCCCGACGCAAGGAGACAACGTTGACCACCACCCAGCGGCTCGGCGGAAGAACCGCCCTGGTCACCGGCGGAAGCCGCGGCATCGGCCGGGCGATCTCGCGTCGCCTGGCCCGCGAGGGCGCCCTGGTGGCCGTGCACTACGGGCACAACCAGGACGCCGCCGAGCGCACGGTGAAGGAGATCGGGGCCGACGGCGGCCGGGCCTTCGCGGTGCACGCCGAACTCGGTGTGCCGGGCGACGCCGCCACGCTGTGGGCCGCCTTCGACGAGGGCCTGTCCGGCCAGGACGCCGAGCCCGGTGTGGACATCCTCGTCAACAACGCCGGCATCACCCTGCCCCGTCCCCTCGCGCACGTCACCGAGGAGGACTACGACCGGGTGTTCGCGGTGAACACCAAGGCGCCGTTCTTCATCGTCCAGGGCGCCCTGGACCGGCTGCGCGACGGCGGCAGGATCGTGAACATCTCGACCGGCGTCACCCGGTTCGCCTTCCCCCCGATCGTCGCCTACGCCATGACCAAGGGCGCCCTGGACGTCCTGACGACGAACCTCGCCCAGGAGCTCGGGCCGCGCGGCATCACGGTCAACGCCGTGGCGCCCGGTTTCACCGAGACGGAGATCAACCCCACCCTGGCCGATCCGCAGATCCGCAAGAGGTACTCGGACCACTCGGTGTTCGGCCGGCTCGGCCAGCCCGCCGACATCGCCGACGTCGTGTCGTTCCTCGTGAGCGACGACGGGCGGTGGGTGACCGGCCAGTGGATCGACGCCACCGGTGGCGTCCACCTCGGGGTGTGACCGCGGCCCGGCCCGTCCCGCCCCGGGCGTAACGCCCCACGCCACATCCCGGCCCCGCCCCCCGGCCGGCGGCAACAGCAAGGAGAAGCCATGAACGACGGCCCGTCCGCCCTCGCAGAGCTGCCCACGGACGATCCCCTCACCCGGCCCTTCGAGGGCGCGAGCCCGTACGACGAGTACGTGCGCGCGTCGGTCCTCAACGCCCTGCAGCACCCGCTCACCGAAGCGGCTGACGAGATGGGGTTCCTCGTCACCACCCAGGTGATGGAGCTGTGGTTCACGCTGATCGCGCACGAATGGCGGGCCGCCCGCGAGGCGTTCGCCAAGGACGACCTGGACAGGGCGATGGACGCGCTGGTGCGCAGCCGCCGCGCCCTGGGCGCGCTGGGCGCCTCCTGGCAGCCCATCGCCGCGCTGACCCCGGCCCAGTTCAACGGGTTCCGGGCGGCGTTCGGCAAGGCGTCGGGCTTCCAGTCGGCGATGTACCGGCACCTGGAGTTCCTGCTCGGCGAGAAGTCGGCCGGGATGCTGCGCCTGCACCTGGGCGACGGCGCGGTGCACGAGGCGCTCGCCGAGACGTACCGGGAGGCGTCCCTCTACGACGAGGTGCTGCTGTTCCTGCACCGGCAGGGCCTGCCCGTCCCCGAGCACGTCCGGGAGCGGGACGTGACCACCCCGTACACCTCGGACCCGGGCGTGGTGGAGGTGTGGCGGCGGATCTACGCCGGCCCGCAGCACCATCCGCTGCTGCGGCTGGGCGAGTTGCTCACCGACGTCGCCGAACTGGTGACGCGCTGGCGGCAGGACCACGTGATGGTGGTGCGCCGGGCGATGGGTGCCAAGACGGGCAGCGCCGGCTCCACGGGGCTGGCCTGGCTGGAGAAGCGCGCCGGGCGCCCGGTCTTCCCGGAGCTGTGGGAGGTGCGCGGTGACGTCTAGGGAGATCTCCGCGTTCGCCGCCGAGGAGGAGCGGCGGGTGCTGGGCCTGAAGCCGGTGCTCGCCCCCGAGCACGGCCGGTACGGCGACCACCCGCACCAGGTGTACGACGCCTGGCCGGCCGGGGACGCGGACGCGCCCCTGGTGGTGCTGCTGCACGGCGGGTACTGGCGCTACGACCGGATGCACCTGACGCCGTTCGCGGCGTACCTGTCCCAGCAGGGTTTCGACGTGCTGCTGCCGGGCTTCCGGCGGTCGGGCGGTGCGGGCGGGTACCCCGAGACGTTCGACGACGTCGCCCGGATCGTGGACACGCTGCCGGCGGGACGGCCGTACGTCCTGGCCGGGCACTGCTCCGGCGGCCACCTGGCGCTGTGGTGCGCGGCCCGCGGGCTGCTGCCGGAGGACTCGCCGTGGCACACGCGGACCCTGCCGACGGCCGTCCTGGCGCTGGCGCCGATCACCGACCTGAGGGCCACCCGCCGCGACCGGCTCAGTGACGACGCCGCGCTCCAGCTGCTGGGCGGTGAAGAGGTGTTCGAGGAGCGGCTGCCCGGTGTCGACCCGCTGACCCTGCTGCGGGAGGCCGGCACGACCGGCGTGCCGACGGTCCTGCTGCACGGCGCGGTCGACGAGGAGGTGCCGCTCACCCAGTTCGCCGACTACGCGGCCGTCCACCGCGACCTGCGCACGGTCGTCCTGCCCGGTACGGGCCACTACACCCTCATCGAGCCGGGCGCCGACGGGGCCCGCGCGGTCGCCGGCACGCTGTGGGAGATGGCCGCCGGCTTCGGCGCCGTACGGCCCGACCGCGGTGCCGCGAAGGAGGTGCGGGCATGACGACCGCTCCCGCCGTGATCGGCGAACTCGCCCGGTCCCTCGACGCCCGGGACGTCCTCGCCCCGCTCCGTGAGCGGTTCCTGCTGCCCGAGGGGGTCGTCTACCTCGACGGCAACTCCCTGGGCCCGCTGCCCGCCGCGGTGCCGCCCGTCCTCACCGAGGTCGTGCACCGGCAGTGGGGCACGGACCTGATCCGGTCGTGGAACACCCACGGCTGGTGGGAGGCGCCCACCCGGATCGGGGACGCGGTCGGGCGGCTGATCGGGGCGGCGCCGGGCCAGACCGTGGCGGGCGACTCCACCAGCGTGCAGCTGTTCACCGCGCTGAACGCCGCCGCGTCGCTGCGGCCGGGCCGCCCGCTGCTGGTCACCGACCCGGGGCACTTCCCCACCGACCGCTACCTGGCGGACGCGGTGGCCCGCGGCCGGGGCCTGGAGGTGCGGGGCGTGCGTCCCGCCGAACTGGAGGCGTTCCTCGCCGGGGAGGGAGACCGGGTCGCCGTGGTCAGCTACTCGCCGGTCGACTACCGCACCGGCGAGCTGTACGACATGGAGTCGCTGACGCGGGCCGCGCACCGGGCCGGCGCGCTCGTCCTGTGGGACCTGTGCCACGCGGCCGGGGCCTTCCCGCTGGCCGTGGACGAGCTGGCCGTGGACCTCGCGGTGGGCTGCGGCTACAAGTTCCTCTCCGGCGGCCCGGGGGCGCCCGCGTTCCTGTACGTGGCGCGACGCCACCACGCCTCGCTGGAGACGCCGCTGACGGGCTGGACCGGGCACGCGGACCCCTTCGGGCTGGGAGCGCACTACACGCCGGCCGAGGGCGTGGCCCGGGCGCGCATCGGTACGCCGCCGATCCTGTCGCTGCTCGCCCTGGAGGCGGCGCTGACCGCGTTCGACGGCGTCGACCTGCACCGGGTGCGCGCCAAGAGCCTGTCGCTGACGGGGTTCCTCATCCGCTGCGCCGAGGAACTGCTCCCGCTCGGCTTCGAGGTGGTGACGCCGGTGGAGCCGGCGCGCCGCGCGAGCCACGTGTCGCTGCGCCACCCGCACGCCTACGGCCTGGTGCGGGCGCTGGCGGACCAGGGCGTGGTGGCGGACATGCGGGCGCCGGACCTGCTGCGGTTCGGCGTGAACGCCCTGTACACCACGCACCGCGACGTGCTGACGGCCGTCCTGCGGCTGCGGGACCTCGTCAGCACGGCGGCCTACGACCCGACGCCGCACCGCCCGGGCGCGGTGACCTGAGCGGCCGGGCGCGGGGGACGCCCCGGAGGGCCCCGCCCCCGCGCCCGGCCGCGTCCGCCGACGCGGCGCCGCGTGTCCCGGCCCCTGCGCCGGCGGGCCCGGAACGCGTCCCCGGGCCGGCGGGGCCGTGCGCAACGTGGTCGCAACCTCCCGTGCGCTGGGCTGGAGCCGCAGGGCCGCACGGCCCGGTCTGTTCCGGTACGGCGAAGGACGGCGACGATGAACGAGCAGGTCCCCCGCGTCGAGCTCACCTCCGCTGCCGCCGACGTGCTCCGGCGGCTGAGCGGGGCGCACGGCCCGCTGATGTTCCACCAGTCCGGCGGCTGCTGCGACGGCAGCGCCCCCATGTGCTATCCGGCGGGTGAGTTCCGCACCGGCGACGCGGACGTGCTCCTCGCGGAGCTGGAGGTCGAGGGGGTCGGGAAGCCGGTGCCGTTCTGGATGTCGCGCAGCCAGTACGCGGTGTGGAGCCACACCCGGCTGATCGTGGACGTGGTGCCGGGGCGCGGCAGCGGCTTCTCCCTGGAGGCGCCCGAAGGGGTGCGCTTCCTGACCCGTTCCCGCCTCCTCGACGGATAGCGCGGGGTCCGCGGGCCGCGGCGCCCCCGGACACCTCGGCGGACGCGGGGAGCGCACGACGCCCGCGCAGCCGCCGTGGGCGGCTGCGCGGGCGTGCGCCGGTGGCCGGGTCAGAAGGCCGTGAGGGTCAGGCTCATCCCGGTGGGGGCGGTGTCCTGGATGTACGAGGCGAAGTCGGCCACGTCGTCGAAGGCGAACCCGTAGGCCCTGCCGTCCTCGGTGACGGCGTGCATGGCCTTGGCGTAGTGGTTGGTGATGTCCGTGCCGTAGAAGGACGCGGCGTCCGTGGCCGGCTGGGCCGGGTTGCTCAGCAGGGTCGAGCGGTTGAAGCCGGCGCCCAGGACAGCGGCCACGGGACCGGTCGTCCCGTCGTTCGGAGCGGCGAGGCGGCCGTCGCAGAACAGCACGTCCCGGGTGGAGGGCTTGTCGAAGGAGACCTGTCCGGGTCCGTCGAAGGTGAACTTGTCGCCGCGCACCCGGCCGGTGAACGCACCGGCGTTGGTGGTGACGGTCAGGTCCCGTCCGGTGTAGGTGCTCCACACCTCGTCGATGTAGGGGGCGAAGTAGTCCGTGGGGAACAGGCCGGCGTCCAGGCCGTGCCCGGGGGCGATGACCCGGGTGTCGTCCACCACGAGCCGCGCGAAGTCCTCCGCCCGGCGTACGGCGTCGAAGGCGGCGGCCCTGCCGCCGGGGCGCACGGTGCCCGTCGTCTGGTCCTTCGCGCCGGTCAGCCGGATGGCCAGCGGCACGCTGAACATGTCGACCATGGTCGTGTTGCAGAACATGCCCGACGCGTTGTAGGTGAACTCGGCACAGTCGTGCAGCACCCCGTAGTTGGGGTCCGAGGTCACCCATCCCGCCGGGTACTGCAGCGCGGCGTTGCCGTTGCCGTCGGTGACGGCCTTGAACTTGAGCTTCGCGCCGAGCGAGACGTAGATGCGGCCCGACATGTACGGCAGGGACAGCCGGGTCTGGCCGCCGCCGGCCAGGTCGATGGCGTAGTCGGTGAAGCCGTCGGCGCCGTTGTCCGACAGGGAGATCGGGGCGAGGGTGCCGTCGGGGGTGACCCGCACCTGCTTGCCGTCCTGGTTGCCGACGATGTAGACGTGCACGCCGGCGTTGTCGTACGCGCCGGTGTTGTTGGTGATCGTCAGCGGCAGCGCGCCCGCCGCGGCCGACTTCGCCTCACCGGTGCCGGGGTCGGCGAGGGCGTGGGGCGCCACCGCGGCGATGGCGGGCACGGCCACCGCCGCACCGCCGAGGGCGAAGAGGAACTTGCGGCGGCCGAGACTGCGCTGATGGCGAGGTGTCATGGGGGGGCCTCCTGGAACAGGGCGTTGCTGTGCGTCCATGGCCGGGGAAGTTGCCGTCGGACCATCGGGACGCGGGGACGGGGCGGACGTGCGGGGTGGGAGCGACACGGTACTGAGAGCGCTCCCAGGAAGCTGCCGCATCTCGGATGCTACGGACACCGACCGCTTGGTCCAACCCTGGCGAACACGGCCCACACGCCGCTGACCTGCGGATACTTCATAAAGAGGCCGTCACTCACCATCGCTTAAGCGGCTCTTAAGGATCACTTAATCGCCATCGCGAAGAACACGGCAATTGACCGCTGGGCCTCCTGGTTCCAGCCGGCACGAGAAACCGGACCGGGCGCTTCCGCGGCCCGGTCCGGCTCGGTCCCACCGACCGGTCGTCCCGGCCCACCCGGGCGGCGCCCCGGCGGGCCGCCGCTCCTCAGCCGTCGAAGTCGACGGTCAGGGCGTCGGAGACGGGGAAGGTCTGGCAGGTCAGTACGTAGCCCGCGTCGACCTCGGCGGGTTCCAGCGCGTAGTTGCGGCGCATGTCCGCCTCGCCGTCGGTGATCCGGGCCCGGCAGGTGCCGCAGACGCCGCCCTTGCAGGCGAAGGGGAGGTCGGGGCGGACACGGGCGGCCGAGTCGAGGAGGGTGGTCCCGCGGGGGAGCACGGACGTGGTGGAGCGGCCGTCCAGGACGACGGTGACCCGGCTGACCGGTCCGTCGGCCCGGGACTCCTCGTGGCGCACGGCCGCGACGGGCTCCTCGCCCGCGTAGAACAGCTCCTGGTGGACCCGGTCGCCGGGCACGCCCAGGCCGGCCAGCACCCGCTGGGCGTCGCGGACCATGCCGTGCGGGCCGCACAGCCACCAGTGGTCGGCGTCGGAGACGTCGACCAGGCCGTCGATGAGGGCGGCCAGCCGCTCGGCGTCCAGGCGCCCGGTGAGCAGTTCGGCCTCGCGCGGTTCGCGGGACAGCACGTGCGCGAGCTGGAACCGCGCGGGGTGGAGGTCCTTCAGGTCCGCCAGTTCGTCGGCGAACATCACCGAGCCGGTGCGGCGGTTGCCGTAGAACAGGGTGACCCGGGAGCGGTCGTCGGCGGCCAGGACCGACTCGGCGATGGACAGCATCGGCGTGATGCCCGAGCCGGCCGCGATCAGGACGTGGTGGCCGGGCGTGGTCAGGTCGGGGGTGAAGGCGCCCGTCGGGGCCATCACCTCGACCGTGTCGCCGGGCTGCACCTCGTGGACGAGCCAGGAGGAGAACAGGCCGCCCGGCACCACCCGGACGCCGATCCGCGGCCGGGACCCCACCGGCGAGCAGATCGAGTACGAGCGGCGTTCGTCCCGCCCGTCCACCTGGCGCCGGAGGGTGAGCGACTGCCCGGGCGCGAAGGCGAACTCCTGCGCCAGTTCGCCGGGGACGTCGAAACCCACCGCGACCGCGTCCTCGCACAGCCGGTCCACCGCCGCCACCCGCAGAGCGTGGAAGGCCGGCCGGCGGCGTGCGCGCCGCGCCGGGGCGGGGGCCGCGGCGCCGGGGGCCAACAGGTCCTCCATCAGATCTCCTTGACGTACTCGAACGGTTCGCGGCAGGCGCGGCAGCGCCACAGCGACTTGCAGGAGGTGGCGCCGAAGCGCGAGGTCTCCTCCGTGTCCGCCGCACCGCAGCGCGGGCACGGCACCGTGCGCCGGGTGGCGGACAGGACCAGCGGCACGGGCCCGGGCGCCGGGCGCGGTGCCGGCCCGGGGGGTGCGATCCCGTGCTCGGTGAGCTTGCGGCGCCCCTCGGGGGTGATCCAGTCGGTGGTCCACGGCGGATCGAGGACCGTGCGCACCTCGACGCTGCGGTAGCCGGCGTCCTTCAGCCGGGCGGCGACGCCGGCCCGCATCTCCGACATGGCCGGGCAGCCGGAGTAGGTGGGCGTGAGGTCGGCGACGACCGTGCCGTCCGGGTGCACCGTGACCCCGCGCAGCACACCGAGATCGGCGAGGGTGAGCATGGGCAGCTCGGGGTCGGGCACCTGCTCGGCGATGCGCCGGGCGCGCCGGGCGTCCACGGGCGTGGTCACCACGTCGCCTCCGGGTGGGCACGGGCCACGCTCTGCAGTTCGGCCAGCAGCGGGGCCAGGTGCTCGGTGTGGTCGCCCGCGCGCCCGGAGCCCGGGACCCGCGGGGCGTCCGGCAGGGGCAGGCACGCGGCCCCGGTGACCTGCCGCAGCACCGCGAGGACCTCCGTCCGTGCCTCCCCGGCCGCGTCCGCGCCCTGCGCGTCGAACAACTCGCCCAGGTAGGGGGCCACCCGGCCGAGTCCGGCCCGCATGCGCCGGTGGGACTCCTCGGTGCCGTCACCGAGCCGGACGACCCACTCCGCCGCGTACTGCCGGTGGTAGGCCAGCTCCTTGACGCCCTTGGCGGCGACGGCCGCGAGCACCGGGTCGGGCGAGGCGGTGAGCCGCTCGAAGCGGGCCAGCCGCCAGGCGGCGAACACCAGCAGCCGTGCCATGGAGAACGCGAAGTCGCCGTTGGGCAGTTCGGCCAGGCGTACGTTGCGGAACTCCTCCGGACCGCGGAAGTAGGCGTAGGCGTCCTCGCCGCGTCCGGTGCCGTCGACCTGTCCGCAGCGGGCGTACAGCAGGCGGGCCTGGCCGAGCAGGTCGAGTCCGATGTTGGCGAGGGCCACCTCCTCCTCCAGCTCCGGTGCACGCGTGGTCCACTCGGCCAGGCGCTGGGCCGTGACGAGGGCGTCGTCGGCCAGCGCCAGGCAGTCCGCGGCCAGCTCGGCCCGGTCGACGCCCTCGGGAACGGCGGTGCTCACGCCGTGCAGCGGGTCCTCGAAGCCGGTCCCGAAGGCCCAGCGGGCGTCGCCGTCCTCGTGCCCCTCGGCCAGGGACAGGTAGACGTGATCGTCGCTCATCGCCTGCTCCTAGATGTGCGGGACGTCGTCGGGGATGTCGTAGAAGGTGGGGTGCCGGTAGACCTTGTCGGCGCTCGGGTCGAAGAACGGGTCCTTCTCGTCGCGGGTCGAGGCCGCGATGTGCTCCGAGCGCACCACCCAGATGCTCACGCCCTCGTTGCGCCGGGTGTAGAGGTCCCGGGCGTGGGTGAGCGCCATGCGGTCGTCGGCGGCGTGCAGGGAGCCGACGTGGACGTGGTTGAGTCCGCGCTTGCCCCGCACGAAGACCTCGTACAGCGGCCAGTCGCCCCTCGTCGCCTGCGTGTCGCTCATGCTGCCGCTCCCTTCCGCGTCCCGGCGGCCTGCTTGGCGGCGTGCGCGGCGGCCGCCTCGCGCACCCAGGCGCCCTCCTCGTGCGCGGTCCGGCGGCGTGCCATGCGCTCGGCGTTGCACGGCCCGCCGCCGCCGATCACCCGCTTCAGTTCGGCCCAGTCGGGGGTGCCGAAGTCGTACCGGCCGCGTTCCTCGTTCCAGCGCAGCTCCGGGTCGGGCAGGGTCACGCCCAGCTTCTCGGCCTGCGGCACGGTCATGTCGACGAAGCGCCGGCGCAGTTCGTCGTTGCTGTGCCGCTTGATCCTCCAGGCCATGGACCGGGCCGAGTTGGGCGAGTCGTCGTCGGGCGGGCCGAACATCATCAGCGACGGCCACCACCAGCGGTTCACCGCGTCCTGGACCATCTCCCGCTGGGCCCCGGTGCCGCGCATCATCGTCATCAGCAGTTCGTAGCCCTGCCGCTGGTGGAAGGACTCCTCCTTGCAGATGCGCACCATGGCGCGCGCGTAGGGGCCGTAGGAGCTGCGGCACAGGGGCACCTGGTTGCAGATCGCGGCGCCGTCCACGAACCAGCCGATGACACCGACGTCGGCGAAGGTCGGGGTCGGGTAGTTGAAGATCGACGAGTACTTCTGGCGGCCCTCGATCAGCCGCTGGGTGAGGTCCGCGCGGTCGGCGCCCAGGGTCTCGGCCGCCGAGTACAGGTACAGCCCGTGGCCGGCCTCGTCCTGGACCTTGGCGAACAGGATCGCCTTGCGCCGCAGCGACGGCGCGCGGGTGATCCACTCCCCCTCCGGCTGCATGCCGATGATCTCGGAGTGCGCGTGCTGCGCGATCTGCCTGATCAGCGTGGTGCGGTAGCCCTCCGGCATCCAGTCGCGCGGCTCGATCCGCTGGTCGCGCGCGATGGTCTCGTCGAAGCGCTCCTGCAGTTCGGGCGGGGCGGCGTCCGCCGCCGCCGAGCCGGGCTGCCGTGCAGTCATCCCTACCACCTATCCCAACCGACCGTTCGTTCGGTCCATGATACGCCGGACCTCCGCGGTTTCGGCAAGTACCGGGAGGCGTCCGGGTGCGGCCCGCGCCGCCCGGCCACCGCCACCCGTGGGAACACCGCACCGCGCCGCCGGTCCGACCGGCCCCTTGACAGGCGGCGGCGCGGCTTGATTATTTGACCCTGCCGCACACTAACCGAATGTTCGGTCGGTACACGAGGTGGTGTCAATCGTGACGGAAACCAGGCGACCGGTTCCGGGACCCGCCGCGCGCATGTTCGCCGCGGACCGGGCCTCGCAGCTGCTCGGCATCGAACCGCTGGAGCTGGGCGAGGGGACCGCCGTGCTCCGCATGACCGTCACCGCGTCCATGGTCAACGGCCACGGGATCGCACACGGCGGGTACGTCTTCCTGTTCGCCGACACCGCCTTCGCCTGCGCCTGCAACAGCCACGGCGCCGTGACCGTGGCCTCCGGGGCGGAGATCAGCTTCGTCGCCCCGGCGCACGAGGGGGACGTCCTGGTGGCCACCGCCCGGGAGGTCACCCGCTTCGGCCGCAGCGGCATCTACGACGTGCGCGTGGCGCGCGGGGACGCGGTGATAGCCGAGTTCCGCGGCCGCAGCCGCAGCATCCGGAGCACGGAACCCGAGGAGCCGCAATGACCAGCGAACCGAAACCGCCGGCTCACGCCCCGGCCCGCCGCGGTGAACCCGTTCCGGCGCATCTGCTGGACGACGCCGAGCGGATGCCGCGGGAGGAGGTGCGGGACCTGCAGCTGCGCCGCCTGCGGTGGACGCTGCGGCACGCCTACGACAACGTCGAGCTGTACCGCCGGAAGTTCGACGCGGCCGGGGTGGCTCCCGACGACTGCCGCTCGCTGGCGGACCTGGCCCGGTTCCCCTTCACCACCAAGGCCGACCTGCGCGACACCTACCCCTTCGGCATGTTCGCCGTCCCCACGTCCGACGTGCGGCGCATCCACGCCTCCAGCGGTACGACCGGGCGCCCGACGGTGGTCGGCTACACCGAGCGGGACCTGGCGACGTGGGCGGACCTCGTCGCCCGCTCGATCCGGGCCGCCGGCGGCCGCCCGGGCCACAAGGTCCACATCAGCTACGGCTACGGCCTGTTCACCGGCGGGCTCGGCGCCCACTACGGCGCCGAGCGGGCCGGGTGCACGGTGATCCCCGCCTCGGGCGGCATGACCGCGCGCCAGGTGCAGATCATCCAGGACTTCGAGCCGGACATCATCATGGTCACGCCGTCCTACATGCTCACCCTGCTGGACGAGTTCGAACGGCAGGGCGTCGATCCCCGCTCGTCCTCACTGAAGGTCGGCGTCTTCGGCGCCGAGCCGTGGACCGAGGAGATGCGCCGCGAGATCGAGGAGCGCATGGACCTCCACGCGGTCGACATCTACGGACTCTCCGAGGTGATGGGGCCGGGCGTCGCGCAGGAGTGCGTGGACACCAAGGACGGACTGCACGTGTGGGAGGACCACTTCCTCCCCGAGGTGGTCGACCCGATCACCGACGAGGTCCTGGCCGACGGCGGGAACGGTGAACTGGTCCTCACGTCCCTCACCAAGGAAGCGCTGCCCGTCGTCCGCTACCGCACCCGGGACCTGACCCGGTTGCTGCCGGGCACCGCCCGGCCCGGGTTCCGCCGCATCGAGAAGATCACCGGCCGCTGCGACGACATGATCATCCTGCGCGGGGTGAACGTGTTCCCCACGCAGGTAGAGGAGATCGTGCTGCGCACCCCCGCCGTCGCCCCGCACTTCCAGATCCGGCTCAGCAGGCGGGGCAGGATGGACCACATGACCGTCCGCGTGGAGGCCCGGGCCGGTGCCGGGCCGGAGCAGCGCGACGCCGCGGCGCGGGCCATCGCCCAGGGGGTGAAGGACGGCGTCGGCGTGAGCGTGGAGGTGGAGATCGTGGAACCGGAGACCCTGGAGCGCTCCCTCGGCAAGCTCCGCAGGATCAAGGACGAACGCGACTCCTGATCCGCGCCGCCGCGACCGTGTCCGGCGGTGCCCGTGTGGACGGAGCGCCGCAGGGCAGGCGAGTGGCGACGTCCGAGGGACAGGAGACCACGTGTTCGACGGCTTCGAGCTGACGCGGTGCGAGGGCGACGGGGTCCGGCTGCGGGTGCGCCACGGCGGCCGGGGCCCCGCCGTGCTGCTCCTGCACGGGCATCCGCGCACGTACGCGACCTGGCACCGCGCCGCCCCGCTGCTGGTCGCCGCCGGCCACACGGTGGTCTGCCCCGACCTGCGGGGTTACGGCGGGTCCGACAAGCCCCCGACCGACCCGGAGCACCGTCCGTACGCCAAGCGCGCGATGGCCGGCGACTGCCTGGCGGTGATGCGCCGCCTCGGGTTCGAGCGCTTCGCCGTCGTCGGCCACGACCGGGGCGCCTACGTCGCCACCCGCCTGGCCCTGGACCACCCGGAGGCCGTGTCCGCCGTCAGCGTGCTGGACGCCGTGCCGATCGGGGAGGCGCTGCGCCGCTGCGCCGCGGCGTTCGCCGCGAGCTGGTGGCACTGGTTCTTCCTCGGGCAGACCGACAAGCCGGCCGATGGAGGACGGCGTCCGCGGGCGCCGGGTGGCCGGACGAAGTGAGGATGCCATGTGCCGTCTGTTCGGGCTGATCAGTTCCCCCGCGCGTACGCACGCCACGTTCTGGCTGCTGGACGCGCCCGACAGCCTCAGCGCGCAGAGCCGCCGCGAGCCCGACGGCACCGGGCTGGGGTACTTCACCGCCGACGGCACCCCGGAGGTGCACAAGGCGCCGATCGCCGCGTTCGAGGACCGGGACTTCGCGCGGGAGGCCCGGCAGGTGCTGTCCGCCACGTTCCTCGCCCACATCCGTTACGCCTCCACCGGAGGCCTCGACGTGCGCAACACCCATCCTTTCGAGCAGCAGGGCCGGTTGTTCGCCCACAACGGGGTGATCGAGGGCCTCGACGAGCTGGAGCGCCACCTGGGCGAGGACCTGTCGCTGGTGCGCGGCGACACCGACTCCGAGCGCTTCTTCGCCCTGGTGACCCGGGAGACGGCGGCGCACGGCGGTGACGTGTCCGCCGGGATCGCGGCCGCGGCCCGCTGGGTCGCCGCGCACCTGCCCGTGTACGCCCTCAACGTCGTCCTCGTCACCGCCGGCGAACTGTGGGCGCTGCGCTACCCCGCCACCCACGAGCTGTACGTCCTGCAGCGGCCCGCGGGCGGCCGCCACGGGGCGCGGCACCTCGACCACAGCGGCCGTCACGGCCACCTGCGCGTCCACGCGGCCGGCCTGGCGGACCGCGCGTCCGTCATCGTGGCCAGCGAGCCCATGGACGAGGACCCGCACTGGCGCCTTTTGGAACCGGGTGAGCTGGTCCACGTCGACCGGGAGCTGAACACCACCTCCCGTGTCGTCCTGGCGGACGCTCCGGCCCGCCCCATGACGCTGGACGACCTGCGGCCCGAGGCGGCCGCCTCGCAGAAGGCCGTCTGAGACCCCCGTCCGGGCCCCGCCGGGCCCGCGGGGTCCGGCCCGGTCCGGCGAAGGACCCCGCGCGGACGCCGCCGGCGTGCGGCAGTGCGTGGTCCGGACGGGTCAGCGCGGCGGGCACAGGCGTTCCAGGGCCGGTATCACGGCGCGCAGGTCCTCGTCGGCCACCGACATGTCCGCCCGGGCCCGCAGGTCCGGCGGCGCGTTGAACGCGACGCCGAGGCCCACGGTCTCCAGCAGCGGGCCGGCGCCGGGGAGGGCTCCGACCGCCGCGCAGTCCTGCGGCGCCACGCCGAGGTCGTCGGCCCGCCGCACGGCGGCGTCGCGCAGGCACGCCGGGTCCATCGGGCCGGCCCCGCGGCCGGTGAAGACGCCGGTGTCCGCCTCCAGTGCCCTGCCGGTGTAGGAGTGGAAGCCGAAGCGGTCGGCCAGGTAGGCGCCGACCGGGGCCCAGGCCGAGGTGGCGATGACCGGCAGCAGTCCGCTGCGGTGGCACCACAGGGCGGTCTCCTCGACGCCCGGCACCGGATCGATGCCGTCCAGTTCGGCGCGCACCGCGCTTTCGGGGATCCCGGCCCACCGCCCCGCGTCGATGCACCCGTCCGCGGCACCGGTCACCGCGCCGGGGCCCGAACGCAGGCCGAGGCGGTACTCGAGCAGGAGGGACAGATCGGCCCTCCGGACCAGAACGCCGTCCACGCAGAAGAAGACGACGCCGACGTGATCAATCGGCAACACGCTTCGACTATGCCACTCGGAAAGCGCGTGCATAAGGCCCACTCGAACGTACCCCCGGTATCTGCACAGCCCCGGCCGGGTCGTGAAGGCGGGCGTGCGGCGGGAGAACGCCCCCGCCGCGCCGTGCGCGGCGGTGCGATGTCTAGGGATCTGCTGGGACGGATCCCACCAGCATGGGAGGCCCGTACCCACCGGGCCGGCACCGGCCCACCGCGACTGGAGACCCGTGCCGCCCAACTACGTCGCCCTCACGCTCGCCCTCAGCGCCGTACTCGCCGGCTCGGCGGTGGCCATGCTGATGCGCGCCCGCTCCATGGTCACGCGGCTGACAGCGCTGGGAGTGCCCGAGAGCTGGCTGCCCCGTCTGGCCGCGGTGGAGATCGCCGGCGCGCTGGGGCTGCTCGCCGGTTTCGCCTACCGCCCGCTGGGCGTGGCGGCCGGTGCCGGGGCGCTGCTGTACTTCGTCGGCGCCGTGATCGTGCACCTGCGTTCCGGTGACACGAGGGGATCGCTAGCGCCGCTCGTCCTCGTCCTGGTCTCCTCGGGTGCCGCTTTGCTGGCGCTGCAGACCAGTTGACCGTCCGATCGCCACTACCACCGCAACCCCAGGGAGCGTTGTGTCCCGTCGTCTGTTCACCTCGGAGTCCGTGACCGAGGGTCACCCCGACAAGATCGCTGACCAGATCAGCGACACCATCCTCGATGCGCTCCTGCGCGAGGACCCGGCTTCCCGGGTCGCCGTCGAGACGTTGATCACCACCGGTCTGGTGCACGTGGCCGGTGAGGTCACGACCAAGGCCTACGCGGACATCCCGACGCTGGTCCGCGGCAAGATCCTGGAGATCGGCTACGACTCCTCCAAGAAGGGCTTCGACGGTGCCTCCTGCGGGGTGTCGGTGTCCATCGGTGCGCAGTCCCCGGACATCGCGCAGGGGGTGGACGCGGCCTACGAGGCGCGGGTGGAGGGCGACGAGGACGAGCTGGACCGGCAGGGTGCGGGTGACCAGGGTCTGATGTTCGGGTACGCCTCGGACGAGACGCCGACGCTGATGCCGCTGCCGATCTTCCTGGCGCACCGTCTGTCGCGGCGGCTGTCGGAGGTCCGCAAGAACGGCACGATCCCCTACCTGCGTCCGGACGGCAAGACGCAGGTGACCATCGAGTACGACGGTGACAAGGCCGTGCGGCTGGACACGGTGGTGGTCTCCTCGCAGCACGCCAGTGACATCGACCTGGAGTCGCTGCTGGCGCCGGACATCCGTGAGTTCGTGGTGGAGGCGGAGCTGCGGGCGCTGCTGGAGGAGGGCATCAAGCTGGACACGGAGGGCTACCGGCTGCTGGTGAATCCCACCGGGCGGTTCGAGATCGGTGGTCCGATGGGGGACGCGGGGCTGACCGGCCGGAAGATCATCATTGACACCTACGGGGGGTTCGCCCGGCACGGTGGTGGTGCGTTCTCGGGCAAGGACCCCTCCAAGGTGGACCGTTCGGCGGCGTACGCGATGCGGTGGGTGGCCAAGAACGTGGTGGCGGCGGGGCTGGCGGCGCGCTGCGAGGTCCAGGTGGCCTACGCCATCGGCAAGGCCGAGCCGGTGGGTCTGTTCGTGGAGACCTTCGGTACCCACACGGTGGAGCCGGACAGGATCGAGAAGGCGATCGAGGAGGTCTTCGACCTGCGTCCGGCCGCGATCATCCGTGACCTGGACCTGCTGCGCCCGATCTACGCGCAGACCGCGGCCTACGGTCACTTCGGCCGTGAGCTGCCCGACTTCACCTGGGAGCGCACCGACCGCGTCGACGCCCTGCGCAAGGCCGCCGGGCAGTAGGTCCGGCGGGCACGCCGCACCTCACTCCGGCACCCGCAGCCGTCCGGCCCAGCGGGGATCGTCCAGCGCCTCGGCCGCCTCGCGCGGAACGCTGAGGTGGACGTCCCGGCTGTGGCCGTCCTCGGGTGTCGGAGTGATGAGGACCGTCCAGGGGATGGGGCTGGCCGGGTACTCGTACCAGAACGGCCGGCCGGCGCCGAACTCGACGTCGTAGACGGGCAGCCGGCTGACGTTGTTCAGCGCGACGGTGCCCTCGAAGGCGTCGAGGGACATCCGGCTGAAGACCCGCTTGATGCGCCCCGCACGGTGCTGGGCCTGTAGGAAGGCCATCTCGTCGCGCACGCGTTCCGCGGTGACGCGGTGGCGGGCGTCCCGCACGGCCGCCGCGGTGTGCGCGAGCGGTTGCGCGCGCAGGGCGTGCGCGGGCAGGGCCGCGGTGATGTTGGAGACGGCGTTGCCCGAGTAACCGTCCGGCAGCCGGTCCTTCAGGGCGGGGCGCAGGCTGACGACCATGCCGAGGCGCTCGGTGCTCTCCGGCGTCCGGTCGCGCAGGGCGGCCAGGACCCGCCACACGTGCGCGCCGAGCGCGTCCCCGCTGGACACCGGCGCGGAGCCGTCGGCCGCTCCCCCGCCCGCCGCCTCCTTCAGCGCCAGGACCTCCTGAGCGTCCAGGCGCACCGTCAGGGTGCGCATGCGGTGGGCGCCCGCGTTGACCCGCCAGAGGAAGCCCCACTTCTGCCGGCCGGTGACGACGGTGTACTGCGGGTCGTCGGGCCCGGTGGCCGGCGCCGCGTCGGGGGTCGCGTCGGGAGCCGGGCCCTCCAGCAGCCGGCGCGCGTAGGGCGCGGCGCGGTGCGCGAGTCCGCGGTGGGTGCGGGACCAGTGGAGCAGGAAGTCCAGGAAGCCCGCGCCGTCGACGACGCTGTGGTTGATGCAGACGCCGAGGACCGAGCCGCCGCCCCGGGTGTGGGTGACCTTGACGGTGAGCAGGGGGATGTCGTGGCCGACGACCCGGAAGGGGTTGACGGTGTGGACGTAGCGGCGCAGGTCGTTCCCGGCCCGCCGCCCGGGGCCGTACTGCGGCATGGGCCGGTCGGAGTGGTGGACGCTGAACGCCGCTCCGGCGTCGTTGCACAGCACGCTGAGGCCGCCGTCGTCGTCGCGCTCCAGCCGACCGGTGAGCATCGGGTACCGCTCCAGGGCGCGGCGCAGGGAGTCCCGCAGGGCGTCGGCGTCCAGGGTACGCCGGTAGTAGAAGGTGCGGGCGGTGGCGAAGGTGCCGTTCACCAGGTCGTACACGCTCAGCCGGATGCGCTCGCCGGTCGGCCGGCCGGTGCGCAGGGTGACGGTGCGGGCGGTCTTTCGTACCGCGGGGCCGGAAGTCATGCAGCCTCACTGGGCAGACGTGGTCGGGCGGGCCGGACGCCCCAGCCTCTCCCGCCCGCGTCGAGGAAATCCCTAGACGTACGGGCGTGGCCGCGGCCGCCCGCGGGGAAGCCGCGCGGTGTGCGCCGGGCCGCCGCGGGGGCTTTTTGGTGGATCCCTAGTCTTGCCCGCCCGCGCTGGCCCGCGGCCCGTCCCGCGTGCTGGGCTGGAGTCCCCGATCGATCGATTCGGGCGTGGGGACGCTTCGGCCGCGGGCCTGAGGTACGGCTCGCCCCCCACTGGCACACACAGGAGGCCGTCAGCCGATGGGGAACGACAAGACCGAGATCCTCGACCTGGTCCGCGAGTACCACCGCAACAACGCCTCCTCCGGGTTCGTTCCGGGCGTCACGCCGGTCCTGGCCTCCGGTGCCGTGCTCACGGAGGACGACCGGGTGGCCCTGGTGGAGGCGGCCCTGGACATGCGGATCGCCGCGGGCGTCAGCTCGCGCAGGCTGGAGCGGGCGCTGGCCAAGTACTTCGGCCTGCGCAAGGCGCACCTGACGAACTCCGGCTCGTCCGCCAACCTCCTGGCGCTCAGCTCCCTGACCTCACCGCAGCTGGGCGACGACCGGCTGGTGCCGGGCGACGAGGTGATCACCGCCGCGGCCGGCTTCCCCACGACGGTCAACCCCATCCTGCAGAACGGTCTCGTGCCGGTCTTCGCCGACATCGAACTGGGCACCTACAACGTCTCGCTGGAGAGCGTCGAGCGGGCGATCGGACCGAACACCCGGGCCATCATGATGGCGCACGCCCTGGGCAATCCGTTCCAGGTCGCGGAGATCGCCGAACTCGCGCAGGACCAGGGCCTGTTCCTCATCGAGGACAACTGCGACGCGCTGGGCAGCACCTACCGGGGGCAGTTGACCGGCACCTTCGGGGACCTGGCCACCGAGAGCTTCTACCCGGCCCACCACATCACCATGGGCGAGGGCGGCTGCGTGCTGACCGACAACATGATCCTGGCCAGGATCGTGGAGTCCATGCGGGACTGGGGCCGCGACTGCTGGTGCGAGCCCGGCGAGGACAACCGGTGCTTCAAGCGGTTCGAGCACCAGATGGGCTCCCTGCCCCAGGGCTACGACCACAAGTACATCTTCTCGCACGTCGGGTACAACCTGAAGTCGACCGACGTCTCCGCCGCCCTGGGACTGCAGCAGCTCGGCCGCATCGACGAGTTCGGCGCGGCGCGGCGCCACAACTGGACGCGGCTGCGCGAGAACCTGGACGGGCTGCCGCACCTGGTGCTGCCGGAGGCCACCCCGGGCAGCGATCCGAGCTGGTTCGGGTTCGCCATCACGGTGCGGCCCGACGCGCCGTTCGAGCCGGGCGCGCTCATCGACCACCTGGAGTCCAGCAAGGTCGCCACCCGCCGCTTCTTCGCCGGCAACCTCACCCGCCACCCGGCCTACGAGGACCGCCAGTTCCGGGTGAGCGGCACGCTGGCCAACAGCGACATCACCACCGAGCGCACGTTCTGGATCGGTGTCTACCCCGGTCTGACGGACGAGATGATCGACCACAGCATCAGCACGATCAGCGAGTACGTGACGCTCCCCCACTGACCCCGCCCGCCCCGCCCCGCCGGCCCCGGCCGGCGGGACCCACCCGGGACGCGTGCGGGTCCCCTCCGGTCCCCCCGGCCGCGACCGGAGGGGACCGCTCGTGCCCCGGCGGGCGCTCCGGGTCAGCCGGCCGCGGCGGGTGCCGCGGATCGCAGCCCGGCCCAGGTCTCCAGCAGGTCGGCGGCGCGCACGGCCCCGCCCGCGGCGCGCACGGCGTCCCGCATCCCGGCGCGCGCGGCCGGTCCGGCGGGGTCCGCCAGCAGGTCCGTCACGGTCCGCCTCAGCCGCTGCGCGGTCAGCCCCCGCCGGGACAGGCAGCGTCCCACCCCGCACTCCTGGAGGCGGTTCGCGCTCAGGGCGAGTTCGTGCGCGCGGGGCAGGGCGACGACGGGGGTTCCGTAGGCGAAGGCCTCCATGAGGCTGCCCATGCCCGCGTGGCAGACGAAGACGTCCGCGTGCGGCAGCACGGCCGGATGCGGCAGCCAGGGGTGGGCCTCGACGTGGGCGGGCAGCGGGCCCAGCGCGGCCGGGTCGCTGCCCCGGCCGAGGGTCATCACGACGTGCCACCGGTCCGGCGCGAACGCCTCGGCGCACATGCGGAAGAAGTCGCCGCGGTCCGTGGACTCGGTTCCCAGGGAGACCAGGGCGACGCGCCGGCCGTCGGACGGGGGCGTCCAGGTGCCGGGGGCCGGCTCGGCGAACGTCGGCCCCACGAAGGCGAACCGGTCGTCGAAGCCGTCGCCCCCGATCTGGAAGGCGCGCGGCAGGAACACCAGGTTGCGGTCGTCCCACTGGGCGCCGTAGCGGCCCATCTCCTCCAGGCCGATGCCGTGCTCGCCCATGAACCCGATCAGCGCCTCGGCGCCGGCGATCATCAGCGGGTGGCCGGGGTCCCACATCTGCGCGCGCAGCGAGAACGTCTCGTTGGCCGCGTGGCTCGGGCTGACCTGGACGGAGACCGCGTCCAGCCGCCGGGCCAGGACGCGGGCGGGGGCGACCGTCTCGAAGTCGTAGAGGACCACGTCCGGCGGGTCCTGCGCGAAGGCGGCCCGGGCCACCGGGAAGACGGTGCGCACGGTGTCGAGCAGCAGCTCGTAGCCGTCGCGGGCGAGCTGCTCCGGTGTGGGGTCCGCCGCGCGGTAGAACGCGCCGCGCGCCGAGGTGTAGGTGACGGCGCGGGCGCCGGCCTCCTCGACGGTGGCGGCGAACCGTTCGTCGACGACGTAGGTGACGCGGTGGCCGCGGGCGCGCAGTTCGCGGGTGACGCCCAGGGTGGGGCCGATGTGGCCGAAGTCGGCGAAGAGCAGCAGGGCGAAGTGTCGGGTGGGTTCGGCGGTGCCGGACGGCATCGGCTCTCCTCAGGGTGGCGGTGCCGGCCGGGCGGGTGCCGGCCGGCGTGCGGCGGTGGCCCCCCGGGGCTTCAGCGGGACGCGCGCAGTGCCGCGTAGTGGGCCAGGCAGTCCTCGTAGCGGGCCAGCAGCCCGGTCCGCCGGGCCTCGGCGACGGAGATGGCCGAGGAGTCCTTGTCCGACATCAGGGGCGCGTCCGCCAGCCCCCAGGGCAGGTCGAGATCGGCGTCGAAGGGGTTGATGTCCACCTGCGTGCCGGGCACGAACTCGGTGGAGCACAGGTACGACACGCAGGTGTCGTCGGTCAGGGCCAGGAAGCCGTGGACGAGCCCCTCGGAGACGAACAGGACCTCCCCGGACTCGCCGTCCAGCCAGTTCACCTCGTGCACGCCCCAGGTCGGCGAGCCGACGCGCAGGTCGACGACGATGTCGAGGACCGCTCCGCGCACGACGGACACCACCTTGGCCTGGCCCGGGGGCAGCAGCGTGCCGTGCAGGCCGCGCAGGGTGTGCCTGCGGGACACCGAGTAGTTGACCTGGGCGACGGGCACGGGCCTGCCGATCTCCTCGGCCAGCCGGTCGCCGCGGAACGCCTCGTAGAAGCAGCCCCGCACGTCACGGATCTTGTGTGGGGTGATGTGGTACGCGTCCGGCACCGCCGTCTCTCGAACCTTCATGGTGGCCCCACCCTAGGACCCGTACTTCGAGGCCGCCCACGGCTGCGGTCGAGGCCCGGTCCAGGACGGGTACAGGCCCGCTCCGGCGCCGCTCGCGGGCCGGTCCGGTCGGACGGGCCTGGACCGATCCTGGAACACCGGCTGTCACAGTGGACGCCTGCCCGCACGGCGGGCCGGGCAATTCGGACGGGTGCGCCGCGCGTGCGTCCGGGAGGAGAGAGGCATGAGGGACGTCGGTGCGCGGGAGCTGCCGGGCGGAGCCTGCGGCCGGGCGATGGTTCTCGGGGCGACCGGTTTCGTCGGCCGGCACGTGGGCGCCGCCCTGGAGGCCGCCGGTCACGAGGTCGTCGCCGTGGCCCGCAGTCCCCTGAAGACACCGGCCTCCTGGCGGTTCTTCGCCCTGGACCTCGTGCACGGCGGCCTGGACGCGCTGACCGACCTGCTCGTCGCACAGCGGCCCACGGTGGTCGTCAACGCGGCCGGCGAGGTGTGGTCCTCGTCGGCCGACGCCATGCGCCTGAGCAACCAGCTACTGGTGGACCGGCTGCTGGCCGCGCTCGCCGCGGCCGGGTCCCGGGCCCGGCTGGTGCACCTCGGATCGGTCCACGAGTACGCGCCGCAGCCCTCGGGCGTGTGGCTCACCGAGGCCTCGCCGACGGAGCCGACCACGGACTACGGGCGGTCCAAGCTGGTGAGCACGCGGGCGGTGCTGGGCGCCGCCCGGGCGGGAGAGGCGGACGCGGTCGTCCTGCGGCTGTCGAACGTCATCGGCGCCGGTACGCCGTCGGCCAGCCTGCTGGGCCAGGTGGCCGGTCAGCTGCTCGCCGCGTCCGCCGAGGAGGTCGCGCAGGTGCGGGTCTCGCCGCTGCGCAGCAGCCGTGACTTCGTCGACGCCAAGGACGTGGCCCGGGCCGTGGTCGCGGCGACGCGGGCGCCGGAGGCGGCCGGGCGGGTGCTGAACATCGCGAGCGGCACCTCGCAGCACGTGCGGGACATGGTCGATCTGCTGATCTCGGTCAGCGGCCGGCGGGCGCGGCTGGTGGAGCGGGCCGGCACGGGGGTGCGTCCGGTGACCGACACCCACTGGATGGGGGTGGACGTCTCGGCCGCCCGGCAGGTGCTCGGCTGGACCCCGCTCCGCACGCCCCGGGACATGGTGCGCGACCTGTGGGGGGCGGCGGAGCGGGGCGCGGCCGTCAGCGCGGCAGCAGTCCCAGGTCGGCGAGGCTGATCTGGTCGGTCAGCACGTGCTGGCGGATGCGCTGCAGGCCGGGCGAGGGGTCGAGGCCGAGTTCGTCGCGCAGCCTCTCCCGGAGCCGCTGGTAGACCTGGAGCGCCTCGCTGCGCCGGCCGCACCGCTGCAGGGCGATGATCAGGGTGCCCTGGAACCACTCGTGCAGCGGGTGGGCGCAGGCCAGCTCCTTCAGCTCGCCGACCAGCTGCCGGTGCCGGCCGAGCCGCAGATCGGCCTCGATGCGCAGCTCGCGGGCCTGCAGGTGCAGTTCCTCCAGGAGCAGGGCGTGTCCCTGCAGGGCCGGCCCCTGCGGGACGTCGGCGAAGGGCGGTCCGTCCCACAGGGCGAGCGCGCGGCCGAGCAGGTCAGCGGCCGTGGCGTGGTCGCCGGCGGCCAGGGCGGCCCGGCCCTTGGTGGTCAGCGTCGTGAACTCCGCCGCGTCGCACTCGCCGTGCTCGACGTTCAGCAGGTACCCCTGGGGGCGGGTGATCAGCGGGCCGCCGTCCGCCGGGCCGCGGCCGTCGCCCTGCAGGGTCTTGCGCAGCTGGTAGGCGTAGGTCTGCACGACGCCGGTCGCGCTGCGCGGCGGCCGCTCGGGCCACAGCTCCTCGACGAACGCCGTGACCGGCACGAAGGTGTTGCGGCGTGCCAGCAGCAGGGCCAGGGTCTGCCGCACCTTGGGGGCGGTCGGGGTGAGGTCGTGACCGCCGGGGGTCATGCGCACCGTTCCGAGGACGTGCCAGGTCAGCACGGTGCGTCCTCCTCGGGACCGGGGTGGGCCGGGGTGCGGGCCCACACGTCCCGGTTGTCCCGGTACCAAGCGACGGTCTCGGCGAGTCCCTCGGTGAAGTCCTTCTGCGGCTTGTAGCCCAGCTCCACGTGCGCCTTGCGCCAGTCCACGGAGTAGCGCCGGTCGTGGCCCTTGCGGTCGGTGACGTACTCGACGCTGTCCCAGGTGGCGCCGCAGGCCTCCAGCAGCAGGCCGGTGAGGCGGCGGTTGTCCAGTTCGGTGCCGCCGCCGATGTTGTAGACCTCCCCGGCGCGGCCCGCGGTGCGGACGAGCTCGACGGCGCGGACGTGGTCGTCCACGTGCAGCCAGTCGCGGACGTTGAGGCCGTCGCCGTAGAGGGGCACCGTCCCGCCGTCCAGCAGGCGGGTGACGAACAACGGGATGATCTTCTCCGGGAACTGGTGCGGCCCGTAGTTGTTGGAGCAGCGGGTGATGCGCACGTCGAGGCCGTGCGAGCGGTGGTAGGCGAGGGCCGTCAGGTCGCTGGAGGCCTTGGACGCCGCGTACGGGGAGTTGGGGTTCAGGGGCTGCTCCTCCGAGCACGACCCGGTCGGGATCGAGCCGTAGACCTCGTCGGTGGAGACGTGGACGAAGGTGCCGACGCCGTGTTCGAGGGCGCCGTCCAGCAGGGTCTGGGTGCCCAGGACGTTGGTGCGGACGAACTCCGCGGCGCTGGCCAGGGAGCGGTCGACGTGCGACTCGGCGGCGAAGTGCACCACCTGGTCGTGCTCGGCCATGAGCCGTGCGACGGTGGGCGCGTCGCAGATGTCGCCGACGACGAGGCGGAAGCGCGGGGAGTCCCGGACGGCGTCGAGGTTGGCCGGGTTGGCCGCGTAGGTGAAGGCGTCCAGGACGGTGACGGTGACGTCGTCGGGGCCGGCGGGGCCGAGCAGCGTACGGACGTAGTGGGACCCGATGAAGCCGGCACCGCCGGTCACCAGGATACGCGTGGGACTCATCGTGGGTGCGGCGCGTCACCGGTCGGGCCGAGCGGGCGCCGTCCTCCTTCCTCGGACGGGTGGTGCGGTGGGTGGAGCGGTCGTGGGCGGGGCCGGTGGCGGGATCAGAGGTCGGCGACGAGGCGTTCCAGTTCCGGGACGAGGTCGTGCGGGCTGGGCATGGCCGCGGACTCCTCGCGGAGCTTGCGCGCCGCGGCCGTGTAGGAGGGATCTTCCAGCAGGCGGCGCGTCAGGTCCGCGACCCTGTCCGGGTCGGCCTCGCTGTGGTGCAGGTACAGCCCCGCCCCGGCGTCCTGCAGGGACCGGCCGCGCAGCTCCTGGTCGGCGACGTGGGTCGACAGGGCCAGCTGGGGGACGGCGTTGACGAGCGCGGTGGAGAAGGTGCCCCAGCCGCCGTGGTGGACGACGGCGGCGCAGGAGGGCAGCAGGGTGCTCAGCGCGACCCCGCTGACGGCCCTGACGCCCGCGGGCAGATCGCCGAGCCGCTCGACCTGTTCGGGCATGAGGGCGGCGACGAGGTCCACGTCGAGGCGGGCGAGCGAACGCAGGATCTCCTCGACGGGCACGTAGTCGCCGCCGTAGGCCTCGGTGTTGGTGCGGCCGAGGGTGACGCAGACCCGGGGGCGCCGGGGCTCCTCGCGCAGCCAGTCCCACTGGACGGCGGGGCCGTTGTAGGGCACGTACCGCATGGACATCTCGCGCAGCGCGCTCGGCGGGCGCAGGCTCGGCGGCAGGGTGTCGATGGTGAACTGGCCGTTGATCAGCTCTTCGTCGCAGTGGACGCCGTAGGGCCGCCCGCGTTCGCCGAGCCATTCGGCGAGGGGGTCGCGGCGGACGGACCCGGGCACGTCCCGGGCGAGTTCGGTGAAGGTGCCGCGTGCCTGGCCGTAGACGTCGGCGCACCACAGCAGGCGGGCGTGCGCGGCGCCGCAGGCGCGGGCCGCGATGCCGCCCGCGTAGGCGATGGGGTCCCGTACGACGAGGTCGGGCCGGAAGTCGCGGGCGAGGGTCACCAGGTCGTCCAGCAGGGGGTCGTTGTAGCGGGCGAACCCCCAGGGGACGCTGATCTCGTAGCGGGCCAGCAGGCTGTCGAAGTCGACGTCGCCGTAGCCGAGGCGGCTCCAGTTGGCGACGTCCGCGTCCTGGGAGTCGCGGGCCACCGCCATGTCCTGGTGTAGCCCGGGGTCGCTGCCCACCGGGGCGGCGACCAGGCCCGCGCCGGTGACGGCGTCCGTCAGCGAGGGCGCGTTGGCCATCAGCACCTCGTGGCCGGCCGCCGTCAGCGCCCAGGCCAGGGGCACCATCGTGAAGACGTGCGACTTCTCCGGCAGGCCGGCGAACAGGACGCGCATGGGTTGCTCTTTCGTCGGACGGTCGTGGTGGTGGCGGGGGCCGCCGTCAGCCGCGCGCGGGCGGGTCCTCGCGTACGGAGATGGCGCCGAGCGGGCAGGACTCGCTCGCCTCCCGCACCGCCTCGCGCTGGCTGTCGTCGGGGCGCTCGACCAGCAGGACGGCCAGGCCGTCCTCGATCCGCTGGTCGAAGACCTGCGGGGCGATCAGCGCGCACTGGCCCGCGCCGATGCACCTGCCGTGGTCGATCGCGATGTCCATGCGGGTCCTCCACGAGCTGGTCGGGCCGGCGCGGATGGCCGGAGCGGGACCATCTTGCGGGGCCGTGCCCCGTTGCGGCCGGCCGCGGGGGACGGTCTGGGGTTTCCTCCAGACATTGGCGCGCACGCGCGGGCACCGACGAGGACGCGCCGCCGCCGGCCGCCGTGGCCGGAAGGCCGTACAGACGCGGTGAATCCCTAAACTGTGCCCTCTCCCCTGGCCGTTCGCCGCGCCGCCGTGCTGGAGTGGCCCGCGAACGGCGGTCGGCGGGCGCGGTGCCCAACCAGTGGCCCCACCGTTCGTCCGGGTCCGGCGGGCCGGCCGGCGGGTGCGGCCCGCACCGGTACGACGCCCCCGCGCGGACCCCTCGCCGACTGCGGCCCACGGCATCCACGGATGCACCAAGCGCGTGACACGTGAAAGGGGAATCCGGGTGGCGCGACAAGGCACTCCGGACGTGCTCGACCCGGCACCCGTGGCGGACGCCGCCGGCCGTGCCCCCACGGTGGCTCCCGACGGCGGGGCCACGCTGCTGCGGTGGGCGGCGCGGATGCGGGCCGAGCAGCCCGCCTGGCGGGACGACGCCGGCAACGTGCACGTCTTCCGGCACGCGGACGTCCAGCGGATCCTGGCGGACCCGGCGGTCTTCTCCTCGGACACGGTGGGCCGCCTGTCGGGCGGTGAGCGGCAGGCGCCGCGCGGCACGCTGCTGCTGCTCGACCCGCCGATGCACGGCAAGATGCGGCGCCTGGTCAGCAAGGCCTTCACGCCGGGGCTGATCGCGGGCCTGGAGCCGTGGATCACCGAGCTGACCGGGGGACTGCTCGACCGGGCCCCGGCGGACCGGTTCGACCTGGTCGACACCCTGGCGAACCCGCTGCCGGTGACGGTCATCGCCCGGATGCTGGGCGTGCCGACCGCCGACCGGGACCTCTTCCAGGGCTGGGCGGACCAGTTGCTGTCCACCGACCCGGAGGACCCGGAGAGCGTGCGGCGCATGGAGGAGACCGCGGTCACGATCTCCTCCTACCTCCAGGGCTTCATCGAGGACCGGCGCAGCCGGCCGCAGAGCGACCTGCTGGGCACGCTGGTGGCGGCCGAGCTGGACGGGGAGCGGCTGGAGGACGAGGACATCACCAGCTTCGCCACCCTGCTGCTGCTCGCCGGGCACATCACCACCTCGGTGCTGCTCGGCAACACGCTCATGTGCCTGGACGGCGACGAGGAGCTGTTCGCGCGGGTCCGGCAGGATCGCTCGCTGATCCCCGCCGTGCTGGAGGAGACGCTGCGGCTGCGCCCGCCGTTCACCCGGATCGAACGGGTCACCACCGAGGACACGACCCTCGCCGGTCTGGACGTGGCGGCCAACACGCTGGTGCACCTGTGGCTGCTGTCCGCCAACCGCGACGAGACGGTCTTCGAGGCCCCGGACGCGTTCCGGCCGGAGCGGACCAACGCCCGGCAGGCGGCCTTCGGGCACGGCATCCACTACTGCATCGGCGCACCGCTGGCCCGGCTGGAGGGCCGGATCGCGCTGGAGGCGCTGCTCGACCGGTACACGCGCATCGGGGTGGACCCCGAGGCCCGGCTCTCCTGGCACGGCACCAACGTCTTCGGCGCGCGCCACCTGCCCCTGTGCGTGGAGCGGGCCTGACCGGACGCGGCAGCGCCCCGCTCCCGTCCTCGCCTCCGCCTTCCCTCTTCCCCGCTGCCCCGCTGCCCCGCTTTCCAACGGAGTCACCATGAAGACCAGGCCCGACCCCGCCGTGATCCCCACCGACCGCGGCAGGTGCCCCTTCGACCCGCCGGCCGAGTACGCCCGGCTGCGCACGGAGGAACCGGTCAGCCCCGTCACCTTCCAGGTGGCGCCGAAGGATCCCTCCGGGTGGCTGGTGACCCGGCACGACCTGGTGCGGCAGATCCTGTCGGACGACCGTTTCAGCCACCGCAACGAGCTGCTCGCGCACGTGGTCGCCCCGCCGTTCCCGATGGCGGAGTACGCCCCGCAGCCCTCTCCGCCGGGTTCCTTCGCCAAGATGGACGCCCCCGAGCACACCAAGTACCGCAGGCTGCTGGCGGGCCACTTCACGCTGCGCCGGATCCAGCAGTTCGAGCCGGAGCTGCGGAGCATCGTGGACGGCGCGCTGGAGGAGATGGCGGCCAAGGGCTCGCCGGTGGACCTGGTGAGCGCGTTCGCCGAGGTGGTCAGCCTCCGTTCGGTGTGCTCGCTCATGGACGTCTCGCCGGAGCTGATGGACGGCATCGCCGAGCACTTCGCCGCGCTGATGACGCTGACGTACACGCTGGAGGAGTTCATCCACCACGTGGAGTCGATGGACGCGCTCATCCGGCCGATGGTGCGCGAGCGGATGGCCGAGCAGGGCGACGACTTCTTCGGCCGGCTGTCGGCCACCGGCGAGCTGACCGAGGAGGAGCTGGTCAACCTGGCGGTGCTCACGCTGGGCGGCTCGCTGGACACCACCCCGAACATGCTCGCGCTGAGCACCTTCGCCCTGCTGGAGCACCCGGACCAGCTGGCGCTGCTGCGCGAGCGGCCGGAGCTGTACGAGGAGGGCGCGGTGGACGAGCTGCTGCGGTACCTGACCATCTCGCAGCTCGGCTCCAGCAGGTGTGCCCTGGAGGACGTCGAGATCGGCGGGCGCACGGTCAGGGCCGGGCAGACGGTGGTGCTGTCCCTGCCGGCCGCCAACCGGGACCCGGAGGTCTTCGAGGACCCCGACCGGCTGGACGTCACCCGGGTCCCGCGCAAGCACCTGGCCCTCGGTTTCGGCGCGCACCAGTGCCTGGGCCAGCACCTGGCCCGGGCGAGCCTCAGGATCGGGCTGGGCCGGCTGTTCGACCGGTTCCCCACGCTGCGGCTGGCCGAGCCCGCCCAGGAGGTCCCGCTGCGGGACCGCGCCGTGCACTACGGCGTGGACCGGCTGCTCGTGGGCTGGGACTGAGGCCGTGCACAGACAGCGGGCCCGGAGCGTGCGCACGGCCGTGGACAGCCGGGCCGACAGCGTCCACACGGTGCGGACCGGGCACGCCGGCGGCGACCGGGTCCGGCTCAGCGGCTTCGACCTGCTGACCGGACCGTGGTACATCCCCCTGACGTTCTTCTACCGCAAGACGCTGGACGCCGAGGCACTGCGGGACTCGCTGGCGCGCACGCTGCGGCACTACCCCGTGCTGGCCGGGCGCCTCAGGCGCGACGCGGACGGCGGTCTGAGCGTGGTCTGCGACGACGCCGGGGTGCGCTTCACCGAGGCGTGGAGCCCGGACGCGATGGGCGACTTCGGCCACGACCTGCGCAGCGAACCCGTGGCCGGGAATCTGGTGCGCGAGGTCACCGCCTTCGGCGTGGTCGACCGGGACACCCCGCTGCTGAAGATCCGGCTGACGCAGATGCGCGGCGGCGGCTCCGTGCTGGCGGTGATGATCAACCACACCCTGGCCGACGGGGCCAGCGCCCTGTCCTTCCTGCAGAACTGGTCCCACGAGCACCTCGGCCTGCCCTGGGAGAAGCCGAACCACGCGCGGGAGGTGCTGGACTCGCTCGGGCGGCCCTCCCCCAGCGCGGCGGTGCGCGAGGGCCGGGCACTCGTCACCGTCGGCCGCCTCCGCCGCCTGGCCGCCACGGCCCGCCTGGCGGCCAGGCGCCTGACCACGGTGACGACCCGGTTCCACGCGGCGGAACTCGCCGCGATGAAGGAGGACGCCCGCGCCTCGCTGCCCGGGTCCGGCGCCTGGGTGTCCACCAACGACACGCTCACGGCCCACCTGTGGCGGGTCTACGGACAGCTGCGGGAACGCCCGGCGGACGCGCCCGAGTGGCTGGGACTCGTCGTCGGCGCCCGCACCCGGCTGGGCGGGGAGCTGCCCGCCGGCTACTGGGGCAACTGCGTCAGCAGCAGCTGGACGTCGACCACCGCCGCCGCGCTGCGCACCGCCTCCCTCGGCGCGCTCGCGCTGGGCGTGCGGCGGTGCCTGGAGAGCACCACGGAGGACAAGCTGCGCGACGAGATCGCCTTCCTCAACTCGTTGCGCCGCAAAGGGATCTCCCGGCGCGTGATGTCCGCCCGGGCGCACGACGCGTTCGACGCGTCGCTGTCGGTGAACAACTGGTCGCGGTTCCCGCTCTACGGCGTCGACCTGGGCGGCGGCCGGCCCTTCTGGTACGAGTTCCCCGACGTCCCGGTGCCCACGGTGCACATCACGCCCACGCCCGACGAGGACGGCGGCCGCGACGTGTACCTGTGCCTGCTGGAGGAGCACGCGGGCGAACTGGCGGGCCCCGGCTGGCAGGCACGGCTGCATCCGTTCCGCTAGCCGAAGCGGCAAGACGTGACCTGGATGTTGCGCGAAATTTTCGGTCTGTGCGATCTTCGGCCTTGGCCTGGGCCAAAATGGCGTGGTCAACCTGTCTCGAGGAGAGCGTCCGGACAACGCTGATCGCCCGGTGCGGCACGTCGGGCGGGTCCGAGGGGCACCGGGGTGCCACTGCCGCCCCGGAGGAGAGGGACGCGGTGATGGTCGTTGCCTCGGGCGGGCGCAGTCCGCGAGGGACACGGGTCGATGAGCCGTGCCCGTATCCGGTGGAGCGCGAGACGGAACTCGCGGTGCTCACCGAGTCGGTCCGGCAGGCCGCGGCGGGCCGCTCCGGGCTCGTGGTGCTGGAGGGGCCGGACGGCATCGGCAAGACGACGCTGCTGCGCGCCCTGGTCGTCGAGGCCCGCCGACTGGGGCTGCGCGTGCTGCGCGCCCGCGGCGGTGACGACGCGCACGTGCTGCCGCTGAGCACGGCGCGGGACCTGCTGCAGGAGGTGGCGGACGACAGCGCCGCCGTTTCCCCCGCGCCACCCTGGCACACCGGGCCGGACGAAGCGGGACTGCTGCGCCGGCTGTTCCTGCTGCCCTGCTGCGACTGCGACTGCGACTGCGACGACGTTCCGCACGGCGTGCTGGCCGCGCTGCACCGGCTGGTGCGTTCCGCCGCCGCCCGGGGACCGGTGCTGATGGTGGTGGACGACGCCCACCGGGCGGACGCCGCGTCGCTGCGCTTCCTCGCGCACACCGCCCGCAGACTGCCGGGGCTGCCGGTGCTGCTCGTGCTGGCCCGGCGCGCCGGCGGCGAGGCGCCCTTGCTGAACGACGTGGTGGCGCAGCCGCGGTGCCAGGTGCTGCGGCCCCGCCCGCTCACGGGCGCCGGCATCGGGCTGGTCGCCGCACGCCTCACCGCCTCCGCCAGCGACACCGCGTTCCAGGAGGCGTGCCTGGCCGCCACCAACGGCAACCCGCTGCTGGTGACACGGCTGCTCACCACCTTGCAGGAGGAGGGGCTGCCGCTGACGGCGGCGGCCCTCGCGGCCGTGGACGGCCAGGACATGCCCGCCTTCCAGGCCCGCATCGCCCGTCTGCTGCACCGGCAGCAGGCCGCCGCGGTGCGCACGGCGCGGGCGATGGCCGTGCTCGGCGACGACGCCTCACCGGAGATGTGCGCCCAGCTGGCGGCGCTGGACACCGTCACCTGCGGGCAGGCGCTGCTCGCGCTGGACGGCCTGGGGCTGGTCAGCGCGCCGGAGGCCGGCGACGGGAGGTGGGCCTTCGCGCACTCGGTGGTGCGCGGCGCGGTGCTGGCCGGCATGTCGGCCGAGGAGCGGGCCGCCGCGCACGGCCTGGCCGCGCGGTTGCTGCACGACAGCGGACGGCCCGCCATGGACGTCGCCGAGCACCTGAGCCTGTCGCAGCGGCCGGTGACCGCCGGGTGGGCGCTCGCGGTGCTGCGCGAGGCGGCCCGGGAGGCGACGCTGCGGGGTTCGCCCGAGCGTGCGCTGGAGCTGCTGCGGCCGTGCGTGCCGGACGGCGAGGAGGAGAACTGCGATCCCGAGCTGCTGGTCGAACTCGGCCTGGCCGAGGCGCGGGTGGACCCTCCGGCCGGCGTGCGGTACCTGACGTCGGCGCTGGACCGCCTGCACTGCCCCGACCTGCGGCTCACCGCGCTGAGTGCGCTGGTGGGCGGGCTGACCCGCACCGGGGAGGTGGGCCGCGCCATCACCCTGCTGGACCGCTGCCGCTCCGAGGCCTCCGGTTCCGCCGCCGGCACCGCGAACGCCCAGTTCCTGGAAGCGCAGTTGCTGTTGTCGGCGACCGCCACCCTCGAGGGCTACACGCAGATGCTCACCAGCGTCTCGTTCGACCTCGGGCTGCCCGGTGACACGCCCGCCCAGCGTGCCCTGCTCGCGGCGCGCGCGGTGCTGTCGGTGTCGCGCATGCACCAGGTGTCCGAGTCGCGTGCCGCGGCGCGCACCGTGCTCGCGCAGGGTGCCCCGATCACCGACGCGGCCTCCTTCCTCGCCTCCGCCGCGTCCGTCCTGCTGTACGGGGACCGCCCGCACGAGGCGGCGCGCGGCTACCGGCAGCTGATCGACTGCGTCGAGGTGTCGCTGGAGCAGGCGTACCTGGGTCTGCTGGCCCTCAGTGCGGAGGCGCACGAACGGCTCGGTGCCCTGGACGAGGCGCTGCGGCTGACCGAGGAGGTCCTCGGGGAGCGGGGAACCGGGCAGGCCGGCCGCCGCGAGGCGCTGCCGCTGGCGGTCCGGCTGCACACGCTGCTCGACCGGGGGGACCTGGCGGCGGCGGGCGACCTGGTCGCCGGACTGCCCTCGCTGTCGGCGCGGGAGGGCGCCTGGCAGTGGAACGAACTGCTGTGCGCACGCGGCCGGCTACGCCTGGCGATGGGCGATCCCGAGGCCGCCCTGCTGGACCTGCAGGAGTGCGGGCGGCGCCAGCGCGCCTGGCAGCGCACGAACCCCGCCGTCTCCCCCTGGTGGTACTGGGCCGGGCAGGCCCACCTGGCCGTGGGAGAGCGAAGGGCCGCGCTCGAAATGGCCGAGGAGGCCGTCACCCTCGCGCGCCGGGGCGATCTTCCCTGCGCCCTGGCCTCGGGCCTGGAACTGCGGGCCGCGGCCGGGGACGAGGAACACCGTCCCGCCCTGCTGGAGGAGGCGGAGGCGGCACTGGCCGGGACCGGGGCTGCGTTGCTGCTGGCCCGGGTGCGGGTGGCCCGCGGACGGGCCCTGCACCGGGCCGGGTTCAAGGAGTCGGCGCGCACCGTGCTGCGGAAGGGCTGGGAGGAGTCCTACGCCCTGGGAGCGCGGCCCCTGCACGCCGAGGCCCACCAGGCGCTGCTGGCCACGGGGGCCCGCCCCCGGCGCCCGGTCTCCCACGGGCCGAGCGCGCTCACGCCGAGCGAGCGGCAGGTCGCGGACCTGGCCGCCGGGGGCCGGTCGAACGCGGAGATCGCCGAGGCCCTGTTCGTGACCCAGCGGACGGTGGAGGTCCACCTCACCTCGGTGTACCGCAAGCTGGGTCTGTCCGGGCGCCGGGAACTGCGCGGGGCGTTGGGCGCCGCGGCCGGCCCGGAGGCCGACGGCCGCTGAGTCCCGCCCCCTCCGCGCGCTCGGGACGGCCGCGGACCCCGGCGCACGGGGCCCGGCGCACGGGGCCCGGCGCACGGGGGCCCGGCGTTCGCCGAACGGAAGGTGACCGGTTCGCCACGGACCGTCCGCGGGCACCGTCGGCAATTCGCCGACGATCTCGATGTGCTGTTTTCGCATGACAATGTGTGTTCGGCGACGTGATTACCGGCGGGAAACATTCCGCCCGGTCGGAATGATCGGCGATCGACACTCGGCGCTTATGACGAAATCTCCCGCCGTTACCGCGATGTTGTTTCCGGATGATTAGCTATACGCCCACGAGCATCGCGAATCGCCGTCAATTGATGCCCCTTGCCCAGGGGCACACGGCTGTGATCTGCTGAGCTTGAGCTTTCAAGGTCTGTGACCAACCCTCAGGGAACCTTCCTCATGCACGATTTCAGGGGCGACCCGGCACACCTCGCCGTGGAATGCGCGCCGCTGCGGGGGTTTTCCCGGACGGACCGATTCGGCACGCCCGGGAGCGAGTGTCCGCGTGCCTCACGGACCAGGAAGGACGGTCATGGATTTACTGGAGCGTAAGGAGGAACTGGCCCTCGCGGCCACGGCCCTGCGGCAGGCCCGGGAGGGCCGCGGTTCACTGCTCGTCGTGCAGGGCCCGCTGGGCACGGGCAAGTCCTCGTTCCTGGAGGCCGTCGCCGAGCTGGCCCGGGACCACGGGGCCGTACTCCTGCGGGCCCAGGCCGCGGAGGCCGAGGAGGGCTTCGCGTACGGCGTGATGCGGCAACTGGTCGACTCGGCCGTCTGCGTGGCCGCGGACGGCGAGGCGGAGCGCTGGCTGGGCGCCGGGGCCGCGGCCGTCCCCGACGTCCCGGCGGCTTCCCCGGACACCGCGTGGGAGTGTCCGTGGGCCGGTCCGGAGAACGTGCGGCGGTGGCTGACGGCCGTGCTGGACGCCATGGCCGACGACGGCACCGTGATGCTGCTGGTGGACGACGTGCATTGGTCCGACACCGAGTCGCTGCGCGCACTGGTGCCCGCCCTGACCCGGCGCCACGACCGGCGCATGCTGTTCGTCGTCTCGGTCATGGCGGGCGACGTCCGCGGCGACCGCTCCCAGGTGCGGCACCTGCTCGGGCTCACGGACCACACCATCGGGCTGTCCACGTTCGGCCCCGGCACGATCCGCCGGCTGGCCGAGCACACCTTCGGCCAGCCGGCCGAGGAGGAGTTCGCCGAGGCGCTGCGCGTCCGTTCGGGCGGCAATCCGCTGCTGCTGCGCACCCTGCTGGACGAGGCCCGGTTCCGGGGTCTGCGGCCGACCGCGGGGTACGCCGCCGCGGCGAGGACCCTGCGGCCCGACCGTGTCCGCCAGCGCCTGGCGGCGTTCCTGCGCTCGCAGCCCGACCACGTACGCCGCGCGGCCTACGCGCTGGCCGTGCTCGACCGGGCCGCCGACGTCCAGCTCATGGCCCACCTCGCCGAACTGGACGAACGGCAGCAGTCCGAGGCGGTGCACATCCTGGGCCTGGCGGGCCTGGTCGACGAGCGCACCTGCACCCTGACCTCCGGGACGGTCCTGCGGGATCTGCTGGACGAGAGCATGCCGGACGGGGAGCGCGCCGCCATGCGCGGCGTGGCCGCGGAACTCCTCCACCGCAGCGGGTACCCCGCCGAACTCGCCGCCGAGCAGCTCATGTCCGTCATGACCCTGCACGGCCGGGAGGCCGTCGGCATCCTGCACAACGCCGCGGACAGCGCACTGGGCCGCGGCTCACCCCGCGACGCGGCACGCTACCTGCGCCGCGCCCTGCTGGATCCGTCCTGCGCCGGCGCCGACCGCGCGCACCTGCTCATCGACCTGGCGTCGGCGGAGCGCAGCTTCGCCACCGCCGCCTCCCTGCGCCACGTCGTCGAGGCCGTCCCCCTGCTCACCACCGTGCGGGAGCGGGCCGCCGCCGTGGTCCGGCTGGGCCCCCTGCTCATGGACCCGGCCTCGTTCCGCATCGACCTGATGATGCGCCGCGTGGCCGGAGAGCTGCGCTCCTCCCCGGCCGGCGACGCCGTCGACCGGGATCTGGACCTGCGCCTGCGGGCCCGCGAGCACTACCTGTCCGCCCAGGACCCGGTGCACATCCGCGACACGCTGCGCCACTTCCGCGCGCTCGGTCCGCGTCCACCGTTGCGCACCACCGGCGAGCGGGAACTGCTCACCTCCCTCATCCACATCGCGTTCGTCGCCAACGCCGCGCCGGCCGCGGAACTGGCGGAACTGGCCACCCGGCTGCTGGAGCTGGAGGCGCCGACCCCCGAGCACGTGCACACCACGCTGCCGCTCGTCGTGAACATCCTCGCCGCGGCGGACCGTACGGACGGGGCGGCGGGCTGGCTCAGGCGGGCGCACCGGCTGGCGCAGCGCCGCGGCGGTGACGTCGAGCAGGCCGTGATCCGCGCCGAGCAGGCCCTCGTCGCCCTCGCCGACGGCCACCTGGGCTACGCCCGGGAGAAGGTGCTGCAGGCCGACGCCCTCGCCGGCCCGGAGATGAGCGGTCTGCCCACCATCTGCGCCGCCATCCTCGCCATCGTCGCCCTCAACACCGGTGAGCCGGAACTGGCGGAGCAGATACTCGTCCAGCACCGGCTCAGCGCCGAGAACCAGCATCTGGCGGCCCTGCTGCACGTGTCGCGCGGCACCGTCGCGGCCCGGCGCGGTGACGCGCGGACCGCCCTGGACCACTTCCGCACGGCGGGCGTGGGCATGGAGCAGATCGGCTGGCTCAATCCGGCCACGCTGCCGTGGCCGTCGTGCGCCGCCCTCATGCACCACCGGCTCGGCGAGCACGAGGAGGCGCTGGCCACCGCACACCTGGAGGTGGCGCGGGCCCGCACCTGGGGAGCCCCCATCACGCTCGGACGGGCGCTCGTGGTCCTGGGCCGGGTCACTCCCGGACGCCGGGGGGCGGAGGTACTGGAGGAGGCCGTGGCCGTCCTGGAACAGGGCTCGAACGGCTACGAGCTGTGCCGGGCGCAGTACGCCCTGGGCGTCTGCCCGGAGACCGAACCCGCCCGGCGCCGGCTCATGCTGCAAAAGGCGTACGACACGGCCGCGGAGTGCGACGCGCACTGGCTGATGGGGAAGATCCACCGCGAGAAACGGTCCCTGGAATCCACGGACATCACCTCGCGGCTGACGCCTTCGGAACGCCGGGTCGCGCAGCGGGCGGCGTCCGGACTGAGCAATTCGGAAATCTCGACCGAGCTGAACATATCCTCCCGCATGGTCGAAAAGCACCTGACTAATTCTTATCGGAAGCTCGGAATTCCCGGGCGGTCCAGCCTTGCCGCCGTCCTCGGCCGCGCCGGCGAAGCAACCGAGAGCTGATCGTTTTTCAGGTGCGGCGGTACCGGCACGGGAATCGGGCAGCAAACGGTCACCGGTGCGCGAGCAAACGGGCAGGCACGCCGACGACTTCGCCTCCCACCGTGGCGAACTGCGCCCGACCGTGCCTGAACCCCGGTCACCTTGAGTGCGAAATCCACCACGCGCGGCGACCGACACCTGCTCAAAGCGCTGGTGTTGGAGGGAATGGGGCGGCCCGCCGGCTCCAGCGCCCCCGAACCACCGAACCATGGACCACAGTGTTTTGCTCGCAAGCAAGAGTTTGCTTGACCGGCTCTAGGTGGATTCCTAGGCTCCCTGGCAGTTGGGGAAGGACGGTACCGGCCGGTCGACCGCACAGCACCAGTGAAGGTACTGCTTTCCTTCCGCTTCGCCTCACGGCAGTGCATGACCCCCCACATCTGAATGTAGAAAGACGGTACGTCGTAGTGACCACGCGAACAGCAGGTACCTCGCACCACAGAGATCGGGTACAGACCTCCTCGCCTGCCGCCGCTCACCGGAACGCACCTGAGCCCCAGCCTCTCCCGGTGAACAGCCGCCCGTTCTTCACGGCGCACATGAATCCCGGTATGCACATCATCGCGGCAGAGCCGGACTTTTCCCGCCAGTTCGGCCGGACGTCCGCCGAGACGTGCGGCCGCAGCCTGTACGAGCTACTGCACCCCAGCTCACCTGTGATACTGAACCGGCACTTCGACCGGTTGTCCCAGGGCCGCTGCAACCGCTTCGCCGAACGAATGGTCGGACTGGCCGGTTCGGGACGTGCGTTCTCCGGCGAGCTGACGGGCATAGCGGTGCAGGACACGTCCGGCGACCTGGCCGGCATCGTCGTCCAGGTACGCCCCGACGACCACGTCGCCCATCCGGAAACGGAGGAAGGAGCGGTCAACCCGCGCGAGCGTCTGCTCAGCAAGCTCGACGCACAGGTTCTTGAAGGTGTGGCCAGCGGCGCCTCGACCGTACAGCTGGCCACTCGCCTGTACCTCAGCCGTCAGGGAGTCGAGTACCACGTGGGCCTGATGCTGCGGAAGCTGAAGGCACCCAACCGGGCAGCGCTCGTGGCCCGCGCCCATTCCATGGGCATGCTGACGGTGGGGCAGTGGCCGCCGCGCGTCCTGCCGGAGTTCATCAAGTAGTTCCGGCAGCCCGGTTCTGTGTAACGGGACGCGCATGGGTCACGGGGGACCAGCACGAAGATCGACGCACCTGAAGGCGGTCGTACCGTTCCTGCCGGTACGGCCGCCTTCGCGTGTCCACGTCCGGCCCCGGTGGGGCCCGCCGGGGTCAGGGCTGTTCGAGCGCGCCGTCGATGAGGCTGAACAGCTCCTCGTCGGTGGCGTCGTCGAGACGCTCGCTGAGCGAGGGACCGCTCTCACCGGACGCCCGCTCACCGCCGTCGACCTCGGCGAGCAGCGCCTTGAGGCGCGTGGCGAGCAGGCTCCTGGCGTCCGGGTCCGGGTCCGCCTTGAGGATGCGGTTGATCCCGGTCTCCAGTTCGGCCAGCATCGTGGCCACCGTGCCGCCCTCACCGGCCAGTTCGGCTTCCAGGAAGCGGGCGAGATCGGCGGGTGCCGGGTGGTCGAACACCAGGGTGGCGGGCAGCCTCAGCCCGGTGTCCCGGGCCAGGCGGTCGCGGAGTTCCACGGTGGTGAGGGAGTCGAAGCCCATGTCGCGGAAGGCCCGGCCCGGCTCGACCGCGGTGGCGTCCTGGTGTCCGAGGGCCGTCGCCGCCGCTTCGCGGACGTGGTCCAGCAGAGCGGCCCCGCGGTCCCGGGGCGGCAGCGCCGCGATCCGCTCGGCCAGAACGGGGACGCCCGTGCCGGCGGCGTCCCCACCGGAGGCGTCCGGCCTGCCACGGTCGGGGCCGTCGGTGGTGGTGGGCAGGGTGGTCAGCAGGGGGCTGGGCCGGCCACTGGTGAACGCGGGAACGAACCGCTCCCAGTCCACGTCCGCCACCACCACGGCACCCTCACCCCCCGCCAGCACACCCTCCAGCCCCGCCAGCGCACGCCCCGGATCCATCACCCGCAACCCACGACGCTCCAGCTCCACCGCACCCGCAGCCGACACCATCCCCCCACCCGACCACGGACCCCACGCCACCGACACACCCACCAGACCCCGACGACGCCGCTCCAGCACCACCGCGTCCGCAAACGCATTGGCCGCCGCATACGCCCCCTGACCACCACTGCCCCACACACCGGCGATCGACGAGAACACCACGAACACCTCAAGATCCCACCCGGCCGTCAACGCATCCAGATGCACCGCACCCCGCGCCTTCGCCCCCCACACCGACTCCAGATACCCCTCATCCACCCCACCCAAGGGCATCAGGTCCGCAACCCCCGCCACATGAAAGACACCATCCACACGATGCCGGGACAACAACCCCGCCACCTGCTCCCGATCCGCCACATCACACGCCTCGACGAAAACGGAAACGGCACCCAGACGGCGCAGATCGGCAAGGAGCTCGGAAGTGCCGGGAGCATCCGCCCCACGCCGACTGGTCAGCACCAGCTCGGTGGCACCGTGCCCGGCCAGCCAGCGCGCCACACGGGAACCCAGCGCGCCGGTACCCCCGGTGACCAGGACCCTGCGAGGAGCCGTCCAGGCGCCCGCACCGGGCGCCCGGACGGACGGTGCGGGCCGCAGGCGCCGGGCGTGGACGCCGTCGGCGCGCACGGCGACCTGATCCTCGCCGGCGGATGCCAAGACCTGGACGGCATGGGCTAGTTCGTCCCGCCCGGGCCGCGCCGGGAGGTCGAGGAGACCGCCCCAGCGGTCGGGGTGCTCCAGGGCCGCGACCCGCCCCAGTCCCCAGACGGCGCACTGCGCGGGGGCGTCGGGAGCGTCGCCCGGCCTGAAGCCGGCCCGGGTGACCACCCAGAGCGGTGCCGCCACGGCGGCGTCACCGAGTGCCTGGACGACGGCCAGGGTGGCGGCCACGCCCGCGTCGGCGGCGGAAAGGGCGACGGAACCGGCGTCGGCGTCATCGGAGATCGCGGTCCCCGGGACGTCGACGGTCTCCGGCACCGCCTCGGAGAGGCAGGACAGGACACCGTCCGGTGCCGCGTCACCGACCGCGTCACGAATGGTCCGGGCGAGGCCGTCGCGGTCCCGGGCGGCACAGGACACCCGTACCAGCCCCGGCAGGAACTCCTCCAGCCCCTCCAACGGGACGGCGCCCGGCGGCTGCAGCAGGAGCCAGCGGCCTTCCACGGGCGTCGTACCCCGGACGATCACGGGTTCCCAAGTGGCCCGGTAACGCCACGAGTCCACCGCCGTACGCTCCAAGTGCCGCTCCCGCAGCGTCGTCAGCGCGGGGAGCACGACACCGAGGGCGTCCTCGGGGACGTTCAGCGTCTCGGCCAGTGCGCCGGGCTTCCCGGACCGCACGACCTCCCAGAAATCGGCGTCACCGGCACCACCCGGTCCGGAGGCGCGCGCCACCCCGGTCACGTGGGGCCAGAAACGGGTGCGCCGGAAGGGGTAGGTGGGCAGGTCGACGTGCCCCCGCGGCGCCGTGTCGGCGAGTGCGGACCAGTGGACCTCGGCACCCGTGACGTGCAGGGCCGCGATGGCTGCGAGGAGGGTGTCGGTCTCGGGGCGGTCCTTGCGCAGGGCGGGGGTGCACAGGGGGGCGGGAGCGGACTGGTCGGCCAGCGTGGTGCGGGCCAGGGCGGTGAGGGTGGCGTCGGGCCCCAGTTCCAGGAACCGGCTCACCCCTTCCGCCGCCAGGGCGCGCACGCCGTCGGCGAAACGCACGGCTTCGCGCACATGGCGCACCCAGTACTCCGCCGTGACCAACTCACCACCCACCGCCAACCGCCCGGTGACGTTGGAGACCACCGGCAAGGACGGAGCCCGGTAGGAAACCTGCTCCGCCACCGCACGGAACTCCTCCAGCATCGGCTCCATCAACGGCGAATGGAAAGCATGACTGACCCGCAACCGCGTGGTGCGATGACCAGCGCCGGCCAGAGCCCGGGCCACCTCGGCCACGGCCTCCTCGACACCAGCGATCACCACCGCACGCGGACCATTGACCGCCGCGAGCGACACCACACCCGCACGACCCTCCAGCAGCGCCAGCACCTCCCCCTCGGAGGCCTCCACCGCCACCATCACACCACCGGCCGGCAACGCCTCCATCAACCGACCACGCGCCACCACCAAACGACAGGCATCCTCCAACGAGAACACCCCCGCCACATACGCCGCCACGATCTCACCGACCGAATGACCCGCCAGGAAATCCGCCCGCACCCCCCACGACTCCACCAACCGAAACAGAGCCACCTCAACAGCGAAAAGAGCCGGCTGCGCCCACCGCGTCCGATCCAACCGCCCCCCGTCATCCCCGACATCCCCGAAAACAACCCCCCGCAACTCCTCCCCCACACACGCACACACCGCATCGAACGCCTCCGCGAACACCGGAAACGCCTCATACAACTCCCGGCCCATCCCCACACGCTGAGAACCCTGACCGGAGAACAACAACGCCGTCCCGCCCTCCCCGGCCCTGCCCACCACCGCCCGGGCAGCCCCCTCACCCCGCGCCACGGCCCCAAGAGCGGCCAGCAACTCGGCACGCCCACGCCCCCACACCACCGCACGGTCCTCGAACACCGCACGCGAGGACACCAAAGCCCCCGCCACCTCACGAACACCCACACCGGGCTCGGAACGGACGAAATCCAGCAAACGCCCCGCCTGCGCACGCAACGCATCCACCCCCCGACCCGACACCACCCACGGCACAACCGGCAACTCGGTGGTGGACTCGGTCTCTTCGGCGGCCTCACGCTCAGGAGCCTGTTCCAAGATGACGTGGGCGTTGGTGCCGCTCAGGCCGAAGGAGGACACACCCGCCCGCCACGGCCGGTCCACCTCCGGCCAGGCCCGCTGCCCGGTCAGCAGCCGCACCCCGCCCGAGGACCAGTCCACATGCGAGGACGGCTCATCCACGTGCAACGTCGCCGGCAGCACACCATGCCGCAACGCCAACACCATCTTGATCACACCGGCCACACCCGCAGCGGCCTGCGTGTGCCCGATGTTCGACTTCACCGACCCCAGCCACAACGGCCGCCCCGCAGGACGCCCCCGGCCATAAGTGGCCAGCAACGCCTGCGCCTCGATCGGATCACCAAGGACGGTACCCGTGCCATGCGCCTCCACCACGTCCACACCGTCCGGCTCCAGCCCCGCACTCGCCAACGCGGCCCGGATCACCCGCTGCTGAGAGGGACCGTTGGGCGCCGTCAGCCCATTGGACGCACCGTCCTGATTGACCGCACTACCCCGCACCACCGCCAGGACACGGTGCCCGTTGCGGCGGGCGTCCGAAAGCCGCTCCACCACCAAGACACCGACACCCTCACCCCAACCCGTGCCATCAGCACCCTCCGCGAACGCCTTGCACCGCCCGTCCGACGCCAGACCACCCTGACGCGAGAACTCCACGAACGCACCCGGCGTGGACATCACCGTCACACCACCGGCCAGCGCCAGATCACACTCCCCCGCACGCAGCGCCCGCACCGCCAGATGCAACGCCACCAGCGACGACGAACACGCCGTGTCGACCGTGACCGCCGGACCTTCGAGGCCCAGCACGTACGACACCCGGCCCGACACCACACTCGCCGCGTTCCCGGTCCCGACATACCCCCCGAAGTCACCCCCGGACACACTCAGCAACGCCGGGTAGTCCTGACCGTTCGTCCCCGCGAACACACCGGTGCGCGTGCCACGCAGCGACCGTGGGTCCACCCCCGCCCGCTCCACCGCCTCCCACGACGCCTCCAGCAACAACCGCTGCTGCGGATCCATCGCCAACGCCTCACGCGGCGACACACCGAAGAACTCCGCATCGAAGTCCGCAACACCATCGAGGAAACCGCCGCAGCGGGCGAAGTCGACGCCTTCCGAGCCGGGTCCCGTGGCCATGCCGTAGACCGGGGCCAGCAGGTCCCAGCCGCGGTCGGTGGGGAAGTCGGTGACCCCGTCACGCCCCTCGGCCAGCATCGACCACAACGCCTCCGGGGAATCCACACCCCCCGGGAACCGGCACGCCATCCCCACGACCGCCACCGGCTCATCCACCACCGAAGCAGCCGCCACCACCGCACCGGCCACCTCCGCCGGCCCACCCCCGCACAACTCACCGAACAGGAAATCCGCCAACGCCCGCGGCGTCGGATGATCGAACACCACCGTCGCCGGCAACGACACCCCACACACCGCCGCCAGCACGTTCCGCAACTCCACCGCGATCAGGGAATCCACCCCCAGATCACGAAACGCCCGCTCAACCCCCACCAACTCCGCACCGGCATACCCCAGCACCGCAGCAGCCCGCGCCCGCACCTCCTCCACCAACACCCGACGCTGCACATCGGCAGACAACCCGTCCAGACGGGAACGCAGTTCGTTGCCGGACGTCCGGGTTCCGTTGCCGGACGCGAGCGGTGCGGGTGCGGAAGCCGGGCGCTCCACCAACGGTGTCAGCAGTGCGCTGGGGCGCGTCGAGGTGAAGGCGGGGGCGAGCCGGTTCCAGTCGACGTCGGCCACGAGGTGCGAGGCGCGGCCGGTGTCCAGCACCCCGCCGAGGGCGGCCAGCGCCTCTTCCGGCGCGAGGCCGGTCACCGCGCCGTGCCCCCGGTGCCGGTCCGCGACGGTCGCGGCCATGCCGCCGCCCGCCCAGGGACCCCACGCGATGGACGTCGCCGGCAACCCCTCCGCCCGCCGCCGCTCGGCCAGCGCGTCCAGTACGGCGTTGGCCGCAGCGTAGGCGCCCTGGCCGGGGTTGCCGAGGGTGCCGGCGAGGGAAGAGAAGAGGACGAAGGCGGAGAGGTCGGCCGTCCTGGTGAGTTCGTCGAGCAGGAGGGCGCCGACGGCCTTGGCCCGCATCACCCGGTCGACGCGCGCGGCGTCGGTGGTGAGCAGTGTCCCGTCGTCCAGCACGCCGGAGGCGTGGAAGACGGCGTCGGGACGGTGCTCGGCCAGCAGCGCGGCGAGGTCCGCCCGGACGGAGACGTCGACGGCGGTGATCGTGACGTCGGCGCCGCGGGCCGTCAACTCGGCGTGCAGTTCCGCCGCTCCCGGTGCCTCGGGCCCGCGGCGGCTCACCAGGACGAGGTCGCGCGCGCCCCGGTCCACGGCCCAGCGGGCGACCTCCGCACCGAGGGCACCGGTGCCTCCGGTGACGAGGACCGGGCCGCGGGGCCGCCAGGTTCCCTCGGTGTCGGGGAGGGCGACGGCCCGGACGATACGGCGTCCGAACAGGCCGTGTGCCCGTACGGCGATCTGGTCCTCGCCCGGAGCGAGGGCCGTCAGCGCCGTGACCACGCGGGCGCAGACGCGGTCGTCCACGCGCGCGGGCAGGTCCAGCAGTCCGCCCCACAGGTCCGGGTGTTCCAGGGCGGCGACCCGGCCGAGCCCCCACACGGCGGCGTCCCGGGGCCGGGCGATCCGGTCCGACGGACCGGCCGACACGGCTTCCTGCGTGATCGCCCACAGCGGTCCGCACGGCTCCGCCCCGGCGAGCGCCCGCACGAGCGTGAGGACGGCGACGGCCGGGTCGGGGGTGGTGCGGGGAGCCGGGTCGGGGGCCGGGGTGGGCAGCAGCAGGACGCCGTCGGGTGCGACGCCGATGCGGGCGCGGGTGGCCCGGACGTCCTCCGGGCACGCTGCGCCGTCGTGGAGGTCCGTCTCCACCACGTGTACGGTCAGTCCCCGCTTGCGCAGACCTGCCATCAGGCGGGTCACGGTCTCCGGCAGGGTGGTGTCCCCACCCGTCGGCAGTACGAGCAGCCAGTGGCCCGAGCGGAGCCCCCGGTCGGACGCGGGCCTCTCGTGGTCCCGGGTCAGCGGGTGCCAGCACACCTCGTGGCACAGCGAGTCGATCCGCGCCCGGGTCAGTCGACGCCGGTACCAGTCCGAGAGTGCGGGCACGACCGGTTCGAGCGTCTCGGGGGCGAGCCGCAGGTCGGCGGCGAGTCCGGGGATGTCGTCGTGTTCGACAGCGGCCCAGAACTCCGCGTCCACGACTGCGGAGGCGCGGGCCGCCGCCGCAGCCGTACCCGGCGCGGACTCGGTGGGGGCGAGCCAGTAGCGCTGCCGCTGGAAGGGGTACGTCGGCAGGTCCACCGCGCACGGACCCTCGTCGCCCAGCACGCGGGTCCAGTCGACCTCCACGCCGTCCACGTGCAGTCCCGCCAGCGCCCGGAGCACGGAGTGGGAGGCGGGAAGGTCCTTGCGGAGGGCGGAGACGAAGAGGGTGTGGGAGTCGTCCTCGACGCAGGTGCGGGCCAGGGCGGTGAGGGTGGCGTCGGGGCCCAGTTCCAGGAACCGGCTCACCCCTTCCGCCGCCAGGGCGCGCACGCCGTCGGCGAAACGCACGGCTTCGCGCACATGGCGCACCCAGTACTCCGCCGTGACCAACTCACCACCCACCGCCAACCGCCCGGTGACGTTGGAGACCACCGGCAAGGACGGAGCCCGGTAGGAAACCTGCTCCGCCACCGCACGGAACTCCTCCAGCATCGGCTCCATCAACGGCGAATGGAAAGCATGACTGACCCGCAACCGCGTGGTGCGATGACCAGCGCCGGCCAGAGCCCGGGCCACCTCGGCCACGGCCTCCTCGACACCGGCGATCACCACCGCACGCGGACCATTGACCGCCGCGAGCGACACCACACCCGCACGACCCTCCAGCAGCGCCAGCACCTCCCCCTCGGAGGCCTCCACCGCCACCATCACACCACCGGCCGGCAACGCCTCCATCAACCGCCCACGCGCCACCACCAAACGACAGGCATCCTCCAACGAGAACACCCCCGCCACATACGCCGCCACGATCTCACCGACCGAATGACCCGCCAGGAAATCCGCCCGCACCCCCCACGACTCCACCAACCGAAACAGAGCCACCTCAACAGCGAAAAGAGCCGGCTGCGCCCACCGCGTCCGATCCAACCGCCCCCCGTCATCCCCGACATCCCCGAAAACAACCCCCCGCAACTCCTCCCCCACACACGAACACACCGCATCGAACGCCTCCGCGAACACCGGAAACGCCTCATACAACTCCCGGCCCATCCCCACACGCTGAGAACCCTGACCGGAGAACAACAACGCCAGGGGGGATTCGCCTCCGGCGGTACCGGTCACGATGTCGCGGCCCTGCGTCGTGGCGCCGTTCGCGAATCGGAACAGCGTGTCCGGCAGTGCGGTGGTGCCGTCGCCGATGACGACGGCGCGGTGCTCGAAGGACGAGCGGGTTGCGGCGAGGGCCCGGCCGGTGCGGACCGGCGCGATGTCCGGGTGCTCGGTGGCGAACTCGGCGAGTGACCGGGCCTGTGCGCGCAGGGCTTCTTCGGTGCGGGCCGAGAACGGCCAGACCACGGGGGAGGAAGTGGCGGCCGGGTCGTCCGCGGGGGCGGGCGCCTCGTCGGCAGGGGCCTGTTCGAGGATGACGTGGGCGTTGGTGCCGCTGACACCGAAGGCGGAGACCGCCGCGCGCCGCTGCCTGGCGACTTCCGGCCAGGCCCGCTGCCCGGTCAGCAGCCGCACCCCGCCCGAGGACCAGTCCACATGCGAGGACGGCTCATCCACGTGCAACGTCGCCGGCAGCACACCATGCCGCAACGCCAACACCATCTTGATCACACCGGCCACACCCGCAGCGGCCTGCGTGTGCCCGATGTTCGACTTCACCGACCCCAGCCACAACGGCCGCCCCGCAGGACGCCCCCGGCCATAAGTGGCCAGCAACGCCTGCGCCTCGATCGGATCACCAAGGACGGTACCCGTGCCATGCGCCTCCACCACGTCCACCTCGGTGGCGTCCACGCCCGCACTCGCCAACGCGGCCCGGATCACCCGCTGCTGAGAGGGACCGTTGGGCGCCGTCAGCCCATTGGACGCACCGTCCTGATTGACCGCACTACCCCGCACGACGGCCAGGACGCGGTGTCCGTTGCGGCGGGCGTCCGAAAGCCGCTCCACCACCAAGACACCGACACCCTCACCCCAACCCGTGCCATCAGCACCCTCCGCGAACGCCTTGCACCGCCCGTCCGACGCCAGACCACCCTGACGCGAGAACTCCACGAACACGTCGGGGGTGGACATGACGGTGACGCCGCCCGCGAGGGCCATCTCGCATTCACCGGCCCGCAGCGCCTGCACCGCCAGGTGCAGGGCCACCAGCGACGACGAGCACGCGGTGTCCACCGTCACCGCCGGACCCTCCAGGCCCAGCACGTACGACACCCGGCCCGACACCACGCTGATCGCGTTGCCGGTGAGCAGGTGGCCCTCGGCGCCGGTGGGCAGGTCGCCGTCGGCGCCGGCGCCGTAGTTCTGGTTGCTGCACCCGACGAAGACCCCGGTACTGCTGCCCCGCACGGATGCCGGGTCGAGGCCCGCGCGTTCGAGGGCCTCCCACGAGGCTTCGAGGATGAGGCGCTGCTGCGGGTCCATCGCCAGGGCCTCGCGGGGCGAGATGCCGAAGAAGGCGGCGTCGAACTCGGCGGCGTCGGTGACGAAGCCGCCCCGGCCCGCGGCCGGATCGTAGGAGTCGGGCAGGGTCCAGCCCCGGTCCGCGGGGAACGGGGACATGGCGTCGGCGCCGTCGGCCACCAGGCGCCACAGGTCCTCCGGGGAGTGGACGTCACCGGGGTAGCGGCATGCCATGCCGACGATGGCGACCGGTTCGCCGGCCGCGTGCACGAGTTCCTCGTTCCGCTTGCGCAGACGCTCGTTCTCGAGGAGGGACGCGCGCAGTGCCGCGACGACACGCTCATCGGAGGCGGACATGTTTCAACTCCACTGGATGGTGGCCGAGTAGAACGAAAGGGCAGGGCGGGGGCGGGGGCTACGGCGTGGAGTCGCCCAGGGCCAGGTTGACGAGGGCGTCGACGTCCATCGAGCTGATGGCGTCCTCCTCGGTGCCCGCGGCCCCGGCGCCCCCGGTGGGTCCGGTGGTCCCGGTGCTCCGGGCGCTCCCGGTCGTCCCGCCCGCCCCGGTGGTCTCGGCGAGGGTGAGGACGGCGGTGAGCAGTCCGCTCTCCTTCCAGCGCGAGAGCGGGATCCGCGCGAGTGTGCGCTGCAGGGTCGCCTCGTCCGGGTCGGCCGTGCCCGGTGGCACGTCCTGTGCCGGGTCCGGCGCCGGGAAGAGCTCCTCGTACAGGTGGTCGGCCAGCTCACGGGGTGACGGGTGGTCGAAGACGAGGGTCGCCGGGAGACGCAGTCCGGTGTCGGCGTTCAGCCGGTTGCGGAGTTCGACGGCCGTCAGGGAGTCGAAGCCGACGTCGCGGAAGGACCGGTTCATGTCCACGGGCCGGTCGGCGGGCCTGCCCAGGACGGTGGTGGCACCGTCCCGTACCAGTCGGCGCAGGGCCCGGCGCCGCTCCGTGTCGGAGTGGTCCGCGAGACGCGCCACCAGCCGCGCCCGCGCGTCCCCACCGGAGGCGTCCGGCCTGCCACGGTCGGGGCCGTCGGTGGTGGTGGGCAGGGTGGTCAGCAGGGGGCTGGGCCGGCCACTGGTGAACGCGGGAACGAACCGCTCCCAGTCCACGTCCGCCACCACCACGGCACCCTCACCCCCCGCCAGCACACCCTCCAGCCCCGCCAGCGCACGCCCCGGATCCATCACCCGCAACCCACGACGCTCCAGCTCCACCGCACCCGCAGCCGACACCATCCCCCCACCCGACCACGGACCCCACGCCACCGACACACCCACCAGACCCCGACGACGCCGCTCCAGCACCACCGCGTCCGCAAACGCATTGGCCGCCGCATACGCCCCCTGACCACCACTGCCCCACACACCGGCGATCGACGAGAACACCACGAACACCTCAAGATCCCACCCGGCCGTCAACGCATCCAGATGCACCGCACCCCGCGCCTTCGCCCCCCACACCGACTCCAGATACCCCTCATCCACCCCACCCAAGGGCATCAGGTCCGCAACCCCCGCCACATGAAAGACACCATCCACACGATGCCGGGACAACAACCCCGCCACCTGCTCCCGATCCGCCACATCACACGCCTCGACGAAAACGGAAACGGCACCCAGACGGCGCAGATCGGCAAGGAGCTCGGAAGTGCCGGGAGCATCCGCCCCACGCCGACTGGTCAGCACCAGCTCGGTGGCACCGTGCCCGGCCAGCCAGCGCGCCACACGGGAACCCAGCGCGCCGGTACCCCCGGTGACCAGGACCCTGCGAGGAGCCGTCCAGGACCGGCGGCCGGTGACCGAGGAGGACGACTCCACCGGCTTGAGCCGCCGGGCGTAGACCTGTCCGGAGCGCAGGGCGACCTGGTCCTCGGCACGGGAGGTGATGACGTCGGCCAGTTGCCGCAGGTCGGAGACGTCGGGACGACCGGGCAGATCGACGAGTCCGCCCCAGCGGTCGGGGTGCTCCAGGGCGGCGACCCGCCCCAGTCCCCAGACGGCCGCCTGCTCCGGTCGCAGGGCGTCGGCCGGGTCGCCGACGGCCACGGCGTCCGTCGTCACCCACCAGGAGGGTGCCGTGACCCCGGCGTCGCCGAGGGCCTGCGCGAGCTTGAGCGTCGCCGCGACCGTGCCGGGCAGTGCGAGCACGCCCGCGACGGTCTCGTCGCACACCGCCGCCGCGATGCCGCGGGCCAGCGTGGCACGGTCGGCGTCCGCGGAGCAGGCGAAGGGGAGCACGTCCGTCAGGTGGCGGGCGATCGCCTCCGCCAGGGACGTGTCACCGTCGGGGTGCACCAGCAGCCAGCGCCCCGGCACCCGCGGGGACGACGTGACCGCGACCGGTTCCCAGGCCACGCGGTAGCGCCAGCCGTCCGTCTCCGACCGCTCGACACGCTCCCTGCGCCAGTCGGCGAGGGCCGGCACGACCTTGTCGAGCACAGCCTCGTCGACGTCGAGGGCGCGGGCCAGGTCCTGAGTGTCCTGCCGCTCCACCAATTCCCAGAACGCGGCGTCCTCCGCACCGGCGGTCTGCGCGGTGGGCCTGGTCCGCGGCCAGAACGCGGTGCGCTGGAACGCGTAGGTGGGCAGGTCGGCCTCGTGGGCGCTCCGGCCCACCCACGCCGACCAGTCGACCGGAACCCCGGCCACGTGCGCGGCCGCGACGAGACCGGTCAGGCTGTCCACTCCGTCACGGTCCTTGCGGAGGGCGGAGACGAAGAGGGTGTGGGAGTCGTCCTCGACGCAGGTGCGGGCCAGGGCGGTGAGGGTGGCGTCGGGCCCCAGTTCCAGGAACCGGCTCACCCCTTCCGCCGCCAGGGCGCGCACGCCGTCGGCGAAACGCACGGCTTCGCGCACATGGCGCACCCAGTACTCCGCCGTGACCAACTCACCACCCACCGCCAACCGCCCGGTGACGTTGGAGACCACCGGCAAGGACGGAGCCCGGTAGGAAACCTGCTCCGCCACCGCACGGAACTCCTCCAGCATCGGCTCCATCAACGGCGAATGGAAAGCATGACTGACCCGCAACCGCGTGGTGCGATGACCAGCGCCGGCCAGAGCCCGGGCCACCTCGGCCACGGCCTCCTCGACACCAGCGATCACCACCGCACGCGGACCATTGACCGCCGCGAGCGACACCACACCCGCACGACCCTCCAGCAGCGCCAGCACCTCCCCCTCGGAGGCCTCCACCGCCACCATCACACCACCGGCCGGCAACGCCTCCATCAACCGACCACGCGCCACCACCAAACGACAGGCATCCTCCAACGAGAACACCCCCGCCACATACGCCGCCACGATCTCACCGACCGAATGACCCGCCAGGAAATCCGCCCGCACCCCCCACGACTCCACCAACCGAAACAGAGCCACCTCAACAGCGAAAAGAGCCGGCTGCGCCCACCGCGTCCGATCCAACCGCCCCCCGTCATCCCCGACATCCCCGAAAACAACCCCCCGCAACTCCTCCCCCACACACGAACACACCGCATCGAACGCCTCCGCGAACACCGGAAACGCCTCATACAACTCCCGGCCCATCCCCACACGCTGAGAACCCTGACCGGAGAACAACAACGCCGTTTTGCCCTCCCCGGCCCTGCCCACCACCGCCCGGGCAGCCCCCTCACCCCGCGCCACGGCCCCAAGAGCGGCCAGCAACTCGGCACGCCCACGCCCCCACACCACCGCACGGTCCTCGAACACCGCACGCGAGGACACCAAAGCCCCCGCCACCTCACGAACACCCACACCGGGCTCGGAACGGACGAAATCCAGCAAACGCCCCGCCTGCGCACGCAACGCATCCACCCCCCGACCCGACACCACCCACGGCACAACCGGCAACTCGGTGGTGGACTCGGTCTCTTCGGCGGCCTCACGCTCAGGAGCCTGTTCCAAGATGACGTGGGCGTTGGTGCCGCTCAGGCCGAAGGAGGACACACCCGCCCGCCACGGCCGGTCCACCTCCGGCCAGGCCCGCTGCCCGGTCAGCAGCCGCACCCCGCCCGAGGACCAGTCCACATGCGAGGACGGCTCATCCACGTGCAACGTCGCCGGCAGCACACCATGCCGCAACGCCAACACCATCTTGATCACACCGGCCACACCCGCAGCGGCCTGCGTGTGCCCGATGTTCGACTTCACCGACCCCAGCCACAACGGCCGCCCCGCAGGACGCCCCCGGCCATAAGTGGCCAGCAACGCCTGCGCCTCGATCGGATCACCAAGGACGGTACCCGTGCCATGCGCCTCCACCACGTCCACACCGTCCGGCTCCAGCCCCGCACTCGCCAACGCGGCCCGGATCACCCGCTGCTGAGAGGGACCGTTGGGCGCCGTCAGCCCATTGGACGCACCGTCCTGATTGACCGCACTACCCCGCACCACCGCCAGGACACGGTGCCCGTTGCGGCGGGCGTCCGAAAGCCGCTCCACCACCAAGACACCGACACCCTCACCCCAACCCGTGCCATCAGCACCCTCCGCGAACGCCTTGCACCGCCCGTCCGACGCCAGACCACCCTGACGCGAGAACTCCACGAACGCGGCGGGAGTGGACATCACCGTCACACCGGCGACGAGGGCCATCGAACACTCGCCCGAACCAAGGGCGCGGGCGGCCCAGTGCAGTGCCACCAGGGAGGACGAGCAGGCCGTGTCGACCGTGACCGCCGGACCTTCGAGGCCCAGCACGTACGACACCCGGCCCGACACCACACTCGCCGCGTTCCCGGTCCCGACGTACCCCCCGAAGTCACCCTCGGAGACGTTCAGCAACGCCGGGTAGTCCTGGCCGTTGGTGCCGGTGAAGACACCGGTGCGGGTGCCGCGCAGGGACCGTGGGTCCAGCCCGGCCCGCTCCACCGCCTCCCACGACGCCTCCAGCAACAACCGCTGCTGCGGATCCATCGCCAACGCCTCACGCGGCGACACACCGAAGAACTCCGCATCGAAGCCGGCCACGTCACGGAGGAAAGCACCGTGCGTGGTGCCGGTCCCGCCCGGCCGGTCCGGTGCGTGCCGCAGCGTCTGGAGGTCGAAGGCGTCCCAGCCACGGTCCGTGGGGAGGTCTCCGATGGCGTCCTCACCGCGTAGGAGCAGCTCCCACAGGGCTTCGGGGCTGTCCGCGCCGCCGGGGAAGCGGCAGCTCATGCCGATGATCGCGACGGGGTCGTCGGCGAGGTCCGCCGCGGTTCCCCGCCAGGTGCTGGCCGGGGTCGCGGTCGCCTGCGCCGTTCGGGGTGCCGTGGCCCGCACGAGGTGGTCGATCACGGCCGACGGGGTCGGATGGTCGAACACCAGGGTGGCGGGCAGGGCCAGTCCGGTGGCCCGGGTGAGGGCGTTGCGCAGTTCCAGTGAGGTGAGGGAGTCCAGGCCGAGTCCGCTGAACGGGGCTTCGAGGTCCACCGGTGTGCCCGGTGCGTGCCTGAGGACGGTGGTGAGCGAGGTGCGTACGAGCTCGGTCAGGACGGCACGCCGCCGGGGCTCCGGCAGCTCCGGCAGTGCGCCGGATCCCTGGGGGGCGGAGGCGCCCGCGGTGACGGGCGTGGCCCTGCGCAGTGCCGGAAGGCCGGTGAGCGAACGCAGGAGCGGGGGCAGGCGCTCGGTGTCGCGGCGCAGGGCACGCCGGTCCAGGAGGAGGGGGATCGGGGTGGTGCCGGTGTGCGCCAGGCAGCGGTCGAAGAGGGCCAGTGCCTCGCGGGTGGGCAGGGCGCCCAGGCCGCTGCGCGCGGCCCGGTCCCGGGCGGTGCCGCCCGCTCGCCGGGTCATGGCGCTGTCCTCGTCCCACAGGCTCCAGGCGATGGCCAGTGCCGGCAGGCCCTCTGCGCGCAGGCGGGCGGCGAAGGCGTCGAGGAAGGCGTTGGCGGCGACGTAGTTGCCCTGGCCCGAGGCGCCGAAGGCGGCTGCCGCGGAGGAGAACAGGACGAAGGCCGAGAGGTCGTGGTCGCGGGTGAGTTCGCGCAGGTTGACCGCCGCGTCGGCCTTGGGGCGCAGGACGGAGGCCAGGCGGTCGGGGGTCAGGGAGGTGAGGACGCCGTCGTCGAGTACGCCGGCGGCGTGCACCACGGCGCCCAGCGGGTGCTGCTCCGGGATGCCGCGGATCACCTCCGCGAGGGCGGTCCGGTCGGCGGCGTCGCAGCTCACGGTCCGGACGTGGGCGCCGGAGGCGGTGAGTTCGGCCGTCAGCCCGGCGACGCCCGGGGCGTCGGGGCCGCGCCGGGTCACGAGGAGGAGGTGGCGCACGCCGTGCTCGGCCACGAGGTGGCGCACGAGGGCGGTGCCCACCGTGCCGGTGGCACCGGTGACCAGGACGGTGCGCCGCGGGTCGAAGGCGAGCGCCGGTTCCGCAGCGGCTTCGGTCGCGCGTTCGAGGCGTGGGGCGAGGAGGACGCCCGCGCGGAGGACGAGGTCGTCGTGGCCGCGGCGCGCGGCCTCGGTGACGGTTTCGGGAGCGGGGTCCTCGTCGGTGTCCAGGAGGAGGATGCGTCCCGGGTTCTCGGACTGGGCGGTCCTGATCAGGCCGCGGACCGCCGCCGTCGGCAGGTCGGTGACGGTTTCACCGTCGGTCGCCGCGACGGCGCCCCGGGTGAGGACGAGCAGGCGCGAGGTCGCGGAGCGCGGGTCCGCCAGCCAGTGCTGGAGCACGGCCAGGGCGTGCGCGGTGGCCGTGTGCACGGCGGCGGCCAGGTCCGTGCCGGCCACCGGGTCCGCACCGGTGGCCGGGGTGTGCCAGGGCAGGACGACGAGTTCGGGGTGCGGGGCGCCCGCGGCGGGGCCCCGCAGGATGTCCCCGGGGCCGGTGAGGACGGCGGTGGTGGCGGGTACCGGGTGCACGGCGGGACCGGCCGGTGCCCAGGCGACGGTGTAGAGGTCGCCGGAGTGGCGCCTGCTCGCCGGGACGGTGTCGTCGCCGGACGCGGGCGGCAGCAGGCGGACGGTGCGCGCGGTCAGCACGGGGGCTCCGGCACCGTCCAGGAGGCGCAGCGCGGCCTCGTCCCCGTCGCCCGGCCGGACGTGGATGCGGACGGATTCCGCGTCGTTCGCGTGCAGGGTGAGGCCGGACCAGGCGACCGGCTGGCCGGCGTGCCGGCCGGTGGCGGCGGCCACCGCGGTCAGGGCGCCGTCGAGCAGGGCGGGGTGGAGGGCGAACCGGGCCGCGTCCGGCGTCTGGCCCTCCGCCAGGGCCGCCTCGGCCAGGACGTCGTCGCCGAGTCGCCAGGCGGCGGTGAGTACGCGCGGCGGCTGTTCCGCCGCTCCACGCAGGTCCGCCTGCCCGTACAGCGCGTCGAGGTCGAGCGGTGTCGCGCCGGCCGGTGGCCAACTGGCGTCGGCAGCCGCGGCCGGGGCGGCGTCCGGGTCGTGGCCGGTGTCGTCGGTGAGGGTGCCGTGCGCATGGCGGACCCAGGGCCGGTCGAGGCCTTCACCGTCGTCGTCGGGGTCGTAGGGGCGGGCGTGGAGGGAGAACGTCCACCGACCGCTCTGCCCGGTGGCCTCGGCGACGGTCTGGATCTCGACCGCGTCCGTCTCCGGCAACAGCAGCGGACGGTCGACGTGCAGGGCGCTGAGGTGACGGGCGCCCAGCGTGCGGCCGGTGTGGAGCGCGAGGTCGGTGAGCACGGAGGCGGCCACCAGGCCGTCGTCGCTCGCGGCGAGGCCGGTCAGCCACGGCTGGGCGCGCCGGGAGAGCCGCCCGGTGGCGACGACCGCCGTGGACGCGGCCAGGGCGATGCCCGCCGAGAGCACCGGGTGGCCGCGGCGGTGACCGGAGCGGTCCGTGGGCGGGTCCAGCCAGTAGCGGTGCCGCTGGAAGGCGTAGGTCGGCAGGTCGACCAGCTCGTGTTCGCCGGATACCAGCGCGCCCCAGTCGACGTCGGTGCCGTCGGTGTACAGCTCCGCGAGCGCGGTCAGGGCCGTCAGCGGCTCGTTGCGGTCCTTGCGGAGGGCGGAGACGAAGAGGGTGTGGGAGTCGTCCTCGACGCAGGTGCGGGCCAGGGCGGTGAGGGTGGCGTCGGGCCCCAGTTCCAGGAACCGGCTCACCCCTTCCGCCGCCAGGGCGCGCACGCCGTCGGCGAAACGCACGGCTTCGCGCACATGGCGCACCCAGTACTCCGCCGTGACCAACTCACCACCCACCGCCAACCGCCCGGTGACGTTGGAGACCACCGGCAAGGACGGAGCCCGGTAGGAAACCTGCTCCGCCACCGCACGGAACTCCTCCAGCATCGGCTCCATCAACGGCGAATGGAAAGCATGACTGACCCGCAACCGCGTGGTGCGATGACCAGCGCCGGCCAGAGCCCGGGCCACCTCGGCCACGGCCTCCTCGACACCAGCGATCACCACCGCACGCGGACCATTGACCGCCGCGAGCGACACCACACCCGCACGACCCTCCAGCAGCGCCAGCACCTCCCCCTCGGAGGCCTCCACCGCCACCATCACACCACCGGCCGGCAACGCCTCCATCAACCGACCACGCGCCACCACCAAACGACAGGCATCCTCCAACGAGAACACCCCCGCCACATACGCCGCCACGATCTCACCGACCGAATGACCCGCCAGGAAATCCGCCCGCACCCCCCACGACTCCACCAACCGAAACAGAGCCACCTCAACAGCGAAAAGAGCCGGCTGCGCCCACCGCGTCCGATCCAACCGCCCCCCGTCATCCCCGACATCCCCGAAAACAACCCCCCGCAACTCCTCCCCCACACACGAACACACCGCATCGAACGCCTCCGCGAACACCGGAAACGCCTCATACAACTCCCGGCCCATCCCCACACGCTGAGAACCCTGACCGGAGAACAACAACGCGGTGCGCCGGCCGCGCCGTGCGGTGTTCACCGCGACGTTGGCGGCCTGCTCGCCGGCGGCCAGGGCCTTCAGGCCGCTGACGAGGGTGTCGCGGCTCTCGCCGAGGACGACGGCCCGGTGCTCGAACCGGGAGCGGCGGGTGGCGAGGGTGTGGGCGATGGCCTGGTCGTCCTCGGCGGGGCGGCTGCCGAGGTGGGTGAGCAGGGCGCGGGCCTGCTCGCGCAGGGCGTCGGCCGTGCGGGCCGACAGCGTCCAGGGCAGGACGGGCGGCACGCCGGGCACGGCCGTCACGACGGGGGTGTCCCGCTCGGTCGCGGCCGGTTCCGCGGCCGGGTCGTCGGCGGGCGGTGCCGGTTCGGCGGGCGGTGCTTCCTCCAGGATGACGTGGGCGTTGGTGCCGCTGACGCCGAACGCGGAGACGCCGGCGCGGCGGGGCCGGTCGCCGTGCGGCCACTCCACGGGCCGGACGAGCAGGCGGACGTCGCCCTCGCTCCAGTCGACCTTGGTGGTGGGCGCGTCGACGTGCAGGGTGCGGGGCAGGCGGCCGTGGCGCAGTGCCTGGACCATCTTGATGACGCCGCCGACGCCGGCGGCGGCCTGGGTGTGGCCGATGTTCGACTTCAGGGAGCCCAGCCACAGCGGGCGGCCGGACGGCCGGTCCTGGCCGTAGGTGGCGAGCAGGGCCTGGGCCTCGATGGGGTCGCCGAGGACGGTGCCGGTGCCGTGCGCCTCCACGGCGTCCACGTCGGCCGGGGAGAGCCCGGCGGCGGCGAGGGCGGAGCGGATGACCCGCTGCTGGGCGGGGCCGTTGGGGGCGGTCAGGCCGCTGCTGGCACCGTCCTGGTTGACGGCGGAGCCGCGGACGACGGCGAGGACCCGGTGGCCGTTGCGCCGGGCGTCGGACAGGCGCTCCAGCAGGAGCATGCCGACGCCTTCGCCCCAGCCCGTGCCGTCGGTGGCGTCGGCGAAGGACTTGCACCGGCCGTCGGGGGCGAGTCCGCGCTGCCGCGCGAACTCCAGGAAGGTGACCGGGGTCGACATGAAGGCGACGCCGCCGGCCAGGGCGAGGTCGCACTCGCCGCCGCGCAGTGCCTGGACGGCGAGGTGGAGGGCGACCAGGGAGGAGGAGCACGCGGTGTCGACGGTGACCGCGGGGCCCTCGAAGCCGAAGGTGTAGGAGATGCGGCCGGAGGCGATGCTTCCGGCGCTGCCGTTGCCGAGGTGGCCGTCGAGTCCCGCCGGCGGCTCGGGGAAGCGGGTGGCGTAGTCGTTGTACATGACGCCGGCGAACACGCCGGTGGCGCTGCCCCGCAGGTCGGCCGGGCGCAGCCCGGCCCGTTCGAGGGCCTCCCACACCACTTCCAGCAGCAGGCGCTGCTGGGGGTCGGTGGCCAGGGCCTCGCGGGGTGACATGCCGAAGAACGACGCGTCGAAGTCGGCGGCGTCGTAGAGGAATCCGCCTTCGCGGGTGTAGCAGGTGCCCGGGCGGGAGGGATCGGGGTCGTAGAGCGTCTCCAGGTCCCAGCCGCGGTCGGCGGGGAAGCCCGCGATGCCGTCGGTGCCGGTGTCGACGAGGTCCCACAGTTCCTCGGGGGTGCGCACCCCGCCGGGGTAGCGGCAGCTCATGGAGACGATGGCGATGGGCTCCCTGGCCCGGGCCTCGACCTGGCGCAGCCGGGTGCGCGTGCGCTGCAGGTCGGCCGAGACACGGGTCAGGAACTCGCGAAGCCTGTCCTCGCTCACGGATCGGTCTCCCTTCGAGGGCGGGCCCGGGCCTGGGGCCTGTCCGGCGGGGCACGGGGGCGGGGGTGGCCCCGGCGCTCCCCGAGGGGGCACCGGGGCCGGGGGCGGAGGGCCTCCGTCCCCGGTGCCCTCCTGGGGACGGAGGCCCTTGACGCTCCCGGGTTCAGGGCTCGTCCCCGCGCCGATTATGGGCAGCGGGGTGGCCACCGGCGGGGGCGGGCGGTGCGGGTCTAAGTGAACTTCTAGCGTTGGCAGCGGCGGTGACCTCGCCTTTCGCCCCGCGGGGCGGTCCGCGCCGGGTGTCCTTCGCCGGTGGCCGGGGTCAGGCCGCGGGAACCGGGTCCAGGGCGCCGGACGGAATGGCGGGCAGCAGGCCCTGCTCCGCGGAGCGGGTCAGCAGCGTGTGCACGGCGTGCAGGCCCTCCTCGCCGAGGTCGGCGGTGAAGTGGTTGACGTACAGGCCGATGTGCTGGTCGATGACGTCGGCGTCCATTTCCTGCGCGTGCCGCCGCACGTAGGAGCGGCACAGGCCCGGTGCGGCCCACGCGGCGCGGACGGAGTCGCGGGCGGCCCGGGCCAGCCGGGCGACGTTCGCGTCGCCCAGGGCGCGGCGGGCGACGATGGCTCCGAGGGGAATGGGCAGGCCCGTCTGCTTCTCCCACTCCTCGCCCATGTCAGCGAGGCGGTGCAGGGCGAAGCGCTGGTAGGTGAAGCGGGCCTCGTGGATGACGAGTCCGGCGTCCACGCGGCGGTCGCGGACGGCGGGCATGATCTCCTCGAACGGCAGGACGACGACGTCGCCGACGCCGCCGGGCACGGCGCGGGCGGCCCACAGCCGGAAAAGCAGGTAGGCGGTGGACGTGGTGCTGGGCACGGCGATCCGTGCTCCGGCCAGGGCGGCCGGTGCGACCGGGTCGGCGGTCAGCACGAGGGGGCCGCAGCCGCGCCCGAGAGCACCGCCGGCCGGGAGCAGGGCGTACTGGTCGAGGATGTGCGGCAGGACGCCGTAGGAGACCTTGAGGACGTCGAGTTCGCCGCGCCGGGCCTGGCCGTTGGTGACGTCGATGTCGGCGAGGGTGACCTCCACCTCGGGTGCGTCGGGCAGCAGTCCGTGCGTCCAGGCGTGGAAGACGAACGTGTCGTTCGGGCAGGGAGAGTGCGCCAGGCTGAGCGGTGCCGTCATCGGTGATCGCGTCCTTCGTCCGGGTGCGGATCGGTTCTGGTGCGGTGAGCCCTCAGCAAAGCCGTTGCGGGTATGGGGTTTTCCCCAGACTGCCGTCCGCGAAGATGAGGACGCCCCCACCGGCGCGGCGTCGATGTCCGCGTCCGGCAACCGTGGTGGCCGTGGTGCCCGGATCGTTGGCCGGGTGCCGCGGACGCCCGGCCGAGCGGACGACTGCTGCGGAGTCGTCCGGGTGCCGCAGCTGTTCCGTCCGGCCGTCCCCGGACGGAACGGCCGGCCCAGGGCCGGCGGCACCGTTGTCCGGGGTCCGCTGACGCGCACTGCTCCGTGCTGCGTGATCAGGATTCGCTACCTGTGCCGCCAGGCACCGACCGAGGAGGTTCCCGGCCATGGACGCTGGGCTCAAGCGCGAGCTGGAGGAGAAGGTCCGCTCCGGTGAGCGGCTGTCCCGCGAGGACGGCATCGCCCTGTACGAGTCGGACGACCTGGCGTGGCTGGGCGGCCTCGCGCACGAGGTGCGCACCCGCAAGAACGGCGACGTGGTGCACTTCAACGTCAACCGGCACCTGAACATGACCAACGTGTGCACGGCCTCCTGCGCCTACTGCTCCTTCCAGCGCAAGCCGGGGGAGGCCGACGCGTACACCATGCGCATCGAGGAGGCCGTCAAGCTCGCCAAGGCGATGGAGAACGAGCACCTCTCGGAGCTGCACATCGTCAACGGGCTGCACCCGAACCTGCCGTGGCGCTACTACCCGCGTTCCCTGCGCGAGCTGAAGAAGGCGCTGCCGAACGTCTCCCTGAAGGCGTTCACCGCCACCGAGATCCACCACTTCGAGACCATCTCCGGGCTGAGCGCGTCGGAGATCCTGGACGAGTTGATCGACGCGGGCCTGGAGTCGCTGACCGGCGGCGGCGCGGAGATCTTCGACTGGGAGGTCCGCCAGCACATCGTGGACCACCGCACCCACTGGGAGGACTGGTCCCGCATCCACCGCCTGGCGCACGAGAAGGGCCTGAGGACCCCGTGCACCATGCTCTACGGCCACATCGAGGAGCCCCGCCACCGCGTGGACCACGTGCTGCGGCTGCGTGAGCTGCAGGACGAGACGGGCGGCTTCCAGGTCTTCATCCCGCTGCGCTACCAGCACGACTTCGTGGACATGAAGGACGGCAAGGTCCGCAACCGGCTCCAGGCCCGCACCCGGATGGCGACCGGCGCGGAGGCGCTGAAGACGTTCGCGGTCTCGCGCCTGCTGTTCGACAACGTCCCGCACGTGAAGGTGTTCTGGGTGATGCACGGCGTGCGGACCGCCCAGCTCGCCCTCCAGCACGGCGCCGACGACATGGACGGCTCGGTCGTGGAGTACAAGATCACCCACGACGCCGACAACTACGGCACCCCGAACAAGCTGACCCGCGAGGACCTGCTCGACCTCATCCGCGACGCCGGCTTCCGCCCGGTCGAGCGCAACACCCGCTACGAGATCATCCGCGAGTACGACGGCCCCGACCCCCTGCGCCGCGAATCGCCGCAGCCCATGCGGGTCTGACCCGTCCGCGGACGGGCCGGCCGGGCCGTCCGCTTCCGCCCATGGCGCACCATGACCAAGACGACACTGCCAGGCAGGTGTGAATGTCCCCGCAGACGACGAACGAGCAGGACCTGGAAGTCTGGATCGACCAGGACCTGTGCACGGGCGACGGGATCTGCGCCCAGTACGCCCCCGAGGTCTTCGAGCTGGACATCGACGGGCTCGCCTACGTGAAGGACGGGCAGGACGAGCTGCTCCAGGAGCCCGGCGCGACGACCAGGATCCCGCTGACCCTGCTCGGCGACGTGGTCGACTCGGCCAAGGAGTGTCCCGGCGAGTGCATCCACGTCCGGCGGGTCGCCGACCAGGTCGAGGTGTACGGCCCCGACGCCGAGGACGACTGACGGCCCGCAGCCCGAGACGTGGGGCGCCCCGGTTTCCCCCACCGGGGCGCCCCGCCTCCTCCGCATCCCCGTTCCCGGCCGCCGCGCGGGACCGGATGCGTCGACCCACCGGAAGGACACGCACGTTCCATGAGCACCGCCCCCTCCACCGACCTGTGGATCCGCAGGTTCCGGCCCGCACCGGAAGCCGCCGAGCAGCTGGTGTGCTTCCCGCACGCCGGCGGGTCGGCCACCTTCTACCTGCCGGTCGCGGCCGCTCTCAGCCCCCGTGTCGACGTGCTCGCGGTCCAGTACCCCGGCCGTCAGGACCGCAGGAACGAACCGGGGCCGGCCTCCGTCGCGGACCTCGCCGACCGGATCACCGACGCCCTGGCCGCCTGGGACGACCGGCCCCTGACCTTCTTCGGCCACAGCATGGGAGCCCTGGTCGCGTTCGAGGTGGCGCTGCGGATGGAGCGGGCCGGGACCGGACCGGTGCGGCTGTTCGCCTCCGGCCGCCGCGCCCCCTCCCGGACCCGGGACGAGAAGGTGCACACCCTCGACGACGACGGCGTGGTCGCCGAGCTGCGCGCCCTGGCCGGCACCGACACCCAGTTCCTGGAGGACGAGGAGCTGCTGCGCATGGTGCTGCCCGCCATCCGCAGCGACTACCGGGCCGTGGAGACCTACCGCTGCGCGCCGGGCGCGGCGGTGAGCTGCCCGATCACCGTCCTGACCGGGGACGCCGATCCCAAGACGTCGCTGGACGAGGCCGGGGACTGGGAGAAGCACACCAGCGCGCAGGCCGACGTGCGGGTCTTCCCCGGCGGCCACTTCTTCCTCTCCGAGCGCCCCGCCGAGGTGCTCGCCGTCCTCAACGGCCACTTCGACGCCGCGGCGGCCCGCCGCGGCTGACGCCCGCGTGCCCTCCCCGCCCCTCTCGCCCCGCCCGCCGACCTCCCCCTCCCCCGCCTCTCTCCTCCGACCCGTCCGGGAGCTGTGCACCGATGACCGAGCAACCCGTCCAGGAGACCGGTCCGTCACCGCGGGTCCGGCGGCGCCGGCCCCGGGTCGGCCACATCCAGTTCCTCAACTGCCTCCCCCTGTTCTGGGGCCTGGCTCGCACCGGCAGCCTGCTCGACCTGGACCTGCGCACCGACACCCCGGACGGGCTGAACGACGCGCTGGCCGCCGGGGACCTCGACATCGGGCCGATCAGCCTGGTCGAGTTCCTACGGCACGCGGACGACCTCGTGGCGCTGCCCGACATCGCCGTCGGCAGCGACGGGGACGTCATGTCCTGCCTGATCGTCAGCCAGGTGCCGCTGGAGGAGCTGGACGGACAGCCGGTCGCCCTCGGCTCGACCAGCCGCACCTCGGTGCGGCTGGCCCAGCTGCTGCTGGCCGAACGGATCGGCGTCACACCCCGCTACCACGTCTGCCCGCCCGACCTGCGCACCATGATGACCGGGGCGCGGGCGGCGGTGGTCATCGGCGACGCCGCCCTGCGCGCCGCGCTGCACGAGGCGCCCCGGATGGGCCTGCAGGTGCACGACCTCGGCCGGATGTGGAAGGACTGGACCGGACTGCCGTTCGTGTTCGCGGTGTTCGCCGCGCGGCGCGACTTCCTCACCCGGGAACCCGACCTGGTGCACCGCGTCCACGCCGATCTGCTGGCCTCGCGCGACCTGTCGCTGTCGGAGGTGGCCAAGGTGTGCGAACAGGCCTCCCAGTGGGAGGAGTTCGACGCCGCGACGCTGGAGCGCTACTACACGACGGCTCTCGACTTCCGCCTCGGCTCCGAACAACTGGCCGGAATAGCGGAGTTCGCGCGCCGGGTGGGCGGCGAGGCCGAGGGGTTCCCGCCCGACGTGCAGGTCCGGCTGCTCACCCCGTCCCCCGTATGACCTCGCTCCCATCCGCTAAGACCGGAAAGGCCGGCACCATGCCCCCAACCCCGCAGCCCGAACCCGCTTCCACCGACATCGCAGCCGTGCTCGAGCGAGCGGCGGCGGGCGGACGCATCACGCCCGAGGAGGCGCTCGTCCTGTACCGCGACGCCCCGCTGCACGCGCTGGGCGCCGCGGCGGACGCCGTGCGGCGCCGCAGGTACGCGGGTAGCGAGCACATCGCGACGTACATCATCGAGCGGAACATCAACTACACGAACGTGTGTGTCACGGCGTGCCGGTTCTGTGCCTTCTACGCGGCTCCGAAGGACACGGAGAAGGGCTGGACCCGCGACCTGGAGGACATCCTGCGCCGGTGCGCGGAGACGGTCGAGCTGGGCGGCACGCAGATCATGTTCCAGGGCGGTCACCACCCGGACTACGGGGTGGAGTACTACGAGGAGCACTTCTCGGCGATCAAGAAGGAGTTCCCGCAGCTCGTCATCCACAGTCTGGGGGCGAGCGAGGTGGAGCACATGGCCCGGATCAGCAAGGTGCCGGTGGAGGAGGCGATCGCGCGCATCCACGCGGCCGGTCTGGACTCCTTCGCGGGGGCGGGTGCCGAGCTGCTGCCGGAGCGTCCGCGCAAGGCGATCGCGCCGCTGAAGGAGTCCGGCGAGCGGTGGCTGGAGATCATGGAGACCGCCCACCGCCTGGGGGTGGAGTCCACCACGACGATGCTGATGGGCACGGGGGAGACGAACGCCGAGCGCATCGAGCACCTGCGGATGATCCGGGACGTGCAGGACCGCACGGGTGGTTTCCGCGCGTTCATTCCGTACACGTACCAGCCGGAGAACAACCACCTGAAGGGCCGTACGCAGGCGACGCTGTTCGAGTACCTGCGGATGATCGCGATCGCCCGCCTGTTCCTGGACAACGTCCCGCACATCCAGGGCTCGTGGCTGACCACGGGCAAGGAGGTCGGCCAGCTCTCGCTGCACTACGGCGCCGACGACCTCGGCTCCGTCATGCTGGAGGAGAACGTGGTCTCCTCCGCCGGCGCCAGGCACCGCTCCAACCTCCTGGAGCTGATCGCCCTGATCCGGGCCGCCGGCCGCGTCCCGGCGCAGCGCTCCACGACGTACGAGCACCTCGTCGTCCACGAGGACCCGGCCGACGACCCCGTCGACGACCGCGTGGTCTCCCACGTCTCCTCCACGGCGATCGCCGGCGGCACGGCCCACCCCGAGCTGAAGCTGATCGCCGCCACCTGAGCCGGTCGTGCGCCCGGCATCCCGCCTGTCACAGCCGGGCGCACGGCTCCCTCCCCGTCCCACCCCGGGACACCCCACGCACCACACACGGACGGAGAAGCCCATGGCGGGCGCCATTCACGCCAGCGGCCTGGTGAAGAGCTACGGCGAGGTCCGGGCCGTCGACGGCATCGACCTCGACGTTCCGGAAGGCAGCGTGCTGGGCCTGCTCGGGCCCAACGGGGCGGGCAAGACCACCACGGTGCGGCTGCTCACCACGCTGGTGCGCCCCGACGCGGGCACCGCGACCGTCGCCGGCCACGACGTGGTGCGCGCCCCCGACCTGGTCCGGCTGTCGATCGGGCTCTCGGGCCAGTTCGCCGCCGTGGACGACCGGCTGACGGGCCGCGAGAACCTGCGCATGATCGGCGAGCTGTACGGGCTGCGCAGCCGCCCGGCGCGCCTGCGGGCGAATGAGCTGCTGGACCGGTTCGACCTGACGGCGGCGGCCGACCGGAGCGCGGGCACCTACTCGGGAGGCATGAAGCGCCGCCTGGACCTGGCCTGCGCATTGGTCGTGCGCCCCTCGGTGATGTTCCTGGACGAACCGTCCGTCGGGCTGGACCCGACGAGCCGGCTCATGCTGTGGGACGCCATCGAGGACCTGGTGGAGCAGGGCACCACGCTGCTGCTGACCACCCAGTACCTGGAGGAGGCGGACCGCCTCGCCCGGGACATCGCGGTGGTCGACCGGGGCCGGATCATCGCCCGCGGCACCCCGCGCGACCTGAAGACCCAGGCCGGCGGCCAACGGGTGGAGGTGGTGGTGGCCCGGCCGGAGCACCTGCAGGCCGCGGCCGCGCTGCTGGCCCGCTTCGCCTCCCGGAAACCCGAGGTGGACCGGCCCCGCTCGACGGTGTCCGCGCCGGTGGACGGAGGCGTGCGCCTGCTGACCGAGGTGGTCGCCGCGCTGGACGCCGAGGGCGTGGAGATCACCGACATAGCACTGCGCCGTCCCACGCTGGACGAGGTCTTCCTCGCCCTCACCGACGACAGCCCGGACCGCCCCCGCGAGACCGGGCGCGCCACGGTCGGCGCCGGCGCGCCGGGCGAGAAGGAGTGATGACCGTGTCGGCAGCGGCACCGACCGTGCCCGACCTGAAGCCCGGGACGGCCGCCAAGGCCGTGCGCGACGTCGTGGTGGTGACCCGGCGGAACGTGGTCAGGATGATGCGGATCCCGGAGGTGCTCATCCTGAGCCTGGTGCAGCCCGTGGTGTTCGTGCTGCTCTTCGCCTACCTCTTCGCGGGCTCGTTCAGCCTGCCCGGCGCCCACGGGCCCGCCGCGTACCGCGAGTTCATGATGCCGGGGTTCTTCGCCCAGACGATCGCGTTCGCCACGGCCAGCAACAGCAGCGTCAGCATGGCCAACGACGTCAAGGACGGCATGGTGGACCGCTTCCGGTCCCTGCCGATGGCGCGCGGCGCGCTGCTGACCGGCCGCACGCTGGCGGACCTGGTGCAGAACTGCGCCGTGATCGTCGTGATGATCGCGTGCGCGCTGCTGGTCGGCTGGCGCGTGCACCACGGACTGCCGCGCGCCGCCGCCGCGTTCGCGCTGCTGCTGCTCATGGGGTACGCGCTGTCGTGGGTGGGTGTCGTCATCGGCCTGGCGGTCAGGGCTCCGGAGGCGGCGGCGACCTCCAACTTCCTGTGGCTGTTCCCGCTGACGTTCCTGTCGAACGCGTTCGTGGCGCCGTCGACGCTGCCGACCGTGCTGCGGTGGGCGGCCGAGTGGAATCCGCTCAGCGCGACCGTGCAGGCGGCGCGGGGGCTGTTCGGCAACCCGGGTGTGGCCGCCACGGGCGCCTGGCCCGCGCAGCATCCGGTGCTGGTGTCGGCCGTGTGGTCGGTGGTCATCGCGCTGGTGTGCCGGACGCTGGCGGTGCGCCGGTACTCGGCGGGGAAGTGAGGGACGGTCGCATGAGTGCCGACACCGCGTTCCGCGCGGACCTGATCCGCCCGCTGCACGAGCTGCTGGCCGGGCACGCCGCCCGGCAGCCCGACCGGGTCGCGTTCAAGGACGCCCGCCGCGCGGTCACCTACGCCGAGCTGGACCGCCGCACCGCCCGGGTGGCCGGCCACCTGGTGGGCCTGGGCCTCGACCGCGGGGCGTGCGCGGTGATCCACCTGGAGAACCGGGTGGAGATGGTGGAGGCCTACCTCGCCATCACCCGCGCGAGCGCGGTCGGGGTGCCGGTCAACCCGCGCTCGACGGACGTCGAACTCGGTTTCCTGCTCGACGACTGCGCGGCCCGGCTCGTGGTCACCTCGGCCGCCCAGCTGCCGCAGGTGCGCCGGGTGCTGGCCGACCGGCCGGGCGTCGCCGTCGTCCTGGTGGGCGACGGCCCGGACACCGGCCCCGGCGACGGGCGGGACGCGGGCGAGGAACTGCCCCGCTGGGAGGTCCTGGCCTCCACCTGGTCGCTGCGCGACCCGCCCCGCGACGACCTCCGGCTCGACGAGCCGGCCTGGATGCTGTACACGTCCGGGACGACCGGGCGCCCCAAGGGCGTCGTGTCCACGCAGCGCGGTTCCCTGTGGGCGACCGCCGCATGCAACGCCCCGCTGCTGGGGCTGTCGGCGCGGGACACGGTGGTGTGGCCCATGCCGCTGTTCCACGCGGTCGCGCACAACATCGGCGTGCTCGGCGTGCTCGCGGTCGGCGCCACCGCCCGCATCACCGACGGGCTCGCCGCGGAGGAGATCCTGCGCCTGGCGCACGAGGAGGCGGCCACCTTCCTGGTCGGTGTGCCGACCCTGTACCACCAGATGGTCGACCTGGCGCGGTCCGGAGCCGTGCAGGCACCGCCGCTGCGCGTGTGCATGGTGGCCGGCTCCTCCTGCCCCCAGTCCCTGCACGAGGCGTTCCGGGCCGCCTTCGGCATCCCGCTGCTGGACAGCTACGGCTCGACCGAGACCGGCGGGGCGATCACCACCAACCTGCCCGAGGGCCCGTACGTGCCCGGTTCCTGCGGGGTGCCGCTGCCCGGCCTGACGCTGCGGCTGGTCGACCCCCGGACGCGCGCCGAGGCCGAGCCGGGCGGGGAGGGCGAGGTGTGGGTCTCCAGCCCGGCCCTGATGCTCGGCTACCACCAGCGGCCGCGGGAGACGGCCGAGGTGCTGTCCGACGGCTGGTACCGCACCGGGGACCTCGCCCGCCAGGACGCCGACGGCTACGTGACGATCACCGGCCGGCTGAAGGAACTCATCATCCGCGGCGGCGAGAACATCCACCCCGGCGAGGTCGAGCGGGCCCTGGCCGCGGCGCCGGGCGTCGCGGACGCCGCCGTCGCGGGCAAGCCGCACCCCTCGCTCGGCGAGGTGCCGGTGGCCTACCTGGTCCCCGGCCCGGACGGCGTGGACGTCGAGGCGGTGCTGGCCGTGTGCCGGCAGCGGCTGTCGGCGTTCAAGCTGCCGGAGGAGATCCACGAGATCGCGGAGGTGCCCCGCAACCCGGCCGGCAAGGTGGCCCGCAAGCGGCTGGCCGGCCTGCCCGCCCGGCTGCTGTGGCGCAGGTCCCGCGAGGTGGCGGCCGCCGCGGCGGGCAGTGGTGCCGGCGCCGCCGGCCTGGGCCTGACCGACGGCGGGCACCCGCTGCTGACGGCGGCCGTGGAACTGCCGGAGCGGGACGAGACGGTGTGGACGGGCCGGGTGACGGCGCGCGAGGGCGATCCCTCCCTGCTGCACCGGGACGGCGGCGGCGTCCTGACCGGCTCGGCGCTGCTGGAGATGGTGCTGCACGCCGCGGACCGGGCGGGTTGTGCGCGGGTCGCCGAGCTGACGGTGACCCGGCCGCTGGTGCTGCCGGAGGACGGCGGGGTGCAGCTGCGGGTGAGCGTGGGCGCCGCGGACGCCGACGGGACGAGGCCCGTGGCCGTGCACGGCCGCCGCGACGCGCGCGGCGCGGCCGGCCGCCCCTGGACACGGCACGCGCACGGCCGGCTCGCCCCCGAGCCGGTGCCGGACGGCGGCTGGCGGCCGCAGGTGTGGCCACCCCGGGACGCCGAGCAGGTGCCCGCTCCCGCCGCCGGGGGCGCCCACCGCACGCCGCAGGGTCTCTGGCGGCGCGGTGCGGAGGTGTTCGCGGAGGTCGTGCTGCCCGGCCGGACGGTCACCGAGGACGCCTTCGGGCTGCATCCGGCACTGCTGGAGGGCGCCTTGTCCCCCCAGGTGCGCGGGGCGGCCGGTGACCCGGAGGGCACCGGCCCGGACGCCGCCGGCTCCGACGCGGTGCCGGTCCGCTGGCAGGACGTGTCCCTGTACGCCGTGGGCGCCCGCGTGCTGCGGGTGCGGCTGTGCCCGGCCGGGGACGGGGCGTGGAGCCTCGATGCGGTGGACGGTGCCGGGGACCCGGTGCTGACCGCCCGGGCCGCCGGCTGCGCACCGCTGCTGGAGCGGACCGCGCTCGCGGCGGCGTCGGCGGCGCAGCAGGACGGGTTGTTCGAGCAGGTGTGGGAGACGGCGGAGCTGCCGGGGCTGCCCGCGCGGCCGGACCGGTGGGCGGTCGTGGGACCGGACGGGGTGCGCGCGCGGGCCGGGCTGATGTCGGCCGGCCGGTACAGCGAGACGCATCCCGACCTGCCGTCCCTGCTGGGCGCCGTGGAGCAGGGTGCGCCGGTGCCGGACGTGGTGGTCGTCTCCTGCGCCGGTGCCGGCCAGGACGCGGACGAGGCCGCCGCGGTGCGCTCCTGGATCGGCCGGGCACTGGGGTGGGTCCGGCTGTGGGCGGACCCGCGGTTCGCCGACAGCCGACTGGTCGTGGTCACCCGGGACGCCGTCGCGGCCGGGGACGACGGTGTGCCGGAGCCGTGCGCCGCGGCCGTGTGGGCGCTGATCGGCGCCGCGCAGGACCGCGCGCCGGGACGGTTCGCGCTGCTGGACACCGACGGCTCGAAACGGTCCTGGCGGCGGGCGCAGGACGCGGTCGCCTCCGGGGAGCCCCGGCTGGCGCTGCGGGGCGGCCGGACGCTCCGCCCCGGCGCCGCGCGGCCGGCGGCGGTCACGGTGGCGCCGCCGGCGCCGGGCCGGTGCGCGTTGTTCGCGGGCCGTGAGGAGCCGACGGCGGCCGAGCGGTTCGTGACGGCCGCCGGGCCGGCCGGGCCGCTGCTGGCGGGTCCGTTCGCCAAGAACGCCGCCGACCGGATGCCCGAGGGCGCCTTCGCCGACCCCCTGCCCTGGGACCCGATGGATCCGGTGGCCTGCGTGCGGCCCCTCCTGGACGGAGGGACGGACACGATCGTGTTCGCCGCGTCCGTGCGGTCCGAGGCGACGGCGGCCGGCGCGCAGGCGGACGTGGACGCGGCGTTGCGCCCGGTGGTCGATCCGGCGCTGGAGCTGGGTCGGCTCGCCGCAGGACGGGGTGTCCCCCGCGTCGTGTTCGCGGCGCCCTCCCCCCGGGAGGCCGGGCTGGCCGACGCGGCGGTGGGCGCGGTCCTCGACGTGTGCGCGCGCCGCCTGCGCGCGGCCGGCGTGTCCGCCGTGACCGTGCACGGGCCCGCCGCGGCGACCGGGGAGGCGGTGGACCTGTTCGCCGCCGCCGTGTCCGGCGGCGCGGTGTCGGTGACGGCCGAGCGGCCCGACCTGGCCGTGGCGCCCCACGGTGCCCTGTCCGCGACGGCCGCGCTGCTGCGCGGTCTGCTCCCGGGCGTCGCGCGGCGTCCCGCGCGCGACGCCCTCGCCGATCCGTCCGGACTGCGCCACCGGCTGGCGGAGCTGTCCGGTGCCGAGCAGGACGAGACGCTGCTGCGGCTGGTGCGCGGGCACCTGGCCACCGCGCTGGGCCGCCCGGGAGCCGCACGGGTCCCGGCCGACGGGGAGATACGGGACCTGGGGTTCGACTCGCTGACCGCGCTGACCGCCCGCAACGCGCTGCAGGCGGCGACCGGGCTGGACCTGCCCGCCTCGGTGGTGTTCGACCACGCGACGCCGGCCGGTCTGGCCCGTCGTCTGAAGAAGGAACTGCTCGCCGGCTGAGGCGGGCTGCGCGCCGGGTGGCGCGGCACCCGTCCGGTGCCGCGCCACCCGGCACCGTCATGACCAGGAGGAGGAGCGGATGCGTGTCGAGAACGTGCACATCGAGTCCCTGGGCGTGGTGCTGCCCGAGTGGGCCAGTGCCGAACAGGCGGTGGCCGAGGGCCGCCTGGACGCCGAGGTCCAGGCCGCGAACGGGCTGACCGGCGCCCATGTGGCCGGGGAGGTGCCGGCGATGGACATGGCGGTGGCGGCGGCCAGGATCGCCCTGGACCGCTCGAAGACCGACCCGGAGGACCTGGGCGCCCACATCCACAGCGCGGTCCACTACCAGGCCCCGGAGGGCGCCTACCCGCCCGGTTACATCCTGCGCGAACTCGGCCTGGGCCGGCTGCCGGCCCTGTACCTGCAGCAGGGCTGCGACGGCATGCTCAGCGCCCTGGAGGTGGCGGTCGGCAAGCTCACCGGGGCGGCGGAGGCCGGGACGGTGCTGCTGACGACGGCGGAGAACTTCGCCTCCCCCACGATGGACCGCTGGAAGGGCTTCGGGCAGGCGTACATCCTCGGCGACGGGGCCGCGGCGGCGCTGGTCAGCGACGCGGGCGGGTTCGCGGCGGTGCGCTCCCTGAACTCCGGGGTGCTGCCCGAGCTGGAGCAGTGGCACCGCGGGGACGGCCCGCTGCTGCTGCGGGAGGGCGGGGCGCAGACGGTGGACATGGCCGAGCGGGCGCAGCGGTTCACCGACAGGGAGATGCCCCTGTCGGAGACCATGGAGAAGCTGACCCTGTTCGACCTGGAGATCATCCAGCGGTCGCTGGTGGACGCGGACCTCAACGCCGCCGACCTGGCGAAGGTCGTCCCGATCAACATGGACGGCCGCATGATCGAGTACTCGATCATGATGCCGCTGGGACTGCCGATGAGCCGGTGCAGCTGGGACTTCGGCCGGGCGGTGGGGCACGTCGGCGGGGCCGACGTCTTCATCACGCTCGAACACCTGGTCCGCACACGCGAGGTGGGTCCCGGCGACCACGTCCTGCTGGTGTCCCAGGGGCCCGGCTGGCTGTGCAGCGCGGCGGTGGTGACCGTCACCGAGGTGCCGCACTGGGCGGAGTGAGCCGGCCGGCGCCCACCCGCGGACGTGCCCGGGGCCCGTCCCCTCCGTGCGGAGGGGACGGGCCCCGTCGCCGTGGCGGGGTCCGCTCACACGCCTCGGCCGGCGAGCCAGTCGTCGGTGGTGCGGGCGGTGGACCGGGCGTGGGCCTCCATCATCGTGAAGTGGTTGCCGGGCACGTCCACCACGGTGTGGGCGCGCCGCCAGGAGGTCTGCCACTCCTGCGGCGGCAGCTCCTGCCCGGGCCCGGCGGGCACCGGCGGCTCGCTGGAGCGCACCAGCAGAACCGGGCAGTCCAGCGGCCCCGGCTCCCACTCGCCGATGAGCGCCACGTACCAGCTCATCGCCGTCAGCCGGTCGGCGTCCATGTGGGCGAACATCGACTCCCGCTCGAACATGCCGCCGAGCATCTGCTGCGAGAAGCGCAGGAACGGCGAGTCGGCGCGCGGCATGTAGGTGTCGAGCAGGACGACGGCGGCCGGCGCGGTGCCCCGCTCCTGCAGGCGCCGGGCCGCGGAGAGGGCGAGGACGCCGCCGGAGGAGGAGCCGACCAGGACGGCCGGGGTGTCGCCCGCGGTGCGGACCACGGCGTCGGCGTGCAGGTCGGCGACCGCGTCGAAGGTGGCGGGCAGCGGTTCACCGGTGCCGAAGCCCTGCGTGGGCAGCGCCCACACGTCGCGCCGGCCGCGGAAGGCGGAGGCGAAGCGGGCGTACTGGTGCACGCCGGCCAGTGCCACGTAGGAGCTGAAGCAGACCAGCGGGGCGGCGGCGTCGCCCGCGGCGAGCCGGATCGCCTCCGGGACGCGCTCCAGTTCCTCCGGGGAGGCGAAGGTGGGGCGCAGTTCGGCGGCGGCCTGCAGCAGGGCGAAGCCGTCGTCGACCCGGCCCGCCTCGCAGGCCCGCCGGAACAGGCCGCCGAGGGTGTCCTCGGCCCGGGGTGCGGGCGCGGCCGGCTCCGCCGCCCGCGGCTCCGGCCGTTGCCCGGGGGTGTCGGCCAGCAGCCGGTCCAGGTGCGCGGCGAGCGCCTCGGGCGTGGGGTGGTCGAACAGCAGGGTCGGAGCGAGCTTCAGGCCGGTCGCCGTGGCGAGGTGGTTGCGCAGTTCCACCACGGTGAGGGAGTCGAAGCCCTGCTCGGTGAAGAGGCGGTCGGCCGCCACCTCGTCGGCGCGGGCGTGTCCGAGGACGGTGGCGGCCAGGTCGCGCACCAGGTGCAGCAGCAGACCCGGGCGTTCCTCCGGTGCGCGGCCCGCGAGCAGCGGGGCGGCGGCCGGGGCGCCGGGGGCCCCGGCGGCGGCCCGGCGGGCCGGGGCCGCGGTCGGCGGGTGCAGCAGGGCGCGCGCGGCGGCCGGGCCGGAGCCGGTGTTCATGGCGATGACGGCGGGGGTGGTCGTGGCCAGCGCGTCGTCGAGCAGTGCCAGGGCGTCCTCGGTCGCCAGGGGCCGCATGCCGCCGCGGGCGAGGCGTTCGCGGTCGGCGTGCGACAGGCGTGCCGTCATGCCGCTGCCGGCGTCCCACAGGCCCCACGCCACGGAGGTCGCCGGGCGGCCCTGCGCGTGCCGGTGGGCGGCGAGGGCGTCCAGGAAGGCGTTGGCGGCGGCGTAGTTGGCCTGGCCGGGGGATCCGAAGGTGCCCGCGGCGGAGGAGAACAGGACGAAGGCCGCGAGGCCGAGGTCCTCGGTGAGCCGGTGCAGGTGCCAGGCGCCGTCGGCCTTGGGCCGCAGGACGCTGTCGAAGCGGGTCGGGTCGAGGGCGGTCAGGACCCCGTCGTCGGTGACGCCGGCGGCGTGCACCACGGCGGTCAGCGGCGCGTCGGCGGGCACCTGGGCCAGGAGCCGCCGCACCTCGTCCTCCTCGGCGACGTCGCAGGCCGCCACCCGGGCGCGGGCGCCCAGTGCGGTCAGTTCGGCCACCAGGGCTTCGGCGTCCGCGCCCGCGGGGCCGCGCCGTCCGGCGAGCAGCAGCGAGCGCACGCCGTGCCGGGTGACGAGGTGCCGGGCGACCGCGCGGCCCAGGGTGCCGGTGGCGCCCGTGACCAGGACGGTGCCGGCGTCCAGGGCGGGCGGTGCGGCCCCGGCGTCCGCGGGGGCGGCGTCGGGCAGCAGCAGGCGTCCGTCGCGCACCGCGCCGTGCGGGTGGCCGGCGGCCACCGCGGCGAGGAGGGCGTCGTCGTCCGCCGGGCCGGGGTCGCCGGGCAGGTCCAGGAGCTGGAAGCGGCCGGGGTGTTCGGCCTGCGCGGAGCGGACCGCGCCCCACAGGGCGGCGTCCGGCAGGTCCGGCTCGTCCGGGGCGCCCGCCGCGCCCCCGGTCGTGGTGGTCACGGCGGACCGGGTGACGAGGACGAGCCGCGCCGCGGCGAACCGCTCGTCGGCGAGCCAGGCGCGCATCAGCTCGTGGGTGCGGGTCAGCCGGCCGCGCACGGCCTCGGGCGTCCCGGGGCCGCCCGGGGCGCGGTCCCCGGGGACGGCGAGCACCACGTCCGGCATGGCCATGCCCGTGTCGACGGCCTTGGCCAGGGCTTCGAGGTCGGCGTACGTCTCCAGGTGGACGCCGGCCGCGTCGAGCGCGGCGGCCACCCGGTCGTCGCCGCCGCCCAGGATGATCCACCGCGTGGTCTCCGGGCGGGGCGCCGCGGGCGCGGGGGCGGCCTCCCGCCAGAGCAGGCGCAGCAGTCCGGGGCGGGCCGCGGGGTCGGGCCGGGCGGCGGACGCCGGGCGCAGGGTGATGGCCTCGGCGGAGGCGACCGGGCGGCCCGCGGGGTCGGTGACGAGGACGGCGTACCCGTGCTCGTGTCCGGCGGGTGTCAGCCGCACCCGCAGGGCGGTGGCGCCCTCGGCGTACAGGGTCAGTCCGGTCCACGCGAACGGCAGCATCGGTTCCGCGGTCCGCCCGGACGCCGCCGCGCCGGGGCGCCGGACCAGCAGGGCCTGGACGGCCGCGTCGAGCAGGGCCGGGTGGAGGCCGAAGCGGGCGGCGTCCGCGCGCTGGGACTCGGGCAGGGCCACCTCCGCGTAGACCTCGTCGCCGCGCTGCCACACGGTGCCCAGGCCCCGGAAGGCCGGCCCGTAGGTGAAGCCCGCGGCGTCGAACCCGGCGTACGGGTCCTCGCCGGAGGCGTCCCGGCCGCCGACGGCGACGGCGCCGGGCGGCGGCCAGGCCGTGAGGCCGTCGGCCGGGGCGGCCGGCGCCTGGGGTGCCAGGACGCCCTGGGCGTGCCGCCGCCATGCGGCGTGGCCGTCGTCGGCGGGCCGGGCGTGGACGGCGAAGGCGCGCCGGCCGGAGTCGTCGAGGGCCTCGACCTCGACCTGGATGCGTACGGCACCGTCGGCCGGGAGCACCAGCGGGGTGTGCAGGGTGAGTTCGGCGAGGTGCCCGCAGCCGGTGCGGTCGCCGGCGTGCACGGCGAGGTCGAGGAAGGCGGTGGCGGGCAGGATGACGTCGCCGAGGACGGCGTGGTCGGCCAGCCAGGGGTGGGTGCGCAGCGACAGTTGCCCGGTCAGCAGCAGCCCGCCGGATCCGGCGGGTTCGACCGCGGCGCCGAGGAACGGGTGCGCGGCCGCCTCCAGGCCGGCGCCGCCGAGGTCGCCGGACCAGGGCGCGGCCGGCAGCCAGTAGCGCTGCCGCTGGAAGGCGTACGTGGGCAGCGGCACGGTGCGGGCGTCCGGGAGCAGGGCGGCCCAGTCGGGTTCGCCGCCGTCGGCGTGGAACGCGGCCAGGGCCGTGAGGAGCTGACGCCGTTCGGGCCGCTCGCGCAGGACCGCCGGGAAGCACGCGGCGTCGTCGGCCCCGGCGTCGAGGAGCGTGGCCTCGGCGAGCACGGTGAGGCGGCTGTCCGGGCCGACCTCCACGAAGCGGGCGGCGCCCAGCTCGCGCAGGCTCCGTACGCAGTCGTGGAAGCGGACCGGTTCGCGCACGTGGCGGACCCAGTAGCCGGGGTCGGTGAGCAGGCCGGGGCCGGCCGGGGCGCCGGTGAGTCCGGAGACCAGGGTCAGCCGGGGCTCGTCGTAGGCGAGTTGTTCGGTGACGGTGCGGAACTCGGCCAGCATCGGTTCCATCAGGGGCGAGTGGAAGGCGTGGCTGACCCGCAGGCGCGTGGTGCGCCGCCCGTCGGCCGCGAGCGCGGCGGCGACCTCGTCCACCGCGTCCCGCGCGCCGGAGACCACCACGGCCCGGGGCCCGTTCACGGCGGCGATCCCGGCCCCGTCGCGGTCCTCCAGCAGGGCGAGGACCTCCTCCTCGGTCGCCTCCACCGCGACCATCGCACCACCGGGCGGCAACTGCTGCATCAGCCGGCCGCGGGCGCCCACCAGGGCGCACGCGTCCGCCAGCGACAGCACGCCCGCCACGTGCGCGGCGGCGATCTCACCCACCGAATGCCCGGCGAGCAGGTCCGGGCGCACGCCGAGCGACTCCAGCAGGCGGAACAGGGCGACTTCGAAGGCGAAGAGGGCGGGCTGGGTCCACCGGGTCTCGTCCAGCGGTCCGGCGTCCGTGCCGAAGACGACCTCGCGCAGCTCGTCGCCCAGGTGGGCGCACACGGCGTCGAAGGCGTCGGCGAAGACGGGGAACGCCCCGTACAGCTCCCGGCCCATGCCCGGACGCTGCGCGCCCTGACCGGTGAACAGGAACGCTGTCCTGCCTCCGGTGCGGGCGGTGCCGGTCACGGTGGCCGGCAGCGGGGTGCCGTCCGCGAGCGCGCTGAGCTGGCCGAGGAGTTCGTCCCGGTCCGCGCCGAGCAGCACGGCGCGGTGGGTGAACGGGGTGCGGGTGGTCGCCAGTGACAACGCCGTGTCGGCGAGCGGCACGGACGGGTGGGACCGTGCGTGGTCCAGCAGCCGCTCCGCCTGGGCGCGCAGGCCCTGCGCGGTGCGGGCACTGATCACCCAGGGCACGTCGCCGGCCGGGGTGCCGGTGTCCGCTCCGGCCGGGCCGGGCTGCGCGGGCGGGGCCTCCAGGATGACGTGCGCGTTGGTACCGCTGATGCCGAACGAGGACACACCCGCCCGCCGCGGACGGTCCCCCGTCCCCGGCCACGCACGCGCCTCGGTCAGCAGCTCCACCGCACCCGCCTCCCAGTCCACGTGCGAGGAGGGACGGTCCACGTGCAACGTCGCCGGCAGCACACCGTGCCCCAACGCCAGCACCATCTTCATCACACCCGCCACACCGGCACCCGCCTGCGTGTGACCCACGTTCGACTTCACCGACCCCAGCCACAACGGCCGCCCCGCAGGACGCCCCTGGCCATAAGTCGCCAGCAACGCCTGCGCCTCGATCGGATCACCCAGCGTCGTACCCGTACCGTGCGCCTCCACCGCATCCACCTCGGTGGCGTCCACGCCCGCGTCCGCCAGAGCGGCGCGGATCACCCGCTGCTGGGAGGGACCATTGGGGGCGCTCAGCCCGTTGGAGGCGCCGTCCTGGTTGACCGCGCTGCCACGCACCACCGCCAGCACCCGGTGGCCGTGGCGGCGGGCGTCGGAGAGGCGCTCCACGAGCAGCAGGCCGCCGCCCTCGGAGAAGCCGGTGCCGTCGGCGGCGTCCGCGAACGCCTTGCACCGCCCGTCCGCCGCCAGACCGCGCTGCCGGCTGAAGTCCACGAACAGTCCCGGCGACGCCATCACCGTCACACCGCCGGCCAGCGCGAGATCACACTCACCCGACCGCAGCGAACGCACCGCCAGGTGCAGCGCCACCAGCGACGCACTGCACGCGGTGTCCACCGTCACCGCGGGCCCTTCCAGACCGAAGGTGTACGACAGCCGTCCCGACATGACGCTGGCGGAGTTGCCGGTGCCGAGGTGGGCCGCCACGTCGTCGCCGGGCGCGATGGGGCGGGAGGAGTAGTCCTGGTAGTTGGTGCCGGCGAACACGCCGGTGCGGCTGCCGCGCAGCGTGCGCGGGTCGAGGCCGGCCCGCTCGAACGCCTCCCAGGCCATCTCCAGCAGCAGCCGCTGCTGCGGGTCCATCGCCACCGCCTCGCGCGGGGAGATGCCGAAGAAGCCGGGGTCGAAGTCGGCGAAGCCGTTGAGGAAGCCGCCGGTGAGCGTGGAGGTGCGGCCGGGGCGGCCGGGCTCGGGGTCGTACAGCGAGGCGAGGTCCCAGTCGCGGTCCTCGGGGAAGGGCCCCATGGCGTCGGTGCCCTCGGCCAGCAGCTGCCAGAACCGCTCGGGGGTGTCGGCGCCGCCGGGGAAGCGGCAGGCCATCGCGACGATCACGACGGGGTCGTCGGCGTCGTCCGCGGGGCGCGGACCGGCCGTGGCACGCACGGCGGGCGCCGCGGGGGCCCCGGCGGGGGCGAGCGCGTCGCTGAGGTGGTCGGCGAGCGCGGCCGGGGTCGGGTAGTCGTAGACGAGCGTCGCGGGCAGCCGGGTCCCGGTGGCCTCGCCGAGGGTGTTGCGCAGTTCCACGGCGGTGAGCGAGTCGAAGCCGAGTTCGCGGAAGGCGCGGGCCGGTTCGACGTCCTCCGGGCTGGGGTGGTTGAGGACGTAGGCGATGTGCGCGCGGACCAGTTCCAGTACGGCGTGCCGGCGTTCGGCGTCGCCGAGCCGGGCCAACTGGGCGACCAGTTCGTTGCCCGTGTCCGCGCCGGCCGCGGACTCCCGGGCCTGCGGGCGCCGGGCGGCGAGGACCGGGCGGAGGTCGGGGAGTTCGGCGTACAGGCGGCGCGGGCGGCCCCTGACCAGTTCGGCGCCGAACACCTCCCAGTCGATGTCGGTGACGACGAGGGCGGTGTCGTCGTGGTCGAGGGCGTCCTGCAGGGCGGTGACGGCGATCTCGGGTTCCATCAGGCGGACGCCGTGGCGCTGCAGGCGTTCGCCCACGGTGCCCGCGGCCATGCCGCCGTCCGCCCAGCCGCTCCAGGCCACCGCGGTGGCGGGCAGGCCGCGGGCCCGCCGGTCCTCGGCGAGGGCGTCGAGGAAGGCGTTGCCGGGCGCGTAGTTGCCGTGCCCGGGGCTGCCGAAGACGCCGGAGGAGGAGGAGAACAGCACGAACGCGGACAGGTCCAGGTGCGCGGTGGCCGCGTCCAGGTTGCGGGCGCCGCCGACCTTGACCCGCAGCACGTCGGCGAGGCGCCGGGGGGTGAGCGCGCCGATGATCCCGTCGTCGAGGACGGCGGCGGTGTGGAAGACGGCGCCCAGCGGGCGTTCGGCCGGCACGGAGGCCACCAGTGCGGCGACCTCGGCGGGGTCGGCGACGTCGCAGGCGACCAGTTCGGTGTGCGCGCCGAGCACCGACAGTTCGGCGAGCAGGTCGCGGGCGCCGGGGGCGTCGGCCCCCGACCTGCTGACGAGCAGCAGGTGGCGGGCACCGCAGCGGGCGAGCCAGCGGGCGACGTGCCGGCCGAGGGCACCGGTGCCGCCGGTGACCAGGACGGTGCCCTGCGGGTTCCAGGCGCGGCGGCCGGGCAGGCCGCCGGTCGCGGCGCGCTCCAGGCGGCGGCCGAGCACGCCGGTGGCGCGCACGGCGACCTGGTCCTCGTGGTCGGTGCCGGCCAGGACGCCCACCAGGCGGTCGGCGGCGCGCGCGTCGACGCGGGCCGGGAGGTCGGCCAGACCGCCCCAGTGGTCGGCCTGTTCCAGCGCGACGACCCGCCCGAAGCCCCACACCAGGGACTGGGCCGGGCTGTCCACGCCGGGGCCGGGGCCGGTGGCGACGGCGCCGCGGGTGACGAACCACACCGGCAGGTGCGTGTTCAGGTCGTCCAGGGCCTGCACCAGGGCCACGGTGGCGGCGAAGCCGGCCGGCAGGTCCGGGTGCGCGGGGTGTGCGGACTCCTCCAGGGCCAGCAGGGACAGCACGGCCCGGGCCCCGGACGCGGCGCCGCCCAGCGCCTCGGCCAGGGCGGCACGGTCGGCGGCGGGGTCGACGACGACGAGCGGGCTGTCGGCGCCGGCCCGGACGAGGGCGGCGCGCACGGCGGTGGCCTCGGGGCCCGTCTCGTGGCCGCGGGGCACCACCAGGGGCCAGCTGCCGGTCAGGACGGGGGTGCCGGCCTCGGCCAGGGGGTGCCAGGTGATGCGGTAGCGCCAGCGGTCGGCGGTGGCGCGGTCGGCGCTGCGCCTGCGGTAGCGGGCGAGGGCCGGCACCAGGGCCGACACGGCGGTCTCGTCCAGGTCGAGGGCGGCGGACAAGGTGGGCAGGTCGGCGGACTCCACGGCCTGCCAGAACGGCGCGTCCGCGGTGCCGGCGGCCGGCGCCTCGGTGTCGCGGGCGCTGAACCCGGGCCAGTAGCGGCGGCGCTGGAAGGCGTAGACGGGCAGGTCGACGCGGCGGCCGGGCTCGTCGTGGACGCTGCTCCAGTCGACGCGGACGCCGCGTACGGCGAGTTCGGCGACGGAGGCGAGGAACCGCCGCGGTCCGCCCTCGGAGCGGCGCAGGGTGCCGGTGACCACGCCGTCGGTGATGCCGAGGTCGTCGAGGATGTCGCCGACGGCGGTGGTCACCACCGGGTGCGGGCCCGCCTCGACGAACACCCGGTGCCCGGCGGCGGCCAGTTCGCGGACGGTGTCCTCGAAGCGGACGGTCTGCCGGATGTTGCGGTACCAGTAGGCGGCGTCGAGCGTGGTGGTGTCCTCGACGCGGGTACCGGTGACGGTGGAGTGGAAGGGGATGCTCGCCTGGCGCGGGCGCACGGGGGCGAAGCCGTCGAGCAGGGCCTCGCGGACCTCCTCGACCTGGGCGCAGTGGGAGGCGTAGTCGACCGGGACGCGGCGGGCGCGGACGTCCTCGGCGGTGAGCTCCTCCAGCAGTTCGGTCAGGGCGGTCGTCTCGCCGGAGACGGTGACCGAGCGCGGACCGGTGACGGAGCCGACCGAGATGCGGCCGTCCCAGCGGGCGATGCGCCGCTCCACCTCGGCCAGCGGCAGCGGCACGGAGACCATGCCGCCGCGGCCGGTGATCGCGGTGAGGGCGCGGGAGCGGGTGACGACGACGCGGGCGGCGTCGGAGAGGGTGAGGACGCCGGCGATGTGGGCGGCGGCGATCTCGCCCTGGCTCTGCCCGGCCACCGCGGCCGGGGTGACGCCGCAGGACTCCCACAACCGGGCCAGGGCGACGCAGACCACGAACAGGGTGGGCTGGACGACGTCGAGGCGTTCCAGGGGCGGTGCGCCGGGGGCCTCGTGCAGCACGTCGAGGACCGTCCAGTCGGTGAACTGCTCGACCGCGCCGGCCGCCTCGGTGAAGTGGGCGCGGAAGCGGGTGTCGGACTCGAGGAGTTCGACGGCCATGGAGGGCCACTGGGGGCCCTGTCCGGGGAAGAGCAGGACCGGGTCGCCGGTGGTGTTGGCGACGCCGCGGACGACGGAGGCGGCGGGGGTGCCGTCGGCCACCGCGCCCAGGCCGCGCAGCAGTTCGTCGTGGTCCCGGGCGACGACCACGGCGCGGTGTTCGAGCGCGGGCCGGGTGGTGGCCAGCGACCAGGCGAGGTCGGCCGGCCGGTCGGCGAGGCCGGGGGTGTCGCGCAGGTGGGCGGCCAGGCGTGCGCCCTGGGCGCGCAGGGCGGCGGCGGTGCGGCCGGACAGGGGGAAGGCGCGGGTGCGGGGGGCGCCGGCGGGGGCCGGCCGCGGGCTCGGTTCCTCCTCCTCGGCGGGCGGGGCCTGTTCGAGGATGACGTGGGCGTTGGTGCCGCTGACGCCGAAGGAGGACACGGCGCAGCGGCGCGGCCGGTCGGCGTCCGGCCAGGGGCGGGGGTCGGTGAGGAGCTCGACCCGGCCGGCGGACCAGTCGACGTGCGAGGAGGGGCGGTCGACGTGCAGGGTGGCGGGCAGTCTGCGCTCGCGCAGGGCGAGGACCATCTTGATGACGCCGGCGACCCCGGCCGCGGCCTGGGTGTGGCCGATGTTCGACTTGACCGAGCCGAGCAGCAGGGGCCGGTCGGCGGGCCGGTCCTGGCCGTAGGTGGCGAGCAGCGCCTGGGCCTCGATGGGGTCGCCGAGGGTGGTGCCGGTGCCGTGCGCCTCGACGGCGTCCACGTCGGCCGGG